>DATLIY010000007.1:659675-1319350 GCA_035539175.1 Acidisarcina sp. | reverse complement strand
CGCCAAGGCTTTTTGTTTGGCTTCGGCCTGGGCTTCCGAAACAGAGGAGGTGCGCTGCGGCGCATTCGGGCTGCCGCCGTAGATTGCGTCCCGCTGCGCCGCAGTCATCGGCGAGGCACTGGCGTACTCAGGACCGGGCGCGCCCTCGGCAGCTTGAAGCTGCTGCATGGCTGCCGTCAACTGCTGTTGGCGCTGCCGTTCTTCGGCATCCTGCTTTGCCTGCAACTGTTGCTCAGTCTCGAAGCTCGATACCTGCTGCGCGTTCGGCGAAACCGGGCGCGTGGGTAAGGCGCTCACTGGGGTCGCTTTTTTGTTGCCGCGCAGCAGACTCGACACGTTGGCGATGCCGAGAATGCCGAGGATCGCCACAAGCGCGATGACTACAGGCATCCCTTTGCGCAGCGGGGGCTTCGCCTCCGGCTGTTCTGGGATTGTTGCGGGCGTATTGGGAATCTGCTCGGTCATGGCTACTTCGCGCCTCCCGTGCGATGGAATTCAACTTTCTGCTTACCGATGGCGAGATACCCGCTTTCCAATTGCTTCGGCACGGTGTAAAGTCCGCTGTTGAAATCGAAGTTGATGAGCGAACCCTTTTTGTCCTTCAACTCATAGAGCGCGGGCGTCTCCTGGAATTGACCGCGCAGATAGGTAAACTTGTCGTCCCGCCAGATTTGTTGGAGGCCGAGTCCCTTTCCCTTCTTCTCGTCCCATGCGTAATCGAAATGCAGCGTACCCGGATACTCGCTGCGGTACTGTTCAGCCTTTGTTTGTTCCGCTTTAAGTTCCGCGGCTTGAGCGGTCTTCGCGGTAGTAGCTTCCTGTTTTGCCTTATCCAACTCGGCCGCGGGAACGAAGACGGGAAGCTGCGCCAAGCGGTCCTTGGCACCTTGGTCACCTGGATTGATGAAGACCTTGGAATCGAAGTGTGGGTCCGGGTCACTGGAAACCTCTTTCAACTGAAGGGTGTATTCGTTGCCGTGATCGGAGACGATGTGGATGTCGGTGGTGCTATTGGCCGTCTTGGGCTTCACGCTGATAAAGCGCGAGGCAACATGACCGCCGTCGAAGACCCAATCCACCGTGTCGCCGGCGAAAACGTTGGCGACCTTCTCTTCGGCGGGCAAGACAATCAATGTCGATTGGAGCAAGCCCGCACGTACCTGCGGTGGCGTTTCCGCTTCCGTGACCATAACCGTGCGCGGCGCGCTGGGCTGAAGCGGATGGGAGTCGGTGGCGTGCAACTGGCCGGAGGCCAGCATCAGGCCAAGGCCGATAGCGACAGGAAAAGGGGGTCTCATGGCGTTCGTGTCCTTTCTGTGGTGAGTTTGGGTTATGCGGTCTCGCCCTGGGCAAAGCGTGCGATGCCCTCGGTGAGTCCGTACTTGGCGATCAGCTTCGAGCGGCGCACACGGTCTTTCGGCTTGGTCGAAAAGATTGCGTAACTGCGGCTGTCAAGGTTGAGCCGAACAACTTTGGTCAGACCGTCACGGCGCATATACAACCCTTCGCGGTCGCGCAGGCTCTCGAAGAGAGCGAGCTGCTGTTCGTTCATCTTGAACAGTTCCGCATACCGTTTCCGGTTGAAGGTGGCGTCTTTGAGAAAGAGAAACGACGTGCAGGAATTTACAATCGAATCGGCGTTCGCACCCAGGTCCTCGGCGGACTGGCCGATCATCGTCACGCCGCCCAGGTTTTTGCGCACGGTCTTGATGGAGGCCAGCGCGCCTTCGAGCAACTGGCGATTCTTCATCGAAGAGAAGATTTCTTCGATGAGGATGTGTTTCGGTACGCCAAGATTGGCGGGGTTGTAAAGAACGTCATTGATGCGGCGCAGAAGCCAGACCATGACCGGCTCGATCAGGTCAGCGTATTGCTCGTTGTTCACGCCCTGGAAGTCGAAGCATTGAAGACGGGATAACGAGAGACTGTCCTCCACGTTGTCAAAGACTGCGTGATAGACACCGTTGCCAACCCATTTCGACAGGTACCTGTCCAACTTCTTAGGCAGAAAGAGATTGGACAGTCGGCGGTTCTCTTGGTCGAGCAGGTACATATCCCGCACGGCCTTGTGGATCACGTCGTCGTCTTCGGGTTCCAACTCCGCGCCGCCGTTCATGAGCAGGAGCTTCACGAACGAATAGAGAAAGGTGATATTGCTTTCAGTTGGCTCCAGCGCGAAAGGATTCACGCGCGGGCCGTCCTTGCCGATGCGGTCCACGCGGCCCCCGTACAGTTCGACGACACTTTCGTAGCTGCCGCCGATGTCGAAGATGTAGGTGAACCCGCCATACTTCTGTTCGTGGGCGATAGACAGATTCCCATGCACGGACTTACCACTGCCCGTCGGTCCGAGGATCAGCATGACCCGCACGCCGTCTACATACACGTCCTGAAAGAACGGCGTCCGTGTGCGCGTCTCGAAGACGCTCAGGTACTCGTTGTCCAAGTCCTCTGAGTATGGATGGCCCAGATTGGGCGCGAAGATCGAAGACAGACGTGCATGATGGTCTTCGGCCAGCCACATCGGAAAGACGTTGAACTTCTGGTTGCCGGGGAACAGCGCATAGAACGCCGACAGGTTTCCAAGCGTTTCTTCCATCACCTGCGCCCGCGCATCGACGAAGACGCGATGCACAGCGGGGGCGATGCCGCGCAGTTCGTCCACGCTACGCGCGGCCACAAGGAAGCGCAGCGAGTATTCGCCCTGCGCTTTCTTGTCGAGCGAGCGGATGACTTCGCCGAGGTCATCGACCTGGGTATTGGCGGCGCGCGCGCCCGCGCCTGTTTCAAGCGACGCCGTATCGCGTCCGCTCATCACGCGCGTTAACACGCCGACTTTGAAAAACGAGATAAACTTTTCTTGGGCGTCGATCTCGCCGCGCGCCGCGGTCGTGGACTTTGGCCGCCATGTCGAGCACAGGATGCTGTCGCAGTCGAGTGTCAGAAGGCCCGAGAACAGGCATGGCCTGGACGCTTCCGGCGTGGTCTTTAGCGAAAACATCTGAACGTATCTGCGACCGATGGTGAGATGGTCGCTATGCCATGCAACCGGGCTCGTTACGATCTGGCGGTCCACGCCGTCATTGGCAGACAAATTGTCTTTTGCCGCCCACTCTTCAAGATTGAACAGGTAGCTGAAGAACTGATAGACCGCATTCTTCTCAAGTAGCTTGAGACCCAATGAGCTGCCGAGATGGCCTTCAAGCAGCGTCGCCGTTTTTTCGAGGTCGGCGAGCATCCGTAAGGTGTCCACGTCATGCTCTTTGGGATTCCGGGCAAATGCGGTTGCCTTCGGCGGCTCCAGCGTCAGGCACCAATGCAGATCGATTAGGCGAAAGCCCGCCGTCTTTTCAAGGAAGACCAGCCGGTCATTCACAAAAACCTGCGTTACCGGATTGGCGTAGCTCGTTTTCCGCGGTAGATCGAAACCTGACGTGACACGGGTGTATTGATACAAGCACGACCCCTCGGGCAACCCGCGGAGCGCGCCCTCAATCGACCGCATCTCCGCTTCAAGTTCCTGGTCGATCAAGCCCTCTTCGTCGAGGCCGACGAGAGAGAAGAGGCAGCCGTAGCCGCCGCCCTTTAACGCGAAGATCCGATCATTGACGAAGCGTGCAATCGGAACGATGCTGCACGCGGCTCCCGTCTTGGCGAACCACGGTGTATATTTCAATTGCTCAGTGTCTACGCGGGTCATAGTAGGACCTCTGGCTCAGGCTCAAGCCCCAAAGCTCGAACATCTTCGGATGTCTACGGACGATCAGCCATGCACTCACTGCAAGCGCGGGAAACGCGATCATCGCTACCATGCGGAACCCAACGAGGAAAACCGTTACGCAGACGAATACGATCGCCATCCATGCTGTGAGGTCGAGGCCCAGCTTGGCCCTCGGTCGATTCAGCGCTTGGTTGATTGATAACGGTTCTCCTCGCTTGGTCATGGCCGCCTCCTACTGCATGGTCTGACCAGTGAGGCTGCCAATCCAGCCCGCTCCCCAGCCCAGCACTCCGGCGCCGAACAGCGCGCCGAAGAGACCCGGAATCGCGTCCGCAAAGCGACCGCTCATCATCCGGATTCCGGCGAAGATCAGTCCGCCGAAACAGATAACGGCGCCCGCATAGATGGCGAAGGTTTTGAAGGTGGTCATCAGCGTGGTCGCCCCGGAGAAGTCCATCGTCCCCTGGGCGTGGGCAACGCTCGTCAGAGAGAGCGCAAGAAGGGTGGGAGCCATCGTGCGGATGGCCGGGAAGAGCGTGTTCTTCAGGAAGGGTTGTGCCCGACGAATACCAGGCGGAACAGGTAGCCGATTGCTGCTCGCATCGGAACGGAAGAGACGGCGGAATCGATTCACTTTGCACCTCCGCTGACCGTGTGGGTCAGCCATGGCGCAAAGTTAGGGCGGAACCGATACCGCGTCCAATGAATTCCGTGCAGCGCGTTAGGCGTGTTAGGAATAACGCGCCGCTTTTGGGCGCCTGGACAGGCTTAGAATTCGTGGCTGAAAAGAATTTCGGGGGTTCCGATGCCACCCTTATATAAGGTGGTGTTGATTTCGGGCTTGTGGTTCAGAACACAAGAAAAGCTGGTTCCATCCGTAAGTTGAATCTCGACGTTGGTTCCATCACCGGCATCCCGGTGGATACGAAACATCTGAATCGTCTTGCCCGTAAGCTCCGGGCATTCGATGTAGTTGTCCTGCATGGACTCATCCTCAATTTCGTTAGATTCTCGCACTAGGTTGATGGCCGTCAGACCTTTAATTCCGCAATTTTACCCTGTCGCCGTGAATCTGGCTCCCGATGCGCGGCGATCTGCTCTTTGAGACAATATCACACGCATCGTGTGTAGACTCATAGTGGTCTAAGCTCAAGCATAGGAGTGTGGCGACACGCTCCGTTAAGTCTCGATTTGGCACAAGGTTGCGGCAACTCCGCGAAGAACGGGGCTATTCCCAAGAGGAGTTGGCCGAACGAGCCGGGCTGCATCGCAACTACGTTGGCGGTATTGAGCGCGGCGAACGAAACGTTGCATTGGAGAACATCATCAAGCTGGCAAAAGCGCTTTCGGTCACGCCTGCTGACCTGTTTGCAGATTTCTCTTAATGTTTCTTAGTATGGCGGGAACCCTAGAACCCGTGAACTGACATGTGGCTCCGTCACACTTTATGCACGCTAACCTGGCAAATGTTATCGTGCATTTCAATGGTTATATTGAACATCGTCAAGCCGCCGAAAGCGTTTTTCATCAAGCAAGGCGGCCTGCTTATTGATTTCTTTGGAAAGTGATTCGCGGTGCACTCATTGAACCCGGCGATCACCCCATCGGTTGGGCATTATCCCATCACATTGATTCCATTTTCAAGAGTTTGCAAAGCATTCAGTATCTCTGCAAATGTGGGCGGTTCCCTATAGAACATATCGCGCATAGCGCGGTAGTCCCGTTCCAAAGTGTCTCGTTGCTTTTCCGGGGGAAGCAGCCGGAATGAGCCCGGTCGCGCCTCATCGTAGTGTGCCCAGGAAGAGTAGTAAAACCGTTCCTTGAATTCGACCACGGCCTGAAGAAGATCTCGATTGGCTAAAGCTGCATCCTTGATGGGACTCCCCGCCAGTTTGTAAAGGTCGTAGTAATGCCGCGAGTAGCGGGCTGGGACAGTACCAGGCCGATGTGCTTCTTGATGGAGAATCGTCGCTTTTTCCCAAAAAGTGCGTTCTGCATCGATTGCAATTACGGCGCAATCAGGTTCGACAAATGCTTTGGGAAACGAGTCGGCCGCATAGGGGCGAATCGTCTGAGCACTGGAAGGAACCCATGAGGCAAGCGGCCCTATCTCCAGCCGGACCTCGGGACGAATGTAGGACGCACTGAAGGCTGCGGGAAATCGAACGTTCACCGTATGCGGATCGGATTCGTCAATACTGGCGTGCAACTCAGTAACACGGGAGAAGATGTGGTTCAACTGGGCAAGCAGCGTTCCGCGAATATACTCTGCGGCTCTGGCATTCATTTCCTGGTTGTACCGGCTCTGCTTCGTTTTTGACTGGACGGACTGGTAGGGATCGTTGCCTTGCGCTATGCCATATCCGAGTAGCCGCCAGTCAAGAATCAGGTCGATGTCTTCAGAAAATCTGTCGATCAAGTGGAAGACCTTGGACAGACTGGTTCCACCTTTGAAAACTATCTGCTCCCTGAGTGACGGTTCCCCGAAGAGGTGCTTGAGAATCCAGCAGACCCAGAAATCCTTTTCGACAATGGCGGGATTCATCCCAAGCCGACTTGCTGATTCCCCAAACAAATCCCGCCTGTCTGTTGCCGATCCAGCAGCGATCTTGTCCATGTCAATCCTCTCCGGCAATCTGCTGGATCGTGTCGTAGACCCATCCCGTCACCGTCTTTGTATCGGCCAGGACCTTGGAGCGTAGCGGCTTGGGTAGCCACTCCCGAATCTTGGCGATGGTTTCTGGAGTGATTTGCTCCGGACCGAGGGATTTAAGCGCTTGCACGATCAATCCGCTTTCCTTCAGCTTAGTCCCCGATTCCTTGAGAGCAGTGTGCTCAAAAATCAGCGGTGTGTTGCCCACTTGGTAGAGGCGGTCGGGACCATCGGAAAGGTAAACGGCGCGCGCCGGGACCTGAGTCGAGAGTCCCAAAAAATTCAGCGCCGTGGCGCCGCTGGGCTGAATGCGCCAACGGAACTTTCGCGCCAGAGCTCTGGCGACTTGGTCGAGATCGGGGCTGAGCTGCTGGTCCAGCATCTTGCTGAAACGCGGATAATCGTAGATCCCCCGAATGACCCGGCGGATGCTGCCTTTCCGCGCCAGCCGGTGCAAGGCAGAATCGACAGTCGAGCGATTGCCAAGGTCCAGAAAATCGCGCGGAGAGAATGCCCACCCTCCCCCCGATCCTCGGATGCGATATGTGATCGTATTTTCAATCGCTTGAGCCATATAAATTCACTACATGTTGCAAGAAAAAATACCATATTTTTCTTGCAAACACAAGGCTTGTATATCTATGCTAAATAAGTAGAAGAACAAGGGCACTGGCTGCTCGATTTGTGTCACACATGAGCGCATCTCGTTGATGACCAGAGAGCCGCTTGTGAAAGCAGCTACCGCCTGGTTCATCGAGCGTGGTTCCATTGTTCAGTTGACGCTATAGCACAGGGACAATCGATCCGCTAAGCTCTAAAGAAATCATTGATTTCAAAAGGGAAAATCTCCCTGGACAGATGCTCGCTCTCTGAGTATGCTCATGATTAAGCATACAGCACCGTAGTGGTGTAAAGTGGTGCATCGATGGAGATGTCGTGATGACGAATGCGAAACGAAAGGCGCGCTCAAGTAAGGGGCCTCCCAAGTCCCCAAGGACGTCCGTGACTTTCCCTCCCGATCTCTATCAGACGCTCGAGCAACTGGCCGAGCGCAAAAAGGTTTCTGTTGCGTGGATTGTTCGTGATGCGGCAGAACGTTATGTCGAAGAACAATGGCCCCTGTTCGCAAAGAGTCGCGCATGAGTATGTCTGCCCAAGTAATCCCTCTTCCCCTACCTGTCCGCAAAGCAACTCGGACTATGCCGACAGTGATACGGCAACCTGAGGCGGTTGTCGCCTGCCAGGACAATATCGCTTTCATGAAGACTCTGTCCGATGAAAGCATGAAACTCATCGTTACTTCTCCGCCATATAATTTGGGCAAAGAATACGAGACAAAAAGCTCGCTGGATGATTATCTTGAAGCGCAGCATCTCTGTATAAAAGAGGCGGTGCGTCTGCTACATCCAAAAGGATCCATTTGCTGGCAGGTAGGGAATTACGTCGATGACGGCGAAGTCTTCCCGCTCGATATTCTGCTCTACCCAATCTTCAAAGAAACCAAACTGTTCCTGCGAAATCGCATTATCTGGAGCTTCGGTCACGGGCTGCACTGTCAGAAGAGGTTTTCCGGAAGATACGAAACTATCCTGTGGTTCACCAAGGGTGAGGATTACACTTTCAACCTTGATGAAGTGCGGGTGCCTTCCAAATATCCGAACAAAAAGCATTTTAAAGGGCCGAAGCGAGGACAGTTGTCGGGCAATCCGCTCGGGAAGAACCCATCTGACGTTTGGGATATTCCAAACGTGAAAGCTAATCACGTCGAGAAGACCGAACACCCGTGCCAGTTTCCCGTGGGCCTAGTTGAGCGTCTTGTCTTAGCCCTGACTAACAAGAATGATTCGGTGCTTGATCCCTATCTAGGCGTCGGGTCAAGTGCCATCGCAGCATTGAAGAATGGCCGGAAGGCTTACGGTTGCGACATCCAACAGGAGTACATAGACATCGCCAATAGCCGGATAAATGAACTCCGCGTTGGCACACTTCGTGTGCGTCCGATGAACAAACCGGTATATGAGCCGCCTCCAGGAGGGTGTGAATGAATTTCGTCGAGGGGTACTCTCACCGCAATGGCAAGGTCGAGTGGGAAAAGAGAGAACTCGACGAATGGATCACTGACGTCTTTAATGCCCCCTCCATCACGGTGGAGGCCCATGCGACGATCGCAATCCGCGATCATTTACGTAATGAATTGACGCGCGAGGGATGGTCTGATGAGTTTGCGATTGCGCCGAACTTCGCTGCCGTCACGGTCTTTAGCCAAAAGGACGACTTGGCGGTTCAAATCCAGACCGGCAACGTCAGCCGCGTGTTTTACGATCTGCTGAAGCTGCAATACCTGTTCTCCCGAAACAAAATTGAAGCGGCAGCACTCGCCGTTCCTACGAAATCAGGAGCACTGCGCCTTGGCAGCAACATCGCCAACTATGATAGGCTCTGCGGCGAGCTTCAGCTTTACGACCGCATCATCACCTTACCCATCTTGGTTGTTGCATTTGAATGAGAGCTTATGGCATACAAAATCAAAGTCATTCCGAAACATGAACGCGAAGCGCAGGTCGCCGTGGCTTGCGAAAATCCGGTGGAGCGCTCGGCATTTTATGAGTATCAGAATACTTCGCAGCTGTTGCCAGTAGTGCGTCTCCCCATCGAGTTGCCGATTTACCGCATGGCCAACGGGCGCACTCGCACGGCGCAACTCCAATATGTCCGCTCACACGACATTGCTGATGACTTCTTCACTGCCGGGCAGGAAAATCAAGAATCGCAGCAGGCGCAGCATGACATCCTCGATCGCTTTTCCCGCGAAGGCACAGCGTCGATCAGCCCTATCGTCGATGTGCTTGCTGAGGGCAGACAGACCGACCCGCTTCTGATTACCGCTGCTGGCGTTGTGGTGAACGGCAACCGTCGTCTTGCGGCGATGCGCGAGCTTTACACCTCCGGCGAAGCGGGCACTCAAAGCTTCAGCCACGTCAATTGCAGGGTTCTGCCGGCTGCCATCACAGACAAAGAGATCAAGGAAATCGAAGTTAAGCTGCAAATGCAGCCTGAAACCAAACTGCCCTATACCTGGGTAAATGAGGCACTAACAATCAAAGACCTCATGCTGACTGGCTTTACGCGTGACGAGATCGCGCGTGATATGCGCAAACAAGCTAAAGACGTGGACATTGCGCTTCAGGCGCTTTCTCATGCGGAGATTTACCTTAAAGATTGGAAGCGCACACCGGAAGATTACCAGCAGGTTGAAAGCGGAGCCCAGCAACTTTTCGGAGATATGGCTCGGCTTCTGAAAGATAAGACCGGTGAGGAGCTCGAACTGAGCCGTCGCATCGCTTTTACGATCCAGGACAACTCTAAATCACTAGGGGTTCGCGCGTATGCGTTCAATTTCAGCTTCGGCAAGAAATCAGGGGATGTAGCGGAGGCACTTGCCGCGCGGCTCGGTGTTGACATGACAGCACCACCGACCGACAAGCAGGAAGATACTGGTTCGCTGGACATCGATCTCGATGAAGAGAACGAAGGCACAAGCTACAAACCTCTTATAGAGGTGTTCGACGATCCGTCCCGCCGGGACGAGACCGCGTCGGAACTAATCTCAGTTTGCGAGAGCATCCGCTCAGCCGAACAGGACGAGAAACGCGGTCAGGCCGCTCTTAAAGCAGCGCGCGATGCCAATACCAAGCTACTTGAGATCGACATTTCCACAGCAGACCCGTCCACCCATGCCGCCATTGCCGCGCAGCTCGATAGCGTGATAGCACGAGCGCAAAAACTAAAGAGTGAGTTGCCTGACCCAGCTAAAGCGAATCCGACGGCGTAAAACCGGAAAAGAGAGTTGGCTATGGCTGAGATCGAAATCACGTACAGTGCTTCGACCCTGCGAGGTAGTTTCGAACTGAAGGCCGTAAGCGAAGATGCCATTTGGGAGCGCGTCGTTCAGCGTGCGATGGCTATCGAGAATGATTACGAGCTGGCCTTGAATAAATTGAATGTGCCCTGGGTAACGGCGCTTTCGCTCGTGCGTGAGTTTGCTCCGCTTCAGCGCCAACAAGGGTTCGTCTTACGGCCCATCGGGCTCGCGAAAGAGAAGATCAATGAGTTTGTACGGAACTACAAGGCAGTAAGAGAAGCACGCGGCACGTTGACCGCGACGCTCGGCGGAGATGAGATCGACACCCGCCTACGCGCCCTCTCCTTCACTAAACGCGCCCTCAAGCCATTCCAAAATCGAGATATCGGGTACCTGCTCTCAGTCGCCAACGGCGCGAATTTCTCAGTACCCGGATCTGGCAAGACGACCGTTACGCTTGCGTTAGATATCCTTACCCGGAAACCGGGACAACACCTGCTCGTTGTTGCTCCTAAAAACGCATTTATGGCTTGGCAGGACGCCGTCCGCGACTGCATTGATGAAGGTGCAACAGACGGTAGCGCGGAGCCGTTCACGACCTTGACGGGTGGTGAGGACGCGATCATTCGCACATTGGATTCTGGTGCGACACGTTTTTTGATTACCTATGACCAGCTAATTCGGATTCCGAGCGTTATTGCGACCTATCTCGCACGCCATCCCGTTCATTTGGTGCTTGACGAATCGCACCGCATGAAAGCAGGCTATTCGTCTCAGCGGGGATCTGTATTGCTTGGCATCTGCACTTTGCCGATACGGCGGGATATTCTGAGTGGAACTCCGATGCCTCAATCCCCATCGGATTTGCAATCTCAGTTGGACTTCCTCTGGCCAGGTGCAGGGCTGGGTGGAAGGATAGCTCAGGGGACCGCACCCAGGCAGGTACTGGGCAATCTTTATGTGAGAACAACCAAGAGTGAGCTTGGTCTTCCGAAGCCACATCGTGAATTCAAGCATGTCGAGATGAGTCCCAGCCAACTTGCACTTTACTCCATTGTCCGCAGCGAAGCATTGAAGCAGCTCAGCTCTCTTAAGCACGACCGGCGCGTGGATATTTATGGTGCGCGACGCTCCGTGATGACGCTTCTGCAACTATCGGTCAACCCTATTGCGGCTTTGCGATCAATGGCAGAATTCTCCGATATTTCTTCGATAGGTTCGGGGATTATCGACAAGGTGATGGAAGAAGGCCCATCGCAAAAGATGCAGGCGGTAGCGGCGCTGGCACGCCAATTGGCGCGCAATAACCGTAAATGCGTTATCTGGACGATCTTTACCAATACAATCCTCGAAATGGAACGGCTGCTTTCAGAGTTAAATCCAGTGACGCTTTACGGTGCCATTCCTACCGGCGAACAGGAAGGCGCTGACACACGTGAAAGTCGTATCCGGCGCTTTCACGAAGATTCCGCCTGCTCAGTGATGATCGCCAATCCTGCCGCTGCTGGCGAAGGTATCAGCCTGCATGAAGTCTGCCATGAGGCGATCTATCTCGACCGTAGCTACAACACCACGCATTATCTGCAATCCATAGATCGTATTCACCGCCTTGGTCTAGCACCAGGAACCGAAACGAATATTCACATCTTTCAATCGGTAGCTCCACAGGGGATCGGTAGCATTGACCGCTCGGTCAACCGACGATTGGCAGTTAAACTCCGCGGCTTGCAGCAGTTACTTGATGATCCAGACCTCCATGAAATCGCGCTCGATGAAGAGAATGCGGCGGATCCAACGGATTATGGGATTGAGTTGGCCGATCTCATTGATCTCATTGAGGAGCTAGAGGGCAAGGAATTCTCACCTGACAGCGGTGTGGAGGAATAATAGCTGTGTCAGTTCTCGAACGAGAACGCATACTGTCGATGAGCGCGCTCAATGGGCTGCTCGCTATCCGCCGGTATGCTGCACTCCACAGTCAGGTACCGCTCACGGAGATTATTTCCACGCTAAAGCGCATCTCTCCCGATGATGCCTATCACGACTATGAAATGGCCGTGGTGTTGAGTGGCTTGACGAGCGCACGGGATGAGCATCTTCAAGACGCGACAGCTCTCTTCCGAGATGCCATCTGGAGTTTTATCGAGGAAGCACGACCCTGGTGGGTAAGGCTCTCCCCGTGGGGGCGGGAGCGTATTCGGACTGCTTTGAGTACCAACGAAGAACAATGTTTTGAGGCTGCTGGATTATTTGCCAGAACCCCTTCCACTGTCATAAGGGAATGGTGGGACGAACTCTCACGCAAAGCGCGCCGGGCAGACGATGACAGAAAGCAGCAGCAAGGACGTCGGGCGGAGCAGCTCACCATCGACTACGAAAATCGGCGACTCTCGGGTTTGGGGATAACCAATACTGTGCGCTGGGTCGCACTTGATGATAACTCCGCTGGCTACGATGTGCAGTCCTACGACATCGGCGTCGTGGAGCCTATCGCCAAGCTTATTGAGGTCAAGTCCTCAGCACGCGACTCACGCGAGATATTTCTGACACGCAATGAATGGAATACTGCCATCGAGCGCGTACCGCACTATTTTTTCCATATCTGGCTTTTGCCGGAGGAGGAACTGATTGAGATCACACCAGACGAGCTGAGAATGCACATTCCGCAAGATCAAGCTTCTGGCGAATGGCAGACCACTAAGATCACCCTACGACGTTTATCCGACTGAAGAAAATCGGGCTGACCCACACAGTCAGCCCATTGGCCCGCTGGGCAAAATTTGGCAGCATTTTGGCAGCAAATAGTGCCAATTGTGCCGTTTTTGCCGGTTATACCGGTTAGTAAGTGCTGTACCGTCTATAACTTGCGGCCCAATGCTCACCATGGCATGGAAGAGGTCGTCGGTTCGATCCCGACCAGGTCCACCAAAATAAATCAAAGAAAATAAATAGCTTACCGGCAGGCACAAAGCCCGCTTTCGTATTTCCATTGGGGGTCCGTTCTGTACCCGCGACCCAGTTTCACCCTTGCCCAATACCAGAATTCTTAAGATTTCACCTTGCAGGTATTGCGGAGTGTGTTCGCATGGATCTCGGCGCTGTCCTGGGAGCGCGCATCCTCTCAAGCCAGTACGCAGCTGCGGCAAAGACGGCGTAGCCTGCGAGCGCCATAATGGCCGCGGCTCGATCTGAGCTTGGGGGAGGGCCGAAAAATACAGCAACATGAAGGCAAGCCATCGCTAGCCCAAAGACGACCATCCCGTAACGGCCGCCTCGGGTAATGGCTTCCGTCGTGCGCAAGTAGAGGTACATGCCACCGAACAGGACCGCAAATTCAAGTGCCAATGCCGCTACCGGGTGATTCCAGAGGCCAAGACCAAGTTTCAGGCTGTTGTTGTATATCGGGAGGTCAGGTCGGTGAACAAGCAAATCAAGGACCCAGTGAGAGAAGACAGCGGCTGATACGACGGCAGCGGCACGCCAACCATCTGTCCTGCGGAACAACCAATATACAATTCCCGCAGCCAGCGACCAAAGAATAGCTCCGTCCAGGCTGTGGGTATACGGCATGTAGTAAAGATCCAGCGGACTCGACTTGGTGATTCCCGGCACGATACGAACCTTTTCAATACCGAGAAGTACAAAGATTGACCGAGGACGTCCAGAAATTGCACCGCGACAAACAGTACCCACAGAGGAATTGCTTGTTTGAGTGCCTTGCCGGCAAAGCTTGGTCCGTAGTGGCCAACGAACATTTAGAATTCCTCACTCTTCGGATTCCTGCTCATAAAGAGAGGCAGTCGAATCGGCGGGACGCCATCTGTACGAATCCTGCCACACTCCGCCTTGCGTTGAGGACGCAGTCAAATGCCGTCATCCATGTCTCCATCGTCGCAATGGAGGTATAGGCCTTATGTACAGCAGGTATTTTCTTTCGCTCCAGACGTAGCCGTGAACAAAGAAACATCATTTGTGTCGTTTATAGAGTGATCCATCCGGCACGAATCGCAAGCAGTGATGCGATCGCAATGATTGCCCACAGGCCAATACCTTGCAGAAATGGCCGGATGCCAACACGGCGGAGAGTATCTTTCGATAGTCCGGTTCCAATCAGGAAAAGAACGACCGTCAATCCACGACCCCCAAGGCGATTGAGGATTAGGTAGAGCCTGTCCGCCTCCGGAAGGTATGTGTTAGCCACGGCAGCGAGACAGAAAAGCAGAATAAACCAGGGCCACCGAATCCGTGCGTTGCTCTTCCTCGCGAATGCGGTGAGCATGGCCAATGGAACAATCCAAAGAGCTCTTGCCAGCTTGACAGTTGTTCCGATCTGCAATGCTTGTGGTCCGTACCTGGCGGCGGCACCCACGACAGAACTTGTGTCGTGAATGGCTAACGCAGACCAGAGTCCGAACTGGACCTGGCTCATGTGCAATGCAAGGCCAATCATGGGGAAGAGCAGTAATGCCACTGCGTTCAGGATGAATACGGTGCCGAGTGACATCGCCATCTCTTCCTCATCCGGATTGGTGATGGGCGCAATCGCGGCAATTGCGCTTCCTCCGCAAATAGCGGTTCCCACCGTGATCAGAAATGCTGCTTTTCGGCTAACATGCAACACTCGTCCCAGAAGCCAGCCAAGCAGCATGGCGGCGGAGATGCTGATCGCAGTGTAAAGAACTCCTGCTTTGCCGACGCGTACTACTTGATGCAGGTTCATCCCGAAGCCAAGTCCGACGACAGCCGCCTGCAAAAGAAAGCGGGAGAGGTTTCTGCTCTCCAGGTGATAGGGATGAGCGAAAGCAAAGCCATATACGATGCCTGCCAGCAGGGCAATCGATGGAGAGATCATGCCGCTTGCGGTCAAAATGATTCCAATAAAAAAGACTGTCTTCGGATTCAATCCTCACTCCTGCGGCCAGTATCTTTGCGAAGGACAGGCGCAGTCCAAGCGGAAATTCTTATAGAGGATTCGTCTTTCTTATAGTTGCGGCTGCAGTGGCTAAAGCGTGCAGCTTCGGCCCGGATATTCTGCGACAATCATGAGGCTAAGGTTGGAGCGAAGATGGAAAATTTCCGGATCACAGTTTTTCGGGCAGTTGCGCGACATCTCAACTTCAGTCGAGCTGCTGAAGAACTACTTTTGACACAACCTGCCGTTACCCAGCAGATCAAAGCTCTCGAAGACGAATTCGGCGTACCTCTGTTCGATCGCAGTGGTGGGCGCATCACGCTCACACCCGCTGGCGAGCGCCTGCAGCCTTATGCGGAGCATCTAAAAACAATCTCGAACGAAGCATACGAAGCCGTGACCAGTGCGGCCGGGAATCATGCTGGGAAGTTAGCTCTCGGGGCATCGCAAACCATCGGACAATACGTCTTGCCGAATCTCGTTGCGGCATTTCTTCGCGAGCATCCGCGTGTCGCAATCTCTGCGGTGAGCGGGAATACAGACGAAATGCTGGACGCCCTGGTTGCACGCCGCATTCAATTGGCGATGATCGAGGGTCCCGCGTTACGCAAGGATATTCACATCGAACCTTTTATGGAAGACCAGATCGTGCTGGTTGTACCCGCCAGCCATGAATGGGCCGAGCACACAATCCAGATCGATGCGCTGAAAGGCGCGCCCTTGCTCATGCGGGAGTTCGGTTCGGGATCGCGTCGCGTGATTGAGGCGGCATTGGCAAAAGCCGGACTCCGGAAGAAGGAACTTAGAACCATCATGGAACTCGACTCGACGGAAGGTCTGCTCAGCGCCGTCGAGGCTGGGCTTGGCGTAACGTTCGTATCTCGCTGGGCAGTACGCAACCAGCTCGCTTTAGGCACGCTTCGGCTGGCGCGCGTACATGGGATTCAATTGTCCCGCATGTTCTCGCTAGCCTATCCTGCCGGCCCAGTGCCTATAGGCAATGCAGGAGCGTTTCGCCGCTTTATCCTGTCTTCTTCGCCCGAACTCGTACCGCGTGTGACGGGCAAAGTTCGGAGTAAGCGGTAAAGTCGGTTCGATACTCGCGAGCCAGGAGATTTTAGAAGCCGTATCCGCCTTGTTCAGGCCGGATAGCCCGCATCCATCCACTTCTTGAAAAGCGAAACTTGATCCGTTGGCCAGGGTGCATCAGGCGGCATCGTACCTGCGGATACTTGTTCATAGACGCTTTGCGCATTGGCGGGCACACGCATCCAGGCATGGTCATCGAGATGAACTCCCGCGTTTCCCATGCATTGAACGTCGCCATCACGAAATAGCGGGCGGATATCTGTAGCAAAGCTGATAGCCATTTCATCTCCGTCTAGTGGAACAAATTTGGAATTGCTCGAAAGCCGCCAGTCGAAATTCCGACAGCATCCGATATTAGCCAATCCAGCAAATTCGAGCAAAGACACCTCAAGAAAAGCGCCGCAAGGTCAGAGACTCGACGGGCTGTGATAGCTGTCACTGTCTCTCCAGCCGCTTGCCGGTACCATCAGTCCTGTGGATATCGATATAACTTTATCGAATAGATGAGCTGCCAAAGGAACGGCAACACCATCCCTCCACCGGCCGGCCTGAGATGGCTGTCCCGCCTATCACCCTTTCAACCCTTCAACTGCTAACGAAAGCAGGCAAGAGATTAGAGGAGAGCATGACAAATTTCGAGGCATTTCTAGTAGCAACCCAGAAGCAGGAAAACCGTGTCACCACAAGTGAGGAGCTGGATGCCCTTATCCTCCGCGTCAAAGCCGCGCAACAGAAGTTTGCCGGCTTCTCGCAGAAGCAGGTTGACCAGATCTTTCGGAACGCTGCTCTGGCTGCTGCCAATGCCCGCATTCCTCTTGCTGAACTGGCGGTAGAAGAGACGGGGATGGGGGTAGTCGAGGACAAGGTTATCAAAAATCACTTTGCCTCCGAGTACATCTACAACAAGTACAAGGATGAGAAGACCTGCGGCATTCTAAGCCAGGACGACGAGGCTGGCACGATCACCATGGCGGAGTCGATGGGCCTTCTTTGCGGCATCATTCCAACTACGAATCCGACCTCGACAGCAATTTTCAAAACGCTGATCAGCCTTAAGACTCGCAATGGAATTATCATCAGTCCCCATCCGCGAGCGCGAAAGTGCACCTGCATTGCTGCCCGGCTTGTGCTTGAGGCTGCTGTCGAAGCCGGAGCCCCGGAAGATATTATTGGCTGGATTGACGAGCCGACGGTTGAACTGAGCAACCAGCTGATGCGCCACCCGGAGATCAAGCTCATCCTCGCCACGGGAGGCCCCGGTATGGTGCATGCCGCCTACTCCTCGGGCACCCCGGCTATTGGCGTCGGCGCCGGCAACACTCCGGTTGTCATTGACGAGACGGCGGATCAGAAGCGCGCTATTGCATCGATCCTCATGTCGAAGACCTTCGACAATGGCGTGATCTGCGCCTCCGAGCAGGCGGTGATCGCCGTCGACTCGATCTATGAATCGATCCGCAGCCGTTTCTCCCGTCACGGTGGTTATATTCTGCAGGGTGGGGAACTGGACGCGGTCCGCGACATCATTCTTGTAGACGGCGCGGTGAACGGCAAGATTGTAGGGCAGGCTGCCACCAAAATCGCTGCGCTGGCTGGGATCCGCGTGCCCGCGACGACCAAAGTGCTGATTGGCGAAGTCAGCGATGCAACTACGGCGGAGCCGTTCGCACATGAGAAGCTATCGACGATCCTCGCTCTCTATCGTGCTGCAGACTTTAAGGATGCGGTTGCGATTGCGGCGAGGTTGGTGGCTCTTGGCGGCATCGGCCACACCTCGGTGCTCTACACGGATCAGGACCAGCGGAAGGATCGTGTTGCCTACTTTGGCGAGCAGATGAAGACGGCGCGCATCCTGATCAACACGCCCTCGTCTCACGGCGGCATAGGCGATCTCTACAACTTCAGCCTGTCGCCCAGCCTGACGCTTGGGTGTGGAAGCTGGGGCGGCAATTCGATCTCGGAGAACCTGGGACCGAAGCATCTACTGAACAAGAAATTGGTCGCCATGCGTGCAGAAAATATGTTGTGGCACAAGTTGCCGGGATCCATCTACTTTCGTCGCGGCTGCGTGCCCGAGGCACTGAAGGAGATCGCCGGTAAAAAACGGGCGCTGGTGGTGACTGACAACTTCCTCTTCCGCAATGGTTATGCCGACGACCTGATTGCGCAACTAAAGAAGCTGGGCCTTGAGGTGGAGACCTTCTACCAAGTGGAGGCGGACCCGAACCTCTCCACGGTGCGTAAGTGCGTGGAGGCAGCAAATACTTTTCAGCCCGATGTGATTGTGGCTCTCGGCGGTGGCTCGCCGATGGATGCGGCCAAGATCGCGTGGGTCATGTACGAGCATCCGGAGGTCGATTTCGAAGACCTGGCTCTGCGCTTTATGGACATCCGCAAGCGCATCTATAAATTTCCAAAGATGGGTCTCAAGGCCAAGCTCATCGCCATACCGACGACTTCAGGCACAGGCTCGGAGGTGACTCCGTTCGCCGTGGTGACGGACGACGCGACGGGCAAAAAGTATCCGATCGCCGACTATGAGCTGACGCCGAACATGGCCATCATCGATCCGAACCTGGTGATGAACCTTCCCAAATCGCTGACCGCCTTTGGCGGCATCGACGCTGTGACCCATGCATTGGAAGCCTATGTCTCGATCATGGCCAATGAGTACTCCGATGGACAGGCTCTGCAGGCTCTCAGGCTGCTCAAGGAGTATCTGCCCTCGTCGTATAAGAACGGGGCCAAGGATCCGGTGGCGCGGGAGAAGGTGCACAACGCAGCAACACTGGCCGGCATCGCCTTTGCGAACGCCTTCCTGGGCGCGTGCCACTCCATGGCGCACAAGATCGGCGCAGCCTTCCACCTGCCCCATGGATTAGCGAATGCTCTGCTGATCTGCAATGTCATCCGCTATAACGCCAATGACAATCCGACCAAGCAGGCAGCCTTCTCGCAATACGACCGTCCCAAGGCGAAGTGCCGTTACGCTGAGATCGCACAGTTCCTCGGCCTGGGCGGAGCCACGAAGGACGATCAGGTTGAGAACCTCATTCAATGGGTTGAGGGCTTGAAACGCGAACTCGAGATCCCGGCCAGCATCCAGGATGCCGGCGTATCGGAGTCCGAATTTCTGGCCAGGCTGGATGCTCTCGCGGTAGACGCCTTCGACGACCAGTGCACCGGCGCCAACCCTCGCTACCCGCTGATCCGCGAGTTTCGGACCATCCTGCTCGACAGCTTCTATGGCCGGCCCTTCTGCGAGCAGGCGGATCTTGAGGTCGAGGAGACCGCTGTTGCAACGGCGAATCCCGCCCGTAAAGCGAAGCGAGGGAATGGCAAGCTAACCGCCAGGGTAGAGGAGGCGGAGGCGCTTGCTTCGAATCTCAACTAAGCCTTTGTGGTGAGCGAGTAGCGGACCTACCCATTAGGTCCGCTACTCCTCTGGCGGGAATCCGCGCAACGGTTGCCGGTCAGTTTCCTTGAATGGGATTCCGGAATCGTCTCGACAACTTCCAGGAGAGCGACGCCAGCGAAGAGTAGAGATCTTCGTTATGCACGAAGATGTGTTCTGGAACTTTCAGCTTCACTGGGGCGAAGTTCCAGATGGCCTGGATGCCTGCGTTCACCATCACATCTGCCACCGCCTGCGCCGCTGTGGCAGGAGCCGTAATGATTCCCAGATGGATACTCTTCCGCTGTGCAAGCTCGCCCAGCTTCTTGAGCGGCAATACCTTCTTCTCGTGGATCCGTTGGCCGATTTTTTCAGGATCGGTATCGAAAGCAGCCACGATGCGCAGGCCAAACTTCGAGAATCGTTGATGGCCGAGAAGCGCCGTGCCCAGGTTTCCCACTCCCACAAGAAATGCCTCGTTTACATTGTTCCAGCCGAGAAATGTTTCAATGGCCTGGATGAGTGCGGGGACCGAATAGCCAGTCTTCGGCTTGCCGATGATGCCCGTATACTGCAAATCCTTGCGGACTTGTACGGGGACGCAATTCAGGTCCCGGCCAATGAGGCTGCAGGAGACCTGGTGTACTCCCTTTGCCTCAAGATCCACCAGGTAATGGTGGTACTGGGGCAGCCTTTTCAGGCTAGCCTGTGGGATGGATGGCGCCTCCGCCGCCTTTGCAGGCGATACATTCGATAAAGTCATATCGATACCAATCTATCTGAATATAGGGCGGGATATTTCAGGAGACTGTGATCTCGATCACGACCAATCCGGCCCCCTAATGTAAGACAAGTGTAGCTATTTAGTTGACAACCTCTCTTTGCGAGCATTACGTTCCCCTATGCGTGGAAGCCGTTGGTAGAGAGAATCGGGCTCCGAATCACGGCTGTTGCTTCACGGATGAGGCAGAGTTTCACGGGAGAGAGATGACAGCGGACAGCCACGAGGGGATCCCCAAGGCGAGATGGGTGCGCATCATACCGGCCACCATCCTGATCTACATCGTTGCCTACATGGACCGGATGAACATCAGCTTTGCGATTGCGGGCGGGATGAACAAGGAATTGCACCTCTCCATGGCTGGAGCGGGCCTCGCTGCCGGAATGTTCTTTATCGGATACATGTTGCTGCAAGTGCCGGCGGGGCATATCGCCGAGCATTTCAGCGCCAAGGTCTATATATTCTGGGCGATTCTGGCGTGGGGGTTGGTCTCGTTTCTCACCGGGCTGGTCCGCAATGCGCCGGAGTTGATGGTGATGCGATTTCTGCTGGGCGTAGCGGAGGGGGGAGTCTATCCGGCGCTCCTGGTTCTGGTGGGCAAGTGGTTTCCTGCGAAGGAGATAGGAAGGGCAAACGCCCTGTTTTTGATGAGCCTGCCGCTCTCCACAATTCTGACCAATCCTGTCTCCGGCTGGATCGTATCGAGATATGAATGGCGGTGGCTGTTCTTCCTGGAGGGCGGGATATCCCTGCTGCTGATCCTCGTCTGGGTACCCATGATCAGCGATAAGCCCAGCGAAGCAAAGTGGATTTCCCGCGAAGAACGGGAGTATCTGGAAGGGACACTGGGGGCAGAGCGTTTAGAGCGCGAGCGCGCCTTCCAGGCGGCTGGCCGCGTTCATGGGTCCTATAAGCAGCTACTGTCTGACAAGAATCTGTGGCTCATGGTTCTGATCATCATCTGCTACACCACGGGACAGTATGGCTACACGCTCTGGCTGCCCACCTTGCTCGCCAACCTGACGAAGATGAGCCTGGGGAAGGTCGGTTGGCTGACGTCGCTTCCGTTCGTCGCGGCCCTTGGCGGCCTGTATCTCTTCGGCTTCCTGTCGGACAGGGACGGCAACCGGCGGCTTTGGACGGCGCTCTCGCTGGCGGGGTTTGCGGTGGCGCTGTTGGCTGCGACCATGTCGTCCCGGTGGGTGTGGGTTTCCTATGGCTTCCTGGTCTTCACCGGGCTCTTCCTAAAGTGTATGCAAAGCCCGTTCTGGGCTATGCCGTCGCTGTTGTTTCCCCCGGGAATCTGCGGAGGTGCCCGGGGCGTGATCAACGCGGTTGGGAACCTGGGTGGCTTTATCGGTCCGATCCTGGTTGGCCGGTCCGTCACTTACAGCGGGCGAATGGAGTATGGCAACTATGCCCTGGTCCTGGCGCTCGTGGTGGGCACTCTTCTCACTTTTCTATTGCCCAAGGTGACAACCGGGCGGAGTCAGGACCCCGCTCTCCCGCAATTTGTAACCGCACTGGACGCAAAAGCGGACTCCAAAACCTCATAAAACGAGTGCTCGCAGCCAGCGGTTTTCACGATTTCCATGATTGGGCGCCCATGGATTCCGAATGAAATGAGCATGTTGGAATAAGAGCCTCATTTTTTGTCTGTCATGTTAAAGAAAATGCTTGACAGGTATTGAGCGACAGTAATATCAATCTCGGCTGTGGAACAGAAGTTGTCTTACATCTTGATCGTCGATGCGACAACATAAGGGGTTCAACTATGACAATTTTCACATTCAAGGGAGTGCGCCTGGCTATGGCGCTGCTGGTGACTCTGGTAGTGGTGTTTTCTACAGATGTTCAACTCTTCGCCCAGGTGACGGGAGCCACGCTCTCTGGAACGATCACCGATGCCTCCGGTGCCGCATTGCCGAATGCGCAAGTTGTCATCGAAAACCGCAATACGGAGACCACGCGCACAACGGTGAGTGATAAGAGCGGTTTCTACAGCGCGCCGAATCTTCGTCCCGGCAGCTATGAGGTCACCGTCACTTCTCAGGGCTTTGCTACCGCGTCCCGCAAGGGAATCACGCTGAACGTGGGCGGCAGCCAGGTCATCGACGTCCAGATGAAGGTGGGCCAAATCAGCGAGCAGGTGGAAGTGGACGAACTGGCTCCGCTGCTTCAACTCGGATCCTCAGAGCTCACCTCGGTTGTGGATTCGACTGCAGTACGCGAGCTTCCTCTGAACGGCCGCAGCTGGACCGATCTGGCCACACTCCAACCAGGGGTCACGCTGCTGAAGACCTCATCCAATCCTGCACACGGCGCCGACCGCGGTGAGCACGGATTTGGCACGCAACTCTCGATCGGTGGCGGCAAGCCGGTGCAGAACAACTACCGAATGGAAGGCATCAGCGTGAATGATTACGCGAACGGTGCTCCAGGCAGCGTGCTTGGCGTATCGCTGGGTGTCGATGCCATTCAGGAATTTTCCGTAGTCACCAGCAATTACTCCGCGCAGTATGGGCGGACCTCCGGGGGAGTTATCAACGCAATTACGAAGTCGGGAACAAATACCTTTCACGGCAGCGCATATGAGTTCTTCCGCAATAGCGCTCTGGATGCAAGGAACTACTTCGATTACGACGCCAATGGCAACCCCTACAAGGCACCTTTCAACCGGAATCAGTTCGGAGCGTCTGCGGGCGGTCCGCTGCACAAGAATAAAACTTTTGTCTTTGGCGACTACGAATCCATTCGGCAGAGCAAGGGTATTGCCACCACAGCCGTTGTGCCATCGGCAGAGGCTCGAAAGGGAAATCTGACCACGGGTCACGTGGATGTGGATCCGTCAGCCGCGGCCTACCTCCCGCTCTGGCATCTTCCGAATACGCCGAGCTCAGGCCCGAGCGATACGGGAATCTATTCGTTCACCGGACAACAGATCCTCACCGAGAATTACTTCACCGTGAAGGTGGATCACACGTTTACTACTAACGACAGCATGTCGGGCTCCTACATGTTCGACAACACACCGTATTCCGCTCCCGATGGGTTGAATATTTCTCTCCAGGGACACCACGTGCGGCGGCAGGTCATCACTGCATCGGAGTCGCATCTCTTCAGCCCGGCCGTGCTGAATGCCTTCCATGCCGGATTCAATCGAGTCGCGGCACTGAACAACGTCGGCGTAGCCCCAATCAGTCCTCTGGCGAAGGACACGACGCTCGCTTCGACTCCGGGCCAGTTTGCCAGCCGCGTGAACGTCGGTGGACTAACAAGCCTGCCGGGAGGATTGGGCGCGGTCGACCATTTCACCCACGGGTACAACTCCTATCAGGCATATGACGACGTCTTCTGGACGCGCGGCAATCACAGCCTGAAGTTCGGCGCTGCTTACGAAAATATTCGCAGTAACTCTACCGCTTATGCGGATGCCGCAGGTAACTGGGCCTTTGGTTCGCTCGAGGCCTTTCTTACCAACAAGCCTGACAGCTTCGATTCAGCCCTTGGCGGGGCAACACCTCGCAACATTCGTCAGACGATATTCGGTGTCTACGTGCAGGACACATGGAGGCTTCACAAAAATCTCACACTCGATCTTGGTCTGCGGTATGAAATTACCACCGTGCCCAGTGAGGCTCACGGCAAGTTTGTAAGCTTGCGGAACATCGCGGATGCGACTCCAAAGATTGGAGGACAACTCTTTGCCAACCCCACGTTACACGACTTCGAGCCTCGTCTGGGTTTTGCCTGGGATCCGGTTGGAAACTCCAAAACGGTTGTGCATGGCGCCTTTGGAATGTTCGACGTTCTCCCGCTTCCTTACGTAGTCGCTTTGCTGGAGGTGCGCCCCGCTCCTTTCTATAAAGTAGGAACCGTCAGCTCTGGTCTGGATGGCACATTCTTTAAGGGTGCGTATCCCATGTTGGGCGTCAACTCGCTCGCATCCACTTATATACAGCAGAAGCCGCATCGGAATTACGTGATGACATGGGGACTGAACATCCAACGCGAAATCACTCCGAACCTGGGGGTAATTGTCGGCTACGTCGGCTCCCGTGGACTGCATCAGCAATTCAAGGTGGATGACGCGGACATGACGCTACCGACCCTGACGCCGGCCGGCTATGTATTTCCTTACTCGGCCGATCCCACAGCGACTCTTCCCACCTTAAACCCCAACTTTGGCGCGATTCGCTCGCTGTGGTGGAATGGCAGCTCCTCCTATCACGCGCTGGACATCGGCGTTACAAAGCGCATGGGCAAGGGCTTCCAGTTCCAGGGCTCCTATACCTGGTCCAAGAGTATGGACAACAACTCCACGGGTTCGGGAGCAGACTCCTACGGCAACTCTCTCAGCAGTCTGCACTGGTATGACCTGCGCCTCACCAAGTCCGTCTCGGACTTTAACACCCCAAGAGTGCTTAGCCTGAGCACGACATGGGATGTGCCGAGTCCACACATCAACCGGCTTCTGGGGCAGAAGCTCCTGGGAGGATGGGAGCTGGGAGGCATCTTCAGCGCGCAGGATGGACAGCCGTTTACGGTCCTGGTTGGAGGCGACGCAGTGGGACAGAACAGTAGCGACCCATTCTCGTTTCCTGACAGGCTCTCGACTCCCGGGTGCAAGTCGCTGGTGAATCCCGGCCACATCAACAATTACATCAAGACAGAGTGCTTCTCCATGCCGACGGCTCCATCGGCCTCCTTCTATAGCCAGTACTGCAATCCGGTGCTGCCGTTTCCCACCTGCATTAACAAGCTCGGAAACGCGAGACGGAACATACTGTCTGGCCCCGCGTTACGGAATCTGGACTTCTCCGTCTACAAGAACACCCCATTCCGGCGTATCTCCGAGAGCTTTTCTACGCAGGTACGGGTGGAGTTCTTCAATGTCCTGAACCATACAAACTTCCAGTCTCCACTGGATAACAACACGCTGTTCGCCCCAGGAGCCAACGCTGATGGATCTCTTGCCTATCCCCGGCAGGATGGTGCTGGCGTCATTGACCAAACGACAACCGACTCGCGGGAGATCCAACTTGCCTTCAAGGTGATCTGGTAGGTCACGGAAGACAGTTGTCGCGGCTAGCCGAAACACTGGCTCGGCTAGCCGCGACACTCGCTACGCCATGGACAAATGCTGGACGGACAGGTTGTCTGGCCAATCATGTTGAGTGATGCAACGGTTGCCGCCTGCTCGTGCGTGGTTAGAGCCGTAAATTTGTCTGACATGTATTGACAAATTTTTTGCTAACGACAAAGATGGAAACGCGGCTCATTCGTTTTCCAACTCGCTCGATGAATGCCACGCATCTGCGGATCCATCAGCCGACCGAGGCGCCAGGAGGCAGCAAATGATTACGAACTCGACCTCTCTTAGAGAGTCCACTTCCACCGAGGAGGCATCCGGACGATTGGCAGATCGAATCTATGAGCGGGTTATCGAGCAGATCGTTCGAGGGGATTTTCACGTTGGCGACCGTCTGCCATCGGAGAGCCAGTTGGGTACGGAGTACGGGGTTTCGCGGGCAGTGGTACGAGAGGCTTTGGCGCGTCTCCACGCAGACGGAGTTACGGTAAGCCGCCGCGGTGCGGGAACCTATGTACAGCGCCAGCCGGGCCGCGAGTTCCTGCGATTGTCTCCCATTGGAGGCATTGCCGATCTGATGCGCTGCTTTGAATTCCGCGTGGCGCTGGAGGGCGAGGCGGCATCGCTGGCTGCTCAGCGCAGAAGCGATGAAGATCTGAAGTTGATTGAGGATGCCTTTGAGCGATTGAATCAGGTCAATGCGGCGGGGGAGCTGGGCGTGGAAGAGGATATCCAATTTCATGCCGCCATTGCCGCTGCGAGCCGCAATCAGCTCTTCATTCAGACGCTGGAAGCTCTCGCGCTTCACGTCTTCAACGGCGTCAACCTGACGCGCCATCTCTCGCTTGCCCGCAACAGAAGCAGACTGGCCCTGGTTCAGGAAGAGCACTCCCGCATTCTGGAAGCGATTCGTGATCCTGACCCGGAAAAGGCCCGTACGGCGATGCGTGCACACATTTCCAACGCCCGCAATCGAGCTCTCGACGACAGCACGGAACCGTCCTGACGGTTGGGACCACGAAACAGCAGCCAAAGGATGATCCCGGGGATATCTGCCAATGAAAGAGCTTTCAAAGAAACGTAAATCTCCTGAACAACTGCGAAGCCATCGCTGGTACGGAGTCAACGATCTCCGCTCCTTCGGGCACAGGTCGCGCACTGCGCAGATGGGTTATACATCCGCGGATTATGCGGGCAAGCCGGTAATTGCCATCGTGAATACGTGGAGCGACATCAATCCCTGCCACACTCACTTCAAGGACAGAGTGGAAGAGGTGAAGCGCGGGATCTGGCAGGCGGGCGGTTTCCCCGTCGAAATGCCTGCGATGACTTTGTCGGAGCCCTTCCAGAAGCCGACGACCATGCTGTATCGGAACTTCCTTGCGATGGAGGTTGAGGAGCTTCTGCGCTCCTATCCCTTCGATGGTTCCGTGCTGATGGGCGGCTGCGATAAGACGACTCCCGGATTATTAATGGGTGCGTTCAGCATGGATCTCCCGACAATCTATATGCCGGCCGGACCAATGCTTCGTGGGAACTGGCAAGGCGTGGTGCTGGGCAGCGGCACGGATACATGGAAGTACGCAGCGGAGCTGAAGGCAGGCAAAATTACCGAAGCCGAGTGGAAGGGGATCGAGACGGGCATCGCCCGCTCCCCAGGCCACTGCATGACGATGGGTACCGCATCGACGATGACGAGTGCAGCGGAAGCGCTCGGCATGACTCTGCCTGGATTTTCCTCTATTCCGGCAGCGGATTCGCGCCACGCCCAGCATGCGTCCCTTACTGGCAGGCGGATCGTGGAGATGGTCTGGGAAGACATGAAGCCGTCCGACTTTCTTACGGCTGGGTCTTTTGACAACGCCATTACTACCGTGCTGGCTCTGGCTGGCTCAACGAACGCGATGGTGCACTTGATTGCCTTGGCGCGCCGCGCCGGAATCAATCTGACCCTGGACAGGTTTGACGAGCTTGCGCGCATTACGCCGGTGCTGGCAAACATCCGGCCAGCCGGTGAGTTCCTGATGGAGGATTTCTTTTACGCCGGTGGCCTGCGCGCCATGCTTGCAGAGTTGGGCGAATTGATCGACGGCGAGCAGATGACGGTGAATGGCTCGACCATCGGAGAAAACGTCCAGGGAGCAAAGATCTATAACGACATCGTCATTCGACGTCGTACGAATCCGCTGGTGAAGAGCGATGGTCTGGCGGTGCTGCATGGCAATCTCGCGCCGGGAGGGGCAGTGATCAAGCCCCCGGCCATGGAGGCTCGCCTGCAGCGGCACACTGGACCCGCGGTGGTATTCCACGACTACAACGATATGGCGAAACGCATTGATGACCCGGCGTTGAACGTGACTGCCGATTCAGTAATCGTTCTCCAGAATGCAGGGCCGATAGGGGCTCCGGGAATGCCTGAGTGGGGACAGCTCCCCATTCCTGAAAAGTTGTTGAAGGCAGGCGTCCGGGATATGGTCCGCATCTCCGATGCGCGAATGAGCGGGACCAGTTATGGAGCCTGCGTGTTGCATGTGAGTCCGGAGTCGTTCGTAGGCGGTCCGCTGGCCCTGGTGCAGGATGGCGATCAGATCGAGTTGGATATTCCAGCGCGCAAACTGAACCTACTTATCTCCGACGAAGAAATGGCGCGGCGTAAGGCTGCGTGGGTTGAGCCGAAACCGAGATTTGACCGTGGCTATGGAGTGCTCAATCAGCTTCATGTCACGCAGGCTGACAAGGGTTGTGACTTCGACTTTTTAGAGGAGCCTGTGAGGGCGCACAACACAGGTATGGTCGACCCTGAAATTCATTAGAACTTGACTGCTGTCTACCCAAGGAGCACATGGTGAACCAACTCAGTGATCAGGCGCGCAACCTACTTAAGCACGTGAGCACGGCGACCTTAACAACCCAACTCTTCCGACGCGGTTTTCGCAATGTGTTCATGCAGGGTGTTGCACCTCTCGGCAAGCTTGAGGACGGCAATATGGTAGGACCCGCCTTCACTCTGCGGAATATTCCAGCTCGTGAGGACATCGATGTTCTGGATATATTTCTCGACCCCGAAAACGCGCAGCGGAAGGGCGTCGAGACCGTTCCGCCCGGCCATGTTCTCGTGCAGGACTGCCGCGGAGACAAGACCGCCGCATCGTGTGGTGCGATTCTGACGACCCGGCTAAAGGTGCGCGGAGCTGCGGGAATGGTGTCCGATGGCCCCGTGCGCGACAGTGGAGTGATCGCGGCCTGTGGCCTGCCTGTCTTCTGTGCAGGTGCAAGCGCGCCGACGAATCTCATCAAGCATCACTCCGTGGACCTGAACCTGCCGATCGGCTGCGGAGGCGTGGCTGTGTTTCCCGGGGACATCATTGTCGGGGATATCGATGGGATCGTTGTTATCCCACAGCATCTGGCGGAGGAAGTTGCCCTCGATGCCGCGGAACAGGAGCGGATGGAAGCATACATCTTTGAACGCATCGAGGCGGGCGCTCCGCTGCGCGGGACATATCCTCCCGATAGCGCGACGAAGGAGGCTTATGCTGCCTGGCGTCGTGAGAACGTGCCTGCATGGTGACCAGCGGATTTTGCGGGAGACAGCCGGCCTGAGTGCGCCACGGTTGCCAGGAACCGGGCGCGCTCCATCAAGGCTTCCATCGACCGTGAAAACGCACGAGCTTCCTCGGCCCGAAGGCCCCTTTCGGAAGGGCCGAGCCCTTCGAAATTTTGAGTTTATTTGCGCCGCAATTGGATGAGGACATAAGGGATGAAAATCAAAGGAGCAATGCTGATTGGTAAGTCGGAGGTAGTCGGTACGCAGGGAACCATTCATGCGTTCAATCCTGCCGCCGCTGCCGAGCTGGAACCAGCCTTTGGCGTGGGCAGCGAGGCGGAGATCGACCGTGCGTGTACGCTGGCGAAACAGGCCTTCGATTCGTTTCGTGAGACGAGTCTTGCTGATCGAGCACGCTTTCTCCGCCGCATCGGCCAGGGAATTCTGGACCTTGGGGATACCTTGATCGAGCGGGCGCAGGCGGAGACAGGCCTCCCGAAGGGACGCATCGAGGGAGAGCGTGGCCGGACGGTCGGGCAGTTGGAGATGTTTGCTTCTATCGTCGAGAAGGGGCTGTGGATTGGCGCGGTCCTGGATTCGGAATTGCCGGAGCGCAAGCCTCAGCCGCGCCCTGACCTGAGGCAGCGAAAGGTCCCTCTCGGCCCAGTGGCCGTGTTCGCGGCGAGCAACTTCCCCTTAGCCTTCTCGGTGGCAGGAGGGGACACTGCATCTGCACTGGCGGCGGGATGCCCGGTTATTGTGAAATCCCATTCCTCGCATCTGGGCACATCCGAACTTGTGGGACGCGTGATTCAGCAGGCGGTCGCCGAATGCGGTTTGCCTGAGGGTGTCTTTTCGCTTGTGCTGGGTAAGGGAAATGTTATTGGCCAGGCGCTGGTCAGCCATCCGGCGATCAAGGCGGTGGGCTTCACCGGTTCGCGGCAGGGCGGCGTTAGCCTGATGAAAACGGCTGCAAGCCGTCCGGAACCCATCCCGGTTTACGCGGAGATGAGCAGCATCAATCCCCTCTTTCTGTTCCCATCGGCACTGGAGAAGAACGCCGAGTCGATAGCCAAGGGGTTTGTCGACTCCATGACGCTGGGGGTGGGACAGTTTTGTACGAATCCGGGGATTGTTATCGGCATAGAGAGCAGCGGCTTCGACCGGTTCCGCCACGCAGCGGAAAGGGAGGTAGCTGCTCGCGCATCCGCCACCATGCTGTCGCCGGCAATTCATACGGCGTACCAGCGAGGGGTGGAACGCCTGGCCTCGGCGGAAAGCGTGGAAACGCTGGCGAAGGTTGAACCTGGCGAGGGAAATTGTCTTGGGTCGCCAGCGCTGTTCTCCGTTGCGGCAAAGCATATCTTGTCCCGTCCTGAACTGGCCGCCGAGGTGTTTGGCCCTTCCTCGATCGTGATTTCGTGCACAACGGCGGAAGAGATGCGCGCCATCGCCGAGTGGCTGGAAGGGCAACTGACGGTCTCCCTCTTTACGGAAGAGGAAGACCTTGAGATGGCTCGCCAGTTAATGCCTGTGCTGGAGCGCAAGGCAGGGCGGATTATCTTTAACGGATATCCCACGGGAGTCGAAGTCTGCTGGTCCATGGTCCATGGCGGACCTTTCCCTGCAACGTCGGATAGCCGGACGACTTCAGTCGGTGGCAGAGCTATTGAAAGATTTCTAAGGCCGGTTTGCTATCAGGGCGTGCCTTCGGCTCTTCTGCCGGAGTCGCTCCAGGACAGCAATCCATTGAAGATACCCCGTATACGCGATACGAAAATTGAGCAGTCCTAACTGGTAGCATGTGCGCGAGCTCGATGGTTTTCCGGCGTTGCTTCCGCGATGCGCCTGTTGCTTATCTTCAGCCTGTCATGGGCACCATACCCCCCGGAGCGTGAAACGCTCCCATGGAAGGATCGGATGCGAAATCTGCTGACATTTCTCTCTATCCCCGCACTGTGCCTGACGCTGGCCGCGGATGCGCAAACCAAGACTGCGGCGCCGCTTAGCCTGATTCACCGGTATCAGCTTCCGGCTTCCATCAATGGACACTTCGATCATTTCGCGGTCGATGCTGCAGGGAAGCGGGTCTTCGGGACAGCAGTGGAAGCCAAGACCCTGGTGGTCTTCGATTTGAACAAAGGCGAGATGACCCGTGCTGTCCGGGGAATCGAGGAGCCACGAGGTGTTGTGTATCGGCCAGATGTAAGCAGGCTGTATGTGTCGGACGGAGAAGGCGCGGTACACATCTTCGACTCCAACACGTTCCAGCCTCTCAAGACGTTGAAGGTTCTGGTCGATGCTGATCCTGTGGCGTACGACCCTGCCACCAAGCATCTGTTTGTGGTCAACGGCGGCGAAAAGGCAAAGCATACCTATTCCGACATCACCGTTTTCGATACGACGACCGAGGCCCAGATCGGCGATATCCGGCATGACGGGATCGAGACCGAGGGGATGGCGGTGGAGAAAGGGGGACCACGGCTGTTCGCCAACAATCGCGACAAGAATGAAATTGATGTCTTTGATCGCGTGAAGCTTACGAGCCTGGCAACCTGGCCGGTGACAGCTAAGAAAAATACCGTCATGGCGCTCGATGAAGCGACGCATCGTATGTTTGTGGCGTGCCATGAGGGGCAGCTGGTTGTGATGGATCTGAACAGCGGCAAGGAGTTACAGACCCTTCCTATCGGCGGAGGCGCGGATGATATTTCTTTTGATCCGGCGACAAAGCGTATTTATGTATCGGGCGGAGCAGGGAAGGGCGCCATCGACGTCTATCTGGAAAAGGACGCGGACCACTATGAGGCGCTGGGGCGAGTTTCTACCGCTCCTGGAGCCGCAACCGGGCGTCTCATTCCCGAACTTGGCGAATACGTTACGTTTGTCCCGGCTCAAGGGGCACGGCGAGCCGAGGTATTGGTTTTCGCCGTAAAGTAGATCGAGCAGATCGATGGGGGAGCCAAAGATATGCAGAGACAAGTTAGCCCGCGGTCCTATGACGAGGGAGACAGCGAGAGCGATATGCTTGCTTCGACCGGCCGAATGGAGAAGGTCACGTTGGACTCTCCGCCTCTCAGCACCAACAAACACCTGATCCGCTGGGTGGAAAAAATGGCCGATCTTACGCGTCCAGACCATATCCACTGGGTGGATGGCTCGAAGGCAGAATACGATTTTCTCTGCGATCAGCTCATCAAGGCCGGCACTTTTACCAGGCTGAACCAGGAACTGTGGCCGGGCTGTTTTTATGCGCGTTCCGCACCCAACGACGTGGCTCGCGTGGAAGATCGCACCTTCATCTGCTCGCTCTCCAAGGACAATGCCGGGCCCACCAACAATTGGGAAGACCCGTTCAAGATGCGGCGCAAGCTCAAGCAGCTCTTTCGAGGCAGCATGCGCGGCCGCACCATGTATGTGCTGCCATTCAGCATGGGGCCGGTCGGTTCGCCCATGTCGCAGATCGGGGTTCAGCTCACGGATTCGGCATATGTCGTCGTCAGCATGCGCATCATGGCCCGCATCGGCGCGCCTGTCTTTGCAGAGATCGATAAGGATGTGAAGCGCGTAGTCCCCTGCATGCACACCGTCGGCGCGCCGCTTGCTCCGGGGGAAGAGGATGTTCCCTGGCCCTGCAACGGCACAAAGTACATTGTCCATTTTCCTGAGACACGCGAGATCTGGTCCTACGGCTCCGGCTATGGCGGCAACGCATTGCTGGGCAAAAAATGCTTTGCTCTGCGCATCGCCTCCAACATCGCCCGTGACGAGGGCTGGATGGCCGAGCACATGCTGATCCTTGGCGTAGAGTCTCCGACCCACGAAAAGACCTACGTTGCGGCGGCCTTCCCCAGCGCGTGCGGCAAGACCAACTTCGCGATGATGATCCCGCCGAAGGGCTTCGAGGGCTGGAAGATCTGGACGGTCGGCGACGATATTGCATGGATTAAACCCGATGCCACCGGTCAGCTTCGCGCTATTAATCCGGAGGCGGGCTTCTTTGGCGTCGCGCCCGGCACCTCAGCGCGGACGAACCCCACTGCGATGGCTACGCTGGCCCGCAACAGCATCTTCACCAACGTAGCTCTCACTCCGGAAGGTGGTGTCTGGTGGGAGGGGATGACCGATACTCCACCGCCGGAGCTGATTGACTGGCGCGGCAACCGATGGACGCCGGAGATAGGTAAGGCCACCGGGGCTCCCGCCGCACACCCCAACGGCCGATTTACCGCGCCTGCATCACAGTGTCCCACCATCGATCCCGCATGGGAGGCGCCGGAAGGCGTGCCTATCTCCGCTTTTATCTTCGGAGGGAGGCGACCGACCACCATGCCGCTGGTCTATCAGGCTTTCAACTGGTCTGCTGGCGTATACATCGGCGCCACCATGGGTTCGGAGACGACGGCTGCTGCCGGTGGTCCCACGGGCCATGTCCGCCGCGACCCGATGGCGATGCTTCCATTCTGTGGCTACCACATGGGCGACTACTTCCGGCACTGGCTCCGCATGCAACGAAACCTGTCGGCGACGCCGCGCATCTTCCATGTCAACTGGTTTCGCAAGGACGAGGAGGGAAGATTCCTCTGGCCAGGCTACAGCGAAAACATGCGTGTTCTGAAGTGGATCGTCGATCGCGTTCGCGGTCGCGCCCTCAGTAGAGAGACTCCTATCGGGTGGACGCCCTACTTTGAGGACATGAACTGGGAGGGCCTGGACTTCCCCCGCGAAACCTTCGAAGTCCTCCAGACGGTGGACCGCAAGCAGTGGAAGCGAGAGGTGATGGGCCACGAAGAACTCTTCCTCTCCCTACACGATCACTTGCCGCCCGAGATGATTTATGAGCGAGAATTGCTTATCTGCAGGCTTTGATCCTCGGGCGGCAGGAGCTTGCGCCCCTGGGATTGCTTCGAGGATTCCTGCCAGGATCGCTGCCGCCGCTTCCAACTGCGGCAGAGGCACTGAAGTTTCAGACGAGGCGCAGGGATGCGTGTACTTGTAGTCGAAGATGAAAAGCGGCTCGCGGAAAATGTTGCGACGGCGATTCGCGAAGGGGCAGGATTCGCTGTCGATGTAGCGGAAGATGGCGAGGCCGGGCTGCAGTTAGCGGGATACGGCCATTATGACTTGATTGTTCTGGATCTGATGCTGCCGAAGATCGACGGGCCATCTCTGCTGAAGAAGGTGCGGACGCGGGGGAACAAAACTCCGGTGCTTGTGCTGACGGCGCGTCAGGGCAAAGAGAGCATCATTGAGATGCTGAACCTCGGCGCCGACGACTACCTGCCGAAACCCTTTGATCTGGGTGAACTGCTGGCGCGGGTCAAGGCCCTTGTGCGCCGCGGCAAAGGTGTGGCGGCTCCAGTGCTGCGGATGCAGGATCTGGAGTTGAATACGCTGGAGCAGACCGTCAAGCGCGGCGGAGGCTTGCTGGAGCTGTCTCCCGCGGAATACCGCATTCTGGAGTATCTGTTTCACAAGCCGCGGGTCGTGGTGTCAAAGCAGGAGCTATTGGAACACCTCTACGACTACGCATGGGAGCGGCACTCGAACGTGATTGAAGCCCACGTGTCCAATCTGCGAAGAAAGCTGGACGATGGAGAGGGCCGGTCGTACATCGAGACGTTACGCGGCCGTGGCTATCGGTTACAAGCGGAGGCGGAGGGGAAATGAGGCGCTATTCGATTACGCGGAGGATCGTTTCCCTGGTGCTGGCGGTGGAGTTGGTGTCGGCCGTGTGTGTCACTGCATTCGCGTTCTTTTATGAGCGACACACGCACTTCCATTCGTTCGACATTGCATTGCAAGGGCGGGCGGATACGGTGATGGGCTCGGTCACCGAGAGTCCCGATGAGGGAACCGAGGCAGTGACCCTGGACATGGCGGACCTGTCGCTGCCGAAAGAGGCGCTCTTCGCCGTGCGCGAAGAGAATGGGCAGGAGCTGGGTCGCTCCAGGAATTGGATAGATCTGGATGAAGATTTGTGGAAGGGTGCGGACGGCTTTGTGAATCTTCGGGTCGCGGGCAGAGAGTACCGCGCGATACGCATGCACGGTTTGCGAATCGTCGATCCGGGAGTTGCAAATGTGAGGCACTCCATGGTGGTGCTCGTGGCAGCGCCGACACGGTGGGTCTGGCAGGAGGTGTTCGGCGCAGTCCGGATGTTTGCGCTGGCGAACGTGGTTCTTCTGCTGCTGACGGCTGTGCTGGTGCCGATGCTGGTTCGACGGAGCATTGGGCCGCTGACGATGCTGGCCGCCGAGGCTGGCCGCATCTCTCCGGAGCGCTGGCGGTTTCAACCGGCGGAAGAGATCCGAAGCGTGGAGGAACTGCGCCCGCTGGTGGAGGCGCTGGAGGGAGTCATCGGACGTCTGGAGAGATCGTTCGCGCAACAGCGTCAGTTTGTCAGCGATGGGGCACACGAGTTGAAGACAGCAGTTTCCGTAGTGAAGTCGTCGGTACAGCTTCTGGGGCTGAGGGCCAGAACAGCGCAGGAGTATGCCGAAGGGCTGGAGCGCTGCAACGCAGACTGCGCGAGGATGGAAGACCTCGCTCACAAGATGCTGCTGCTGGCGCGCGTGGAGGAATTCGCTCCTGCACAGGCGTCGGAGCGCACTGAGATCATGGACGGCATACGGTCGGCGATGGTGGAGCTTGCTCCGATAGCCGAGTTGCGGAAGGTGGAATTACGCAGTGATGGGCAGCGGGATCTGACCGCCGCGATTGCGCCGGAGATGTGGCGCAGTGTATGCGTCAATGTGCTCTTGAATGCCGTGCAACATAGTCCCTCTTATGGTGTTGTGAGAATGACGGCATCGCGGCGCGGAGATGTTGTGCTGTGTGTCGTCGAAGATGAAGGGGAAGGAGTCCCGGCGTCTGCGCTGCCGTATATCTTTGACCGCTTCTATCGCGGGGATCCGTCGCGCTCGCGGCGTACCGGAGGCACCGGCCTGGGACTGGCAATCTGCAAGGCGATCCTCGATCGCGCAGCCGGAAAGATCTCAATAGAGAACATCGCACTTGGTGGAACGCGGGTGAAGATCGAGCTTCCGCTGGCAGCGGCGATGGCTCTCCCTCGTGAAGGCGTCACCGTTTCCTGATTGGAAAGTTCTTCCTGCTTTTTCAGCACTTCTTTGCGGTCTTCAGGTGGTCTTCAGGAAGTAAGTGGAGACTGGCTATGTGCGCCTGCGTCACGGGCGCTGTCTTGGAAGAACCCAAAGGAGATAGCTGATATGCGACTCAGGAGTTTGCTGTATTCCCTTCCGGTGGTGGCGTCTGCGCTGCTGCCGATGAGCTCAACGGTTGCCGCGTTCGCGGCCGATGCGACAGGACCCTACTCGATTGTGGACCACTGGAAGATTGGCGGAGAGGGCGGCTGGGATTACCTGGTAACAGATTCCGCCAAACACACGCTGTACCTGACGCATGGGACGCGCGTGGAAGTAGTGGATACCGATACCGGGAAGGTGGTGGGCGCTATCCAGGAGTTGAAGGGAACCCACGGCGTGGCTCTGGATGCGGATGGGAAGAAGGGATACATCAGCGAGGGCGCCGGAAATGCTGTCGTCGTATTCGACAGGCAGACGTATGAAAAAGTTAACTCGATTCCGGTGGGCACCAACCCTGATGCGATTCTGTTTGAGCCGGTAACGAAGACCATTTGGGCGTTCAATGGGAAGAGCAACGATGCGTCCGTGATCGATGGGGACACACAGAAGGTAGTTGCGACGATCAAGCTATCCGGCAGGCCGGAGTTTTCCGTATCCGATGGCAAGGGAACAATATTCGTGAACATTGAGACGAAGAACTCCATCGTGCGCCTGGATGCAAAGTCGAAGGCGGTGACGGCGGAGTGGCCGCTGCCAGGGTGCGAGTCTCCTTCGGGCCTGGCGATGGATGTGGCGGGTCAGCAGCTGTTCTCCGTTTGTGACGGCAAGGTGATGACGGTGACGGATGCCAGTTCCGGTAAACAACTTGCTAAAGTGGCCATTGGAGATGGTTCGGATGCTGCTGCCTTCGAGGAGAAGAATCAACTGGCGTTCAGCTCCAACGGCGATGGCACTCTGAGTGTGGTGGATGCGAAGGCTCACAAGGTGATCCAGACGCTTGCCACGCAGAAGGGAGCGCGAACAATGGCTCTTGATGCCGGCAGGGACCGCGTCTACCTGGTGACAGCGGAGTTTGGACCGAAGCCTGCGGCCACGGCGGCAAACCCCAGGCCGCGTGCAACGCCTGTCCCCGGGAGTTTCACCGTAATTGCTGTTGGGCGGAAGTAAGTAGTTCGGAAGGCTGCGGCTGGTTACGCGAGAGCGTTGCCGGCCGCTTTTGTTTGGGGTGCACACAGCGTCTTACGCCTCAGGCTGGGTGGTTGCGGGTGAGGCTGTAGTAGATGACCGGAGTGACCACCAGGCTGAGGACGATCGAGATGAAGAGGCCCCCGATGACCGCGATGGCAAGTGGTTGCAGCATCTGGGAGCCGGCGCCGAGCGCGAAAGCCAGGGGAAGCATTCCGCAGACCGCGGCAATGGCCGTCATCACAATCGGACGGAGTCGGCGCTGCGCTGCGTGGAGCATGGCTTCCTTGGCAAGGTCGCGCCGCGTGTCCGGATCGCCGTCTTCGTTCTGTTCCGCTTCTGTACGGAATTTTCTGTCGGCATCGAGTAACAGGATTCCGTTCTTGGCGACGATGCCGATCACCATGATAAGGCCCATGAAAGAGGCAACATTGAAGTCTGTATGAGTGATGAGCAAAGCCAGAACCACGCCGGTGATGGAGAGGACGGAGCTGGTGAGGATGGCCAGAGGCGCGGAGAAGTTGCGGAACTCCGCCAGCAGCACGCCGAAGACCAGGGCCAGTGCGAGAAGAAGAACGCGGGCGAGATCGGCGAAGGACTTCTGCTGCTCCTGGTAGGTGCCGCCATATTCGACGCGCACGCTGGATGGCAGGTGGAGCCCATCGACGGTGGTGCGGACCTTGGCCATGGCGGTGCCCAGGTCTGAGCCTTCAAGACGGCCGGAGACGACAACCAGTTGCTGAAGATTCTCTTTGCGAATCTCATTCTGCGGCGGAAGTTGAATTACCTGGGCGAGCGAACCGAGAGTGGCGGTGTGACCGGTACTTGAGTTGAAAACGGTGTTCTGGATGGCGTCGAGCGACGCACGATTTTCCTGAGGCAAACGCACGCGAATGGTGTAGGGGCGGCCATTGACGACCATTGGATCGTTGGTCGGGAGGCCATCCAGAATGGATGTGGCATCTTCGGCGACTTCGGTCGGAGTGAAGCCGAGACGGCCTGCGACTACCGGTTCAATCTGGAAGCTGGTTGCGGGACCGCTGATGGTGTTGTCGATTCCGTTCTGGGTATCGACGACTCCGGGGATCTTGGCGATGGCGGCCTGCACCCGGGGACCGAGATCTGTCAGGAGCGCGGCATCGTGAGAGAAGAGCTTGACCTGAATGGGTTCGGGCGAGTTGGAGAGATCGCCGATCATGTCCTGGAGGACCTGAACGAACTCCACATCGAGGGCGGGCTCGGTGGCCTTAATCTGCTGCCGGACGTCTGCAATGATTTCGTCGATGGAGCGGGAGCGCTTGGTCTTGAGGCGAACGGTAAAATCGCCTGTGTTGGCTTCTGTAACCGCCGCAAGGCCCATCTGCAGACCCGTCCGGCGTGAGGTGATGGCCACTTCGGGAGTGTTGCGGAGAATCTGCTCTACATGCTGAAGAATGCGATTGGTCTCGGTGAGCGATGTTCCGGCTGGCGTCAGGTAGTCGAGGATAAACGCTCCTTCGTCCATCGCTGGAAGCAGGTCGGAGCCGAGGCCGGTGTAGCTGAAGTATCCGATAATCACGACCACTACGCACGCCGCTGCGAGAGCGAGTGGCCGCGTGAGGGCTGCGTTGAGGACGCGAGCGTGCACATGGAGAACACGCCGCATGATGGGGCCGCTGTCGTGTTCGCTATGAGGCTGGGCGGTCGCGTCTCCCTCGAGCATCTGCAACGTTGTACCCCGCGTCTCCGTTTCGGCTGCTGCTTTGGCTTTGCGGGAGTGGCTGAGCAGGAAGAGGCTCAACGCAGGAGTGAAGGTGAGCGCGAGAGCAAGCGACGTGAGCAGCGCAGCCGTCATCGTGATGGCAAGGGCGCGGAAGAAGCTGCCAGTAACTCCCGTGACTGAGATCAGGGGAAGGAAGACAACGACCGGGGTCAGAGTGGAGAAGACCAGCGGCGTGGTGATTTCGCGGAGGGCCTTGCGAACGGCTACGACACGCGTCTGCCCAGCGTCGCGATGGACAACGATATTCTCTACGACCACGATGGCATCATCGATCACCAGGCCGATTGCTGCTGCAAGTCCACCCAGGGTCATCAGGTTAAAGCTTTGGCCGATGAGCCAGAGAAACAGCACGGTGATCGCGACAGTGACGGGGATGACGAGGCCTGCGATGAGGGAAGAGCTCCAATCGCGCAGAAAGAGAAAGAGGATGACGCAGGCGAGTAGCAAGCCGATAAGGATTGCATCCCGGACACTGGCGATTGCTTCCCGGACAAGCTCCGACTGGTCGTAGAACGGAGTCAGTTGAACACCCGCCGGTAGCTTGGTCTTGAGTTGGTCAACTTCGCGGGCGACTGCGTCCGCTACTTCTACGGTATTGCTGGAGGGTTGACGGGCGATGTTTAGGAGAACCGCGGGATGGCCATTTGCCGTGACGGTGGTGTAGACCGGCATTGTGTCGGGACGGACAGTGGCGATGTCCGAGACTCGGACCGGCGCGCCTGCTGTCGTGGTCTTGATTAACAGATCCCCCAGATGTGCGGCATCGTGTGCCTGGGCTCCGACGAGTCCGAGGATGAGTTGATGATTCGCTTCATAGAGGCCGGGAGAATCGATGATGTTGGAGTTCTGGACCGCATTGACAATGTCGAGCAAGGTTACGCCGGTGGTCTGCAGCCGCGCTGGGTCCGGAATGATGTGGAACTCCGGGACCTGTCCGCCTTGAACGGTTACCGTACTGACTCCGTTGACACGGTTGAGCGGCGGCTTCAGGTCGTAGGTAGCGATCTCCCAAAGCTGTGTCTGGGAGAGCGTGTTGGACGAGAGCGAATAGCCGAGAATTGGAAACGTAGCGAAGGTAAGACGATGGCTCGTCACGCGCGCAGTGGGGGGCAGCGTCTGCTCGACTCTCGCGAGTGCTGCATCAACCAGTTGCAGCGTCAGGTTCATATCGACCGTCCAGTCGAAGAAGAGGCTGACCTCCGCGGAGCCGCGGCTGGTGGTGCTGCGCACGGTGAGGAGTCCCGGGACGCTGTTGACTGCTTCCTCGATAGGTTTGGTGACCGTCACCTGCATCTGTTCGACGGGCTGCACCCCGTTGTCCACGCCGATGACGACGCGCGGAAAGTTAGTCACCGGAAAGACAGAGATGGGGACTTGCATAGCCCCATAAATGCCGGCGAGGGTGAGAACCAGGAGGAAGAAGAAGATGGTTTTGGACGCAGTAGAGAGCCAGAACGATTCTTCCTTCGAATCAGCGGTATAGATCGGAGTGGCAGTCTGGCTCATTTGCCTGCGGCGTCCTTTCCGGCTTCGGGCTTTGCGTCAGCCGTGGATTTATCGTCTGCGTCGGGTTTGGCATTCGGGTCGGTGCCAATCTTGACCTTGGTGTTATCGTCCAGGCCGTAGCCGCCCGTGGTGATCACCATATCGGCGGTGGTCAGCCCGCTCAGGATCTGGACCGATTCCGCGGTCTGGATGCCGACGGTGACCGGCTTCTTGTGCGCCGTAGAATCCGCGGCGATCACCATGACCGATTTGCTGACGCCATCCGTAGCGGTCTGGACGGCCTCCGCCGGCATGATCAGTGCATTGGGTGCGGTGCGTCCGGTGATGGAGACGCGTACCGGGGTTCCGGCCTTGAAGATCCCTTTGGGGTTCTCGACGCGAAGCCAGATCTCGACCGTAGTGCTGCCAGGATCAAGCGCCGGACTGATGAAGGAGACTTTGGCCGGCACCGCATCAGGAACTCCAGGAATCGTAACGGTGGCAGTTGCTCCCATGGCCAACTGCTGTGCCTGCGTCTGCGCCAGGTGGAGCTTGGCCAGCAATGCAGAAGTATCCATCACCGTGATGAGCGGAGTGCCGGTGGCCGCGGTCTCCCCTGCGAACAGTGGCCGGTCGGTTACGACTCCGTTGATAGGACTGCGTATCTCGGAGTAGCTTAACTGGGCTTCAGCGCCAAGATACTTCCCCTGGGCAGAGGTGAGCTGGCCCTGCGCGCTCTGCAGTGCGGCTTTGCGGCTGACCTGCTGTACTGAGTCGAGGTGTTGTTTGGCTATGTCGTATGCTGCTTGAGCTTGAACCAGTGCGGCCTTGGCCGTGTCGAGGTCCCGCCCCGGCAAGGCTCCCTCGTTGAAGAGTTGTGTGCGTGCACGGACGATGCTTTGATTGAGGTCGAGGTTTGTCTTCGCCTGGAGAAGATCGGTCTGCGCCTTGGTCGTGTCTTCGGGAACCTGTGCACGGGTAGCGGTCTCAAAGGCTCCCTGAGCTGCTTTGTAGCTGCCCTGGTTGTCGAGTGCGGCAGCCTGCAGGTCTCTGTTTTCCAGCGTGGCAAGTAGTTGACCTGCTTTGACGTGCGAGCCGCGCTGCACGAAGAACTTGTGGACCGGGGCCGTGATCTTGGGGGAGATGGCAGCCTGTGCCAGGGGCGCCAGCGTGGCATCGGCGACGATCTGCTCGGAGATGGTTCCCTGTTCCGGATGAACCGCCTGCACATACACCTCCGGCGTGGGGGCCGCCTCTGGCTTGTTGCACCCCAGCGGGAGGAGAGCAGCACACAGCAGGAAGCCATGCAGATACAGGTGCTTTGATGCGGGGGAAGCTGCGCGGATAGGGTCGGAATGGGTCATATTAGAGCGTTCCTGTCAGAAGCTGTAGATCAGCGAGGGATGTCTGATACCGGATCATACCGTCTTCACGAGCTAATTCGGCAGTCGTGAGTGAGGTTTGCGCGTCGACGACTTCAAGGACCGTCGCTTCTCCGGCGGTGTAGCGAAGCCGGGTAAGGCGAAGGCTCTCCGCTGCGGTTTGGGCACTCAGGTCGAGCGCCTGGAGTTGGTCGCGCGCGACGACGGCTGCGGCGTAGAACTCCTCCAACTGGGCGATCAGACGCCTCTGAGTTGCACTCAGGACTACGCGGGCGGCATCGCGCCGGATCTTACTTTGGCGAACCCTGCGCTGGGTGGAGAGCCAGTCCCAGACCGGTATATCCAGCGTGGCGCTGGCGGAGTAGCCGAGATTGTGTACGCCGTCAGGGCCACGGGTTGCGAACTGAGGTGCATCAATACCGTAAGAAAAGTTGAGCGCGAGATCCGGAAGGTAAGCGGCTCGCGCTGCGGTGACATCGAGATTGCTGACGCGCAGCGAGGAAAGAGCACTCTGCAGCTCCGGGTTCGAGCGCGCAGCGGCTGCTTCAACTTCTGCCCGTGTGGCGAGAGGAGGTGGAACCGCAGGGACGGCGAGCGAGTATGGCGCGCGCGGATCGGGGAAGAGAAGCACAGCCAGATCCAGGCGGGATTTCTGACTTAGCAGGCGCGCATCGGCGAGATCTCGCTCTCGCTGTTGCTGCTGGAGTTGCGCTTTTACCACGTCAGCATGGGCCACCTCGCGGGCTGCCTCCCGTTGCTGTGTCAGCGTAGTAAAGCTGGCTGCTTCGGTGGCGGCCCGTTCGGCTACAGCCAGTTTTTTGTCGGCTGCCAGCAATGCGTAGAATAGCCCGACCGTGGTGGAGGTGAGGCCGCGGCGCGCGATCTCCAATTCCGCCGAAGCAACAGCAGCGGCGGCGGATGCGCGGGATACAGCGTTGAACTGCTGAAGGCCTACGGTCTCATTGACCTGGGCCTGGCTGGCGTACTCATGAACCGCATTGTTCGCGATGAAGCGCGGTGCGCCCTGCGTTCCGTTGGAGCCGGCTTGATTGGCTGTGAGGCTCGGCTGCGTATAGAGGAACTGGTTGTGGTACATGACGCTCGGAAGCAGTGCCGCGCGGGCAATGGAGTGGTCCAGGGCCGCGACCCGACTGGCTGCTGCGGCTGCCGCAAAGGTCGGCTCATTTGCCTTGGCGCGGGCCAGAACCTCTTCCAGTGTAAGGGAAACCGGGGTTACGGCATCGACAGCGGGCTGCAGGGCTACCGGCTGCTGCTGTGCGGCTAAGGGCATGGCAAGGCCCAGCCAGACACTACCCAGAAGGCTCGCCAGGGATCGTGATGGGATAACTCGTAGACGGCGTATCACGATAGTAACGATAGGAGAGCAAACCTGAAGAAGTGCTGAATTCCCGAATCTTTTTTTAAATTCTTTCAAGAGGCTACGCTGCGGCAGGGAGAAGCGCACCTCCTTTTGCTGCATAGGACTGGTGGTCATAAGGCCGCATATGTCACAAGAACTGTTTGTCTTCAGAAATAGTTGAAGGTATGATGGGGGGGAACATGGACACACTGATGAGCTCCGGCACATTTCAGTATGAAGCCACTCAAACCAAGCTCCGCGATCGGATCCAGGTTGGGTTGGCCGGCGAGTGTTGTTGTCCCTCATTCGCATAAAGGCCACGCAGCCTGCTGGCTTGACTTCGTCCGTGTTTCTGTAACCGACCTCCTGGTGCAGGAACCATTCCTTTTTTAAATTTTTGCTGCGAATAACCCCCGTTTACGATACGCATTTTTTCGTTGCGAGGAAGGGTTGTCGTTCAGAACCACTTCAAACACAGGTAGGCCATGATGCATATACGAATTTTCGTGAGAAGTACTCTTCTCCATTTGGCGGGCGTTCTATTCCTCGGATTCGCCTTGGCAGGCACGCTGTTGGCACAGGTAGCTGGAGGCACGATTCAAGGCCAGATTACCGACCCCACGGGAGCCGTTCTGCCGGGTGCCGAAGTTACAGTGACGCAAACCTCCACCGGGGTAAGCCGAAGCGCGCTCGCCAACTCTGCTGGTTTCTATTCGTTGCCCAACCTTCAGCCTTCGATCTACTCCGTATCTGCCGGAGCTGCTGGATTTGCGAAGGAAGTGGCGAACGGAATCACGCTGACCGTTGGTGCCAGTTTGACGGTGAATCTGAGTCTGAAGGTTGGAGCTTCGACGCAGCAGATCGAAGTGCAGGACGTAAGTGCAACCACGGATCTGACGAGCTCCAGCATTAGCGAGGTAGTGGATAGCGAGACGGTTCGCGAGCTTCCTTTGAATGGACGTGACTGGTCGCAGTTGATTACGTTGCAGCCAGGCGCCGACCAGGTACGGAACCAGTCGGCGATCGGCAGCGCTGGAACGTCGGATGTCAATCGCGTACTCCGGGGCTTCGGAAGCCAGATGAGCATCGCCGGTACACGACCGCAGCAGAACAACTATCGTCTTGATGGCGTCAGCTTCAACGACTACACCAATGGAGCGCCCGGTGGTGTCCTGGGCACCATTACTGGCGTCGATGCGGTTCAGGAGTTTTCCGTCATCACCACGAACTATTCTGCGGAGTACGGCAAGACCTCTGGTGGCGTAGTCAACGCGATCACGCGTTCCGGCACCAATGCGTTTCACGGCAGTGCCTACGACTTTCTTCGGAACAGTGCTTTAGACGCGCGGAACTACTTCGATGGCCCTACCATCGCACCCTTCCGCCGCAATCAGTTCGGCGGATCTATCGGCGGCCCGGTGCTTCGCGACAAGACATTTTTCTTCGCGAACTATGAAGGGTTGCGGCAATCGCTGGGAGTCTCGCAGGTGGATCGAGTGCCGTCGCAGAACGCGCGAAACGGCATCATCTCTAATGCGAACGGCGGCAACGTGACGGTGGATTCCGCGGTGAAGCCGTATCTTGCATTCTGGCCTCTGCCTAATGCTGGTCTGGATTCCACGGGAGACATTGGATATTACCGCGTCGCCACCAGCCAGATCGGCAACGAGAACTTTTACACCGCCAAAGTCGATCATCATCTCTCGCTAAACGACTCGCTGAGTGGCTCTTTTCAATACGACTCTACGGACCTGAATCAACCTGATTCCCTGAATAATCTGCACTTCGTCAATAAGGATGCACGCACATTTGTCAGCCTTGAAGAGACGCATATCTTCAACCCAAATGTGATCAATACCGTACGCTTCGGGTTCAGCAGGAATCATGCGATTTCCAACACCGCGAATCCTATCAACCCGCTGGCAGGCGATCCTGCGCTGGCATCGGTACCCGGCAGGCCTGCGCCCTTCCTCATCGTGCCAGGGTGGACCGTGTTCTTCGGCGGTGTCGGAGGCTTCCCGAATTTTGTCATTGGCTGGAATTCCTTCCAGTTCTATGACGACGCATTTATCACGCATGGCGCGCATAGCTTTAAGTTCGGTCTGGCCGTCGAGCGCATGCAGTCCAATAACTACATGCGCTTTACCCAGAATGGGCGCTTCGTCTTTGGGAGCTTTTCAGATTTCCTTAAAAATAATCCGCTGGTCTATGGGGTGCAACTGCCGAGCGGAGAATCGGAGCGCGGTATCCGCGAGACATTGGCCGGTGGCTATGCCCAGGATAGCTGGCGCGCGCGTCACAACCTCACCATCAACTACGGACTTCGCTATGAGGTCACAACCGTACCTACCGAGGTGCACAACCGCCTTTCCACGCTGCGACAGATGACGGATGCCAACGTGCATATCGGCGATCCATACTTCTCGAATCCGACGTTGAAGGATTTCTCCCCGCGTGTCGGCTTTGCCTGGGACCCAGTGGGCAACGGCAAGACCGCGGTGCGAGGTGGAATGGGCATCTACGATGTCCTGCCTTTGCCATATCTCTTTCTAATCAGTGCGGCTGGATCCGCACCGTTTACCGTGGATCCTACAGTGGTGCATCCTGGCGTGGGGACCTTCCCCAATAAGGCTTACAGCATGGCCACGGACACCGTTGCGCAAAGCCCGCTGGCCGGAGAGCGCGTCTCTTATTTCGATCCGCACCCGCGGCGTAGCCTGACGTACAACTGGAATCTGAACGTGCAGCAGGAGCTCGGGGCAAATAGAACTGTGACGGTGGCATATGTCGGCTCGCGCGGCGTACACCTTCCGTATCACACAGACGACGCAAACATCGTGATGCCGACACACACGGCCAATGGCTGGGTGTGGCCATCGGGAGATGCGTATCTCAATGGAAATGTATTGAACCCGAATGTAGGGGATATCAATCGAACGACCTACGATGCCGACTCCTACTACCACAGCCTGCAGATAGGCTTCCAGGGCCGTATCAGGCACGCTCTGCAGCTTACGGGGGCGTACACCTGGGGCCGGAGCATCGATTCGGGATCCTCTTCGATCGCCGGCGATCAGTTCTCCAATTCACCATCCAGCGTACCTCTATGGTTCGATCCAAAGACCCGACGCGGTCTTTCGGATTTCAATCTCAGCCACAACGGAGTGATCAGTATCCTTTGGGATACACCTGAGGTCACAGTTCAGTCTCCTGTGCTGAAGTGGGCCGCGAACGGCTGGCAAACCGGTGCCATCTTCCAGGCAAGCAGCGGCTCCCCGTTCTCGGTGTTTATCGCAGGAGACCCGCTCGGCATGAACAGCACGGACCCCTGGGCGTATCCCGACAGGCTGAAGAGTTCTGGATGCGGCTCGCTGGTGAACCCGGGAAAACCTGACAACTACATCAAGTTGCAGTGCTTCTCAGCGCCGGTGCAAACTATCCAGACATCGAGTGGGCCGCAGCAGCAGATCGTGCGGCTTGGGAATGCTGGCCGCAATGAACTGGTGGGGCCGGGACTGTCAGAGCTTGACTTCTCGATCGTCAAGAATTCGAAAATCGAGCGTCTGGGCGGCACCACTGTGCAGTTCAGAGTAGAGGCATTCAATATCCTGAATAAGAGCAACTTTGCAGCGCCGCTTGATAACTACACGATCTTCAATCAGGACGGCACGCCGGCGGATGGAGCTGGCGTCGTCGATCAGACGCAGACAACTTCAAGGCAGATTCAGTTCGGTTTAAAAATTCTGTTCTAGGCAGAGCAAGAGTGGGTGCCGCATTTTCAGCGGTGCGGGGTAACTTGACCTTTCAACTTTAGGAGACGCAAGAATGCATAGAAAAATGTGGCAGCCAGTACTCTTACTCGTGGCGCTTGTGGCCGGCCTTCTGTCGTTTGGGGCTCCGGTGATGAACGCACAGGCAACGATTGGCGCGGGAGATGGCAAGAATACAGTCTCTGTCGATTTCTACAAGGTGCCACCGGGTAAGCAGGATGAATGGCTGGCTCTCTACAAGAAGTACCACTATCCGATCATGCAGTATCAAAAGCAGCATGGCCAGGTGATCAGCGAGACCGTCTATACTCGCGCGATTCACCAACTCAGCCCCTCGTGGGATTTTGCAATTGTGATTATCGCCCCTCCGGCCGACAAGCGGCCCAAGCCGGAGTACAACCGCAGCCAACTCATCCGTAAACTCTTTCCCGATATCGATGACTACGTTGAGGGAGAAAAACAGCGTTGGTCCATGACGCTGGAACATTGGGATGAGAGCTGGAACGAAGTGGATATTGAAAATCATCCTTCGCTCTATACGCCCTTTTAGTTGAGGCAGAGTCCATCTGCAATCGTCCTCACAGCAGTTGCATCGAACGCAGGGCGCGGCGCGGAATCTCCGCGCCGCGCTCTGGTGGAGCTTACTTTGAAGCGTGGCGTCTATTTCCTGTTCTTCCTCAGTCTGGTGCCGCTAGCCGGGCATGCATTTGCGCAGCAGCCCATGGCACTGGTGCAATCCATCGATATGCCAGAGGTGCCATCCGGGCCGTATGCCGACCACATGGCCATCGATCTTCGCAATCAAAGATTGTTTACAACTCCACAGGCTAATAAGTCCGTGGATGTGCTGGACCTGAAGGCTGGCAAAGTGCTCCACACCATAACAGGATTTGGCAATCCACACGCCATCTTCTATGACGAGAAGAGAAATCAGCTATTCGTCACCGATGGCGGAGTGGGTGCCGTCAAGGTGTTTGACGCCACCACGTATAAGGAAATGAAGTCGATCAAGGTCGAGTTGGATGCCGATGGTATCGGTTACGATCCGCGCTCTGGATACCTCTACGTGAGCAACGGCGGAGAAGCAGCCGGCAAGAAATATTCGCTTATCTCGATCATCGACATCGCGAAGGCTGAAAAGATTGGCGACATCCAGATCGATGCGGATGGCCTGGAGGCTATGGCCATCGATAGCGATCAGGGAAGGCTGTATATCAACCTGCCCGATCAGAGCGCAATCGCCGTCGTCGATCTGGCGAAGAGACACGTTGTTGCTACCTGGCCACTTACAAAGGGCAAGAACAACATGGCATTTGCTCTGGATGCCACGCGCCATCGCCTATACGTTGGCTGCAGGGATACGGACGTGCGCGGAAGCATCGTGATTGTTGATACCGATACCGGAAGGGAACTGGATCGTTTGCCGATTGGCGGTTGGGTCGACTCCATGTTTTATGACGGCCAGCGCGGCTTGATCTACGCTTCTTGCGGCGTGGGCGAGGTCTATACCTATCAGCGCGTCTCCGGCGACACCTTTAAAGAAGTGGGATTGACCGATACCGCAGTGATGGCAAAGACGGCGCTGTACGTGCCGGAGTTACACCGGTTCTTCGTAGCGGTTCCCCATCTTGGAGACACGCTGGCCAAGATTCTTGTTTTCAAAGTGGATTAGGCTGCGATCTGAAATTCTATGGCACGGCCGCCAAAAAGACACCAAACCACCTCCGCGGATCAAACCAGCTCTTCTCGATATAGAAGCCGCTGCAGGTAAGCAGATCTACGACCTCCGCGGGGGTGAATTTGTAACTGTTTTCGGTATGAATCGTCTCTCCGCGCCGGAAGTCCACCTCAAGTCCCAGTCCAGGAATGGATACCTGCTGATCCGCGGTGCTTTCCAGGTGCATCTCGATTCGTGACTCCGCGCGATTCCACACGGCACGGTGAAGAAAAAGATCGAGGTCGAAGTTCGCACCCAGTTCGCGGTTCATGCGCCGCAGGACATTCAGGTTAAACTCCGCCGTGACCCCCAAAGCATCGTCGTATGCGGGAATCAGCACCGACTCCGGCTTCACGAGATCAACGCCCAACAGCAACGTATCACCCTCGGAAAGTTGCTCGCACACTCTCTTCAAGAGATCTAATCTGCCTGCCGGCTCAAAGTTGCCAATGCTGGAGCCGATGTAAAGCACCAGTCGCCGATGTCCGTCCTCTTGCGCGCTCGCGCGCAGACCCTCGGTATAGTCGGCGACGCGGGGCAGTACGGTCACGTCCGGCAGCCTGTCTTCGATGCGGAGTGTCGCCTCCTCCAGCGCGCTGGCGGAGACATCGATCGGCTCGTAGAGAACGCTCCCCTGGCGGCGGACCGCTGCTTCCAGCAAAATTCCAGTCTTGCTCGCGGTCCCCGCCCCCAGTTCCATTATGTGCAGGCGGTGCTCTCCAGCCGCGGCCGCCACAATCGCATCTCCATGCTGGGAGAAAATGGCGCGCTCGGTCCGCGTGGGGTAATACTCTTCCAACTCCGTGATCCTCTCGAACAGATTCGAACCCTCTTCGTCATAGAAGAGCCACGGAGATAGCGACTTGCGATCTTTGGTCAGCCCGCGATAGACCTCCGCTCCAAGGGGAGTCTGGATGGCTTCCGGCAGTCGGGAGAGCGAGGATAAAGCATTCATCGTGTTGGGTTGGATGCGGCGGATCGGATTACGGTGCAACATCGGCCAATCGAATTCCGGAAAATTGCCACCGCGTGGGCGGAGCGAAGAAATTTCTATAGGTAGCGCGCAGGTGCGACGCAGGCGACACTACCGATCCCCCTCGAAGCACCATCTGGTTGCACATGAATTTTCCGTTATATTCTCCAAGGGCTCCGGGCAAGGGCTGATATCCGGGATAGCCAATATACGGACTGCGCGTCCACTCCCACACATCGCCGAACATCTGCGACGGCGCCGTGGCAGATGATGCGATAGCCATGCGAGGATGGAAACGCGCTTCCTCGAGCAGGTTGCCTGTGATCGGCAAGGGCGTCGCTGCAATCTCCCACTCGGCTTCTGTGGGGAGCCTCTTGCCGGCCCATCGCGCATATGCCTCCGCCTCAAAGTAGCTGACGTGGCAAACCGGGGTATCGGCCAGTTCCACAAGCGGAACATTTCCGCGCAGCGTAAATACGCTCCAACTCTCGCTCTGCCCGCCTTGTCTCCACCAATAGAGAGGAGCCTCCCAGCCCTCCCGTAGCACCGTGTCCCATCCCTCGGAAAGCCACAGTTCAGGACGCCGATAGCCACCGTCGTTCATGAACTGCAGATATTCGGAACACGTCACAGCTCGGCTTGCAATGCGGAAGGACTCGATAAACTCACGATGTCTCGGCAGCTCATTGTCAAAGCAGAAACCGGCGCCACCCCAGCCGATTTCGCAGATCCCCTCGGGATAATCGATCCAATGAAGCTCCGATGCCGCCTCATTGTCGCGAACCAGCGGATCGCTCAGATAGGCCGGATGCAGCGGGTCCACCCACAACGCGTTCTTGATGTCGGTCGCGATCAACTCCTGGTGCTGCTGCTCGTGGTTCAGGCCCAGGATGATCCGTTTCTCGGCCTCTGCCGGCATGCCAGCCTCAATCAGCTTGTGGATTGCGCCTTCCACATGACATCGATAGTCAAGTATGGTGGCCAGGCCGGGGCGCGAAAATGAGGCGCGCAGCTTTTTCTCCGGATGCTCCCCGAGCGATTTGTAATAGCTATTGAAGAGCCAGCCGAAGTCGGGATGAAACTCGTGGTATCCGGCGAGAAACTCCCGCAACACAAATACTTCGAAGAACCAGGTGGTATGCGCCAGATGCCACTTCGCGGGGCTGGCCTCCGGGCAGGATTGGACCATCATGTCTTCTGCGGAGAGTGGCGCGCAAAGGTCTTCTGTCTGTTTGCGAACCGCTGAAAATTGGCTTGCGAGGGCGAAAGAAGAGCCGACAACTGGATTCATCAAAAATGATCCTCCCCTGGTTAGAGGTCAGCCACAGCTACATGTTGTCCGAAAAGACTACCACCCGACGCGCAAATTGAAAAAGCACGCCGGGTAATCGATTGACGGCAATCGACTGCTAACGATTCAACGCCCGCGCCAGTGCATACGCTACGCCCGCGGCCAATCCGCCAATCATCATCGTCTGCAGGCCGCTCCGCATGGTTCCCGCGCCGGTCATCCGACCCTTTACAGCGCCAAACACCAGCAATGCGCAGAGTGTAATGGCAACAGAGATCAGCAACGCCTGCGACGCGTTGGCCCCAAGCATGTAGGGCAGCAGGGGAATCAGGCCGCCGAGAATGTAGGAGATTGCAATCGTTAGGGCGCTCTGGCTGGCGCGGTTTTTCTCCGGCTCCTCCAGGCCCAGTTCGAAGCGCATCATAAAGTCCACCCATGCCTCGGGGTTGCGCTTCAGCGCCTGCAGCACAGGTTCGCTCTCCGTGCGCTCCACTCCATAGCGCTGGAAGATGGCATGGGTCTCTTCCTCTTCATCATGGACCCGCTCGACGACTTCGCGCTGTTCCCTCACTCGCTCGCTCGCATAATGTTCGGCGTCGCCGCGCGCAGCCAGATATCCCCCCAGCCCCATGGCGATCGAACCCGCGGCAATCTCTGCCAGGCCCGCGAGCACCACTACGTGGGTCGAGTTCACCGCACCGGAAAGTCCGGCAGCCAGAGCAAAAGGAACCGTCAACCCGTCGGCCATGCCAATGACAACGTCGCGAACGGTTTCACTGGATTCGAAATGCGTTTCAGTATGAGCGTGAGTGTGGGTGTGTGGAGTAGACATCTCCGGCAGTTTACCCTATGAGCCTGCAGATCCGCTGCTACTTAATAGGAGTTACTTCCCATCTTCGTTCTTCTGGAAAGGGCAGTGCCTGCATCCTGAGTTGCAGCATTTTCCCCGGCGAAGATGGTATGCCTCGGTAAAAACCATATATGGGCCGTCGAGGTAAAAATCCACACCCTCCTCCAGCGAGGTCTGCGCCGGTGCGGCGGAGAGCTTCGAATCGCAACTCAATCTAGGAGTGGAGGGCGCGGTCATTGTCTGTGTCTTCCAGGTGCAACTGAGATGGTAGTGGACCCGCAGGCAAAACCATTACATCCCCCAACGATTCTGCCGAAGTCTCTTGTGCACACGCACCGTTGAAGAAGGATACCTTGCGGCCCGGAATCGCTGCCACGCGCTCCCCGGGAACAACAATGCCGGCAAGATTCATCGGATCAGCCGCAGCCACAACGATCTCTTCGTTGATGACAGCATTCCGGCGCGTTGCGCGCAGCGATTCCAGAGCCTCCGGCAGCGCGAACTGCTCACCACCAAAACCAGAGAGAAACCGTCCTCCGCGAACCTCGCCCCGCATCTCCATTCTGCGAAAGATTCCCAGCAGGTCACGCCATCGGGGAACCGTGGTCTCCCGCTCCAGTAGATCGCGAAACACCACGCCATAGCGGCGCAGCAGCATGCGGCACGCGGAGTCGATACGCATCTCGCGGATCTCCGCCATGCGTTGCGCGTCGCTTCCGTCACCCTCGGGTGGACTCAACAGGCACCACCTCCCGGTTAAATTCCGCGACGGGTGTGCCGATCTGCTTCGCGAGGATTGCAGCGCAATCACCTTTCGGCGCGGATCGATAAGCGCTCGCAAGGAATCGAAGCCATCTGCCGTGGCCAGTCCCGCCGCTACCAGTTCCCACAACGCACGACTCACCTCCGCAGCTGGAGCAGCAAGTTGGCGAACCAGATCGCCCGCAAAACAGGCTCCGTTTTGTGCCAGGCTGCTGCGCACCCGCAGAGCCAGATCGCTCAGGCTCGCAATCAGCGCCTCCTCAGGTACCTGCCGCCCTTCCATGCACAGATCCATCCACTGCGCTTCCTCGCGAATAAAAAACGTGATCGGCGCCATGCTCGTCGGTACCACGCGGCGCGGCCCACCGGATTCCGCAGAGTAGAACGCCGGATGAGGCGAGATGCGGCCCCAGCCCACAACGCCCATCAGGCACAGAGCGTCGAGCCAGCGTGGATCGTAATTCGCCACTCGCTGCGGCAATAATGAGCGCTCCCACTCGATCGCCGGAGCCTCAAAGCCCTCCAGGCCACGCAGTGCGTCCAGGACTCCCTGCTCCCCTGATAGCAGGGCCTGCGGTGCCAAATGCTGCCAATGCAGCAGCCAGTGCATGTAGGCCGCAGGTGCAACAGGCTCGATTTGCTTGCGCAAGCTGGAGAGCGTGCGCTTGTGAATGCGCTGGAGCAGGCGGCGCTCGCACCACTGTATTTCCGCATCCGCCGTGGTTACAGAATCGCGCTCCGCTTCGTTTGCTGCATCCTCAAAGGTGCCGCGTAGCACTGTACCCGCCATCTCCATCTGCAGCATTGCGCCCAGCACCGATGCAGTATCAAGGCCCAGCGCCGATGCTAGATTGCCAGCCGTTACCGGCCCCAGGATTCCCATCCATCCCTGCACCGCCTTGCGAACGACTTCGCTCACAGCCGGAATATCGGTCGTCGGCCTTGCTGCAAGTTCTTTTGCGAAGCGAGCCTCTGGCCACAGCAGGCGCAAGGAATCGACGCGTTCGGCAGCGACAATATACTCCCGCAACCCAGTCGGAGTTTCCACCGCTGCCACGGTCGCACGCCCAACGCGCTCCAGCCGCGACAGAAATATCGTCCAGTCCCGCGCAGTCGATCCTTCCGTAACAGACACGGGAACAATTACGAGAGAGCACAGCAGATCGTGAAATTCATGTTCATCGCGAAGGTCCGGGCGAATCTCCTCGCGTACCTCGGCAATCGCCGCCGGGTCTAGTCTTCCGGCCTCTCCCAGCGCGCTGTCCGGAACCGTTCCGCGCATATGGACCGCGCGGGCGCGGCGCTCCTCCAACGGCGCATCGTCGAGAAAGGCATAAGGATTCGCATGGAGAATCTCGTGCGCGAACTGTGATGGGGTCGTGGTATCCACGGCCAGGCAGCGAATAGACCCGTCGCGAATAGCTCGCAGGACCTGCCGAAGGCCATCCAGATCCATGGCTTCGCCCAGCACATCCTTCATCACTTCGCGGATGAGAGGGTGATCCGGAATCTGGATATCTCCCTCGATATTCTCAAAACATGCTGCGGCCTGGGGGAAGACGCTCGCCAGCAGATCTTCGGAACGCGTACGCTGAATCTGCGGCGGAATCCTCTTGCCTTTGTGAAACCGTAACAGTTGCAAACTCCTACCCGCATCCCAGCGCCAGCGCGACTTGAAGATCGGCGAGGCCAACGAGGCCTGCTCCAGCAGCTCGGTCACCGTCTCTTCTGTCAGGAACTGGAAGACGTCGCTGAGCGGGAAGCTGTGTTGCTCGGCAAGAGAGATGTTCAGCCCGTTGTCGGTAGCCGCTGCCTGCAGTTCGAAGTTGAATCCCCGGCAAAAACGCTTGCGCAACGCCAGACCCCAGGCCTTGTTGATGCGTCCGCCAAACGGAGCATGCAGGATGAGCTGCATGCCGCCTCCCTCATCGAAAAAGCGCTCGGCGACGATTGTCCTCAGCGTTGGCACCGCGCCCAGCGCAGCTCGTCCTGCGATCACATAGCCGATCAGCTGTTCAGCGCCGGAGTCCGTCAGACAGCCCTCCTGCTTTAACCACGCCACGGCCGTTGCTACCTCGGGATGGGTCTGGCTTACGTAGCCCGGCAACGCATTGGGTACGCGACATCCAATCTCATCGCGCAGGTCCGAAACAAAGCTACACAACTCCAGCGTGCGCTGCGGGGCCTCGCCGCGCCAGAAAGGAACACTCGGCGGCAGCCCGTGCGCATCCTCTACAAACACTCGCCCCGCGCTCTCCACCCGCTGAATCCGCCAGCTCGTATTCCCAAGCAGAATAATGTCGCCCGCTGATGACTCCACCGCGAAGTCCTCATCGAGAGTCGCAATCTGCACACCGTCAGGCTGCACAATCACAGAGAAGAGCGCGGTATCCGGTATCGTGCCACCATTCGAAACAGCCACGGTTCGCGCACCTCGCCGCGCCTGCAGATGCCCATGCACACGGTCGCGGAGCAGGTATGCCCCGTATCGTCCGCGAGTCACTTCAACGCCATCCGCCAGCAGGCAAAGCAATTCTTCAAACTCGTCCCGCGTCAGGTCGCGATAGGGATACGCTCGCCGGAGGACGTGGAACAGGACATCCTCATGCCATGGCTCAGCTGCGCATGCCGCCACAATCTGCTGCATCAGCACATCGAGAGGCTTCTCGGGAATCTCCAGCCGGTCGAGCGCGCCACTCTGCATGGCGCGCAACAGGGCCGCCGTCTCCACCAGATCATCGCGCGTGGTAACAAAAAATCTTCCTTTTGGAATGGCTCCCCGCCAGTGTCCAGCGCGGCCCACGCGTTGCACGCCAACCCCGATCGCGCGCGGCGAGTTGATCTGGCATACGAGATCGATACTACCGATGTCGATGCCAAGCTCCAGCGAAGCTGTCGCCACCAGAAGGCGAATCTCTCCGGCCTTCAACCTTTGTTCGGCCTCATGCCGCATCCTGCGCGACAGACTGCCGTGATGCGCGGCCACATTCTCCGCGCCGATTCGCTCGCTCAATGCAAACGCCAGCCGCTCTACCATGCGTCGCGTATTCACAAACACCAGGGTCGAGCGATGCTCCTGCGCCAGCTCAGCAAGCCGCGTGTAGATCGAATCCCAGATGGCGTTGGTGGCAACGCAACCCAGCTCGTCGTCGGGCACTTCGATCGCAAGGTCCAGCGTGCGCCTGTGCCCTACCTGCACGATGGCAACTTCGTTAGCGGGTTTGCCGGTGAGGAATTCTGCAACCAGCTCAATGGGATTCTGCGTAGCCGAAAGTCCGATGCGCAAAGGCGGCGTAGCAAGTCCGGTGATCGATGCGCCAGGCGACAGCGTGTTCTCTCCGCACACCAGCGCATCCAGTCGCTCCAGCGTCAACGCCAGATGCGTGCCGCGCTTATCGTCGGCCAGCGCATGAATCTCGTCGACGATCACCGTGCGCACGCGGCGCAGATTCTGGCGCGATTTCTCTGCTGTCAGCAGGATGTAGAGCGACTCCGGAGTGGTGACCAGGATATGCGGCGGCCGCTTTAACATTGCGCGCCGTTCGGCAGCGGATGTATCGCCGGTCCGCACCGCAGTGCGAATCTCCGGGCAGAGGCAGCCCATCTCCAGCGCAAGCTGCTGGATCTCTCCCAGTGGCTGCTGCAGATTTTTCTGTATGTCGTTGGAGAGAGCCTTCAGCGGTGAAACGTAGACTACCTCCGTCTCCGCATCGAGACGCCCGTCCATCGCCTTGCGTAGCAGCGCATCAATGCAGATGAGAAAGGCCGCCAGCGTTTTGCCTGAGCCGGTGGGTGCGGAGATCAGCGTCGGTTTGCCGGCGAGAATCTGCGGCCAGCCCTGCTGCTGCGGCTCCGTGGCAGAGCCGAAGCGCCGCACAAACCACTCGCGCACAACGGGGTGCGCCCATGCCAGGTCGTCGCCTGCAAGGGTGCCAAGGTCGTCGGAAGGGGAAGGAACCGGCGAGGGCATTGCGGTATTTTAACGCGGAACTTCGTTTTCTGTTCGCCTCGTACCTATCTCATTGCAACGCTTACCGATATGCCCCGCACGTTAAAATGAAAATATGCAAATATCTGCGGAAGACCGCGCCCGGCGCATCAAAATCATTCTTTTCGACGTTGACGGAGTTCTCACCGACGGCAGCATCTGGATGGTCCCCGTTTCCGGCGCCAGCCCATCAGCAAGCGAAGACAGTCACAACATCTCCTCCGCCCGCATGGTGGAGGCAAAGGGTTTCAGCGCGCATGATGGAACCGCCATCTCGCTCGCCCGCATCGCGGGGATGAAGTGCGGAGTCATTACCAAGCGCATCTCGGACACGGTGGCTCTACGCGCGCGCGATCTCAAGCTGGAGTTCGTCTACATGGGCCAGGCCTATAAGATGCGGGCTGTCCGCGAGATCCTCGACAAGGAAGGCGCGACTTTAGAGGAGATTGCCTACGTCGGCGACGACGTGATCGATCTGCCCGTGATGCGTGAGTGCGGACTGGCAATCGCCGTGGCCAATGCTCGCGAACAGGTTAAAGCCGCAGCCCATTTCGTCACGGAGAATCGCGGCGGCGATGGAGCAGGACGCGATGCCATCGAATTCATTCTGAAGTCGAAAGGGCAGTTAGAGGAGTCCATCGAGCGATACATCGATGAAAGCAATCCTCTACCAGCGGGCATGGACATCGGCAAAGGCGGATTCTAGCGTATTCGCAAAAACAGGTTTGCGGGGAGACATCTCCAGCGATGGGGTCCGGGCCGGAAAAGATCGGCAATGGCTTCGGCCCGGCGAGTCCGCTACACAGAGCGCAACAGGCGTACTGGAAGGAAGATGAGCGCCACCACCAGCGCCAGCGCACCCTCTACCGCTATTCCCAACAATCGGAACGGCAGCAGGATTAACCAGACGATTGGATACAACACGATGGCCAACAGCGCCAGCGGCCAACACACCACCAGCAGAACACACCAGATCAGGAATTTCAGCATTGGACTTCACTCCTGCCGGCTCGTGTACGGGCGCAATTTCATCCAACACCGCAACGGCCAGCACACCGGTAGATGCGTCCCGGCAAATCTAAATACGCATCGCTATCCTGAAAAGTTCTGGGCCTGAATCGGCTCGCGTCAAGCGGCTCTCGAATCAGTTCTTTCTCATTCTTCAAAGAGAGCCGGCTGTAAGTGTTCGTCATCGGCCTGGTGAAAGTTGCTCAGGCCAACTCCCACCAGGCGAAACAGCTGTTTCGGACCAAGGCAAACCCGCTCCCGTAGCAGGAGGGCAATCTCGGTTAACTCCTCACAGGTAGAAGGAGGAGCGTCCGGCGTATGGCTGCGGGTGAGAATGTGGAACTCGCGAGTCTTCAGCTTGAGAACCACGGTGCGCGCAACCCGCGCCTCCTTGCGCGAGGCGGTCCAGACCTTTTCTGCGAGATGGCGAATCACAGGCCCGGTATCTTCCAATGGAATGTCTTGCTCAAAGGTGTCTTCGGCAGAGATGGATTTCGTAGGCCTGTCCGACACAACAGCGCTATTGTCGAGACCTCTCGCCAGTTGGTAGAGACGCAGCCCATATCGGCCAAAGTGACTTTCGAGCAGCGCTGGCTCCAGGCCCTGCAACTCTCCCACCGTCTGAACGCCAAGCTCCCCCAGCTTCTTTTCTGTAACTTTGCCCACGCCAGGGAGACGCCCAACCAAGAGCGGCGGAAGGAATGTATCCACATCCTCAGGCTGGATGGTGAAGATTCCATCCGGCTTGCGCCAGTCGGATGCGATCTTCGCCAGAAATTTGTTTGGGGCAATGCCCGCAGAGGCCGTCAGGTGCAGCTCTTCGCGGATTTGTTCGCGGATGGTCCGTGCTACGCGTGTCGCGGTCGGTAAGCCTGTCTTGTTCTCGGTAACGTCGAGATACGCTTCATCCAGAGACAGTGGCTCGATGAGATCCGTGTGTCGCTTGAATATCTCGTGTACCGCGCGCGAGACAGCGCGATAGCGTGCGAAATCCGGCGGAAGAAATACAGCCTCAGGACACAGGTGCTCTGCGCGGAGAGCAGGCATTGCCGAGCGCACACCAAAGCGTCTGGCTTCGTACGAGGCGGCGCAGACTACAGAGCGCTTTCCTCGCCAGGCGACGATCACAGGTTTGCCGCGCAGCTTGGGATCGTCCCGCTGCTCGACGGAAGCATAGAAAGCATCCATGTCGATATGGACGATTTTTCGCAGGCTCATCACCGCCGAAATTGTATATCGCACCGCGGTCTACCAAAAGGCTCGTTGCGTCGATCCCGCACCCGGACTTCTCTCGCTGGAATCTTCACCCGCCATTGTTTTCCGTTTTGTTTTTCCCGTTTTGCTACTAAGAGGTTTTCTCGCGTAACTTCTTCTTGCGAGCTGTGTTTCAGCAGATAAGCTATTGCCGGTCACCCCTTGGCAGGAGAGCCCTGATGAAGCACTTTGGAGGACGATTCGCCGCCCTTTTGAGCCTTAGTTTTCTTGCGAGCCCGTACATACTCTGCCAATCTCCTCCACCAGTCGCAAACCACCCCGCTCCAAGCCAGTCGAATGGCCCGTTGCGTGGAGATACGCGCATTCTGCACGCCTTGAACCGCTTCACCTTCGGACCGCGTCCGGGAGATCTGGAAGCCGTCCGGGCGATGGGGCTGGAGCAATGGTTTGACCAGCAATTGCATCCCGAAAATCTCGATCTGACGGACCTCAATGCCCGGCTTGCCCAATACCCCGCCATGCAGTGGAGCATCCCGGACCTGCTCTTTCGCTTCCCCAGCAACGGAGTCATCCGCCAGACGATCAATGGGAAGCGACCTATCCCCGAACGCGGAGTCCTGCACGCAATCTATGAAGATCAAGTCTTCCGCCTCAACATGAAGAGGCAGGAGCAGGACCGGAAGACCGCGATGGATCCGGAGCGCATGAAGCAAGTTCCACCTTCCGCCAGTGCGACAGGGCGCGGATCGGCAGAAATGGCTGGAACCGGGGCAGCGATGGCTCCAGAGCCGCCACAAACCGTCCAGGTACTGGCAAATAGGAACTCATCCAGTTCAGCCGGGATGATGCCGGTTGCGAATCCGCCTGCGCAGCCACTCGCCGATGAAGCATTGATTCCCAATGTCCTCGCGCTCCCACCCGAGCAGCGCGTAACCCGGTTGGCAACGATGCAGGCGCCGGAGTTCGACAGCTTTTTCAAGGCGCTCAAGCCAGTACAGCGGGAGGCACTCCGCGCTGGTCTCAGCCCGGCCCAAAAAGAGATCGTGGCCGCGCTGGAAAATCCGCAGGGGATGGTGACCGAAGAGCTCATCGACCAGCGTCTCACCCGCGACATTTACTCCCCCGCCCAGTTGCAGGAGGTGATGACCGACTTCTGGCTCAATCACTTCAACGTCTTTCTGCATAAGGACGAACAGACTCCCTACTATCTGGTCAGCTATGAGCGGGATGTCATTCGTCCGCGGGCACTGGGCAAATTCGAGGACCTGTTGGAAGCCACGGCGCACAGCCCTGCCATGCTGCTCTATCTGGATCAGTGGAGCAGCATCGGTCCGGATTCCATGGCTGCGGAAAGGGCCAGGACCAACGCTGCGCGTAACCCCGGCAACAAGCAGAATGCACGCCAGGGGTTGAATGAAAATTATGCCCGCGAACTGATGGAGTTGCACACGCTGGGCGTGAATGGCGGCTACACCCAGGCGGACGTAACCGAAGTGGCGCGCATCTTGACCGGCTGGACCATCGATCGCCCGCAGCTTGGTGGCGGATTCAAATTCGACCCGAATCGCCACGAGCCCGGTACAAAAAAAGTTCTCGGCAAAAAGTTCAAGGAAGGCGGAGAGTTGGAGGGCCGCGAGCTGCTGCACATGCTGGCCACGCGGCCTGCCACAGCTCGGTTTCTCTCTCGTAAGCTGGCGATACGCTTCGTCAGCGATGACCCGCCGCAGAGTCTTGTGGATCGCCTGGCTCGCTCCTACCTGGCAAGCGGAGGCGACATCGCCGTAGTGTTGAAGACCCTCTTCCGCTCTCCCGAGTTCTGGTCTGCAAGCGTATACCGCGGCAAGGTGAAGACGCCCCTCGAGTACGTGGTTTCCGCCGCGCGGGCCAGCAACGCAGCCATCGGCAATCTTCAGCCATTGGAGAATGCCCTCCGCGAGATGGGGATGCCGCTCTACGGAGCGATTCCTCCCACCGGGTACAACTGGCAGTCTCCCACCTGGGTGAGCACAGGCGCGCTGGTGAACCGTATGAACTTTGCACTGGCGCTGGCGGCCAACCGCTTACCGGGCACAACCGTAATATGGACCCCGCAACAAACTGGCAACCTGGGTGACGGCCCAGGCGCCGGCCCCATCCCCAGCCCCGAAGTTGAGGAGCCGCGTCTTGAGTCGCTTCTGGTTGCAGGCGGGGTGAGTGATTCGACGCGATCCGCTGTACTCCATGAATTTGAGGCGCAGAGTGCGCCGAACCCGGTCCCGGTCAAGCCAGCCTCGGCAGTCAGGTCTGTCTATCACCCACCGGCAGCCTCCGCGCTGGAGAGGCAAGACCAACTGCTGGGCGGATTGTTGCTCGGCTCTCCGGAGTTCCAGCGTCGCTAAACATGCATTGCTAAGGAGACCATCATGCAGACGACCCGGCGATTCTTCCTGCACCACGGCGCTCTGGCCATCGCGGGCACCACAGCCATTCCAGGCTTCCTGGTCCGTTCCGTAATGGCGGAGTCCGCAAGCGCGCCCCGCAGGCGACTGGTGGTCATCTTCCAGCGCGGCGCGGCCGACGGCCTCAACATCGTCGTGCCCTACGGAGAAAAGAATTACTATGCCATGCGCCCCAGCATAGCGATTCCGCAGAATCAGGTTCTCGACCTGGATGGCTTCTTCGGTTTCCATCCCTCGCTGGCAGCTTTCAAGCCTCTCTATGACGAGGGGCACCTGGCCATTGTGCACGCGGCGGGTTCTCCCGATAGCACGCGCTCCCACTTCGATGCCCAGGATTACATGGAGTCGGGCACACCGGGCGTCAAAAGCATGGAGAGCGGCTGGCTCAACCGGGCCCTGCAAACGGAAGACCTGCGCCACCCTCAGCAGCACACCGCCTTTCGAGCCCTCGCCCTTGGGGCTGAGGTTCCCCGGACCCTCGCTGGCAGGATTCCTGCCATTGCTCTCAGCAATGTGAACAACTTCACCGTTGCTGGGCGCGGGCCCGCTCCTTCTCGCGCAGCCAGCGCCTTTGAGTCGATGTATAGCGATAGCGGCGATCGCATCTTCCATACCGCGGGCGAAGAGACCTTTGAAGCGGTCAAGATGCTGCGCGCCACCAATCCTGCGCAATATAAGCCCAGCTCCGGCGTCGAATATCCCGCAACAGAGTTCGGCCGCAATATGCGGCAGGTTGCCCAACTGCTCAAGGCCAACCTGGGGGTGGAGGCAGCCTTCACCGATGTGAGCGGTTGGGACACGCATCAGAATCAGGGCAGCGTCAACGGGCAGCTCTCCGATCGCCTTCGAGATTTCTCCGCAAGTATCGCTGCCTTTTGGCACGATCTGGGCGACGATGCCGAAAATGTCACTCTGGTTACGATGTCGGAGTTTGGCCGCACCGCCCGCGAAAACGGCACCAGCGGCACCGACCACGGCCATGCCAATGCGATGTTTGTGCTGGGCGGCAAAGTGAAAGGCGGTAAGGTCTACGGACGCTGGCCCGGACTCGAAAAAGAGCAACTCTACGAAGGCCGCGATCTGGCTCTCACCACGGACTTTCGCCAGGTGCTCGGCGAACTTGCCGCGAAATCTCTGGGAGCAACCAATCTGGAGCTGGTCTTTCCCGGCGCGCACCTGGGGACAGAGCGGTTCCTGCAGCTTGCATAAAGAGCCCGCCTCCAAAACTCTGGAAGTGGGCTCTTTGAAAAGATCCAGGATCTATCTAAGGTTCCGGCAGACTCGCGCCAGAGAACCTATTTGCTGACGAGGAGCAGGATGACGCCGTGGGTCTCCGGTTTGAATTTGGAGCCATCGGTGAGCCTTCCCAGATCCTTGTCTGCCCATACGTCGCGAGCCTTCACCGGGCCGGAGACGCCAATATCCTTGAAGTGAAGGGTGACAGGGTATTCGTTGCTGCGAACATCTCCGCGGTTGAAGATGGCCACGGCCTTCGATCCGTCCTTCAGCGGCTTCGTCCAGATCTCGATGGGGCCTTCAGCATAGACTCGATCTCCCTGCACGCCGAGCGCATCCTGATCGATGGCAAGGACTTCCTTTTTCTTCAGAATCTCAAGAATCTCCGGCTTCATATGCGAGAGATCGTTGCCTGCCAGCAAGGGAGCCGCCAGCATGGCCCATAGCGTCATGTGGGTTCGGTTTTCGTTCAGATTCATCTTGCCGTTGCCCACTTCGAGCATGTCAGGATCGTTCCAGTGTCCGGGCGCGGCAAACTTCGACAGGCCGGCCTGCGCGAATCCGATGACGGACATGCGGTCGAAGTCAGGGGAGATGTCTCCCGTCGTGCGCCACAGGTTGGCGCCCACCTTCGGTCCCCATTCCCACACCGCGTCCCAGCCATACTGGCAAAGGCTGTAGACAATAGGCCGGCCGGACTTGGCAAGGGCCTGCTGCATCTTTGCATACGCTTCATGCATCAGGGCCATCTGCTTCTCAAAGTCGCCCGGGGCCTGCTTCTGCATGACGTCGGGGATGTAGCTGCAGAGATCGTACTTGAGATAGTCGATGCCCCATTCGGCGTACATCTTCGCATCCTGGTCTTCGTGGTTGTAGCTGCCCGCATACCCGGCGCAGGTCTTCGGTCCAGGGGAGGAGTAGATGCCGATCTTCAGCCCCTTTGAGTGGACATAGTCGGCCAGGGCCTTCATGTCCGGAAACTTGCTGTTGGTATGAAGTATGCCCTGGGCGTCGCGCTCTCCCTCCCAGGTGTCATCGATGTTCACATAGATATAGCCGGCGTCCCGCAAGCCGGTGGAGACGAGTGCATCGGCGGCATCGCGGACTGACTTGTCATCGACTTTGTCGGCGAAGTAGTTCCAGCTATTCCATCCCATGGGCGGAGTGGCCGCAATCCTGGTGGTCTGAGCTGACAGCATGAGTGGTGTCAAAAGGACGGTGGCAAGCAGGCTGCAAAGTCGTCGCACAAGCTCTCCTTGAAAACGATTCCATGCCACTCTAAGCGGGGAAATCAGACACGTCAAAGGTATTTGCAGAAGTGAGGGCCCCAAATTGGTCCGCAGGGTCCGCTCCGGGACTGGAGTCAGCGGCGTTCTTTGCTGCTGCGCAGGTAGTCGCCGCTCTTTCCCCCGGATTTCTTTTCGAGCACGATGCTCTGGATTTCGATCCCCTTGTCGAGCGCCTTGCACATGTCGTAGACCGTCAGGGCGGCGACCGCGGCGGCGGTAAGGGCCTCCATCTCCACTCCCGTAGCGGCAGTGGTAGCAGCGGTAGTTCGGATGGCAATGCCGCCCTGCACGACAGTCGCTTCCACATCGAGGAACGTGAGGGGCAGCGGGTGACACATGGGGATGAGATCCGCGGTCTTCTTGGCTGCCTGGATGCCGGCAAAACGAGCAACCTCCAGCGGATTGCCCTTGGCGTTGCTGGGAAGCGCTTCCAATACCGCAGGCGAGAGCGCAACAAAGGCGGATGCCACCGCCTCGCGCCGTGTCTCGGCCTTGGCGCTTACGTCCACCATGTGAGCGCTGCCGGAATCGGTGTAGTGCGAGAGCTTTTCCATGGCATCAGCCTATCAGCAGAACGCTCACCATTTCGCCCGTCTGCATCGTTTCCCGGCCTTCGTCGAGATCGCCGGGAACGACAACATAGCAATTTGCCTTGGCATTCCCCGCAAGATCACCGGAGCCCTGCCAGCGGATTGGCCGCACGCTGGGCGAGAGATTCTGCGTTTCCAGCGTTGCAGGTAGGAAGCGGGTGAGTCCTGGTTTGAGGGTCAACTCGCCGTCCAGATGAGCCAGGGCAAAGCGCGGGGCTCCGCCGGTTTCCCCCGCCAGCGCGTTCAACAGCGGGTGGACAAAGAGCGTGAAGGTGACCATCGTCGAGACAGGATTGCCGGGGAGTCCGAAAAAGTACGTAGGGCTATGCGAGCCGGTCTGCGGCAGGCGTCCGAAGACGATGGGCTTGCCGGGCTGGATCTTCGCGCCGGTGAAGAAGAACTCCGCGCCAAGGTTCTTCAGCGCCTCTTCGACAAAATCGAATCGGCCCATCGAGACGCCGCCGGAGAGTATCAGTAGATCGGCTCCGCAATCATGGATGGCGTGCGCGATGGCCGCCTGGGTTGCCTCGCAGTTGTCGCGCAGGATGGGTTGGATGAGGGCCTCTGCTCCGCTCTGCCTAACCTGTGCGGCCAATGAGTAACTGTTAGAGTTACGAATCTGGAATGGCCGCGGAGTCTCGCCGATTTCGACGAGCTCATCCCCCGTGGCCTGAATCGCAACCAGCGGCTTGCGGAAGACTTTCAGGGTTGCATATCCGCAGGATGCGGCTATTGCGATGTGTCGCGCGCCGATGCGTGTGCCGGGCGGCAGCAGCAGCTCTCCTTTTGCCGCTTCGCTGGCGGCGGGAACCACGTTTTCCCCGTGGAGAAGCCTTCGCCCGCCTGCCAGCCGCAGGCTCGATCCATCCCGCTGCGTATGCTCGATCATCACCACGCAATCGGCGCCGGATGGCAGCGGCGCACCGGTCATGATCTCAACCGCTGCCCCGGGTTCGAGCGGGTCTGCCCAGATTTCTCCTGCCCTGACCATGCCTGTTACCCGCAATGGCTGCGTCATCAACTCGGCTGCGCGGCAGGCAAAGCCATCGCGTGTGGAGCGGTCAAAGGGGGGCTGGTCGCGATCGGCAAAAACCGGCTCGGCAAGTACCCGGCCTGCAGCCGATGTCAGGGGAACGACTTCTTCGGCAATAGCGCGTCCGGCGGCCCATTGCGCGGCGTGTTCGCGGATCACGCTGGAGGCTTCCGCGAAGCTCAAAACAAGCGAGGGTGCCGAATCCGATGGCATGGCTCCGATTGTAGACAGATCGAGGCGCCAGCGCACCACGGCACAGCAGGTATATGGAGTTTTCTGGCGGGATCAGACGCCCTTTTTCAGCGGCTCCCAGATGAACTTGTGAATCTGCAGGCTGAGGCGCGCCTCCAGGCCGTCGGCCAGCATCCACTCCACCAGTTCGCGCGGATTCAGCAGGCAATTCTCGGCGGTTCTCTCCGGAGTGGGAGTCTTGCTGAAGGCGGGGGAGAGCAGCACCGCTCCCACCTTGGCGGCCAAGTCATGTTCCGCCAGAAAGCTGCGCGCAAATTCGTAATCCTTGCGGTTACTGATGACAAATTTCACCTCGTCGCGTTTGGTCAGGGCCTCAAGGTTGGGCAGGTGGAAGCTGCCGCACTCGCCCGAGCCCGGACACTTGACATCGACGATCTTGTGCACCGATTTGGGGACATCGGCCAAAGGCCGCTCGCCGCTGGTTTCGATCATCAAGGTGTAGCCCTGCTCCAGCAGTCGCTGCATCAGCGGCAGCAACTCCTTCTCCTGCAGCATGGGCTCGCCGCCGGTGAACTCAATTAACTTTACCGGGGCCAGTTTCTCAATCTCGGCGATGACCTGGTCGGCGTCCATCTTGTGGCCGCCGGTAAAGGTGTACTCGGAGTCGCACCAGTTACAGCGCAGGTTGCACCCCGCCAGCCGCACAAAAATGCACGGCAGGCCGGCGAAGCTCGATTCGCCCTGAACCGACTTGTAAAGCTCAATGAGATACACGCGGCTTACTCGTAATACGTGGCAGTGGTGGTGTCGGTTTCGTAGATGGTGCAGTCCTTCACGGTGACGCGGCCCGAGGTCATTTCGTGGAGCTGCTTGTTCGTCTCGTCGTAAAAGTAGCGCGCCAGATTTTCCGCCGAGGGATTGATCTCGGTAAACGGGGGAAGGTCGTTGATCATCTGGTGATCGAGGTAGTCAATCACCGGGCGCATGACCTGTTTCAGCAGCTTGAAGTCCAGCAACAGCCCCGCTTCATCCAGCGCCGGGCCGCGAAGCGTGACTTGAACCTTGTAGTTATGTCCATGCGGATTCTCGCACTTGCCGCGATAATTCCTCAGGAAGTGGCCGGAGGAGAATCCTGCCTCGACTGTTACTTCGTACATTCTGTTTCTCGTCCTGTCCGGGGCCAATATGCCCCATCTACCATTGTAAAGCTGCAGTCACGAAATCACCGCCTCGAGTGCAGGCTGGGGACGGGGTCGCCGGAACGCAGCCGGTTGAACTCTGCTCAGTGTCCGCGCTCGCGCTCCCTGCGCCGACGCTCCTCGTTGCGGCGGTCCACCTGTTCGAACATCGCCGTAAATGTGCCGGCCAGCGCCGTGATCAGGCCGGCAACAGCGAGCATCAGGCCAGTGGTCTTCCAAAGGGAGCCATTCCCCGGCAAGCCCGGCTGGTAGGCGCTTGAAGTGAGCGTCATCGCACAGGAGACCAGAGCAAACACCAACAGCGTTCCAGCCAAGATATAGAGATTACGAGACATAATCGAGCGGCGACCTGACTCTCCTATGCTAGCAGCGCACAGGGGGAGGAGTAGAAATCTCCGTGCTACTTGCTTGCATCCACCGCAAAAAAGCTCTCTACCTCGCCAATATCCTGGGTCACGCGGTAGGGCGGCAGCGACTCCAGAAAGACCTTGCCGTAGCGCTGGCGCTGGATTCTTGGATCGAGCAGCATCAGCACCCCGCGGTCTTCCAGCGAGCGGATGAGCCGGCCAAATCCCTGCTTGAGCGTGATGACGGCCGACGGCACCTGATACTCGAAAAACGGGCTGCCGCCGCCATCTTCGACCGCACGCATGCGCGCGGCCACCACCGGATCCGTTGGCACAGCAAAGGGCAGGCGATCGACAATCACGCAGCTTAACGCCTCGCCCTGCACATCCACGCCCTGCCAGAAGCTGGAGGTGCCAAACAGCACGCCATTCGGAGTATTGCGAAACTCCTCCAGCAGCGCCTTGCGAGGCGCCGTTCCCTGGAGGAGAAAGGGATAGTCCAGCTCCGATCGCAGGCGGTCATGCAGATCCCGCATCTGCTGGTAGCTGGTGAAGAGGCAGAAGGCCCGGCCCCGGGTAATGGAAAGCACTCGACGAATCCGCCGGGCGGCCTCTACCTGGTAATTGGGATCGCGCGGGTCGGGCATCTCCGGCGGCAGGTAGAGCAGTGCCTGCTGCTGATAGCGAAAGTGCGACGGCACCACCAGCTCCCGCGCATTGCGCATGCCCAGACGCTTGCGGATATGCGCAAAACCCGATTGCACGGTGAGCGTCGCCGAGGTGAGGACTACGCTCGGGTAGTTCTCGAACAGCAGTTCGCTGAGCATCTCTGAGACATCGATCGGCGTGGCCTGCAGATACGTGTTGCGTGAGGCTGCCCGCATCCCGCCAGCCGATCGCCGCTCGATCCAGAAGACGGTGTTGTGATCATCGGCCTCAAGCAGAAAGCGCAGGTGCTCGCGAATATCTCCAACTCTCTTTTTCAATCCCGGAGCTTCGTCCACCCCGCGCACGCGGTCCAGTTCGCCCTCCAGGCGATGCAGCGCATTCGTTGCGCCAAGATAGATGTCGCCATGCACCTCAAGAAAATCCTCGCGGCCGGTGAAGGCCATGCGGCCATCCGGCCCCTGCGGCAACACGGCAAAGAGCATGCGGGAGCGCTCACGCAGCAGTTCTACCGCGTTCTGTATGCCGCTGGAGAACGCCTTCTTCTTGCGCAGCATCGTCTCGACGTCGCGCGCCATCTCCTCAAAGCGGACGTTGCTCAGGCTGATGCCGAAATAGCTGGAGGCCACATCTTCCAGCTCATGCGCCTCGTCAAAGACGACGGCCGCGGCCTCGGGCAGTACGCCTGCATCGGGCGCGGCCTTTGCCTGCAGCTTGATGGCGAGATCGGCGAAGAAGAGGTGGTGATTGACAATAATCACGTCGCTTTCGAGAGCCTTGCGCCGCATCTCCGTAATGAAGCATCGCTCGTAGTCGGGACAGGTGGTGCCCAGGCAGGCTTCGCTGCGGGCATCGAGCTTGGTCCACAGCGGGCTGTTCTCCGGCAGGGCATCGATCTCCGCGCGATCCCCGGTCTCGGTCGTCTTCTCCCATTGCGCAATCTGGTGGAACTGGTCGATCTCCTCCAGGCCATTCAGAATCGGCTGATCGCGCAGGGCATACAGCTTGTGGCGGCAGAGATAATTGCCGCGCCCCTTCATGTAGCACACCCGCAGCGGCCCCAGCATCGACTCCAGAAAGGGAACATCCTTGAAGAAGAGCTGCTCCTGCAAATTCTTGGTGCCGGTGGAGATAATGACGCGGCGCCCTGTACGCAGGGCAGGCAGCAGGTAGGCAAGCGTCTTGCCGGTGCCCGTTCCAGCCTCGACGATCAGGTGGTGATGCTCCTCGAGCGCTCGCTCCACCGCCTTGGCCATCTCCAACTGCCCGCGCCGGAATTCATAGGGCAGGTTGGAACGCGACAGTACGCCTCCTGGAGAGAAGAAGTCGTGGAGGGACGGCAGCGAAGAGCTGGTGGGGGCAGATGTGGCCACGGGGTTCCGGAGGTGCTTCTTTCTATAATAGCCAGATGCCCGCCCGCGGGAATAGCCAGACGCCCCCGCGAGGAACGGGGAGTGCCCGAAAGCAGCATTTGTACCGCCGGCAGGGTAGGATCAAGGTTGGCCAGTAATCTGTGTCAGGCCGGATGAGTGCGGCATACGCGCGTCCAGAAGCAGCGGAGCAGGATTTTGCGAAAAACAACACGAGTGTCGCGCAGGGGAAGTCCAACCATCACCGAGGGGCTTCCGCTCATCGCCATCGTCGGCAGGCCGAACGTCGGCAAGTCGACCCTCTTCAACCGCCTGACAGGCTCTCGCCGCTCCATTGTGGGCGACGAGCCTGGCATCACGCGCGACCGCATCTATGGCGAGGTCCAATGGCAAGGCCGCACTGCGCGCCTGGTGGATACCGGCGGCGTTCTGCCGGACGACGATGACCTGATACCCGCGGCAATCTTCGAGCAGGCGCAGGTGGCCCTCGAGGAGGCGGACGTGCTGGTGATGGTCGTCGATGGCCGCACCGAGCTGGCGGCGCCGGACCTGGATCTGGCGCGCATCCTTCTGCGCAGCGGCAAACCCGTCTTCCTTGCCGTCAACAAGATTGACGCCGAAAAAATGGAGGCCTCCGCGGAGAACTTCCGCAGGCTCGGCTTCCGGAATATTCAGGCTATCTCCGCCGAGCATGCCCTCGGCATCGGAGACCTGCTGGAGCAGGTGTTTGCCGCGCTGCCCCCAGCGGCGACGCCCGAGCCAGAGGCTGCCAGCGCAGCCGCGCCCGAGGATGAAGCCGCGCAGGGTGAGGATGCAAACGGCGAGCCGCTGCATCGCACGCATGGCGAATTTGAACAGCACGAGACCAAGGTTGCCATCATCGGCCGCCCCAACGTCGGCAAAAGCACGCTGCTGAACGCGCTCACAGGCTCCTCGCGAGCCATCGTTTCGCCGGTGGCAGGAACCACCCGCGACGCCGTCGATGAGTTGATGGAGTACGACGGCAGCAAGTTCCGCTTCGTCGATACTGCCGGCATCCGGCGCAAGGGCAAGACGACCGAAATGGCGGAGAAGCTGTCTGTCGTGATGGCGCGGCGACATCTGGAGGCTGCGGACGTGGCCTTACTGGTGATCGATGCGACCGAGGGCGTCACCTCCTCCGACGCAACTATTGGCGGATACGCCCACGAGAGCGGCCGCTCCATCATTCTCGTCGTCAACAAGTGGGACCTGGTCACCACTGGCCGCACCGACGGCAAGCCACCCGCCGACCGCGAGATTTTTGAGCAGCAGCTTCGCAATGTGCTGAAGTATCTGGCCTATGCTCCGGTGGTCTTCATCTCTGCCGCGCAAGGCAAAAACATCAAGCGCGTCCTCGAACTGGTCAAACAGGTCTCCATCGAGCGGCGCAAGCGCGTCACCACAGGGCAGATGAATCGCTTTCTGGAGAAGATCGACTTCCAGCGTGCGCCCGTGCCGCTCTCCAAGCGCATGCGCATCCTCTACATGACGCAGGCCGCAGTCGCACCGCCAACCTTCATCCTGTTTACCGATCGCGATGTCAAGCTGCACTTCAGCTTCGAGCGTTTTCTTGAGAACCAGATTCGCGAAGCCTTTGGCTTTGAGGGCTCGCCGATCTGGTTCAAGATCAAGGCGCGGAATGCCAAAGAGTAAACAGGGCTGTCGCTATGCTGGGAGCGCGTCGCGGTGCTATCCCCAAGGCGTCCGGCGGGGAATCCATCGCGGAACGTGGCGGCAGAACTCCTCATAGGACTCGCCATAGGTGCGACGCAGCTTCGGCTCCTCGTAGCCTATGACGAAGAGATGGAAGAGCAGCGCCACAACTACGAGATACTGCACCAGGCTGCGGCTGCGGAAGAGAATTGCCTGGCCCGAGATCAGGGTCAGCATGCCCACGTACATAGGATTGCGCACGTAGCGATAGAATCCGCTGACCACCAGCACCTTTGTGGGCATCGCCGGCACCAGGGTGCCCCGGCCCACCCGCACAAATCGGATCACCGATTCAAGGAGCGGCAGCAGGCCAAGGCAGATGAGCGCAATGGCCGCGCTGCGCAGCCATAGGGACTGGGTCGCTCCATGCCAACGCGTAATTGTGAAGGGAAAATAGAAACCGACGATTCCGGGTCCGCCGAAGAGTACGAAGGCGGCGGAGATACCCCAGCGCAAAAGCGACTCGCGCCGGGACTCCGTGGATTGCATGGCGGCTCCTACTTCCTCTCCGCCGCGACTGCCGCTTCCGCTGCCTGGAAGCCGAGCTTTGAGTGCGTGCCATCGCAGAACGGTTTGTTGATAGACGCTCCGCAGCGGCACAGGGATACGGCGGGCTTTCCCGCCAGGTCGATTTCCTTGCCGTCGGTATCGATCAGCTTGATGGGGCCTTCCACACGGAGGGGACCGTTGGGGCGCAGGGTAATGGTTACTTGGTTCTCAGCCATTGCGACTCTCCTATAGTGATAGTGCTCTCATCACCATACCGGAATCCCATCCAACGGTGTATAAGCCCCCTGGCGCTATCGCTGCGGCAGTGTGTTCTTCCTTCTAGAACAGGTCGGATTTTACCAGACGGGCGGTGGCTCGATCATCGGCAAATCGCCCGGTGGACGGGGCAGACGCGGCTCCGGCGGAATAGGGGTGGCCCCGAATTGGCTCTCCAGAAGTGCCCCGAGCGCGGGATAGCGTGCTCCGAAGTAGATCACTGCGTAGCAGAGTTTGAAGACGCCGGTCACGCCAAAGACCGTGACCATCGACGAAAAATAGAGCAGCAGCAGGACTGTGGCAGCCGCAGCCACATAGATCAGGAACAGGAACTGCGCGCCCCCCATCCACAGCGAGTGATACAGCACCGCGCCCCCGGCGTAGGCCAGCAGGCCAAGCAGCGCCACCGGGATCACGAGGACAATCCCAAGGCAGGCCGAGAGCAGCGTGCTGATGACGGTACGCAGAAACAGGTAGAGCACGGTGGAACCCATGCCGCTCCTCAGCACACCGAAGAAACGCGCCAGCGCCGACTCGATGGAGGCGTCCTCGATTGCCATCGGCGGCAGCAGAAAATCTCGAATCACCGCGTCCACCAGCACTCCCAGGAAGGACAGTGCCAAAATCGCGCCAAGGAATGGCAGCAACAGGCGGAACATGACGTAGGAGTCGGGACTGGACGCGTTCGTTGTGCGCGCGATGCGGATGAAGGCGGGAAGAAAGGGTCCAATTACCGCTGCAAACATCAGTAAAAAAGCCAGTCCCGCAAGCAGGGTGATGCCGAAGTAGCGCCAGGTCTGCTGCCTATACCTGCTCCATGCCTTGCGAATCAGGCCCTGCCGGTAAATCGCGAGATCGAGAACAGTGAGGCGCAAGCGGCAGAGCAGGTAGAGGGCGACGCACAGGAGCGCGATTCCCAGGATCGCAACCACCGCGAAGAGGAGCAGCAATCCCATGCTGAGCGCCCCGACGATGCCCCATCCATCGGCCAGAAAGTTGGTTGCGGGATGCAGATGGACGGCCCTGCTATAGGGGAAGGCGTTCGCTCCCCGGACGGGGTAGGAGATCGCCGCCGAGAGGAATCCGGATTCGGCCAGCGCAACAAAGAAGCAGATTTTGAGAAAGAACCCCAGGCGAAAGGGCGCGGCCAGAATGGAGCGGGTCCGCCGAAAGGCGGGAACGAGCGCATCCACGGCCGAGATGGGCTTCAGCGGTGCGGAATACCCTGCGATCGAGTTCATATCTTCAGATGGCCTCGCACATTGCTCCCTGTGTTGCCGTTGCTTGGTTGGTGTTGCTCCGTTGCATCTCCAGCGAAAAGAATGCGATGCGCCTCAGGGTAAGCCTGCCGTGGACTCTTGCAAAGGGATTTTATTCAGGAACGGCTGCGGCTCGCAGCTCGCCATACTGCGATGCGCTCTGCGTCCACCACTGCTCGAATGCCGCCAGTGCGCGCTGGCACTGCACGCGATGGCGTTCTTTCTTGTCGCGGATGCGCTTGCGCTCCTCCTCCGCCAGTGGCACCAGCAAGTCGAACGTGATGTTGGCCGGCTGAAAGTGTTCCGGGTCGGCGTGCGTAATGTAGTGCGCCAGCGAACCGAGCGCCGTCTGCCGGGGCACGGGAACCGGCTGCCTGCCCAGTGCCATTGCTGCCGCGTAGATGCCGGCCAGCATGCCGGTGGCGATGGACTCCGTATAGCCTTCGACGCCCGAGATCTGCCCCGCAAACAGCACCGACGGGTGCTCGCGCAGGTTCAGCGTCTCCGCCAGCACGCGCGGGGAGTTGATGTAGGTGTTGCGATGAATCTGTCCGTAGCGCAGAAAGCGTGCCTGCTCCAGCCCGGGAATCAGGCGCAGGATGCGAGCCTGTTCGCCGAACTTCAGGTGATTTTGAAAGCCCACCAGGTTGTAGGAGTCGGCGCGCAGATTCTCACAGCGGAGCTGCACCACGGCCCATGGCGTTTTGCCGGTTCGCGGATCGCGCAAACCTACCGGCTTCATGCAGCCGAAGCGGAGCGTGTCCCGGCCCCGGCGGGCGATTTCCTCGATGGGCAGGCAGCCCTCGAAGTAGTCCAGCTTCTCCCACTCTTTTGATTCCACCGCCTCGGCTGCGACCAGCGCATCGTAGAAGACGTCATACTCTTCTTTCGTAAAGGGACAGTTGATGTAGTCTGCTGTTCCTTTATCCCAGCGCGCGGCAAAGTACACGCGCTCCATGTTGATGGAGTCTGCCTCAACAATGGGCGATATGGAGTCGTAGAAGGACAGGTGGCCGCTGCCCGTCAGCCGTGCGATCTCCTCCGAGAGCGCGGGCGAGGTAAGCGGACCGCTGGCAAGAATCGTGATTCCGTCGGCCGGATCGATCGCCGTCACTTCTTCCCGGTAAACATGGATGCGCGGCTCGGCTGCGATGGCCTCCGCGATCCGTCGGGAGAACTCGACGCGGTCCACCGCCAGCGCATGGCCGGCAGGAACAGCGGTGCTATCGGCCAGACGCATCAATGCGGAACCCGCCCGCCGCATCTCCTGCTTCAGCAGCCAGGGCGCGGTATTTTCGCTCTCGGATTTCAGCGAGTTGGAGCAGACCAGTTCGCCGAAGTCCGCTGTCTGGTGCGCAGGCGTTGTCTTAACCGGACGCATCTCGTACAGGGCCACTTCGCAACCCAGGCGGGCCGCGGTCAACGCGGCTTCCGGTCCGGCCAGTCCTCCGCCAATCACGCGAATGGCAGATGGTTTCCTCGTCGTCATGGCAGGCGCTCCGAGGAGGCAGCCAGATTCGGCAGCGCTTCATCCGTCACCCGCATCGTGCGCCATTGATCCAGAAACTTTGCGCCAACGCTGTGGTAAAAGTCGATCGCCGGCTGATTCCACTCGAGCACGTCCCATTGCAGGCGCGCGCATCCGTTTTCCACCGCAACCGCCGCCACGGCGGCCAAAAGCGCCTTGCCGATGCCGCGGCCACGAAACGCAGGTTGCACAAACAGGTCTTCGAGATGGATGCCGGGGCAGCCGCGCCAGGTCGACCAGTTGTAAAAGTAGAGCGCCAATCCTACGGTCTGGTTCTCGTCGATGGCTACGAACGCGTGAAAGAAGGGGGAGGGGCCAAATCCGTCGCGCAGCAGGTCGGCCTCGGTGGTCTCCACCGCGTGCGGCTCGCGCTCGTACTCGGCCAGTCCGCGGATAAGCGCCAGCATCTCCGGCGCATCTTCAGGGGTAGCGGGGCGAATTTGCATACTTCTATTAAGTCTAGACTGTTCCCGCGCCGCCCGGAATCTGGGGGGATTCAGCCGCCTCCCGCGTGGGGAAGGCGCCTCCCTGGATTTGGCGGGGGTCGTATCCCCAGGCCAGCCACCGCGAGTTGCGTCGTATGTGTCATGGCTCACAAGTGGGCCACATGGGATCTGTCGTAGCATGGAGAGATGCAACAGGAGACCGCCAATTCCGGAGCTCGCGCCAAGGCGGTTGTCTGCCTCTCCGGGGGAATGGATTCCTCCGTCTGCGCCGCTCTTGCCGCTCGCGATTATGACGCCTACGCGCTGCACTTCAGTTATGGCCAGCGCACGGAAGCGCGGGAACTGAAGAGTGCACGCGCAGTTGCCGAGGTGCTGGGGATTAAGCACTTTCTGCCGCTCGAGATGGGGCTATTCCGCAAGATCGGCGGATCTGCCCTGACGGACCCCTCCATTGCGATTCCGGAAGCACCCAGCGAGGAAGCCATAGGTGCTTCTATTCCAGTGACTTACGTCCCTTTTCGCAATGCTCATTTTCTGTCTGCGGCGGTCAGTTGGGCGGAGGTCATCGGGGCGAAACGAATCTTTATCGGCGCGGTGGAGCAGGACAGCTCAGGGTATCCGGATTGCCGTCCGCAGTATTACGAGGCATTTCAGCGGCTGATCCAAACCGGAACCCGTGACGGAGACATCGAAGTAGTTACGCCGCTTATTCAGTTAAAGAAGAGTGAGATCGTGCGTCTTGGTCTTGAATTGCGTGCACCGTTCCATTTAACGTGGTCGTGCTATTCCGGCGAAGAGAAAGCATGCGGTGTATGTGATAGTTGCGTCCTGCGGCTCAGAGCATTCCGCGATGCGGGTGCCCGCGATCCGATTCCGTACGCATCCAATCCCGGAGTTGAGGGTTGCTAATGGTTGTGAGAGGCGTGAGCCTCTAAATTGCAGTAGAAGGACCTGTAGCAGGCACAAATGCCATCGCTACGCGATCCAAGGAGATGACATGAAACGGAAGACAACACTCTGGCTGGCATTGGTATTGCTTTTCATAATGCCCGCGTTTGCACAGGAACCCACCGCGAAGATTCATGGACACAACCAGGATCCGGTCGGCGCACCCATGGCCAAGTCGACGGTCAAGCTGTCCAAGGATGGCGCTGCAAAAGATGTGAAATACTCCTTCGTCGCCGATGCCAATGGTGACTACAAGGGCGAGGGCATTGCTCCGGGCACCTATTACATCACGCTCGACAATGCAGAAGGCAAGGATGTCGATCAGTTTCCCAATGTGAAGTTCGGGCCTGGCGTGGATGTATTGCAGGACTTCGACCTGGGACGTCCGGATTACATGTCGAAGCTCACCCCTGAGCAGCGTAAAGCGGCGGAAGAACTGCGCAAGAAGAACGCCGAGGCAATGAAGGAAAATGCGCAGATCAAGAACCTGAACGCCACGCTGAAGCAGGCGCGCGACGACAACCGGGCGAAGAACTATGCGGAAGCCGAGACGCTGATGAAGCAGGCAACCACCGCCAAGCCGGATGCCTCTGTGCTCTGGCTGGAACTGGGAACGGCGCAGGCTGGTGAGAAGAAGAATGAGGACGCGCTGACCTCGCTGAACAAGGCGCTGGAACTGGAAGCCGCTTCCAAGAAGCCCAGCATTGACATCCAGGGCGCCGCGAACAATACGCTTGGCGAGGTGTACGCCAACCTCGGTAAGCTTCCTGAATCGGTAGCCGCATATGAAGCCGCCGCCAAGATCGATCCCAAGGGCGCGGCGATGTATTACACCAACTCGGCGATCATCCTCGACCGTACAGGCCATGCGGATGAGACAGTAGTGGCTGCCGACAAGGCAATTGCTGCCGATCCAACCCGTCCCATCTCCTATTACCTCAAGGGCAAGGCGCTGGTTGGCAAATCGACCATCGAGCCCAAGACCGGCAAGCTCATTGCACCTCCAGGATGTGTGGAGGCGTACGAGAAATATCTGGAGCTTGCGCCCAATGGTCCCATGGCGCCTGAGGTGAAGTCGATCCTGGCGGAGATGAGCACCCAGGTGAAGACCACTTACAAGGCACCGAATAAGAAGAAGTAATCGCTGTTTCTGCAGACAGAAGCGCCGCTCCCAGGTGGGGCGGCGCTTTCCGTTTCCAGGAGATTTATGTCTGAAGATTTGTGGGATATGCCTGCTGCGCAGAAGGCCGGATCGCGCGAACAGGCGACGCTTTCCCGGCTGCGTGGGGTCTGTTAACTGGCCCTAGTCCGAGGAGCGCTTCTCCAGATGGGGTTGGGTGGCCAGATACTTGTCGAAGGGAATCTCAAAGAAGAAGAGATCTTTACCATCGGCGGCGTGCAGCATTCGCAGGTAGAGCTTCGCTCCCTGCAGTGGATTGGCGATGCCCCGCATGTCATAAAACAGGAATCCGGCGCGGGTAGTATGCGGCTCGACGGCAAGAGCGCTGTATTCGAATGCCTTGAAGTCCGCCTCGATCTCTTTCGTCTTGGTCTTTGCCTTCTCATGGATGGGGGGCAGGGGTGCCGGCATCGGGATCCTGCGGCCTGCGTTGGCGACCGTCGTGCTGCGGCGCTCGATGTCACTGGGCAACGCCGCGGGAATCTTGTCGCCATTGGCGGTGATGAAGTGGATCCGCGCGTCGACGAGCGAGATCGGTTTATCGCCGTTGTTGGTCACAATCAGGCGGATGGGCATAAAGCCGTATTTGAGGTAATCGGCACGGAAGATAGCGGCTTTCTCATGCGTGTCATAGGGATCGGCCGCAATGGCTACGTGCTCTTCCTCGTGGATATCGACGGCGGGAAAGCTTGTTGCCGGTTCCACCGCGGGCGGGGTGTGGTCGGCCGCGGCAGCCATCAATGGGAGCAGCGGCAAGAGAAGGAGCGAGAAAAGAACGCTGGGCCGAAGGCGCATCATGTACCTGACGATTATCATTCTCCCTTAGAGCCTGCCACTAACTCGTAGAGCGGTAAAGAGGATACGAACTCAGAATGCTGCTGTTTCTGTACAGTGCCGCCTTATACCTCACCCTGCTGGTGACTGCCCCGTTCTGGCTCTTCAAGATCGCGACCACGGAGAAGTACCGGTACGGCCTGGCGGAACGGCTGGGTCGGCTGCCCCGCAGAGTGTTAGACGCGCGAGGGGCGCAACCTGTCATCTGGGTGCATGCCGTTTCGGTGGGCGAACTGCTGGCTGCCAGCCGGTTGATCGAAGAGTTGAGCGTGCGGGCCAAAGGCTACCGCGTGTTGGTGTCTACCACGACGCGGACTGGACAGGAGCTTGCGCGGGCGAGATTCGGCGAGGACCGGGTCTTCTATTTTCCCCTGGATTTTAGATGGGTGGTACAGCGCTACCTCCGCGCCGTGCGGCCTGCGCTGGTGGTTCTGCTGGAGACGGAGTTCTGGCCTAATTTTCTGGCCGCGTGCAGGGAAGCGCATATTCCAGTGGCCGTGATCAATGCGAGAATCTCCGACCGCTCCTACCCTCGGTATGTGCGCCTTCGTGTGCTATGGCGGCAGATTTTGAGCGGGATCGTCCTAGCCCTGGCGCAGACGGAAGAGGATGTGAGCCGCCTGATCGCCATTGGCGTGCCGGAGCAGCGAGTACGGCTTGGCGGAAATCTCAAGTTCGACGTGCGCACCGCTCAGCCGGCAGAGGTGACAACAGCGCTGCGATCACACATTCCGGCGGGCGGAGAAGTGCTGGTGGCGGGCAGCACGCTGGATGGGGAAGAGAAGATGATGCTGGAGGCGTGGCCGCAGGTGGTGGCCGCGGTTCCGAACTCAAGGATGGTGCTTGCCCCGCGTCATCCCGCACGCTTTGCCACCGTTGCCGCGCTCTTGCAGCGCTCGGGGATCTGGTGGGCGAGGCGCTCGGAGTGGCTGGGTGCCCCATGCGATCTGCCGCCGGGCGCGGTTTTCCTGCTGGACTCGATCGGCGAGTTGGCCTCGGTCTATTCTCTGGCCACGCTGGCGTTTGTCGGCGGCAGCCTGGTGCCTGCCGGGGGCCACAATCCACTGGAGCCGGCGCAATACGCCGTGCCGGTTGTCATGGGCCTGCATTACACGAATTTCCGTGCCATCGTGGAGACGCTACGGGTCGAAGAGGCTCTGCAGATCGTCTCGCGGGAGGATCTCGCCGACTCCCTCATCGAGCGCCTGAGCCGCCGGGAGGAGACTGCGTTGATGGGGGCGCGAGCGCAGCACATCTTCGAACGTGAGTCCGGGGCGACGGAACGCGCCATCGAGGCTCTGCGAAACCTGCTGCTGGAGGCGAATCGTTGAGGCGCCCCCTCCTGCTCCCTTTAACGCCGTTATTTCATGCGGTGGTGGCAGCCAGGAATGCTGCCTATTCCCAGGGCTGGAGAAGGCCGCGAACTCTCGCATGGCCCGTGGTGAGCATAGGCAGCATCACCGCGGGCGGTGCGGGAAAGACGCCGCTGGTCATCCGCCTCGCCGAATTGTTGCAGTCGGAGGGGGTGCGGATTGACGTTCTCTCCCGAGGCTATGGCCGAAGCAGCAAGGCCACGGAACGCGTCGCGCCCGATGGCGCGGCAGAACGCTTTGGAGACGAGCCTCTGCTTATCGCCCGGAATGCGGGAGTCCCTGTATTTGTGGGCTCCAGCCGTTTTGCGGCGGGCCTGCTGGCCGAGCAGTCGCTGTCTGGGCAGTTCCCGTCCGGCCCGGGCATTCACTTGTTGGACGATGGCTTCCAGCATCGCCAGTTGAGCCGGGCGGTGGACATCGTGCTGGTTGGTGCAGCGGATCTGGAAGACACCCTGCTCCCGGCGGGAAACCTGCGCGAGCCATTGCGAGCTTTGCGGAGGGCCAACTTCCTTGTGGTTCGCACGGAAGAGCGGGAGCTGGTGCAGCAGTTGCGGGCCAGAGGGCTGGTGCAGCCTGTCTGGCTGGTGCACCGTAGTCTGACGGTTCCCACAGTGGGAAAGCGGTCGGTTGCTTTCTGCGGGATTGCGCGTCCTGGAGATTTTTTCTCTGAAGTCAGCCGCCAGGTTGAATCTGTGGGGAGAGAGGTGGTGTCGTGGCAGAGCTTTCCCGATCATCACCGCTATACGCCCGCTGATATGGAGAAGCTGGCGCGGCTGGCGAGCTCAAACCGCGCCGACAGCTTTCTGACGACGGAGAAGGATGCGGTAAAGCTGGATGCAGGAATGCGGGATATTCTGGAACGCGCAGCACCCCTTGGAATCGTTCGGCTGGAGGTTACTCTGGAGGACGAAAAGGCGGCCATCCAAAGCCTGATACGGCAGGCGAGAGAGTAGCCCGAATCAGGCCAGCGTATGAGAGAATGAACGCTTGCAAGCCCTCAGCGACCATCTACGAGTGCTCATTGTCCGCTTCGGTGCGATGGGCGATATCATTCATGCGCTCCCGGCTGTTACGGCCTTGCGTGCGGCGCATCCGAACTGGTATTTCGGGTGGGTGGTGGAGCCGCGCTGGCGCGCCCTGCTCTGCTCAGAGTCAAAGTCGGATGATTACGGCCGCAGCGCCACGCGTATGCCCCTTGTCGATCAGATCCACCGGGCCCATACACGGCGCTGGTCGCACGAGCCATTCAGCGGCGCTACGCTGGAGGACCTGCTGCGTTTGCGGCGCGAGCTGAAGCACTATCGCTACGACATCTGCATCGATTTTCAGGGGGCCATCCGCTCGGCCATCGTCGGGCGCTGGTCGCACGCCTCCCGCATTATCGGGCAGGATCTTCCCCGGGAATCGGTGGCTCGCTGGCTGTACTCGGAACGGATTCCGATGCACGCGCCTCACGTGATCGAGCATGCACTGGAGTTGGCGGGAGCCGTTGTGGGCGAGCAACTGGACTACACGCGCGCCTGCCTGCCTCGCGACGAATACGCCGAGACATGGTGTGAGGAGTTTCTCGCAGAGAACGTCTCCGGTCCGATGGTGCTGATGAATCCGGGAGCAGGCTGGGGAGCCAAGCGCTGGCCCGCCGAACGCTTCGGCGAGGTGGCGCGTTCGCTCTCCAACGCGGGATATCGGGTGGTGGTGAATGCCGGTCCCATGGAGGAGAGCCTTGCTGCCGAGGTTGTGGCGGCGAGCGGCCGCTCCGCAATAGCGGTCGAGTGCAACGTCAGCCAATTGATCTCCTTAACCCGGCGTGCGTCGCTGGCCATCGCAGGGGACACCGGGCCACTGCACCTCGCCTGCGCCATGGGCAAACCGGTTGTCGGTATCTTTGGACCTACGGACCCAGCCCGCAATGGACCATTTGGCTGCGACTTCCGCGTGTTACGCCATCCGTCCAGCAAGCGGGATCACAGCCGAAAGGCGGAACCGGAAAAGGGGTTGCTGACCATTACGCCGGAGGCTGTGCTGAGCGCTGCACGGGAACTCCTCAACCCCGGTTCTACCGCATGAGCGGGCAGTGGCAGTCCATTGCGCGGCGCATCCGCGTCCCGATGGGCTTTGTGATTGCGGCATTGTTTCTCATCCTTGCCCGGCCGAGCGTGCGCTCGATCGAGTGGAGCCTGCTGCTCGTCATCCCCGGGGTGGCATTGCGCGGGTATGCCTCCGGCTACGTGAAGAAGAACGCGGAGCTTACCGTGACCGGACCCTATGCCTATACGCGGAATCCTCTATACCTGGGCTCGATTCTGATTGGCTTCGGGTTTGCGCTGGCCTCGAAGAGCCCTACCATCGCGGCCACGCTCGCCGTATTTTTCTTTGTGATCTATGTTCCCGTCATTCGCTCGGAGGAAGAGTTCCTGCGTTCGACGTTTCCGGAGTTTGTGGCCTACTGCCAGCATGTGCCCCGGCTTTTTCCCCGGCTGACTCCCGCGGGTCACGCGACCAGCGCAGGCAGCTTCTCGATGGCACTGTATTCTAAACACCGCGAGTACAATGCCCTTTTAGGCGCAATCAGCATCTATGCGGCTCTGCTGCTGAGGATGCGGATGCACTCTTGAATGTAAGCGAAGTCTAAACTTTTCCCCGAGCGTATGCCTTTGATCCTGCGTGTTCGACCGTTGCTGTTGATACTCAGCCTTCTGGCGCTGGACTGTGCTCTCGTCCACGGAGCAGGCCAAATGCCGGAATTGCATGCGCCGCAGGCGGGCTACGGCTTTCCCGCGAGGCAGACGCTGACCTACGCCGTCGACTGGCGCGTCTTCCCGGCAGGAACCGCCGTCATCCACCTGGAAGAAGACGGGGACCGCCAGAAGATCAGCGCCACCGCCGATACGATCGGCGCCATCACGGTGCTCTATCGCGTGAATGATAAATTTCAGTCCGTGTTCGACCGCAGGACTGGCTGCTCCTATGGATTCAGCAAGCAGATGATTGAAGGCCGCAGGCAGGTGAATACCGATCTGCGCTTTGACTACACGCAGAACAAATCCTTCCTCTACGAGAAGAACAATGTCACCGGGTCGGTGAAGAATCAGGAGGCACAGATTCCTGGCTGCGTGACCGATCTGCTGTCCGCAATCTTCTATTCGGCGTCCCAGCCGATGCAGGTGGGAAAGAGCTTCCAGATGCCGGTGGGAGATGCGATTCATACCTATCCCGTAACCATGAAGGTCGAGGGAAGGGAAGAGGTGACGACGCCTACCGGGAAATACCAGACGCTCCGCGTTCAGCCCACCGCCGATGCCGGCGTGGTGAAGAACCGCGGCAATATATGGATCTGGTACACGGACGACGAGCGCCATACACCGGTGCAGATGCGCGCACGTCTCTTCTGGGGCACGATTACCTTCCGCCTGACCAGCATCGAGCAGAAGTAGTAGGGCAGCGGCACTACTGGATGCGGAATCGCTCCCGCATCAGCCGTTGCAGCCGGGGCTTATAGATCAGGTCATACGCCAGCTCCTTGTCTGGAAACATGGCGAGCGCCGCACGGCGGCTGTCCGCGACCATCTCCGCTGCCTCGTCAATCGTCAGGCTGGCGTCCTGGCTCAGAACGGAGAGGACCATATCCATCATCAGTTGCAGGCGGCGAAGCTTGCGGCGCTCTTCGACCAGCTCTTCCGGAGTCTGCGCCTCCGCGCGTGAGTTTTCGTTGGCGGCGTGGCCTGTATTGTCCATTTCGCTTGATCCCATCAACGAGTACCTCCCGGCGGCGCTTCCGCGTATGCGCATCTTACAACGGCTGCACGGCACCAGCGAAAGGATGCCGCGAGAAGAAAAGAGGTTGGGTTTCCTATCCAGGTTCCATCGAAAGCTTCCATGCAAAACTCCCATGAAAGGTTCGATGCGAGCAGATCACCGGGGCGAGGCCAACACCCTCGCCGTAACCTGCGTGCCATCAAGCTGAAAATCGGTAGCGCCCATGGTATCTGTGCGATAGGTCAATACATGAGCGTCCTGAAGCTTTTCGAGCGTCTCTTCGCGGGGGTGTCCGTAGGTGTTGTGACGTCCTGCGGAAACGATGGCGAAGCGGGGTGCTACCGCCTGTAGAAAAGCTGCTCCGGTGGAGGTGAGGCTGCCATGATGTCCCACCTTGAGCAGCGTGCTGGACAGCTCAGGGCTGCCCGACATGCGAGCTTCGCTGGCGTTCTCGGCGTCGCCCTCCAGCAGCACCGACGTGCGTCCATAGACAAAATGAAGAACCAGGGAATCATTGTTGGCGGCGGTGGGGCCGGGATGATAATCCGGTTCGGGAGCCAGCACCGCGACCTGCGCACCGCCGAAGTCGAAGCGCTCTCCCGCCGTGTGCTGGCGGATTGCGATGCCCATTTCGCGAGCCTCCTTCAATAGCGCATCGTAGGCGGTTGAGGCGGGATTCTTCCCGATCCACAATTCGCCGGGACGAAAATTTCTCAGGATGGCAGGCATGCCTCCCATGTGGTCGCCGTGAGCATGCGTCAGGGCTACTGCGTCCAGGCGGCGTATGCCGCGTGCCCACAGCGCCTGGGACACGACCTCTTCTCCAATATCGAAGTTGTGGACGGCATTGGGCCTTCCGCCAAAGCCGCCGGCATCTACCAAAAGGGTCTTTCCAGCGGGAGAAATCAGCAGCAGCGCGTCTCCCTGGCCGACGTCGATGGCCTCCACCTCCATTGCGCCCGGCTGGCGCTCGATTGGCCGTGGACGAACCGAGGCGTAACCGGCCAGCGCCAGGGCAACACATCCGGCGATTGCCCACCCACGGGACTGGCGCACGCTCCACAGGGCAAAGCCCAGCAGCAGGACGAAGCAGAAAATCGCGGCAGGCCCTGGACCGGGGATGCGAAAGTCACCGCCGCGCAGTGATGCAAAGGTATGGACCAGCCAGACCACAGCGTGCAGCAGCGCGGCGGTAGCCGCAGCCGGCAGAAACGCAGCCGCCGGAGCGAGCAGGATGACGGCGAAGGTCAGGAGCGCGGCCGGCAGCAGGACTCCCACAAACGGCACGATGAGGAAGTTGACCGGGAGCGCCAGGAGCGTGATGCGGTGGAAGTAGACGGCCATGGGCAAGGACATGACCAGCTCGACGATAAGGGAGACCAGCAGCAGCTCCAGGACACGGAGCCAGAACTGCAGTCCGCCGACCAGCAGGATCTCGGAGAGCCGCCTGCCGATCAGCGGGCGCAGCTTGGAAAGCAGCAGCCGCAGGCTGACGCGAAACTGTGCGATGCGGGGTGGCAATGCGGAGTCGAGAGCGAGGACGTTGAGGTCGCGGGTAGCCCGGAGGTAGGGCGCAAAACTCTTCTCTGCCAGCGGTGCGGCCAATCCTGCTATGGAGAGCACCGAGAGCAGCGTCATCTGGAAGCCGGCGTCGAAGAGCGAACGCGGATTCCAGGCGAGCAGGCACAGCGTCGCAAAGCCGATTGCATTCAGCGGGCTGCGCTGGCGGAAGAGGAGGCGCCCGATGAGAAAGAGCGTGACCATCCAAAAGGAACGCTGCACCGGCTGGCCGAAGCCCGTAAGCTGCGCGTAGAGAAAGGACACTCCGATGGTAGCCAGCGTGGCCCACAGGCGCGTCAGTCGCAATCTGCGGGCGAGCCAGAAGACCAGTCCGGCGACAACTGCGAGATGCAGCCCGGAGACTACGAGCAGATGGAAAGAGCCGGTTCGTTCAAAGCCGACGCGAACCTCGTGCGCGAGGTAAGTGCGATCTCCGGTGACCATCGCGGCGAGCATCGCAGCATCCTCCCGGCTGAGGCGCAGCGCGGCGGGCACAAAAGCCGGGATTCGCGGTTCTTCGACAAAGTGCATCAGACGCGCGCTGGCGTTGGTCTGGATCTTTTTGAGCCAGCAGGCGAGTGCTTCGCGCCGATTGAGGCGCGCCGGAGTAGCCGTGAGCATCTCGCGCTGTGCCGAGCCGAGCACGCCGATGCCTTGCTCGCGCAGGTATTGCTGGCCGTTCCAGACGCCGGGGTCGATGTAGCGCTGCGGTTCATGCGGAATCAAAGTCACCGTAACGCTGTCTCCACATTGGATGGCGTCGAAGGGTGCATCCCCCGGGGAGTAGACCTTGAGCCGCAAGCCGCCGTCGATCGGAATCATCTCATCCGCTTCCGCCGTAACGTGTTCGATGCGGCGGAGATGTAGATCCACCTGCTGGGAACGCTCCGGCGCAGCTTCACTGTTGTAGGTCCCCTGGACCTGCTCACTGAGGATTGGCCCGGAGCGGACAACTTCGCCTTCCACCTTGAGCCGCAGGCCATCCGCCATCGATACCAGCGGCGTTTGCGCGTCGGGCCATGGCTGAATCTGCAAACAGAGGATTCCCAGCGCCAGCCATACGACGGCTATGGGCGCAATGGCAGGCCTCGGAGCTCGCCACACGGCAAGCCAGGTCGCTCCCAGAGCCAGCCCCAGCGCGGCAACCAGCAGAGCCATCTGTTGCCAGCGCATGTGCCCGAGCAGGATGCCGGATGCAAAGAGGCATGCAGCGAAAAAGACAGGAGCAGAGTGGAACGAGAGCGTCTCTTCCGCGGCGCGGAGAGGCGTGTGCGCCACCGGCGCTTCGACATTCGGCGGAGAGGCGTGGAACGTCGACATAGGCCCCTTACCTCACGCCGGCGCTCCTAGCTGCGGGAGAGCACAACAATCGATTCCATGTGGAAGGTCTGCGGAAACAGATCGACCATGTGAATTTGGCGGAGGTGGTAGCCCGATTGTACCAGCGTGTTCAGGTCGCGCGAGAGTGTCGCGGGGTCGCAGGAGACGTACACGATCTCGCGCGGGGCGGCCTTTGCCAGCAGCGATGCCACCTCGTTGCCGAGGCCGCTCCTTGGCGGATCCACAACCACCAGATCCGGCGAAGCCGCTCTGCCGCGGGTCTGCTGGCGCAGGAAATCGCGCGTCGTGAGCCGCAGAGCACGATGCGGAGTGCCCTGCAGGTTGTGCGAGAGATCGCCGGAAGAGAACGGCGCGGATTCGACAGCAACCACTCGCTCAAAGGCTCCGCTGAGCGCGCGGGCAAAGAGCCCGACGCCCGCGTAGAGATCCCATGCGAGGGCACCTGTGCGTTTATCAGTCACCAGCGCCGCGAGAGGATCGATGAGGAAGCGATTGACCTGAAAGAACGACCCCAGGCTGACGCGATAGTCCGAACCGGCAGCACGGTACAGCAGCGCTGGATCACCCCAGCGCGCCAGGATCTGTCCTTGATTGTCCTCATCTCCGTGGGCAAACAGCGCTGCGCCTTTCAGTTCAGGAAGTTCCCCGGCCAGCAGGGAGCACGCGTGCTCCATCCGCGAGGCTGCATTCCGCGGGGTGCGCGTCGACAGCAGCGAAATCAGGAGAGTGTCTTGCTCGGCGTTGGTGAAGAACTCGATCTCCTGGCACAATTCGGCAAGGCCGCAGGCGGAGCCAAGCCTGGTCACGATGGCGATGGCCTGCTGCAGCAGCGGCGCAGCGATGGGGCATTGCGTAACCGGCAATGCGGCATGCGAGTTGCGCCTGCGATAACAGAGCGCGAAGACGGGAGACTGTTCCACCAGCAGCCGGATGCGGTTGCGATACGCCCACGGCTCGGCTGCGACCGGGGAGATCTCCGGCAGGTTCTTGAGGCGTGCGCGCTCCAGCGTTTCGCGCAGGATCGCCTGCTTCATCTCCAACTGGCCAGGGTAAGCGGCATGCTGATAGTGGCATCCGCCGCAGTTTGCAAAGTAGGGGCAAACGGGAGAGGTGCGCATCGCGGACGCTTCCAGCACTGCATCCAGCTCGCCGTTGGCAAAGCTGCGCTTGTCTTCGCGGATGTGCAGATCCACCGTCTCTCCCGGCAGCGTATAGGGAACGAAAACGGTCTTGCCAAAGAGCGGATCGCTCTCGTCGCTCACGCGGCCAAGTCCCGCTCCGCCGTATACCGCCTTGTCGATGTGGAGCTTCATGCCTGGCTCATGTAGAAAAGGCTGAGCCGCGGGAGTCGATATTTCTCCAGCAGCTTTTTGTGAAGGAACTGTTGTTCTACCTGGCGGATCTGTAGCGCCTGCATGCGGCTTCGATAGGGCGCAAGCTCGCGTGCAGCCTGTTCGCGCAGGCTGGTCATCTCCGCCTCGGCTGCGGTAGCTACCAGAACGGCAAACATTTTTTCTTCCATCACGGTCAGGGTGCGCTCCAATTCTTCGATCTGCGGCTCTTTGGCCCGCACTTCCACCGCAAGCGCAGACAGCCGAAGTGCGAGCTCGGCGATGGCCGTGGCGCAGGATTCGATTACCGGCGCTTTTTGTAACTGCTGCGAGCACAAATCGAGATGCGCCGCGATCCTCTCCTGTTCAAAGCCGGGAGCGGCTGTTTCTGTGCGTGCTGACGCAGTGCCGGTGGAAGCCTCCTTCATGTCTTCCACCGCGGTCATCACCTCCTGCGTGCAATAGCCCAGCCCATTGACGCGCCTTACTCTGGCGTGAGTCTTGCGCGCATCGTATTTGTCGAAGGCCGCGTCAATGCCGCGCAGCACTGCTTCGAGCGGGATGCCAGCCTCGCGCCATGTCTCAATCAGCGCCCAGTCCAGAGTGGAGAGCATCAGCAGAGTCCCCCGGCGGCGCTGGAAGTGCTCCTCGATCTCGGTGAAGTAGTTGAAATAATTTTTCAACTCTGGTGCTTTTCCATTTCCGCGGGGTGCGGGCGGTGGCGCGTGGGGCGATTGCGCTCATAGATGATCCGCAGGCCATCCATCGTCAGCATATCGTCGATTTCGCAGATGTACTTGGAATCGTTCACAATCAGCTTTGCCAGCCCGCCGGTTGCCACAACCTTGGGCTGCTCGCCGAGTTCCGCAGCGATATGCTCGAGGATGCCATCGACCAGCCCGATGTATCCGTAGTACAGGCCGCTTTGAATATTGACCATGGTGTTGGTGCCGATGACCTTTGGAGGCTTCCGCACGTCGACGCGAGCCAGCCGCGCGGCACGCGAGAAGAGGGCATCGGCGGAGATTCCCAGCCCCGGCGCAATCACTCCGCCGCAGTATTCTCCCTTGGCGGAGATCACATCGAAGGTGGTCGCAGTACCGAAGTCCACGACCACACAGGGACCGCCGAAGCGGGCAAACGCAGCGACGCCATTCACCAGCCGGTCGGCTCCCAGTTCGGCGGGATTATCGACCAGGATGGGCATGCCGGTCTTGATGCCAGGCTCTACGAACATTGGTTTGAGCTTGAAGTAACGCTCGCAGACGCGGCGCAGCGTGGACTCAACCGGCGGGACCACTGAGGCGATGATGATGTTCGTGACCTCGGCGGCCTTGATCCCCTGCATTGCAAAGAGATTCAGAAACAGCACTCCATACTCATCCGCCGTCTGGGTCTTATGCGTGGTGATGCGCCAGTGGGCGGCCACCGCTGCCGGTGCATCGGGCGACAGGGTGAACAGCGCCAGCACGGTATTCGAATTTCCAACGTCAATAGTCAGCAGCACTGCTCTCACCGGAAAGAATTGGATTTGGCTTCTCGCACGCTACCAGAAAGCACAGTGCGAAGGCCATCGCTGGTTCGAACGAGAAGAAAGCCGCGTGGGTCGAGTCCCTCGGTCACGCCGGAGAAACCCTCCGCCTCGTCCACCGTCACCCTCTTTCCGCGAATCCAGGAAGAGATTTTTTCTACTCGCTCTGGAATTCGGGCGGCGGCGTCTGCGGCTGTTGCAGACGAGGTGAGCGCGACGGTCTCGCGATGGAGCGATTGTAGCAAAGCAGCGACAATCTCCTGCCTCGGCCATTCGCGGCCGCTCTCGATCCTGAGCGATGTCGCGGTGTGCCGGAGCTCGCCGCGGAATGCCTCCTGATGCACATTGATACCGATGCCGATGACCGCGTGGTGTACGCGCGTGACCTCGGCATGGAGCTCGGTGAGGATCCCGCAGAATTTGCGCGAACCAAAAAGCAGATCGTTTGGCCAGCGCAGATCGGGCTCGAGCGTCGTAACCTGGCGAATTGCAGAGGAAACCGCGAGGCCGGCGGCGAGCGAAAGCCACAACACGTCGGCCGGAGCGATGGCAGGCCGGAGAAGCACGCTGAGGTAAATCCCCGAACCAGGCTCGGAGTGCCAGTCATGGTCTCCGCGCCCGCGTCCGGCGGTCTGTTCGTCGGCCAGGTACACGGAGCCATGCGGCGCACCGGACCCCGCCTCCTGCATCGCAAGGGAGTTGGTCGAAGGGAGACTGGCGAAGTGCCGCAGATGGCCGGCGAAGGGGGTGCCAACCAATGCCTGGTTCAGGGCGGAGATGTTGAGGGTATCGGCCATGGTTTGCGGCTGGATCCGGTTCACAGACCCTAGTAAATCTCCGCCGTGATCTTCATGCTCAGGTCTACTGCCGGTGCGGAGTGGGTGAGCGCGCCAACCGAAATATAATCCACGCCTGCCAGGGCATACTTGCGGATATTTTCCAGTTGAATTCCGCCGGAGGCCTCGATGGGAATCGTCAGCCCTTGGCTGCGCACCATCTTGACGGCCTTCTTCACCTGCGCTGGCGTCATGTTATCGACCAGCAGGGAGTCGGCGCCGCACTTGATGGCCAGTTCGAGCTCCTCGAAGGTCCTCACCTCAACCTCGATCTGCTGCCCCGGTTTGCGTTTGGCAAGCGCCCGGACGAGCACCTGTTCCAATCCGCCGCCGAGGGAGATGTGGTTGTTCTTGATCAGGACTCCATCGGAAAGATCGAGCCGATGATTGACGCCGCCGCCGCAGAGGACGGCGTACTTATCCAGCACGCGCATGCCGGGAACGGTTTTGCGGGTGTCGAGCAGCTTGGTGTTGGTGCCGGAGAGTTCGTCTACATATCTGCGGGTAAGCGTCGCAATGCCGCTCATGCGCTGCATCAGGTTCAGGATGACCCGCTCGCAGGCCAGCAGGACGCGCGCATTGTGGCGGATGACGGCGATGGCCTGGCCCTTGCGCAGTCGCACGCCGTCAAAGATCTCCGGGTGGCTGATGACTTCAAACCGTGACGCAGGCTGCTTGTCGAGCTTGGCAAAAATTGTCAGGAAGCGCGGGATACATCCCAGGCCGGAAAGGACGCACTCCTGCTTTGCCAGCACCGTGGCGGAGGCGCGCATGTGAGGGTCGATGGTGAGCTCGGTGGTCGCATCGCTGGTTGCCTTGTCTTCCACCAGTGCCTGTTGCAGCAGTGCTTCCACTCGCTTGCTATTCCAATCCATATCGTCTCCCGGCGTGTGCGCCTAAATTCTCGATGCGTCTGGCAGCGCATCCAGGGCAGTTCGAGCCTTGCGGATAAGTATTTCCAACTCGCCGTGGCGTTTCCGGATCCCCTCGATGACGTGCGCAGGCGCCTTGCCCAGAAAGCCTTCGTTCCCCAACTGACGCTCCGCGTTTGCTATTTCCTTTTCGTATTGCGCGAGATCTTTGGTGAGGCGGGCAGCCTCCGCGGCAACATCGATCTGCTTTTCGTAGACGATGGCGACGTCAAAGTCCGGAGTGCTGCGCACGCCTGCGCCTTCGGGCAATCCAGCAGTGAACTCGACAGTAGAGACGCGTGCAAGCCGTTCGAGAATGGCCTGATTCTTGATGAAGGACGCCTGATTCGCCGCTGAGGTGCGTATGCGCAGCGGGATGGCGGCCTTCTCTTCCACCTCTGCCTTCTTGCGCAAATCGCGCACCGCGACGATCAGATCCTGCAAGCAGCGCATCTCCTGCTCTGCGCGGTCGTCGATCGATGCCGCATTGGCTACTGGAAAGTGCGCGAGCGCGATCGACTTCAGCGGTGGAGCGCCGTCATAGATGGCATGCCACAACTCCTCTGTCAGGAAGGGCATGAAGGGCGAGAGCATACGCAGCGCGGATTCAAAGACGCCCAGCAGAGTCACCATTGCGGCATGCGTTGCCGTTGGATCCGCCGATTCGCTGAAGTCCAGCCGAAGCTTGGCTACTTCGAGATACCAGTCGCAGAGGTCTCCCCAGAAAAAGCTGTAGACCAGATTGGCGGCTTCGTGGAAGCGATACTCGCGCAGTGCTTCGTCGATTTCGCCGGCGGTGTGGTTCAGCCGGGAGACGATCCAGCGTACCTCCAGCGGAGCATCGGGCGCGGCGACGGGCTCGGAAGGCAGCGTACGAGGATCGACAACGATGCCGGCCTCGGCCGCGCGGTCGACGTTCATGAACAGGAAGCGCGCCGCGTTCCAGATCTTGTTGGCAAAGGCGCGGTAGCCCTCGGTGCGCGCTTCGCTGAAGGCGATGTCGGTTCCCGGCGACGCCATTGCGGCCAGGGTGAAGCGCACCGCATCCGTGCCGAAGCGGCTCACAATCTCGATTGGGTCAATTACGTTGCCCTTGGTCTTGGACATCTTCTGCCGGTCGGCATCGCGAACCAACGCGTGAATATAGACCTCGCGGAAGGGCACCGAGTCCTGCAGTTTGCGCGGCGAGCCATCCGGCATTGGCATCTCCAGCATGAAGTGGCAACCCAGCATGATCATGCGTGCCACCCAGAAGAAGAGAATGTCGAATCCGGTTACCAGGAGCTGCGTGGGATAGAAGGTATCCAGGTCCGTCGTGTGCTCCGGCCAGCCAAAGACGGAGAAGGGCAGCAGCCCGGAGGAGAACCAGGTATCCAGAACGTCTGTTTCCTGCTCCAGCGTGTCGCTGCCGCAGTGAACGCACGCCGTGGGCACGTCGCGCGCCACGGTGATCTTGTGACAGATAAGGCAGTGCCACGCCGGGATGCGATGTCCCCACCATAGCTGGCGCGAGATGCACCAGTCATGAATATTGCGCATCCACTCGAAGTAGGTCTTGGAGTACTGCTCCGGGGTGAACTTGATGTACCCCTTCTCGACGGCCTCGATGGCCTTATCGGCGAGCGGCTGAATCTTGATGAACCACTGCAGCGACAGCCGTGGTTCCACTACCGTCTTGCAGCGGTCACACTTGCCAACCGCGTTGACGTGGTCCTTCACCGAAACGAGAAGCCCCTGAGCCTCCAACTGCTGCAGGATGCGCTTGCGGGCCTCATAACGATCCAGTCCTGCGTAGTCTCCGGCTGCGCTGTTCATGTGGCCGGTCTCATCCATCACGTTGATGGAGGGCAGACCATGGCGCTCGCCAATCGCGAAGTCGTTGGGGTCGTGCGCCGGGGTTACCTTCACCGCTCCGGTGCCGAAGTCGCGGCTTACCCAGTCATCGGTGATGACGGGAATCTCCCTGCCCGTCAGCGGCAGCACCAGTTGCTTGCCATGCAGGTGAAGATAGCGCTCATCCTCGGGATGCACGGCGACGGCTACATCGCCCAGCATGGTCTCCGGACGCGTGGTGGCAATGGTGAGCGAGGTGGTGGGGTCCCCCACGACGGTATAGCGTATCTTCCAAAGCTTGCCCTGCTGCTCTTCGTGCACCACTTCAAGGTCGGAGAGAGCAGTCTGGCATCGCGGGCACCAGTTCACAATGTAGGCGCCGCGGTAGATCAATCCCTGTTCGTAGAGGCGAACGAAGGCCTCCTTCACAGCGACCGAGAGATGGTCGTCCATCGTGAAGTATTCGCGCGACCAATCGACACTGGCTCCAAGACGCTTCATCTGGTCGAGAATCGCGCCGCCGTAGTGGCGCTTCCACTCCCAGACGCGCTCGACAAAGGCTTCCCGGCCAAGTCCTTCGCGGCTGGTGCCTTCGCTGGCCAGTTGCCGCTCCACCATCATCTGCGTGGCGATGCCGGCGTGATCGGTTCCGGGGACCCAGAGGGTTCTGTCGCCCAGCATGCGGTGCCAGCGGGTCAGGATGTCCATCTCCGTCTGGTTGAGCATGTGGCCCATGTGCAGGCGGCCTGTAACGTTCGGAGGAGGCAGCAGAATGGTGAAATTACGCTTCGCAGACGCGGCGTGAGCACCGGGCTTGGGGGTAGGCTGGTCAAACAGCCGCTCCTTCACCCAGTACTCGGCCCAGCGGTCTTCAATTGCGGTGGGATCGTATGCTTTCGGCAGGTCGTGGGACATACTTTTTTTCGACGAAGTACTCTTCACGATAGCACAGCCAAACCACCGGGCTGGGAATCGGCGTGCAATGGAAAAGCCGTCCGAAGACGGCTTTTCCATTGGATCTATGCGTGCGGGTTAGAACGGGTTCAGCTTGTCCAGACCCTTCTTTTTCTTGTGCTTGCTCGAAGAATCCTGGCTGGAGTCGAAGCTCGGCTTCTGCGCCTTCTTGCTGGTTGTTCCCGTCGCTACCTGGGCACCACCCGCGTTCTTGACGTCGTTTACCTGGTCAGCGGTTTCTGCGGGCTTCTCTACCGGGGGCAGAGCGGTTGTGTCCGTAGGGCCGACGGCCTTCAGGCCATTGTTGGCGGGCGCGGCAGCAGCGGGCTCACCGGAAGCCGGTTGCGCCTCTGCCGGAATGCTTCCGCTGGCTGGAGCAGAGACGATGGTGGCTCCCACGCTGTTGCCTTCCGGTACGTCTTCAAGCTTCACCGCGCCAGTGTCGCCAGTGCGCGGCGGGGCAGTTCCATTCGTTACTGCCTCCGGTGTTGCGGCCTGTGCGTCGGCGGTGGTCTGTTTGCCCATAGCCGAGTTGAAGACCGCGATGGTTTCTTTGCTCACATCCGGAGCGATCGTGCGCTTGGCATCCGCCATGGAAGGTTCGCCAACACGGGAGGCCTGGATGGTGGAGGGGCCATGCTTGATCAGCAGCATGGCGCGATCCTTGAGCTTGATGTTGATCAGGCTCTGCATCTCGGCTTCGTTTTCAGCGAGAGCTTCCGGCGTCGGCTCCGGTACAGCCTTGTTGAGCGCGATCAGCCGTTCCTTGGCATCCTCAACGTGCGGCGCCATGGGGTAGCGGGTCACGACCTTGCTGTAGGCATCCGCAGCGCGATCATTGTAGATCGATGTCAGCCGTTCCTTGGCCGCGGGAGGAATGTTGATCTTCTTTGCGAAGGTGGCTTCAGCGGCATACGCGTCTCCCAAGGTCAGCAGAGCCATGTCGCTGTGGCTGTACAGGGGATAGGTATCCACCACGGTTTGCAGACGGGCAATCGCGCCAGCATAGTTCTCGCGCGTTGCGTAGTAGCTGCCGATCTGGAACTCACGCTCGGCCAGAACCTCCTGCACCTCGCGCAGCCGTTGCTTGGCTCGCGGCACCAGCGTGGAGTCCGGGAACTGCTGGATCATCTGCCGGTATTCCTGCTCGGCCTTCAACGTGTTGTTGAAATCACGGTCCGGCTTCTCCATCTGCATGTAGTAGATGTCGGCGACCTTCATCTGCGCTTCGGCCGCTTCCGGCTGGTTGGGGAAGAAGGTAATGAAGTCCTTGTATTCGGATTCGGCCTGGGTCAGGGCGGCGGTGCCTCCCTCCTTCAGCCAGCTATCGCCGACGGCCAGTTTCGCCCGCATCTGGTACTCCGACTCGGGATAGGTGTTCAGAAGGGTCTGCAGGTCCAGCCGGCAAACATCGTAGCGGCCCTTCTTCATCGCAACCATTGCCTTGTCGAACAGCTCCTTGTCAGGCTGCTTCGACTTCACATCGGCCAGAGGGTTGGAGCGGTTGATCTTTCTCTTTGTGTTCTTGGATTCGTGCTTGAGAGGGTTGCCGGCTTGAGCCGAGACGGCAAAAGCTGCCAGCAGGCAAGCGACCGATATACGTGAAAGAAACCGATTCATAACACCTCAAAATTTGAAACGCTGCTCAATTCCCATGCCGGTGATCGTGCTTCCGGCCCGCTGCTTCTTTCCGGCTTCGCGGCGGGGTGTTTCCTATGCCACTTCCCCGGCTGCGATGCGTGCAGCCTGGAGCAATTCGCGTGCATGCTTTTCCGGGTGGCCATGGCCGAAGACCGCGTTTCCGGCAACCAGCAGATCTGCTCCTGCCTGGACCACCTGGGCGATGGTGTCGTGAGCAACGCCTCCGTCCACTTCAATCCTATAACCCAGACCCAGTTCGCGTCGAAGTTCGTGCAGCCGCCGGATCTTATCCAGCGAAAACGGAATAAAACTCTGCCCGCCAAAGCCCGGATTCACGCTCATCACCAGAACGTGATGCACGATAGGCAGGATGTCGATCAGCAGATCGACGCGGGTAGCAGGATTGACGACCACCGCTGGCCGCATGCCGTGCTGCGCGATAAGTTCCAGCGTTCGATGGAGATGGCGGCAGGCCTCATAGTGAACGCTGACCCAGTTCGCTCCCGCATCGGCGAACGCCGGAATGAATTCATCGGCGTTTTCAATCATCAGATGGCAGTCCAGCGGGAGTTTTGTCACCTTGCGCAGCGATTTGACCACCGGGGGACCCAGGGTGATGTTGGGCACGAAGTGTCCATCCATGATGTCCACGTGAACGACAGTTCCGCCGCCGCGCTCGGCGGCTTCAATCTCCTCGGCCAGGCGGGAGAAATCTGCAGAAAGGATGGATGGAGCAAGTTCAACCATGTTTTAATCCGCTATCTATAGGAGTGCCAAGCTTGATCTCGTTATGGAACGCCGAATGTGCGCCTTTTTCAGACGAGTCCAGTGTACCAGTTAGAGGGGACGGACTTGAGTCCGCGGCCTGCGTTTTGCCGCTCTCCGGAGTGTGCCTTCCAGTGCGGAAGACCCGGGAAATTCCGCGGAGAATCGCTTTGCGCGGAAAGACGCCGTCCTCGCCTGCGAAGTAGATCTCCCCCACCCGGCGCGCCGCGGGGCGGTAGTACCAGCGGGTAAGCAGGCTGAGGTGGGCGGCCAGCGTCTCCTGCCGGGCACGCTTCGCCTCCCGCTCGCCAGAGGCCTCCAGTTCGCGGAGGACGTCGTCCAGCCTCTGCTCCAGAACATCGCGCGACGCCGTAACGACGGAGGCCGACGGCTCTCCTGCGTTCTGCAGTCCCTCATCCAGCGGCACAGGCTGGATCGCCGCCGGATGAGCGAAGAGAGACGAGGAGCCGGATTGTTCATTGGGGTGCCGCATGCCAATTGTGGAATAAAGCGCCGGACCGGACAGCAATCCCTTCCTGACCCGGAAGACTGCTACCTGCAGAGGTTCTGCCGAGGGCTGCAGGATGACTGCATGCAACTCGGAGAGCGGTCGTACGATCTCCGAGGCCAGCCCTGCGACAGCCTCCACCTTCTGCATACGCGCGTGGATCTGCGCGGCCCGCTCAAACTCCAGAGCCTCGGATGCACGGTTCCGCTCCGCCTCCAACTGCTTTAGGAGACTGCTGCCGCGTGTGGCGAGGAATTGCCGAACTGCCGCTACCTCCTCGGCATAACGCTCGTCGGTGCAGCCTTTGAAGCAGGGTGCAAGGCACATCTTCATCTCGGAGTAGGCGCAGCCTGGAAACGCAGGGTCAGGGTTTAGGTCCTCGTGGCATCGCCGCAGCAGAAAGAGATTCAACGCCTCCTCGCCAAAGCGTTCCGCGGCAAATCTGGAAGGGAACGGCCCGAACAGCGAGTCTTCCGCTGATTTCGTAACTTTCGTAGTTACGTAGACCCGAGGGTAAGCATTCTGCATCGCCATGCGCAGAAAGGCTGGAGCCCGGAGGTGTAGCTTCTTGCTCGCCCGATCTCCGAACGCGGCGACCGATGCGCGGTAGAGCACAAGCTGCGACTCCAGATCGGATCCGGTAGGAGTGTACTCGATGCGGGCAACCATCCCTGCAAGCTGCAGCCGCCGGGATTGGCCCGGCTGCGGCGACAGGAAGCGCATCAGCCTGCGACGAAGGTTTGTAGCCTTGCTAAGGTAAGGCTCCGCGGCAGGATCGGCGGCGAAGAGAGCGAAGACGCCCGCATCCTCGGGCAGCGCAGCGAGGCTGCCTCTGGCATCAGCGGCAGAAAACGGAATGGAGTGCTCCAGCACCAGCCAATTCTACTGGTTCCCGTGGAAGGCTGGCATCTGCAAGACGCTAGCCCGCGGCGCTATCGTTTACGCTCCGGCGATGGTCATGCCCTCGATCCGTAGGGTGGGCGAGGCGACGGAGCCGCGAAAGACCAGGTCGTTCGCAATCGCAGAGATATTCTGGAACATATCCTTGAGGTTCCCGGCAATCGTGATCTCTTCTACCGCGTAGGTCAGCTCGCCGTTTTCGATCCACAATCCGGTTGCGCCGCGGGAGTAGTCGCCGGTCACCATGTTCACCCCAAAACCCATGAGCTCCGTGATATACAGGCCGGATTTTACGTCCTGGAGAAGCGCTTCGGGGGTCAGGTTGCCAGGCTTGAGAAACAGGTTTCCGGGGCCAATGCCGGGATTGCCCGCAAGGCCTCGCGAGGCGTTCCCCGTGCTCTGCATGTTCAGTTTGCGAGCGGTGTAGGTGTTCAGCAGGTAGTTGCGTAGAACGCCATTCTCGACGACTACGGTGCGCCGAGTCGGCAGGCCCTCGCCGTCAAAGGGAGAGGTGCCGAAGCCTCCCGGTATGGTGCCATCGTCGATGACGTTGATCGACTCGGCGGCCACCTTTTCCCCCAGCTTCCCGGTAAAAAATGAAGCGCCGCGATAGATGCTGTCGCCATTCGCGGCCTCGAAGATGTTGCCGATCAGCGACCGCGCCATCTCCGGGGAAAACACAACGGGAACCCGCTGCGTAGGCACGCGACGTCCATTGAGGCGGCGGATCGTGCGCCGCGCCGCTTCGATTCCAACCGATTCCGGCGACTCCAGCTTAGCCAGTGTGCGCGCGACCGAGTACCAGGAATCGCGCTGCATGCCGCCTTCTTGATCCTGCGCGATAGGAGAGGCGGAAACCGAACAGTAGGAGCTGCGATTCTCGCCGAGAAAGCCGCGCGAGTTCGCCAGAACCTTGTATCCCATCGCCGCATCGAAGCTGCCGCCGTCGCTGTTCTGGATGCGGACATCTGCCGCCATGGCCGCGTCTTCGGCGCGCCGGGCATAGGCGATGCGCTCCTCGGTGGGGAGGGAGTAAACGTCCTCGTAGAACAGGCCAAGATCGCCAGAGAGCATCCCGTAAGCACCATCTTCGGGCATGCCGGCAAACGGGTCTTCCGAGGTCACACGCGACAGCGAGATCGCTCCAGAGACAAGATGTGCGATGCCTGCGGGAGAAAAGTCGCTGGTGCTGGTGCTCGCCGTGCGCTGTCCCGCGAAAACGCGCAGCCCCATGCCGCGAGAGCCGGACTCCTTCAGGGATTCGACCTGTCCCATGCGCACGGCGGTCGAGAACTCATCACCCTCAGCCACTACGACCTCGGCATCTGTCGCACCGGCCTTCATGGCCTGCGCGACGACGTCGGCGGCGAGTTGCTTCAGATCAACGGACGACTTGGCTCGTGCTTCGATACCCACTCTCGAATCTCCTCTGGAACGCTCCATTTGCCATCTTTCGCAGCCTGTACCAGCTGGGCTACGGTAATTTCCTGCATGCCGGGCTTCTCCGGCGGCGGGCTCATGCGCAGGGCAATCTTTACCGCTGCGAAGATTACGATAAAAATACCAAAGACGGTTACAAATCCCATCAGCGCGGAAAAGTGGGGAAACATGGCCCACTCCAGCAGGCCAGCACTGGCCGCCACGGCCATCGCCAGCCTGGTTCCCTTGCTGAGCTCGATCCGTTCCCGGCGGAAGTAAAAGAACCAGTTCGCCCATAGTTCCGTCAGGTCAACGTGAAACTCATTGCCATAGTCCTTGAAGAACCGCGCGGCGCGATCGCCCTCCATGTCGAGATCGGCCTTCAGGCGATAGCCAGGGTCGATCTCATCTGCATCGCAGTGGAGCCCCTCGCACAGCATCAGCTTGATGCGCCATTCGAGATCGCGTTTTTCCGTGATGGAAATGACCGTCGGCATTGGTTCATCTCTCTAGGAGCGAGATATTCAGTTGCCTGTTCCACCCACCGTCATCTTGTCCAGCTTGATCGTAGGCATGCCCACGCCGACCGGAACGCTCTGTCCATCCTTGCCGCAGGTGCCGATACCTTCGTCGAGCTCGAGATCGTTGCCTACCATCGAAACGTACTTCAGCGCCTCAGGGCCGCTGCCAATCAGCGTCGCGTCGCGCACTGGAGCCGTGATTCTGCCATCTTCAATCAAATAAGCTTCCGATGCGGAGAAGACAAACTTTCCGTTGGTGATATCCACCTGGCCGCCGCCGAAATTCCTCGCGTAGAGGCCACGCTTGACGCTGCGAATAATGTCCTCCGGGCTGTCGTCGCCCGCAAGCATGTAGGTATTCGTCATGCGTGGCATGGGGATGTGCTGATAGCTCTCGCGGCGCCCGTTGCCGGTATCCGGAAGGCCCATCAACCGCGACGAAAGCTTGTCGCTGATGTACCCGCGCAGGGTGCCGTTTTCAATCAGCACCGTCTCCTGCGTGGGCGAGCCTTCATCGTCCACGTTCAGCGATCCGCGGCGTGAGGGCAGCGTTCCGTTGTCCACGACCGTCACCTTGTCGCTGGCCACCTTCTGCCCGATCAGCCCGGCAAACGCGGAGGTTTTCTTGCGGTTGAAGTCGGCTTCGAGGCCGTGGCCTACCGCCTCATGCAGCAGCACCCCCGGCCAGCCCGGACCAAGCACCACCTGCATCTCTCCGGCGGGAGCCGCCACTGCGTTGAGTTGCAGAATAGCCTGCCGCGCGGCCTCCTTCGCAAAATGCTCTGGCGTCTTTTCGGTCTGGAAGAAGTCGATCTCGACGCGTCCGCCGCCGCCTGCGCTGCCGCGAGTGGTGCGGTCGCCATCCTTGGCGATCACGAATACATTCAAGCGCGCCATGGGCTGCACGTCGCTGGCAAAGGTGCCGTCGGAGGCCGCGACGAGGATGCGCCGCAGCTCCTCCGCATAGCTCGCGCGGACCTGAACAATGCGGGGATCGTAAGCGCGTGCTGCGTGGTCGGCGCGCATCACCAGGTCCAGCCGCGCGGCCAGATCCACGTCCATCTCGATCGCGGGAATGGGGTACAGATCCGGTTTCTTTGTTTCGTTGAAGCCGCTGACAATCTGCTTTGCCGGGCCACTGGCGATAAGCGCCGCTGTTCGCGCGGCGCGCAGCAGGCGATCGGCGGAGAGATCGTCGGTGTAAGCATATCCGGTGCGCTCGCCAGAGACGACCCGCACGCCGCACCCTGCGCTTACGCCCTGGCTGGCAGACTTGACCAGGGACTCATCCACGCCGATCGAAGTTGCCGCAACCGACTCAAAATAAAGATCCGCGTAGTCTCCACCGGCAGAGAGCGCCTCCCCCAGACAGCGCTCCAGCAGCGCTTCCGTGAGTCCAAACTTGCTATAGAAGAATTGCTTTTGGTCGATTATCGGAGCTGTCATGGGCACCCTTCGCGATCCGGGCATGTCTTTGGCGCCGCGCGAGCTTTGATTCTAGACGTTGCCGGGCCAAGCGGTAAACCGGCGCCGGAGACATTGCACGTTCAGATTCACCGCGTGGAATTCAACGCTACAGGTGCGGGTTTTCTTGTTACGCTTGAAGTATGAAAAAGATGTTGCTGTTCGCACTCGTGTTGCTCGTTTCGTCGTCCGCATTCGCTAAAACGCATCACCATCGTCACCATCACCGTCAACACGCCCAGGTAGCTGCCCAGCAGCCGGCGCAGTAGCCTTCGCGCGTCCATAAATCTTTCTAGAAGCGGAGTTCGCTGTTTTTCTGGTGCCTCGATCGCAGCGGCGGGCTCCGTTTTTAGCTGAGAATGCTGAGAGGACCGGACGCGGCGACTTTTTGCTCCGCATCGTGCTACCTTTTTCGCATGAGCACCGACGTCCTCGACTCCCTTCGTTATCCCATTGGAAAATTTCAGAAGTCCACAATTGATCCGGCCCAGCGCCCGGCATCGATCGCAACTCTGCGCGCCCTGCCCTCCGCCCTGCGCGAAGCCGTATCCGGCCTCAGCGATGCGCAGCTCGCCACTCCCTACCGCGACGGTGGATGGACAGTTCTGCAGACGGTGCACCACCTCGCCGACAGCCACTTGAACGCCTACTCGCGTTTCCGCCAGGCGCTTACGCAGGATTGGCCGACGATCTACGCCTATGACGAGGCCAAATGGGCGCAGCTCGCGGATGCGCATACCGCGCCGGTTGCGTTGTCGCTGGAGCTCCTCGATGGCCTCCATGCCCGCTGGACCCTCCTGCTGGATTCGCTGAAAGATGCGGATTTCGAACGCGGGTTTGTCCATCCGGAGAATGGCCGGCAGACGCTGGAGCAAGGCGTAGCCATCTACGCGTGGCACAGCCGCCATCACACGGCTCACATCACCGAACTGCGCAAGCGCAATCACTGGTAGACCTCTAGACGCAATCTGGTACAGCGCGGCCAGCTGGTTCGCCCGGCTCGCCGCGCCCGCCTGCAAAACACTTGCATTGGCAGCGGCTTGCTTCGATGATCAAAGCCATGCCTCCGGTAAAGACAGACGCCTCTCCCGCGGAGCTTGCGCGGTCACTCGAGCAATTTTTGGCCGAGCATCCCGGCGCGGCCTTGTATGAAGATGGCCGCCTGCTCTTTGACATGCGGACGGCTCGCTACTCGCTCTCGGCGGAGCATGGGCGCTGTACGCTGCACCTGTGGTCGGACGAGCGCAACCTGGTGCGCACCATCGTCGGGCTGGAGCCGCGCAAAGGAATGCTGCGCCTCTCGACCACGCGATTTGGCCAGACACGCCCGCAAACCCTGCAACTGGCAGCGGATCGCGACCAGCGCACCCCTTCTACCCGTAACGCCGCCAGAACCCGGTATCTGCGCCTGCTGGAGCGCGTGCTGGGACGCAGTTTTCCTGATTTCAAAGTGGATGGCATGCGCACGGCAGCGGATCTGGAGCACAGCTTCGGTCCGGCGTACGCGCGTGGCTACCTGCTGCGCGGAACCACCGCATTCGCGGTCATCGGCGTCAACGCGGGAGAGTCGCAGGCCACTATCGATGGCGTGCTCACACTCGGCATCCTGTGGCTTGCCTATTGCCGGGAGCATGGCGGCAGCCGCCGTCTCATCCAAGGCGTAAAGGTCATCGTTCCCGCTGGAAGCGCGGAACTGACGCGCTCGCGCATGGCGGCCCTCAATTTTGCAATGGCTCAATGGGAGCTATTTGAGCTGGACGAGCAGCGGGAAGCACTCACTCCGGTCGAGCTCCACGACGGCAACCTGCAGATGCGCATGACGCACGCCTTCCGCCCCGATGCGGCGCTCGAGCGCTGCCGCGAATCCGTGGCGCGGCTGCTTGCGCTGCTCCCCGGCGATATGAGGGGCCGCGTGCAGGTGCAGCCAAGGAGTCCGACGGAGGTGGCATTTCTATTGCATGGGCTGGAGTTTGCCCGGGCGCGGCAAGACTTCAGCGGCAACTCCTTTGCGCGCGAGGAGCAGTTGACCTTCGGCGCGGGCGCGAATGAGACGCCGTTAAATGAGGAGAACGAATCCCTGTTCGTCGATCTGCTCCAACGCCTCTCCGCCAGCCGACGGCCGGGAGGCAGCACCCGCGATCCTCTCTATCGCCTGCAGCCAGAGCGGTGGATGGAGTCCGTATTGAAGGATTCGCTCGGCGAGATTCTCCCCGGCATTCAGGGGCAGTTTCTGTACACGCAGGTGCCTGCTTTTGCGCGAGGCGACCGCGGCATGCTCGATCTGCTTTCGGCGGATAGAAACGGGCGCCTGTTGGTGATCGAGCTCAAGGCGGAAGAAGATCTGCATCTGCCCCTGCAAGGGTTGGACTACTGGCTGCGCGTGCGTTGGCTGAACCAGCAGGGGCGGGAACAGGGAGGCATCGGCGACTTGGAACGCAATGGCTACTTCATCGCTGCAGACGCGATGCCGCAATCGCAGCCGGCAATCTCCGCCGCCCCGCCGCTGCTCTGTTTTGTCGTGCCTGCCTTGCGGATTCATCCGGCCAACGAGGTGGTGCTCCAGTATCTTGCGCCGGAGGTGGAGTGGACCATCGTCGCGCTCGCCGAGCATTGGCGCGAGCGGCGTACCGTAGTCTTCCGCAAGCATGGCGGCTCTGCAACACGGTAGGGCGTATCGACAGATAGGGATGGCTGCCGACGGGGGACCGCTCCCCTCAGCTCGAGCTCGATCAGTCGCCGCAGGTCAGCGCGGTGGTATCGCGGAAGGGGTAGGGGTCTCCCGCGAGGAACTCCTGCGGAACACGGCTCTCGTCTCCATTCCCCGCGTCTTCATGCCCGGCGAAAAAGCGGTCCACCACTTCGAGCACCGTCTCGCCCGTCTTCGATTCGTAGATTGCCTTGCGCAGCGCAGCGCCGCCCACCACGCCATGGGTAAACCATGTGGCAAACTGCTTCATCTTGCCCGCGGTCTCCTCCACATGGCCTTCGTCCAGCAACATCTGGAAGTAGCTACGGATCATGCGGTAGCGATCCTGATTGGTCGGCTGATCGTAGCGTCCGAGCGCGGTGTATTGCGCAATCTGGCGAAAGATCCATGGGTTCGACGGTGCGGCACGGCCAATCATCACGGCATCGCAGCCAGTCCTGGCCACCATCGCGCAGGCGTCCTCCGGCGTGCGGATATCGCCATTGCCCACCACGGGAATGCGCACCGCATCCTTTACCGCCGCGATGTACTCCCAGCGCGCCTGCCCGGCATAGCCCTGTTCGCGCGTGCGGGCATGCAGAGAGACGGCGTTCAGCCCGCTCCGCTCCGCCAGCCGCGCAAGATCTACGCAGACAATTTGGTTGTCATTCCAGCCCATGCGGAATTTGACGGTGAAGGGAATCGTGACCGCAGCCCGCACCGCCTCAAAAATCTTCCCGATTAGCGGAAGATCACGCAGCAGGCCGCTGCCCCCATTGCAGTTGACGACACGCTTGGCCGGGCAGCCCAGGTTCAGGTCCACCATGTCAAAGCCCGTCGCCTCCACAATACGCGCGGCTTCGGCGAGCGTTTCCGGATTCGACCCGAAGATCTGTGCGGCGATGGGATGCTCATCTTCGTAGAAAGTGAGGTAACGCTTGCGCTTCGTCTCCCGCATCCGCGAAAGCCCGTCGGCGGAGGTGAACTCCGTCATGATGAGCCCGCAGCCGGATTGCTGGTTGGTTACCGGTGCATCGACCGCCGCAGCGTCCTCCGTCTGGGCCGTGTCCTGGGTCTTGGCCGCGCCCTCCGCCGTGAAGACGCTGGCGTTGCGGATAAAGCGCCGGAAGACCGTATCCGTGACCCCAGCCATAGGGGCGAGCACCGTAGCCGGAGCAACCCGGACGCCGCCAATCTCGACGGCCGCGGGTACTCGCGTTCCTGAGGGCATGGTGTGCTCCAACGGATTGTCCCAATGTTTCTGCATGCGGTGCTTCTCTAGAGTGCGGTGATGCTTTCCGCGGCGATTGCGTTCCGGTCAGGAGCTACTTGCCCGGACTAGAAGCCAGACAGAAAAGCCTCCGCTCTTGCGGAGGCTCCTCCTCGCGAAATCCGGGAAGACGCGAAACTACTTGGCGGCCTTGGCCGCATCGGACTTGGCCGCATCGGACTTGGCGTACTTCCGGCGGAAGCGCTCGACTCGGCCGGCGGTGTCGACCAGCTTCTGCTTTCCCGTAAAGTAGGGGTGGCAGTGCGAGCAGATTTCCACGTGGATGTCGCCCTTGTGGGTCGACCGGGTCTCAAATGTGTAACCACAGGCACACACGACCTTAATCGGGTTATAACTCGGGTGAATTCCTGGCTTAGGCATGTTCGAATGAAACCTTTCCTGCAATCTTCCCATTTTATGCGACATTCCACTGCTTGGCAATGTTTTGCCCCGTCTTCAGGCTTACGCTCTCTGGTGCTAATGTCGCAGTATGATAATGCTTTGCGTTATTAACGTATAGCGTTATGATCGGCCTATGATCGTTGGTTGCAGGGATCGCGAAACAGAATTGCTCTGGAAGACCGGAAAAAGCCGGAAATTTTCTTCCATTCGCGAAGTAGCCAGCAGAAAATTGGCTATTCTGGATGCCGCGTCCGAGCTTTCGGAATTGCTTGTGCCGCCCGGGAATGGACTGGAAAAGTTAAAGGGCGATCGCGAAGGTCAACACTCGATTCGCATCAACGATCAATATCGCATTTGCTTTATATGGCGGGATAAGAACGCGCACGAAGTTGAGATAGCGGACTATCACTAGTCAAAGCGGCAAGGGGACAGGAGAGAGTGATGGATAAGACATTTGCAGTTCATCCAGGAGAGATTCTCCGACATGAGTTCATGCAGCCCATGGGCCTTACAGCCTATCGCCTGGCGAAGGAGATCAATGTACCCGTGCCACGCATCAATGACATCGTGAGAGCGAAACGATCCATTTCCGCCAATACAGCCCTGCGTCTGGCGAAGTATTTCGGCATTTCGGCGCAGTTTTGGCTCAATCTGCAGAATCGCTTTGACTTGGCTGAGGCTGCCAAAGACAAGACGATCAGCCGGGTGAAGCAGAGAGCATCGGAAGCGGCCTAAAGAAAGAGCAGTGGAAGCCTAAGAAGAAAGAACAGCGGAACAGCTTAAGAAAAAAGAACAGCGGAACAGCCTAAGAAAAAGCAGTAGAAACAGCCTCGAAAAGAATACGCAAGTGAAATCGCCACGTCCTTTCGCCTGGCCCACCGTCTTACAATCCGCAGAACTGAGATACTGTGTAGAAGATCTATGACGAAAACCTGCTCCATCTGTGGCGGTATCGGCATGCGCGTGGTTACGCGCGACGACGGAGAACGCTATGCGGAAACTTGCTCGTGCCAGGTGACCAGCCGCGGCAACCGTCTGCTGGCCAGGGCGAAGATTCCCAAGCGCTACGAACACTGTTCCATTGACAGCTATGATTCGGCCTTTCCCGGGGCGAATCGCTCGCTTGCTGCGGCTCACATGATGGCGCGGAAGTTCGTAGAGGATTACCCCACCGGAACCGAGGGGAAAGGGCTCCTGATCACTGGCTCAATCGGAGTCGGCAAGACGCATCTGGCGGTCGGCATTCTGCATTCGCTGATAACGATCAAGGGAGTTCAGGGCCTGTTTTGCGATTATCGAGAGTTGCTCAAGGAGATTCAGCACTCCTACAACCCGCAGGTCGCGATGACCGAGTTAGAGGTGCTGGACCCGATCTTCAAGGCCGAGGTCCTGTTGCTGGATGAGCTTGGTGCGCAGAAGCCCACGGACTGGGTTTGGGACACGGTTGCCCTGATCCTGAACACCCGCTACAACGACAAGCGCACCACCATCATTACCACCAACTATCCCGATCAGCCCCCGGGAGCGGTCGCTACCACTGCGGCTGCCAGGGCCATGCGGGAGGAGTCGTTGGGAGATCGCATCGGGGAGCGCATGCGCTCGCGATTGGCGGAGATGTGCGTCACCGTCGAGATGCAAGGCGGTGATTTCCGCCGGTCGGTCAGCCGGGCACGTTTCGGCTGACAATTTTTTTTGCGGAGAGCGTTTCGTTCCGGCTCAGACGCACTTTAGAAAAGCGCCTTCAGCGAAAGACGAGAAATCTTTAGACCGACATGAGTACGAGCAGAGCCGCGGCCACGATTGCGATCTGGTAGACGCAGTCGGCATTCTGTAAGGACGCACGATTGTGGGACGGTACGCCATCACCCGGCAGCGGTGAGGTCATGCGTGTCACGCCGGAACACCTTGTCGGAGTCTTTGCCTGCTTCATACTCGGCCTCACCTTCTGCCTCTCTCAAGTTGAAATACGCAAACGCACTGCATTTAGATCCCGACTCTCTTATCGGCTTAGACGCTGCCGACCTGATGGATGGTGCGGCGAAATTTCTGAACATTTCATGAATAGTTGCTGAAGGTTCCATCAATGTAACTTCCCGGTTACCGCTGGGGACGGCACCACGCAGGCAGGCGTTGTAGAATCGCGAGCATTATGGAATCGAACCAGAAGAACGACCCCGGTTTCCTCTCCAGTTCAGACGGCTCCCCAAAGAGCACCTCGCAGACCTCCTGGGTCCCCTGGGTGATTGCCGGAACAGTCATCCTGCTCGGCCTGGCTGCACTCGTTGTCTTTTCCGGCAGGCGCCAAAAGGGACCGCAGGTAAGCGGCGCCACGCTCTCTCCCGCAGATCCCTATGCCGCCTCGCTGCCGATCACTAATCTGCAGATGAGCGAGGCCTCCAACTTTGCCGGTGGCAAAGTGACGTACATCGATGGCCAGATCGCGAATACCGGCTCCCGAACCGTAACGGGAATCATCGTCCAGATCGCCTTCCACAATGACATGGGAGAGCTGTCGCAGAAGGAAACGATGGCGATGAACCTGATCCGCACACGGGAACCATACATCGATACCCAGTCGGTGAGTGCTGCGCCCATCAAGCCCGGCGACCAGCGCGAATTCCGCCTTATCTTTGACCACGTGACGATGGATTGGAATCAGCAATATCCGGAGGTTCGGATTACTGAAGTTCAGGGGAAGTAAACGGAGGAAAACAGGAGTCTTCGTGGCATTTGAATCGCAGTTGCGTGTCCCAGGATCGAGCAAAAACTTCTCGATCCTGGCCAAAAGTATTCTGTACCCCTGTGGAAAGCGCTTTCACCTTTCTGTGGAAAACGGGGAGCTCTCTGGCTAAGTATCACAAAAATAAAGTACAACAATCCCTCGTTCGATCCCCCGCCAGTTTGGTCCCCCACTTGCACTTATAGAGCGCGTACGAAGCGAATCATCGAGGAGCACATCTGTGCAATTTCGATGAGGGCGAATGGGGACGGGACAAGCATGAACACAAAAATGAGTGCAATTCTGAACCACGAAACTGTTGCCGTGCTGCTGCTGGTTGGCGCGCTGGGTGTTCCAGCGCTTGCACAAACGTCGACACCGCCACCTGCGCAAGTTCAAACCGGGACCAACAATGGCCAGGCCACTGGCACGATGAATCCCGATGATAAAAGCACCTACGCAACCGGCCAGCCTCTGGAGATGAAGTCCAACGAGGGATTCTGGGGCCACATGAACCCCTTCGCTCGCAAAAAGTGGGTGAATCGGCAGCTCAACCCTGTCAAGGACCGCTTGAATGAGCTGGATCAGCTGAATGCCAAGAATGCCAATGACATCAAGGATGTCGATAGCCGGGCTCAGCAGGGTATCCACAAGGCTCAGAGCACTGCCGATGCCGCCGCGCAACAGGCGACGGAAGCTGGCACCCGCGCTGGACAGGCGCAGCAGGTGGCACAGCAGGCCAGCACTCGCACCGATCAGCTTCACACCACGGTCTCCAACCTGGATCAGTACCAGTCGGTGACCGATACGGAGATTCACTTCCGCCCCGGCCAGAGCACGCTCAACGCCAAGGCCAAGGAAGCGCTGGACGGAATTGCCAACCAGTTGAATGGCAAGCAGGGCTACATCCTTGAAGTGCAAGGGTATTCGCGCGCTGCCGGCCAGACTGGTATCCAGAACTCCCAGCGGATGTCGAACGCCGTGGTGCGGTATCTGGTGACGGAACATCAGGTTCCCGTGTATCGCATCCATCAGCTTGCGATGGGGAACGCGAAGTATGAATCCAGCACAGGAAGCGTGCACGGAACCGTCGTCCACGTCAGCCTGATGCAGAACAGTTTAGCGGCCCTGGACTCAGCACCGAAAGATGCTAGTTCACCGTCGGGTGCAACGCAGCAGTAAGTAGTCCCTCCCCCGGGAATAGGAAGACTGCGCTGCACCCGGCCGGCAAACAAAAAACAAGAAGATGCCGGCCGCAACCAAGCTCTCACACAACGAGAGAACCAAGGCAGATTGGCCCCTCACCCGAGGGGCCCTTTTTTTGCCTGTTGTATTTTGCCCATTGTGCGGGATAGGCGACGAGCTAAAGGCTCGTCTTCGGCTGCGCGAGATTAAAGTTATTTCGCCGCGGCGTGGATCGCGAGCAGCGTTTCCAGCAGGCCGCGCAGGTATTTGAGATCAAGGGCGTTCGCGCCATCGGACTTCGCGTTGGCCGGATCGTCGTGTACCTCGAGGAAGAGGCCATCCACCCCCGCAGCGACTGCGGCGCGCGTCAGCACCGGGATAAACTCTGGCTGGCCGCCGGAGACGCCGTTAGCGGCAGAAGGGGTCTGCACGGAGTGCGTCCCGTCAAAAACCACAGGTGCCAGCTTGCGCAGGATCGGCAGCGAACGCATATCCACCACAAGATTGTTGTAGCCGAAGCTGGCGCCGCGCTCGGTCAGGAAGACCCGCTGGTTTCCTGATTCGGTAATCTTTTCTACCGCGTGCTTCATATCCCAGGGCGCAACAAACTGGCCCTTTTTCACGTTCACTGCCCGTCCCGTGGCCGCGGCGGCTGCCAGCAGGTCCGTCTGGCGGCAGAGGAACGCGGGAATCTGCAGCACGTCCACCGCCTCCGCTACAGCCGCGCAATCGGCGGCCTGGTGTACATCGGTGAGCACCGGCAGCCCCGTAGCATCGGCCAGCGAGCGCAGGATCCGGCAGCCCTCCCTGAGCCCCGGGCCGCGAAAGCTGCGCAGCGAGGTGCGGTTGGCCTTGTCGTAGGAGGCTTTGAAGATATACGGGATGCCGAGGTCCGAGGTGATGCGCTGGATGGCGTCCGCCATGGTGCGCACGTGCTTCTCGCTCTCGATCACGCAGGGGCCGGCAATCAGAAATAGCTGCTGGCCACCGACCCGGACTGGTCCTACATCAAAAGTGTTCATCTCCACGATTCAACCATAAATTGGGTTAGCCGGATGGACCGCAATTTAGGCCCATTCGGCTGAACAGCAAATTCGCTGCTCCTTACTGGTTGATCCCGGCTTCGACCTGCGGAGGAACTCTGGTTTCCGAGTGCTCCCCCCGATTCCGGTAGGAGGCCTGGATGAAAGCGTGGAAGAGCGGATGCGGCTCCAGCGGCTTGGATTTGAACTCGGGGTGGAACTGGCAACCGAGGAAGAAGGGGTGGCCTGGGATCTCGACGATCTCCACATACGTCGCATCAGGAGTGGCGCCGGTGATGCGCAGCCCGGCGCCGGTCAGGAGCGCTTCATACTCGCGATTGAATTCGTAACGGTGACGGTGGCGTTCACTGATTTCGGTCGTCCCGTAGGCTGCGAAGGCGAGGGAGTCAGGCTCCAGAACGCATTGCCACGCGCCCAGACGCATGGTTCCGCCCATCTCTTCCACACCGATCAGCTCGCGCAGCTTGTAGATGATGCGGTATGAGGTTGCCGGATCGAACTCGCTGGAGTTGGCGCCCGTCAGCCCACAGACATTGCGGGCAAATTCAATGCACGCCGTCTGCATGCCCAGGCAGATGCCGAAGTAGGGGACCTGCTTTTCGCGGGCGTAGCGAATGGCGTTCAGCATGCCCTCAATGCCGCGTTTGCCGAAGCCTCCAGGAACAAGGATGCCGTCGAAGCCCTCAAGCTGCGATTCGTAAGAGCGATCCTCGGGGGATTTGCTCTCGAGGCCCTCGGCCTCAATCCACGTAATCTCCAACTTCAGATTCTCGGCCATCGCTCCATGGACAAGTGCCTCCTTGAGCGACTTGTAGCTGTCTTCGTACTCCACATACTTGCCGACGATCGCGATCGAAACCTTGTCCTTGGGGTGGTAGCAGCGGTCCAGCAGCGCCTTCCACTCCTCCAGGTTGGCCTCCTTCGCGTCGATGTGCAGGTAGCGGAGCGCGAGCGAATCGACGCCCTCCTCGGCGAACATCAGCGGGCACTCGTAGATGGAAGGAACATCGCGAGCGGTGATGACCGCCTTCTCTTCGAGATTGCAGAAGAGCGCGATCTTGCTCTTGATGTCGGCGGAGAGGAAGCGGTCGGTGCGGCAGAGCAGGATGTCCGGCTGAATGCCGATCGAGAGCATCTCCTTGACGGAGTGCTGTGTCGGCTTGGTCTTCAGCTCCTGTGCCGCGGCAATCCACGGCACCAGGGTTACGTGCACAAAGACCGTGTTTTCGCGGCCCAGCTCCTGGCGCATCTGGCGGATTGCCTCCAGAAATGGCAGCGATTCAATGTCGCCGACGGTGCCGCCGATCTCGATGATGGTCACGTCCTGCCCCATCGCCGCGACCTTCTTCATCGCGTTCTTGATCTCGTTGGTGACGTGCGGAATAACCTGGACGGTCTTGCCCAGGTAGTCTCCGCGGCGCTCCTTGGTGATGATCTGCTCGTAGATGCGGCCCGTGGTCAGGTTGTTGTCGCGCGTCAGGTGAGCATGGGTAAATCGCTCATAGTGACCCAGGTCCAGATCGGTCTCCGCGCCATCGTCGGTAACGAAGACCTCTCCATGCTGGAATGGCGACATCGTTCCAGGATCGACATTCAGGTAGGGGTCAAACTTCATTAGATTGACTTTCAGACCGCGGCTCTCGAGCAGACAGCCGATCGAAGCTGCAGCCAGACCCTTTCCAAGACTGGACACAACTCCGCCCGTCACAAAGATGTACTTTGCCGACATTCCCGCTTCACCTTATTCTGATTGGTTTGATTGGCGTACCAGATGGGCACGTTCAAGTATCGCAGGAAGTGAAAACGATTGGAAGCAAAGAATGTGCCCGGTGCAGCAAAGATTGCCGAATAGGGACCGATAAACGTCTTATTTCCTAAAAGATAGAGCAGGGACAGAGAAATTGGGGCAGCGCTGATCTCTGCGGCTGCCCCAATTTCCCCCAGATCTCTTCTCCAGAGGCCTAGAAACTCAGCGCGAGAGACATGCTGTAGGCGCGTGACGGCACGAAATGGGTTCCGCTGAAGGTGGAGAGGAAGTTGTACAGCGCCACCTTGTTGGTCAGATTGGTCACCGTAAAGCTCAGGTTGGTCTTGTACTTATCGCGATGGAAGAGGTTATCCCAGCCCGCCGCCATGTCGACGAGGTTGCGTGGAGCGATGCGCGGTGGATTGCGGTCCGCATTCTCGGTTCCGGGTGACGGAAGGCTAATCAGCGGGGACGAGAGCTGGTTGGGCGAGCAACTGGTGAGCGGTGCGCTCAGGGTGGCTCGCTGGCCACCGCAGGAGAGCTTGATCTGGCTCTGCTGATCCGCCGTCAGGTAGGTCAGGTCTACCGGGTCGCTGGTGTTGGCGGCGTAAGGCGCGTTGCCGGCTACCAGACCGCTCTCATAACGCCAGGTAAAGGCGTACCAGCCGCCAGTCGGCCGGGGCTGGAACTGGAAGTGGGTGGTCTGCTCGAACTTCTGATCGTGATCGATGCGGAAGGGAGCGTAGGATGCCAGACCTGTTGGATTGTTGAAGAGGATGCCGCCCGACTCCGGCCCGAAGAACCGCGCCCGCGAGTGTCCCATGACGGAGTAGGCTGTGAATCCGTGATACGGGGTCAGGCTCAGGCGCAGGTCCCAGCCATCGATCTTCGATTTACGCCACTGAATCGGGAAGGTCAGCGGAGTATTCAGGAGCACATCGAAGTCATAGTCTCCCCGGGTGAACTTCCAGAAGTAGTCGCCGTCGAGGACGAGATGCCTGCCGAAGCCCTGCTCCAACCCTGCATTGAACTGGTTGCGGCTGGCTGGGGTCAATGCCTTCTCGCCAAACGCGCCGGCGTTCTGGCCCAGGCCGCCGCCTCCCGTGCTGCTGGAGAGGACGAGGTTCTCGTTGTAGGGCGTCGGCATCAGCCTGCCATATCCGAGGCGGAGAACGGTGCCGGTGGGCTTTAACTGGTAGGTGGCTCCCAGGCGCGGCTGCAGCATCGTGCGGTGCGTCAGGCCATTGTAGTTATCGTCGCGGAGTCCGAGCAGGAACTGCCAGTTGTGCCACGTCACGTTGTCCTGGAAGTAGAAAGCCTCCTGCTTCACGTCGGTGTATCCGCGAAAATCGAAGAGCTTTCCGCCTCGGGTCAGGTCGTAGGGCAGCAGGCCAGCCTGAAATCCTGGGTTGGCGACATCGCCATGGGCGGCGCACTGGGATGGTTCGGTGATGCTGGGGTCCGTAACGGCGCTGCCGGAGGCATCGAAGCACACCGCGTTATAGCTGGGGCTCGTGATTCCTACGGCAAAGCCCTCATGCAGAAATGTGTGATTCACATCGAAGCCGGTCTTGATGTTGTGAATGCCGTGGGAGTAGGAGTAGTCCACCTTGATGCCGAGGTTTCTCAGCGCGCGGTCCTGAGCCAGGGTGGCCGGCGTGTCGTGAAAGACGTCTCTGCTGGGGTAGTAGTGCGCATTGTCCTGGCGCAGGTAGGGATTGACGCTCAACAGGGCATTCTGGCTGAAGATGTGGGTCCAGAACGGCGCGAGATTGAAGCTGAAGATTTGCGAGCGCTGGTCCTGGCCCATGGCTTCCTGATCGTACTGGTTGGGAACCTGAAACCAGGATCGCGCGCCGCTCACGTTCAGGTGCAGGGAATCGCTACTGGATGGAGCAAAGTCAACCCGGTCGAAGATGGACTCGCTGTTTCCCCTGGCGTGCTTGATCTGGAACTCCGGCGGGTCGAGAAAACGGCCGCTGTTCATTCCGTCCAATGCCAGAAAATTGCCATACTTCGTTCCGCCAATTCCCAGGCCCGCGCTCAGGGTGCTCGAGCCATACGATCCGTAATTGAAGGAGAGATTGCCGGTTGGTTTCGTCGCGCCCAGGCCGGAACGGGTGGTTGTCCGCGCAACCAGGCTGGCTTTATCGCCATACTCCGCCGGAACCACGCCCGAGATCACCTCCAGAGACTGGATCGAGTTCATCGAAACCTGATTGGAGAAGGTCTTGCTCTGCTGATCGCTGATCGGCTGCCCATCCACGCTATAGCTGGTATCGGAGTGTTCGCCGAGTGGATGGAACATTCCATTGGAGTCGGCGGTGACGCCGGGGCTGGCAAGAGTAATCGCCGAACTCAGTGCCGAACTGGTGCTCAACATCGGCAGCTTATCCATGAGGGAGCGATCGAGGTCGGTATGCGCGCTGGGGTCATTCTCGACGATGTCCGAGTTGTCCGCGTCCACCGTAACAGTCGTGGATGTCGTGCTGACCTGAAGGGAGAAGTTGTGGCTCGTGGCCACGGGGCTGTGGATGCTTATGTTGTCCGACGCGGTGGAAAAACCCGGCTGGCTTACCTGGAGACGGTAGTTTCCATAAGCTACGTTGGGGATGGTGAACGCTCCGGCGGCATCGGTGGAGACGCTTCGGGAAAAGCCGGTCACCGGGTTTTGAATCTGTACGCTGGCTCCTGGGATTACGGCTCCGGTGGAGTCTGTGACCACTCCGGCGACACTGCCCGAGGTGCCCGTGGACTGCGCCAGGGCTGCGGTAGAAAATAGCGCGCCAAAAATCAAAATCAAGAATAGAAAATGATACCGATGGAACGGCATGTGGCTCCTGTCTGCTGCGGATATCTGGTCCTTATAGGCCCGGGCTTGACCCCCCAAGGGGGCATCTACGCAAGCGGCAGGGGGGGAGGACGGTTGGACAGAGAGAAGGCCACAAAACGCGCTGGAACATCTTCGGAGTACCACCTGGAATCGAAGACGCAAACAGCGGTATATACCTGCGCGGTGGCTACCTGGGCAGGTAGTGCGGAGTGAAAAGACAGGCAGATCTGGCAATGCTCAGGTGCCTTGGTCAGGGGGTGCGCATGGGCAACCTGTACGGTCGCGGCGGAAACCAGCAGCAGGATGCAGGCGATAGCCGCCCAGTGCGCCCAGCCCCAACGGGCCTCCTCGAATTGGCGTATCAGTTTCCGCAAATCGTCCCCACTAAAAGCATATAACAGAGATGCCTGCAAACTTCCCCAGGCGAACCTCGTCTAAGAGACGTCCTATGATCCGTTTTCGTTATCTCGCAATCTTTCTGGTCCTGGCAATCGTTCCCTTGCTGTCGCAGGCACCCAATAAGCGGCTGATCCTGAAGGACGGCTCCTATCAGATCACCCGCCGCTATGAAGTTGTGGGGGATCGAGTCCGCTACATAAGCGCCGAGCGCGCCGGGCAGTGGGAGGAGTTGCCCTCAAGCCTGGTGGACTGGGTGGCGACCGAGAAGTGGGCGCGGGACCATGCCCCGGGAACCGCTGACAAGGCAAATGCCGATGCTTCGCCGGGCTCCCAGGCCGCGGCGGAGATTGACAAGGAAGAACAGCAGGAACGCATGGAAGAGAATCTGCGGATGCCAACGGTTGCCCCCGGACTGCGTCTGCCGGATGAGGATGGCGTGTGGGCGTTGGATACCTTCCATGCGCAGCCGGAGCTGGTGCGCGTGGACCAGAACAACGGCGACGTGAACCGCGACCGAGCGCACAACATGCTGCGCAGCACCCTCAATCCTCTGGGCGGTCTGAAGTCGCAGATCCGGATCGACGGAGCGCGTTCCAAGGTGCAGCTTCACGTCAACGATCCCGTGCTCTACGTGAGTCTGGATACCGATCAGCCGGATACCGCGCCAACGGATGCTCTTACCGTCGAAACCAATGGGGCAGGATCCAGCAAACACGAGAAGGGGCAGAGCTCCCCCAGCAGCCGCTATGCCATTGTTCGAGCGCAGACGCGGAAGGACGTCCGTGTCATCGGCTCGGTCAACGTCAGCGCGCTGGGCAAGGTTTCCCACTCCGAGGACGTGATCGAGACCACGGCGGAGATCCTTCCGGGAAAGCACTGGATGAAGCTCACCCCCAGACAGCCGCTGGACATTGGCGAATACGCCCTGATGGAGATCGTTTCCCCGAAAGAGGTGAATCTGTCGGTGTGGGATTTCCGGATTGATCCGACGGCCCCGGAAAATCTGAATGCCCGAATGCCGGTGCAACCTCTGTCGGGCAATAGCAGGCCCTAGCAGACGTTAGATCTCAGGTAAGAGATTGAACAGAGTTGGATTGCCGGCAATGCCGACAGCATCCCGACGAGCATTTTTTACCATGTACATCGTCTCGTCCGCAGCCCCGATGACTTCGTGAATGGAGTAGCCGTCCTCGGGGAAGGTTGCCACCCCGAAGCTTGCCGAGATCCTGAGGTGCAGACCTTCGCTGGCGAGATAATCCGCCGATCGCAGCGACTGCCACAACCGCTGGGCAGTCTGCGTGGCTTCGAACTTCCGTGTACCCGGCAGCAGCACCACGAACTCATCCCCTCCATAGCGGAAGGCGGAATCGACGGAACGGACCTGCGAGCGTACGCGCTGGCCTATCTCGGCGAGCAGGCGGCTCCCTGAAAGATGTCCATACCTGTCGTTGACTTCCTTAAAGTGGTCCAGATCGATGAAGATCAAACTGAACTGATCCTTGAATCGCCGGGCGCGCTCAATCTCCTTGCCCAAGGTGGTGTAGAGATGGCGCACGTTATACAGCCCTGTGCAGTCGTCGGTAATGGTCAGCTCCTGGATGCGCTCCATGGAACGGGAATTTTCGACCGCGATGGCTGCATAGTCGCAGAGCACGTGCAGGAACGAAATCGTGTAATCCGTCAGCCTGTCCAGGCGGCAGTTGAAGAGCTGAATCACGCCAAGCGTACGCGAACGGGAGCGCAATGGGATGCACACAACCGTTCGTACTCCCGTCGAGATGGCCTCTGTTTCGGAGATAAAGCGTGGGTCCTGACCAAGTTCCGGGACAATCAGCGTCTCTCCATGCTGGGCGACCCAGCCGGCGATGCCCTCTCCGATCCTGATGCGCTTCTCGTCCAGCTTTGGATCGGGATTGCCCACGGTCACGGCATAGAAAAGATCTTTCCTGTCCTCGTCCACCAGCAGGACGGACCATGTATCCGGCTGAAAAAAGCGCTCCATCTGCTGCATGATGGCCCGAAGAATGGAGTCGCGATCGAGCGATGACGTGAGCGCGCGTGCCACGTTGTGGAAGACCATCAGGTCGTGAAGCGGACCGTCTCCCGGCAGCGGCTTGGGGTTGGCACCCATCTCGTTCATCCCTCGGTACTCGTTGTCAGAATGATTCTGCCACAGAAGGTTCGAGATTGAGCCCCCAAGTATCGTCGTAACAGGTATCGACTTAACCGCCTATGTGCACCATGCTCCGCGAGGGCTTCAGGAATCCAGGCTCGCCGATATGGTGGCGCGCTTCCTTCTTCACAATGGTTGACACAATGAAATCAGCAACTTCGGCGTCCGTTCCCCCGCGGCGTACGACGCCATACAGGTCGTGGTCCGACTGGGAAAAGAGGCAGGTGCGGATCTTTCCATCGGACGTCAGGCGAACGCGGCTGCACTGCCCACAGAAGGCCTGCGATACCGGAGCGATGATGCCCACCTCTCCGATGCCATCGTCGAAGGTATAGCGGCAGGCGGTCTCGCTGGCGTGGGTGGGCTCCAGCGCTACGACGGGGCGGAAATGGCTCAATCGCTCAATCACTTCCGCGATGGGAACCACTGTGGCGGGCGTCCAGAGCCGATCCTCTTCAAGCGGCATGAACTCAATAAAGCGGACCACGACGCCCTCTTCCCGGGCGAATCGGGCAAACCCCGGAATCTGGTCTTCGTTAAAGCCTCGCAGCAGCACGCAATTTACTTTGACGGGAGCGAGGCCAGCGCGCTTTGCCGCACGCAGTCCGGCCAATACCTGCTCAAAGCTTTTGGGAACGCGGGTGATGCGGGCGAAGGTGGCAGGATCGACCGCGTCCATGCTGACGGTAACCCGCGACAGGCCAGCATCCTTCAGCGGCTGGGCCAGCTCGGCCAGCAGATGGCCGTTGGTGGTGACGGCGATATCCAGAGGACGGCCCTCTGCCTGCCCGAGCCGGTCACCCTCAGGGGAGAAGCTCGTGCGTAAACCGGCCAGCTCGCGGACCAGATCCAGCAGCCCCTTGCGCAACAGAGGCTCGCCGCCGGTGAGCCGGACCTTCTCAATCCCCAGCGACACAAAGACGCGGATGAGCCGGAGATAATCGGCGATGGGCAGCTCGGCGTACTGCGCCCCTTCGTTGCCGGTTCGGCAATAGACGCACTTGTAGTTGCAGCGGTCGGTGATCGAAACGCGGAGATCCGTGATCGCGCGGCCGTGGCTATCCGTGAGCCGCTGCTTCGGCAGGGAAGAAGACGTCGTCGCCGCGCTATAGGCTGGTGTAGACATCGTGGCCTTTAACTTTATTCGATGCGGACGCCAGATGCCAGCTTTCAGATGGAGCTTCCTTTTACAGGGCGCGAGCCGTCAGCCCATGTGCGGAGTCTCAAAGAGCAACCTTGTGTAGATCGAGCCACTTACATGCCGTCGTAATTTGGCCCTCCGCCGCCTTCGGGTGGAACCCAGGTGATGATCTGGTAGGGGTCCATGATGTCGCAGGTCTTGCAATGCACGCAGTTGGCGAAATTGATATGGAGCTGCTTCGACGGCTTTGACGAAGCAGCACTGCCCGGCGATTCGCCATTCGTCGCAGGAGCAGCCTCTTCCACCATTTCGTATACCGCTGCCGGGCAGAAGTACTGGCAGGGGTTTCCGAACTCTTTGACACAGGTATTGTTACAAATGTTCAGATCCGAGATGACCAGGTGGGTGGGCTGGTCGTCTTCGTGGCGTGTGCCGGAGTGGTAGACGTCCGTCAGCCGGTCAAAGGTGAGCTTGCCATCTCCCTTGGCGTTGCCCAGAAAGTGCGCGCGTTTGTCGCCCCAGATGCTCAACTCGTCGGCATGCTTCATGTGCAGGTATCCGGCCGTGTTGCAGAAGTCGGGTCCGAGGTTCTTTCCTCCCAGCACCTGTTGAACGGCCACCCTGGCAAGGCCATCCACCAATCCGTATTCGAAGGCCTGATGAAAATTCCGCACAGGATACAGCTCTTCGCGAATCCAGCTTCGATCGACGCGATGTTTATAGTCGCCGAGTTGCGACGCTGATGTATTGCCGCTCAGCAAAGCGTCAAAGGCTGTCTCCGCCGCCAGCATTCCGGATTTGATCGCGAGATGGATGCCCTTCAGGCGCTGCGAATTCAGAAAGCTGGCGGAGTCTCCCAGCAGCATCCAGCCATCGCCGGCGAGCCGCGGCATGGTGAGCCATCCTCCGTAGGGAAAGCTCTTCGCGCCATAGCGCGTCATCTTGCCGCCTTCGAGAATATGGCGTGCGAAAGGATGCAGCTTGAAGTCCTGAAAGACGTGGTGCGGATCCGTGCGCGGGTCTTCGTAATCCAGGCTGACGGCGTATCCGACGGATACGAGCGTGTTCCCGTTTCCGCCGCTGACTCCATAGATCCACGCGCCGCCATACTCATGCGTGGTGAGCGGATAGCCCATGGTGTAGATCACTTCGCCCGGGGCGACGCGGCCTGCGGGAATCTCCCACAACTCCTTGATGCCGACGCCGTAAGTCTGCGCGTGTTCGGGATCTTCGAGCTTCTGCCGCTCAATCAACTGTCGTGCACAGGAGCCACGCGAGCCCTCGGCCAGCACGGTAATCTTCGCGCGCAGATCGTAACCCGGCTCAAAGTTCGCCTTGGGGCGGCCCTCCTTGTCCACGCCCTTGTCGTCGGTGCGCACGCCGATGACGCGCCCGGAGACGGAGAGATCGTCGAAGAGCAATTCCGATGCGGCAAAGCCCGTGAACACCGTGATGCCGGCTTCTTCCACCTTCTGCCCCAGCCACTTGACGAAGCGGTTGATGGAGATCACGTAGTTGCCGTGATCGCGTAGCGGCGGCGGGACGATGGGCAGTTTGTGCTGGCCCTTCTCTGTCAAAAACCAGACGGATTCCTTCGTCACCTCGCCATCGATCGGCGCTTCGCTCTCAAAGCCAGGCAGCAGTTCGCGCATGGAACGCGGATCGAGCAGCGCTCCGGAGAGACAGTGCTGGCCCACTTCTCTGGCCTTCTCCAGCAGATAGATATTGTCTTTGGCGAGAGGCGCGTCGGGGTGCGCTGCATTGTGTGCGTCAATCAATTGCGAGAGGCGCAACGCGCAGGCCATGCCCGCCGGACCGCCGCCAACGATGACGACGTCAGCCTCCATCTGCGGGCGTTCGATGCCTTCAAGCGGTTTGCGAAAGTGGATCATGGAGCCTCGCCCGTCCAGGTGTAAAGGCTGCGGTATGCATGTTTCGTGAGATGCGTAGAGATGGTTGGAGACTCTGCACCGGCGCGAGCCTGCCTATGCTCCCGCCCTGGCCTTCTTTATCTCCGCAGTCACGGCGGGCACGATGTCGAAGAGGTTGCCGACAATGCCGATATCCGCAATCTCAAAGATGGGAGCCTCCGCGTCCTTGTTGATCGCGACAATGGTGCGGGAACCCTTCATGCCGACGATGTGCTGGATGGCGCCGCTGATGCCGAGGGCGACGTACAGCTTGGGCGCGACCGTCTGGCCGGAGCTTCCCACCTGACGATCGAGTGGAAGCCATCCGTTGTCGCAGATAGGGCGCGAGGCCGCCAGTTCACCACCCAGCACTTCGGCCAACTCCTCAGCGAGAGCGATGTTCTTCTGCTCCTTGATGCCGCGGCCCACGGCGACGATGACCTCCGCCTGCGAGAGATCGACGGCCTGCTTCTCTTCCTGGAAGATTTCGTGGGGTACGACGCGGGGAGCGGCTTCTGCAACCGAAGCTGTTACTTTTTCCACGGCGGCGGAGCCGGGCTCGGCGAGATCTCCGCGAAACGCGCCGATTTGCAGCGTCGCCAGCCAGGGAGCCTCGCCCACGAAGGAGACGTCTGCCGCGAATTTACCTTGAAACATCTGCCGCGTGAAGAGCAGTTTCCCACCTTCGTATTTGTAACCGACAGAGTCCGAAATAAGCGTGCGATCGAGAGCCAGCGCGAGGCGCGGGGCAAAATCGCGCACCTGGTAGGTGTGCGGCAGCAGTACCAGTTTCGGCTGTTTCTCCGCGAAAAAATTCTTCAACGCATAGACGTAGGCGTCCGAGGTGTAGGCGGCCAGGGCGGGAGCTTCGAGTGCATACACGCGAGCAACGTTCCTGGTGGCGAGCTCGGCTGCGGCCGCGTCGAGGTTTTCTCCCACGACGACTACTTCGACCGGCCAACCTGTTTCTTTGCTTATGGCCTGCGCTGCGGCAATGGTCTCAAAAGAAGTGCGGTTCAGCTTGCCTTCCCGCTGCTCCGCAACAACGAAAATGCTATCTGCCATGGGCCCTTCTTTTTGGGGAGCAGCCAACGTGTTCTCTCCCGGTTTGTTTTCTTTTAGAGCTGCCCGCTCGTTCTTAGAACTCGGGAGATCCGCGACGCAGCCAGGTGCCGTAGGCGCCGGTGATGACGGCGATAATGCCGACCAAGACCATGTAGTACGCCATAGGATACTTCCACGTTGGTGAGTAGGTCAGGTCCTGTCCTGCCCACACCGTCAGCAGCACCGCAAAGAAGGCGCACTGGCCAGCGATCACCTGCAAGACCAGGCCCCACTGCCTGCGACGGTCAACGGCGGTCACCTGATCGGGAGTCAGGTTACGTTCTTCAAGGGGAAGATTCATGTTCGCCATCCTGCATTTCTCCCGCGCGATCCTGCCGACCGCGCCTGTTCGATTTTCGATTCTAGAGCAAATCCACCTGCTTTGTACCACTGCTTCGTACCGCCGGGGACGATCGATTGCCCTCCTCCTGCGGCACCCCAGATTAAATCACGTGAACCGTGTTGCGCAGCTGCTCAACCAGTTTCCTGGCCACCTCGGGGGGGGCGCCCTCCAGCATCTCTGTCTTTTTCTGTTTTACCGGGACGTACAGGCGCTCGATCTGCTGCCGGTTGCCGCTAAGCTTTGCTTCCACTTCGCTATAGGTCACCTTGCGCATGGGCTTCATCTTCGCCTGCTTAATGCCGATCAGGGTGGCGTAGCGTAGTTTGTTGATGCCGCTCTGGATGGTAAGCACGGCGGGCAGCGGCATATCGATGAACTGGTAGTGGCCCGCCTCAAGTTCGCGCTTCAGGCGCACGCCGGAGCCGGTTTTTTCAATCCCGATGATGATGGTCGCATGCGGCCATCCCAGGATCTCCGCCAGCAACACGCCGGTCTGCGCAGCGCCGTAGTCGTCGGACTGCAATCCCGTAACCACCAGGTCGAATTCTTCACCGGAGATTGCCGCGGCAATCGCGCGCGCGGTGTTGGTGGAGTCCAGCGTGGCAAAACGATCGTCTTCCAGGTGGATGGCCCGGTCAGCGCCCTTGGCCAGCGCCTCGCGCAGCACCTGCTGGGAGCGGGCCGGACCTGCCGTGACGACCACGACCTCCCCGCCATGCTTCTCCTTCTGGCGGAGAGCCTCTTCAAGGGCGTAGGCGTCCGGTTCGTTGACCTCGTAGGAGACATCCTCCCGTATCCATGTGCCGGAGTCGTTGAGCTTGAGGGGCGCGTCCTTCTGCGGAACCTGCTTGATGCATACCAGGATCTTCATTTCATCTCTCTCGCCGGATGGACTGGCGACTAACGATCTGGACCCGATCGCCGCAGAAGTGAACGGCGATTCATTCGAGGCATACTACAACAGGAACATGTCTGCTTGCATCAGGGAATCGCATTGGCGCGAACGATTTCCCGTCAGAGGAACAGGCCGGCACGGTCTCATGAGGAAGAGCCGCATGTCTCACGACCGCACCGGGCTGGGAACTGCATTACAGAAAGGCTACCGACTGCACCCCGGCAACCTCAAAGCGCTTGCGGCAGCGAATGTTCTTGCATGCCAGCATGTCATCGGTGCGGACCATGTAGGATTGCGCCTTGGCAAACCGCGCACGATCGCGTTCGTCCGCATTCCGCGGCAGGCTGTTCTTTTTGCGGCGTACCAGCCAGCCAAGCTGGTACTCGTCCGTCTTGCCGCAGTGGGGACAGGTAAGGGTATGAGTGCGCATTTCCGGCTTCTCATCAAAAAAATCGCGTTCTTCCATAGAGGGGACCCACTTTCCAACACTTCCGCGCAAAAGTATTCCATACTCGCGGAGGAGCGGCAAACTGGTCTGCAGATAGCGAGGGAAGGAAAACTTGGCCACGAAAAAGAGAATCAAGAAGTTTTCCGTGACGAAGGCGGTCAAATCCAACGCCCGCGATGTGGTGGGGCAGCCCAAGCCGGTGAAGATCCTCGACGACCAGGCAAGGGAGAAGAAACGCAAGGGAAGGCATAAGACGACGCTCGGCGATCTGTTGACCCAAAGCGAGGAATAGCGGTCCTCCAGAGACCCGAGGTGGTCGCGATTGCCCTGTTCGCGCTCCCTGGTTCGAGAATCCAAGGCTAATCTGCTGATTTCACAGCAAAAGGCTAATTGGCTGATTTCATGGCAAATATGGACCGTTTGGCGATTCCCATGCCAGAGTTGACGGGAACAGCGTATGCTAGATGAAGTGGCGGATTTTCGCCGATGCTTGTTTCGCGTGATTTCCCCGTCTTCCCCCCCAACTGTACCTGAGCCAGACCACCTCAGGAACCTCAACCGCAGCCCAAGAGGCTTCCATGCGTTCGCAAATTGTCTATTCCGCCGGGATTGTTATCCCGAATCGTTTTTTGCTCGCCTCCGTTACGATGAAGGCCGTTCAAAAGCTCCACATCAGCACTACCCGCACAGCAGATACGGCGAATCTCGTCTTCGCAGAAGTAGCCCAGGGCCGCTTCACAGACGTCAGCATGCCACACATTGCTCCCCAGGAGTCCATTGAGCCGTTGTTGGTGGATTCTTTCGGATCGCACGCCGCCTGAACCCGTCTGCCGCGCTCTCTCCGGCTACTGGCTGGAGGGAGAGCAGTGGGCAACCCCTCCGCATCACCCAAACCGCCTCAAACTGCGTTCCTCCCCGAGGCCGTGTGACGGCTGTCACCGTTGTTGCTGTAAAGTGCCGATTCTCATTGACTCGCCTATTGTGCCGGTCTACTTTTGCTAGCAACACCCCCTACACTTCTGAGGTTCGCGGGCGGAGTTCCACATCTGTTGGGACCGATTCGACCGACCCCTCAACTCAAGGGAGTGGAGGCAGGAAGCCATGAGAAGCATCAAGGGTCAGATTCTCTCCCTTATCCTCTGCACGCTGATTCCGTGCATTGCCCACGCCCAGGGGACCAAGCAAGGAACCATGGTCGGCAACTGGAAGCTGAATGTGGCGAAATCCGATTTCGGCGATGGGCCCAAGCTGCAGAGCATGCTGGTCAACGTAACCAGCGACGCTCCGGATTCCATTGTTTTCTCCGTCACAGAAACCGCGGAAAGCGGCATGACGTTTACCTATAAGTACAAGGGGGCCGCTGATGGGAAGGACTATCCCGCCGATGGCACCTCGACCACCTATGCCTACACGGAAGAGGGCGGCGTAGTTGCCGAAACTCAGAAGGATACCGACGGCACGATCACCAAGGGTACCTTTACGCTTTCTCCCAATGGCAAGGTTGGAACCTGGATCTACACGATCACGGATCCTCAGGGCGGTGTGATCCACACCAAATTGGTTTACGACCGGGTGCAGTAAAGCCCGGCATCTGCTGCAGAGGATCGCAGCCACTCAGATGGCCTCTTCGGAGGCCATCTACTTCTGCTGGAGCATTTGCTCTTCCAGGAGCATTTGCTTCGTAGTCTGCCTGGCAAGAATAGCAATGGGGGCGGTCTCCCGGAAGGAGAGGCCGCCCCATTGTCGTCTTTGCTGCGATTACCTGCCATTTCCGGGCCTGGCTCCGTTGGTTGGCGGGGCAGTATTCTCGGCCATGGCTGGCTTGATTCCCGGCTCAGCCACTTGTCCTCCCCGTGTGCGGTTGGAGTAGATGCGGAACGTAACCACTACATCCACCATGGCTGGAACGGGCTCGCCGTCCTTGGTTGCAGGCTTGAAGCGGGAGTTGCGAATCGCTTCCACTGCCTTCTCGTCCAAACCGAAACCAATGGGACGGGCGATTGCGATTTCGGTGGGCTTTCCCTGTTTGTCGACGACGGTGCGAAACACGGTGAGGCCGGCAATTCCATTTGCCTGGGCAAACTCATTGGAGCCGGGTTCGAGGCCATTCAGCAGCCGGGGAGCGGAGACTTCGCCGCCAACCCGCTGCACGCTGGGATCAGCGGGCTTGAATTCCTTCCGGTTCACTTTTTCCTGGTAGTAGAACTGCCAGTAGTCGGGCAGGGTCGCCATCATCTTCTCGTCGATGCGATCGGCAAAAATATTGGCCAGCGCTCCCTCCAGCAACTTCGCGCTGTGCGCGGGCGAGGACGTCGTGGTGCGGCCATTGGAATTTCCCGGATCGGTCTGGGTCGAAGTCTCGGGCGCGACATCTACCGCAGTCAGCGTGGGAGTTGGCTTGCTGGCAGTGGCGTCTTCGGAGGCGGTGCTGTCGGAAGCGGCGGCCTCGCCTGGGGTGGTGGGTTTCCCGGGCGTCGCGGCCTTCGCCTGCAACTTGGCATCCCCCTTCTTCGGCTTCTTCACTTTGGGGATCACGACCAGCTCGCGCTCAATCGATATCTTGACGGAGCGGGACTTCTTGCCTGTCAGGCGAACGCGGTCAAAGGGCTTGGACTCATCCTCATACGGAAGGGCGCCGTAGAAGTGCAATCCATAGCGGTCTCCCTCGAGCTCCAGATCGTGCTTGGTCAGGTGGATCTTCTTGATATCGACAGCGCAGAGGGTAAAGGACCCCTTTCGAGACGATCCTATGAGCTGCCCATTCTCATTGAACTTGAGGTTGTCGTCCAGGTAGAAGCCGCGCAGAAACAGTAACTTACCATTGAGTTGGGCGCGGATCTGGTCCTCAGTAATGCCCTTGAAGACGAGCGGGGCCTGGGCTGCCTGAGAGGGAGCCGGCTGTGGGAGAGTGGTCTTGGTAACTTGCGCAAAGCCGGCAACCGGCAAGGACAAGAGCGAGGCGGCAAGCAGGGTAAGCAGTCGAGACGTCATAGGGAAGCTCCTAAATCAAAAAGCGGTGCTGGTACCGGGGGATGTCGCAGCGTGCGCTGTAAGTGCAGCAGATAGAACAACCTGTGATCGTGTTGTTCCCGGTCGGGAGTTGTGGGTTGGGGAACACACGGAGCCCTGCGAGTAGGGCAACAGGAAGAGAACGGTCAGGGCAAACAGAACGGCGATGCGGAGCAGAACGGCGAGGCCACTGCGAACTGCGCGGGCCCGGCTTGCGCGAGTAGACATAGGGCACTCTCCGGAATAGCCATCGGGTGGATGGTATCGAGTTACCCTCGTCTTCGAAATATCCCTTTGGTGCAACTTCCGCGTAACCCCAATGGGGGATGACGCCGCGCAAGGATTCCACTCCGGTGCGTTTCCCGGTAGAATCCTGGTTAGGATTTCTGGTTAGAATCTTGGAATAGAGCGGTTTCCGTGGCTTTGTTCGTTGACTCTGTTCTGGTCTTCGACTATTCTAAAGTCCTTGCGCAGTTCCGCGTCTGCCCTCCTGCGTCACACCGCAGCTACAGTAGGCAAGCGAACCCGGAAGCCCAATCGGTTTGATTCTGCGCCACTCACGCGAACAGAGATTGTCACCGTGGGAATTATTTTTTAACCGCGGAGGCGCTTTGCGTGAGCAAATGCGTGTCTGTGGGAAGGTTTTGCTGGGGAGAACAGGATAGAGATGTCAACGTATATTCCAAGCTCGCTCGAGATTACCCGCAAGTGGTTCGTCGTGGACGCCACGGGCAAGACGCTGGGACGTCTGGCGACTGAAACCGCCAGCGTGCTGAGCGGTAAGAAGAATCCCAGGTACACGCCCTACATTGATGTAGGCGACCACGTCATCGTGATCAACGCCGAGAAGATCCGCCTGACCGGCTTGAAGAGCCAGCAGAAGGTCTATCGCCGCTATACGGGTTTCCCCGGTGGATTGCGCGAAGAGTCCTTCGTTCGTCTGCTCGATCGCCGTCCGGAGAAGATCGTAGAAGACGCGGTCAAGGGCATGCTTCCCAAGACAAAGATGGGGCGGCAGATGGCCACCAAGCTTAAGGTCTACAAGGGAGAGAAGCATCCCCACGAAGCCCAGCAGCCACAGGCGCTGGAGTTCGCGTCGCTCGGAAAGAAGTAGTCGGAGGCCCCGTAGTTTTTTGGGGCAGATGAGTCTTCAGCACGGGTTTTGTGGATTTCGAAGAGATTCGTTCACCAGGTGAACGTTAACGAGTTACATAGGACGGACATGGCAGATTTGGTACAGTACTATGGCACAGGACGGCGCAAGTCGAGCATTGCTCGCGTATTTTTGCGTCCCGGCAATGGCGGTTTCGTCGTCAACAACAAGCCGTTCGAAACTTATTTCGTGACGGAGCAGCAGCGGGTTTCCGCCCGGCGTCCCCTGGTATTGACCGAGACGCTTGCAAACTTCGATGTCGTGACGACGGTTCGCGGCGGCGGCGTCAGTGCGCAGGCCGACGCGGTTAAGCTTGGTATCGCCCGGGCCCTGATGCTCTTCAATGCAGAGCTTCGCAAGACGCTCAAGGCCGATGGCCTGGTCACGCGCGATGCCCGCATCAAGGAACGCAAGAAGTACGGTCAGAAGGGCGCTCGCGCACGCTTCCAGTTCTCCAAGCGCTAGTCTCTTCGGCCTGTCGCATTCATCTTGCGGGCTCCTGTTTGGTCAGGGGCCTGCACGGATTTTCAGGAGTTCAATTTCCCCAAAGGGGATAAATTTCAGCAGGTGGCCGCATCGGGGCAGATTCGCTTCGAGCGCGGAGAGGCAAGCTGGAATGCAATTTAAGAGGAGGTCGATTGGCCACTATCACCATGAAGGAGCTGCTCGAGGCGGGAGTCCACTTCGGGCATCAGACGAAGCGCTGGAATCCGCGGATGAAGGAATACATCTTCGGCGAGCGCAACGGAATCTACATCATCGATCTGCAGAAGACCTTGAAGATGTTCAAGGAAGCCAGCAAGTTCGTCACTGAGCTGACGGCGGGTGGCAAGGTCATTCTGTTTGTCGGCACCAAGCGCCAGGCTCAGGACGCCATTGCGGAAGAAGCAAACCGCTGCGGCATGTTCTATGTCAACCAGCGCTGGCTGGGCGGTCTGTTGACAAACTGGGTCACGGTGCAGAAGTCTGTGAAGCGCCTTCAGGAACTGGATGAGATGGCCACCGACGGCCGCTACGAGCTGTTGACGAAGAAGGAAGTCATCAAGCTGGAACGCGAGCGCAAGCATCTGCAGGCGAACCTCGCCGGCATCAAGAACATGAAGCGTCTTCCGGACGCGCTGTTCATCGTCGACTCCAACAACGAAGCCATCGCTGTGAGCGAAGCCCGCAAGCTGGGCATCCCGGTGGTTGCCGTAGTGGATACGAATTGCGATCCTACGGTGGTCGATTATGTGATCCCGGGCAACGACGATGCGCTGCGCGCGATTCGCCTCTTCACTTCGAAGATCTCCGATTCGGTGATCGAGGGTGTACAGATGGCGAACGATAAGCAGTTCATCGAAGTAGCCGGTGTCAGCACCACGACCCAGGCAGAAGATGTGAAGCCAGAGGCGCTGCCGAATGCCGATGCAGTTTCCGCTGCATCCGAAACCGCGGCGGCCGAACCTGACGTGGTGGACCTGGAAGCAGCGCTGGGCGGAGGCATTCGCAAGGCTCCTGCCGCGATCACTTCCTTGGATGATACTGAGGCTGCGGAGAGCGGACTGTAAGGCGTTTCCGAATCGAAGATTCGCGTCGAGCTGTTCAGGGAGCGTGGCTGCGGAATTTTCGGGCCACGCTTTCTTTATGTCTGGGCTTATGAGTGGAGCCGCAATCTATGGCTCCGATTGCTGGTGGATTTTTAACTGAGAGTGATCAGGGAAAAAAGGATGTCGACCGTGAGTGAGAACATTTCTGCTGCACAGGTAAAGGATCTTCGTGAGAAAACCGGAGCTCCGATGATGGATTGCCGTTCTGCACTGGTGGAAGCCAAGGGCAATCTGGAAGAGGCGATTGTCGTTCTGCGGAAGAAGGGAATGGCTTCGGCTGCGAAGAAGGCGGCCCGCAATACCAGCGAGGGCGCGGTAGGCACGTATATCCACGCCGGTGGCAAGATTGGCGTGCTGCTGGAAATCAATTGCGAGAGCGATTTTGTCGCTCGCACGGAGGACTTCCAGGAGCTGCTGAAGGACATTGCGATGCACATCGCGGCTACCGATCCCCGCTACATTCGCCCGGAGGATGTGACCCCGGAAGATCTCGAGCGCGAGAAGGATATCTATCGTGCCCAGGCCGCCGCTACCGGCAAGCCCGCCCCGGTGATCGAGAAAATCGTGGAAGGCAAGATGAGCAAGTTCTACGAGGAGGTCTGCCTGTTGGAGCAGCCTTTCATCAAGGAACAGTCCGTCACGATCAAGGAACTGATCGGCCAGAAGGTCGGCAAGCTCGGCGAGAACATGACGGTACGCCGCTTTGCGCGCTTCAAGGTAGGGGATGCTGGTTTTACGGTCGCCCAGATCAAGCAGACGGCCGAAGCCGCCGAATAATCGCGAGGGCTACGCAGGCATCAGAGGCCCGGGGCAAACGCTCCGGGCCTCTTGCTTTTCGGACTCAGGCGCACCCCATATATATAAATTCCGCACGATCTCCGCCGGCCGTCGGCCAACAGGTATCCTATCGGTCTATGGCCACGCGTGTTGTGCGGAATACGGTTGATCTTTCTGGGTACCCGGACCTGGTGGTGATCTACCTGGGTATGAGAGTGAATCGAATCGCCGGGGTCAAAACGATCCTTGGCTTTGGCCCGAAGATCTCCGCTTCGGCGGAAGGGCGGCCCGATGGGCTCCTACGGCACGAGACAGTCCTCTACTCCCTGTTCCCGATGCACATCGGCATGCGTCAGTACTGGCGCGATACGGATGCACTGTTGGAATGGACCCGGTCTGACCCGCATCGTCAGTGGTGGCAGGATTTTCTGAAGAATTCGGGTGGAACCGGATTTTGGCACGAGACGTATTTCCGCCGCGGCGGCATGGAAGCGATCTACGATGACGTGCCAGCCCCGATAGGGTTCATGGCCTTCGCCCCGGTGATTCCGGCGCGCGGTCCGATGTTTGGAGCCGCAAGCCGGGCCGGCAAGCAGTTCACGAGCGAGTCCATTCTTTCAGAGAAGGAACTTTACGAGGATCGGGGCCGGTAACGGGGGAATGGGCGAACGCTGCAATTTCCGGGTACTGTGATTGCCGGATGGGTATGCGATACTTTCAGAGGAATGTATAAGAGAATCGTTCTGAAGCTCTCCGGAGAAGCTCTGGCCGCAGGCCGCGGCTTCGGTGTTGATGTCACCCGCGTTCACGAAATCGCACAGGAAATTGCCGATGTCCACGCGATGGGCGTCGAAATCGCTATCGTGGTTGGCGGCGGCAACTTTTTCCGGGGTGTGGCAGAGCAGGCGAAGGACATGGACCGCGTTTCCGCGGATAACATGGGCATGCTGGCCACGGTGATCAATGCCCTGGCGCTGCAGGACGCAATCGAGAAGCAAAACGTAGTCTGCCGCGTCATGTCGGCTATCGAGATGAATCGTGTAGCGGAGCCGTACATTCGCCGGCGTGCTCTGCGCCACCTGGAGAAGGGCCGCGTGGTGATCTTCGCTGCCGGGCTGGGCAATCCCTTCTTCTCCACCGATACCGCTGCCTCCCTGCGCGCCATGGAGATCAAAGCCGATGTCCTGCTGAAGGCGACCAAGGTTGAAGGTGTGTACAACGCCGATCCGGTGTTGAGTAAAGATGCCGTGAAATTTGAGCAGATTACCTACATGGAAATCCTGCGGCTCGGGTTAAAGGTGATGGACGCCACCGCAGTGAGCCTTTGCAAGGACAACAATCTGCCGATGATTATTTTCAATATGAACCAGCCGGGCAACATCCGCCGAGTCGTGTGCGGAGAGAAGGTCGGTTCACTGGTGACAGCCTGAGTGGGGAAGTCCCTGCCAGGCTAGTCAAGCCCTCCCGGCTGCCTGCTCTGACGGGGCTGCGCTCGTTCGCTGCAATGAACCTGGTTTTCTTCCACTTTTCCAATCCTCGATGGTTTGGGTGGCTCGCGCCGGTGGTCGATGCCGGATTCATCTCGGTGAGCTTCTTCCTACTGCTGTCCGGATTCATCCTTGCGTATAACTACGCAGAGCGCGGCGCCCGCGGGGAAGTGTCCGCCAGGCGGTTCTGGAAGGCGCGCCTGACGCGGCTGTACCCGGTCTACCTCCTCAGCCTGCTGATCTCCGTGCAGATGCTGCACCAGGAGTTCTACGCCCACTCCAGACCCATGTTTATCGCGGGAGTGGTGCTGACGCCCTTGCTGCTGCAGGGCTGGAGCCCGGCGCTCTCAACATTCTGGAATACTCCGGCGTGGACAATGTCCACCGAGGTCTTCTTCTACGCTTTCTTCCCGTTTCTGATCCGCTGGCGCATGCCGCGGCGCTGGTCGCGGCTCATTGCCCTGCTACTGATCTTCTGGGTTCTGGGCATGGTCGCTCCGGCGCTCTACACGTGGCTGCTGCCGGATGGGGACCCGCACCCGGGCCGCTACACCAACGGTGTGTGGATGAGGGCGCTGAAATATACGCCGCTGCCGCATCTGCCGTCGTTTCTATTTGGCGTGACCCTGGCAGCCGTACATCAGCGGATTCCTGCTGCGTCGCGGATACGCTTCTGGCTGGGCATCGTAGGCTTTGCCAGCCTGTATGCTGTGCTCTTCTACGGGGCGCGGCTGCCGTATGCCATGATGCACGACGGCCTCCTGATGCCGCTGTTCGGGGTGCTGATCCTCGGCCTGGCGGGTACGAATCCCCTGTCCCATTTCTTCGGCTTTCGGGGATTTGTGATGATTGGCGAAGCCAGCTACTGCCTTTACCTACTGCACTTCAACATGTGGACGCTACTGCACGAATCCGGTGCATTACAGTGGACGGGGCTGATTCGCTTTGACCCCTGGATCTCATACGCGCTCCTCGTGCTGGGTGCGTTGGCCGCACTACATCTGGTGGAGCGTCCCGGTGCACGCGTGATGAAGCGTCTGCTGAATGCCTGAAACAGGCTGCTGGGATGCGGCCCACGACGTTTCTGGGTCTATGCTCCATCGTGGATAGGGCGAGCTGCATAGGCGGGCGAGCAGGCACTGCGTGAGGTATGCCTGAGGTAGCTACAGGCCGTGCGTGCAACATCTGGGAATGAGCAGCCTGGGCTCTTGGATTGCTTCACAAACTTCTTCCTGTACAAGAAAAGGCCCGCTCACTGAGCGGGCCTTTTCTTGTACAGGAAGTCTTGCAGCAGTTAGGGGATGGCCTGAACTGCGTGATTGCCATGTGCGATCGCGGCTACGCAGGTAGGTTGTCCGGGAGCGGCAAAGGGCGAATTCTGCACGCCAACCAGGGATCCGGTGTGCGGATTGAGTTGGAAGGCAGTGACCGTATTGTCGAGGAAGTTGGAGGTGTAGACATAGCGTCCAAGACCGGGTTCGACGACAACGCAGGTCGGTCCCGTGCGGGTTCCGAAGGTGCCCGAGCCGGCAACCTGGGCGGGCGTGCCGTTGGACTGATCCAGGGCATAGGCGCTCAGCGTGTTGGAATTGAAATTCGTCACGTAGATGTAATAGCCGCGAGGATCGATCGTTATGCTGTTCGGGAACTGATCGGTCTTGAAGGGGCCGTTGATCATCGGGTTGAGAATTCCGCCGGAGGTCACCGTATATCCGATCAACTGATTGGAGACGCCGTCGGTCGCGTATACGAAGCGGCCCGTGGGATCGCTGGCAATTGCATTCGGCGCTACGCCTGCCGGAACAAAGCCGCTTCCCAGGGGGGCGACCGAACCGCCGCTACCCGTGCTGAACATGTAGATGCGGCCTGTGTCGGTGGCTACAGTGCCGTGCTTGGTAGCCACATATACCGAATTTCCGTTAGCAAGAGCCGTCACGCCCATGGGCGAAAAGCCAACCGGGAAGTAGGTGAGGTTTCCGTTATTCACGGGTGCGCCAAGCGATCCATCCTTGGCAAGCGGGAAGACGACGAGAGCGCCGGGTCCCGGAGTGGCATCGGTAAAGCCGGGCTGGTAGGTATCCACAACATAGAGGAAGGTACCCGCTGGATTCACAGCTACCGCAACGGGGAAGCCACCCGGTGTATTTACCGTGTGCAGGGGGTAGAGCTTGCCATCGCTGCCGATTGCGAACTGTACCACGGTGTTGTCGTCGCGGTTGACGACGTAGAGATTCTTGGAGTCCGGAGAGGTCACTTCCGCGACGGGATTACGTCCGCCCGACGGGTAGGGTGACTGGGGAAGCGGTGTGAGCGCGCCTGACTGGTTATCGACTTTATAGACCGCGACCTGTCCGGGATTGTTCTTCGAGGAGGTCACGTAAAGGAAGTCAATGGTATATACGTTGCCACACGACGTGATTGCCAGACTCGAACCTAGGGATACTGCAGTGGCCAGCAGAACCTGACCTAATTTCCTCAACTTCATGCGCTTCCTTCGTCCTGGACGCACAAACAGCGACCTGGGGCTGCAATAGCAGCAAAACTGGATGGGGATTGACTCCCGCTTGAATTGTAAAAGCTTGAGCAGCTTTCGGCTAGCTCAGACGCTTCCATTTCTACGTAACGCAGCTGCGATTCCTGTACCGGCAGGGGCCAACTGCGCCTGACACTCTTGCCGAGCTTCTCTTTGATTGTAAGGGGAATTGTGAAGGGTGAGGGGAATCGCTTGCTGCAAAAGCCGGAATTCTTTTGCTATCTTGCGTGCCAGTTCGCAAAGGCTTACCGAATCGCGGGGTGGCCGGGGGCGGCGGCAGAGCGTCGCCAGCCTGACGAAAGCCAGATAAAAAGCAGAAGGCCCGCTTGCCGCGGGCCTTCCATTGCAGGGGATCTTCTTCCGCCTGCTTATTGCGTTCTGCCGGTGACCACGCACCAGGTCGGGCTTCCCGTGGTTGCGATGCTCGATCCTTTCACCAGATCATTCAGCACGCCGGTGTTGGTGTCGATCTTTCGACCAGTCACCGTGCTGTCGCTGTGGTTCGCGGTATAGATGTACTGGTTCGAGGGATCTTCCAGAATGCAGACGGGCTGAGAGCCAGAGGGGAACGGCTCGCCACCGACGGCGGTCAGGAGACCGCTGGTCGCATTAGGAAGAATGGAATAGGCACTGATCGCGCTAGCCGGGTTGGCCGGATTGTTGTTGGGGCCGGCGTTGGCGATATAGAGGAACTTGCCCTTGGAATCGACGACCAGATCGCTGGGGTTGGTCACGGTCGGGTCATTCGGAATCGCGCCGCCGACGACGGTCTGCAGGGATCCGTTGGGTCCGCGCGTATAGGGCAGGATCGTGCTGTGGCCGCCGTTGCCCGCATCCAGCAGGAAGACGTTTGAGGAGTTGCCGCCAATCGCACTGATGTGGGTTGCGCCTGTCGGCTGAGGTCCGTTGGGCGTCACCGTCAACTGGCCGTTCGAAGCATTGATCGCATAGGGGAAGACAGACTGGTCAGCATCGACGGTGTAAATGTAGGAGCCGACGATCGTGCTGTTCGCGATGGGGCCGAAGGCCGTTGGCTTGTTGCCCACCGGGAAATACGTCAACTGGCTGCCGCCGGAGGTCAGGACCTGCTGGTTGGTTACCAGCGACAGGCGACCGGTGTTGGGGTCGACGGAGAATACCGTGATGGCTCCATTCCCGGAGTTAATCACGTTCCCGTTGGCGTCGTGTACTTCCTGATCCAGAACGTAGATGAAATCAGCGCCATTACTACCCGCAGCGATAGAAACCGGATTGGCGCCCTGGCTACTGTAGCTCTCCTGGAAGGTGAGAAGCCCATTGCCGCCGACCGTGAACAGCGCGATGTTGCCACCAGCGGTTCCCGTGGGCTTCGAGTTCAGCACATAGAGAAAACGGCCGCCGGGGAACATGACGGCGCGGATAGGATTCGCGCCCGCGGTGCTGAAGGGCGACTTCGTGATGGGCGTCAACCGGCCATTATCATTATCGATTTTGAAGCCGGAGATCTGGCCGGAGGCTCCATTGGAAGTGGACGCGCCGACCACATAAAGAAAGCCGACGGTAAAGCTGGTGCTGCACGAGGTCACTCCCAGGCAAAGCCCAACGGAGACGACAGAGGCCAAGAGTACCTGGCCGATATTCCTGAACTTCATGAGCTTCCTTCATCCTCGCCAGCTGAAGCTGGTGGAGGGCTGCACTTGCAGCAGAGCTGGATCGGGATTATTCCCAACTGAATTGTAAAAGCTTAGGCCGCTTTCGGCTAGCTTGCCGAGCGGGAAGCAGAAAAGAAAGCCCGGCTGTCCACCCATGGCAGCCGGGCAAAATCGAACGCATCTTCCCGGGATCACCAGACGCGGCAGCTCTTTTCCGGGTACATGGGCTGGCCTTTTTTGCAGCCAAAAGCCTTGGCGAAGCCCTCAAAATTCTGCACAGAGCCGTTGACGCGCCACTTGCCGGGGGCGTGGGGATCGGTGCGCGCCAGCAGGCGGGCGGCCTGATCCGTGGAATTGGAGCACCACACCTGACCGAAGGCGATAAAGAACTGCTGCTGCGGCGTGTATCCCTCCAACTGCTCGTTCGCCTTGGAGCCTTCGGCGGCCAGAGTGTTCATCAGGGCCATGTAGGCAATGCGAATCCCGCCGTTGTCGGCGGTGTTTTCGCCAAGGGTGAGCTTGCCGTTGAGCTTTTGCCCCGGGACGGCCTCAAAGTTGTTATATTCCGCCACCTCGCAGTCGGTTCGCTCGGTAAAGGCCTTGCGGTCTTCCGGTGTCTGCCACTCCCGGAGGTTGCCCTTCCCGTCGTATTTGCTGCCTGCGTCGTCGAAGCCGTGCGTCATCTCGTGGCCGATCACGACGCCGATTCCGCCGAAGTTAACCGCCGGTCCCATGGAGTTGTCAAAAAACGGCGGCTGCAGTATCCCGGCGGGGAAATTGATGTCGTTAAGGCTTGCGCTGTAGTAGGCGTTGACTGTGGGAGGAGTCATGCCCCACTCGCTCTCGTCTACCGGTTTGCCCAGCTTGTTGAGGTTGCGCTGGCGCTCGAAATGCGAGGCGCGGTGGATGTTGCCGAGCAGGTCATCGCGCTGGACGGGCACGCTGGAGTAGTCACGCCAGGCCTCCGGGTAGCCGATCTTGTTGCGGATTGCCGCGAGCTTCTCCTCCGCCTGCCTTTTGGTTGCCTCCGACATCCACGGGAGCTGCTGAATGTCCTGGGCGAGCGCGGTGTCGAGCGCTGCCACCAGCTTGCTCATGTTGGCCTTGGCGTCGGGAGGAAAGTTCCTCCGGACCCAATCCTGTCCGACGGCTTCACCGAGCAATCCATCCGTCAGCCGGGTGCAACGCTTCCAGCGGGGAGTCGGCGCCCGCTGGCCGGAGAGGGTGGCTTGATAGAAGCTGTAGTTCTCCTCGTCGAAGGCCGTGGACAACCACGGTGCCGCGGTGTGCAGCGTATGCCAGCGCAGATAGCTCTTCCAGGCATTGAGGCTCTGCGTATCGATCAACGCATTCATGCCCTTCACGAACTCGGGTTGAGCGACGTTGAGCGTGCCGAACTTGCCCACGCCAATGTTGTCGAAATACTCGCTCCAGTCGAAGTCCGGCGCGAGCTTGTCCAGTTCCGCCACGGTGATGAGATGGTAGTTCTTCTCGGGTTCGCGCAGTTCGGTGTGGCTCAACGAAGCCTTAGCCAGCGCAGTTTCGATGGCCAGCACACTTGCGGCCTCGTCTGCGGCCTGCTCTGGCGTGTCTCCGGCCAGCTTGAAGATATTTGTCACATGCTGGGTGTATTGCTGGCGTATTTTCTGCTGCCGTTCGCTCGTCTCCAGGTAATAATCGCGGTCGGGAAGACCCAGGCCGTCCTGCATTGCCGCGGCAATCTGCCGCGACGAATCCTTGTCGTCCTGTTCAACGCGGAAGCGGAAGAGCGCATTGGTTCCGTACTGCGTGTTGAGGGATGCCAGCAGGCTGGCAAGGCTCCTCTTATCCTTGAGTGCGGCGATTTGATCGAGTGCCGGCTGGACCGGTTGCATCCCCTTCTCATTCGCCTCAGCCGTGTTCATGCAGGCAGCGTAGAAATCGCCATATTTTGCCTCCAGCGGGCTGCGCTTTGCGCGGGGATTGGCGGCCGCCTGGAGCTGCTGGTAGAGCAGCCAGTTGTTGCGCTCGGCAAGCTCGTTGAAGCGGCCCCAGCGGATCTGGTCCGGAGGCACCGGGTTTGCCTTGACCCAGTTGCCGCAGGCGTATTGATAGAAATCCGTACACGGATCGGCGGTTTTGTCGATGGCCGTGGTATCGAACAGGACCGGCTTTTTCGGTTCGGCCGGCGCGTCGGACGCCGAGGTATTGGCGGCAGTCTTTGGCCGGGAAGAAGCGGATTGCGCGCAGGTGACGCTGGCCTGAGAGAGGACCAGGGAGCAAATCATGTAGCAAATCAGGGATAGAGTGACAGCGGGCAGGCGAACGATACGGGTAGATTGCATTTCGCTCCTCAAAATGCAGGAGCGAGCCCGGAATTGTCAGGTTGAGTAGCGGGTGGCCCCTGTAGACCGCAGGCCGCGGACTTCTGGCTGCCTGTATGTCTTGGTTAGAAAAGTACCATGAGCAGGGGAGAAGACGTAGAGTAGCCGCTTTCCGCGGTGTTTGCCGGGTCGCAGGACGTTAAAAGACTTTGACGTGGAAGGTCAGGTACTTCTTGGGGTTCTCCCGGATTCCTACGATCAGGCCGCGAGTCTCCGTCAGCATCTGGTTGGTGTTGTTATAGAGCGCAGGATTGCGGACGAGCTGGCCCAGTGTGCCTTCGCCGCTGTCAGCACGGTTCAGGATGGAATCCAGTTTTGTAACGGTGTCATCCAGCTTCTTGGCGAAGGCGGGATCTTTGGCGAGCAGCCCCAGGCCCCCCTTGCCCGCATTGATGTCGGCAAGAAGCTGGTTTGCACTGCTGACGCTTGAATTGAGGTTGTGATAGAGCTGCTCATCCTTGAGCAGCTTGCCGGCGGTGCCCTTGCCGCTGTCGAGTCCGTCGGCGATGTCTTGCAGCCGGGCCGCCGTATCATTGATGCGGTTATAGAGCGTGTCATCGGCTACCAGCTTCCCGATGGTGCCCTTGCCGCTGTTGATGCGGTCCGAAGTCGCCTGCAGGTCGTTCAGGGTTTTGACGGCCTTATTGTAGAGATCCGGATTGTTGATGAGCTGGCCGATCGAGCCCTTCCCGCTGCTCATGGCATCGATCAGGTTATTGACCTTGGCGAGAATCGTATTGAGTTGTTCGATGGTTCCCTGGCTGGACTTGATGACGTCGCTCAGGTTCGGAGACTCGGTTGTCTGCAGCTCCGCGTTGTTTTCGATCACGGGGCCAGTGGCATGCTTGCTGTTGATGTCGACAACCGTGTCGCCCAGAACGCCTACCGTCTCCAGTGTCGATTTTGAGTCTATGCGGAGGCCATTCAGAAACCTCCTGTTCACCGACATGGTGACTTCCACCGGGGTGAGCCCGTGGCCCGGCACAACGCGCACGGCCTTCACATTCCCGATGGTGACGCCTTCGAGATTGACCGGAGCGCCAACTTTGACTCCCGCAGCGTTCTCAAAATAGGAGCGCACGATCAATCGGCCGGTGAAAAAGCCACCGGTGTTGCCTGTCATCAGGAAGATCAGCGCGGTGAGGGCAGACAACGCCGCAATCACCAGTACGCCCACTTTCAGTTGAGACCACCGGACTTCCTGCTGACTTGGCACGGACCCTCTTCGAACACCTGGATGGCGCAGGGAAACTCCTGTGCCGCTTCAGAATACCAAAACCGATACATGCCCCCGGACGGAGGACGGCGTGCTGGTCATTTGCTTGGATGACCTTACCCGGTTGCTCGTTGCAGGAAAAGCATTTTTGGGGAATCGAGCCATATCCAGGGTCCATGGTCACCAAAGTACCTGAAACCGTGTAATGAAAATGTCAATCTCGTCCGATGTGGTGATTGTCTGTGGTGAATGTCGGCCTGGCGGCGGGAGAAGCCGCGGCCAAAAGAGGCGAAAGGATGCCCTGGAATCTGAAATTGTCTGCGTTGTGCGCCGAAGACCCATCCCGTCTTTCGCGGTTGCTCTCTGGCTCTGTTCTGGGGTGCCGGGGCTGGATTCTAAGCCGGAGCTGCTCCGAACGAGAGGTGCGGATGAGCTTCGAGTTCGAGCGCTACGAATGTGTCGAGGTATACACTGCGCTGATCTCCGCCGGGCTCGAATTGAGCCAGGACTCTCACCAGCGTCTGACCGAGCTCTGCCAGTGCACGCGGAACCTGAAGCGGCCGCTGCCCGGCGAAATTGTCGGGGTAGAGCTGGAGGTGCTGACGCGCGGCAAGCCAAAACCAGCCGAGGTCGCGGTGGAGGAACTGGCGAAACAGCAGGTTAGCTAAGAAGAGCAGCGGGTCACCAGGTCAGCTAAAAAGGCGGTTGGCGAAACGCGAGTTAGCGAAGGGGAATAGAGGCGACTGAGGCTGCTTTTTTGCTGACTTGCTAACCGCTTTTCCGCCGACTTGCTGACCCGCTGTTCCTACCCTGCTTCAACCAGACCGTAGCGGCGTTGCCAGGCATCTTTCAGTTGCTTCCAGACGCGGGCTTTTTCTTCTTCGGTGGCCTCCGCCAGGGGCTGCTGTACGAAGCGGGCGGCCTCCTGCTTGGCCTGCTCCAGCAGAGCGCGGTCGCGCACCAGGCTGGCTACGCGAAAGTCCGGCAGACCCGCCTGGCGGGTTCCGAAGAACTCTCCGGGGCCGCGTAGCTGCAGATCCAGCTCCGCCAGTTCAAACCCATCCTGGGTGCGCACCATGGCAGCCAATCGCTGCTCGGCGTTGGGGGAGATGCGGCCGGAGGTCATCAGGATGCACCACGACCGGGCTGCGCCGCGACCGACGCGGCCGCGCAACTGGTGCAGTTGCGCCAATCCGAACCGCTCCGCGTGCTCGACCACCATTACCGTCGCATTGGGCACGTCCACGCCGACTTCAATCACCGTCGTGGCGATGAGGACGTCGATCTCGCCACGCTGGAAGCGCCGCATGATGACCTCTTTCTCGTCAGAATCGAGGCGGCCGTGCAGCAGCCCCAGACGAAGGCCGGCGAGGTCGTTGGCGCGCAGGTTGTCGTACATGCTGATGGCAGACTTCAGCGAGGGTTTGTCGGCGGTAAAGAGCGAGGCGGCCTTTGTTGGTTTTTTTCGCGAGGCGGACGTCCCGCGCTTTGCCGGCGCGGTTGCTTCCTCCGTCTCCGGGGGAGCGAAATCAAGTTCCGGCTGATCGTCCTTCGCCCCTTCGATGACCGGATATACGACATATGCCTGATGCCCCGCGGCGACCTGTTTTCGGACAAACTGCCAGACATCGCTGGCGCGCTCGTCGCTGACCTGCCGGGTGACGATGGGAGTTCTTCCCGGCGGCAATTCGTCCAGAACGCTCAAGTCGAGATCGCCATAGAGCGACAGGGCGAGGGTGCGGGGGATGGGGGTCGCGGTCATCACCAGTACATCCGGTTCTGCCGCGTTCGGCTTCTGCATCAGGCGAAAGCGCTGCAGGACTCCGAAGCGGTGCTGCTCATCGACCACGATCAGCCCGAGATTGGCGAAGTCGACCTTTTCTTCAATCAGCGCATGGGTTCCGATGACGAGGTTGGCCTCTCCCTGGTAAATTGCGCGCCGCGCATTGCGTTTGCGCTCATCGTCAAGCGAGCCAGTCAGCAGAACCGTTTTGTAGCGGCGTGAGGAGCGCTCCAGCAGCTTGCGGGCGGCCAGGTAGTGCTGTGTAGCCAGAATCTCCGTCGGGGCCATCAGGGCCGCCTGGCAGCCATTTTCCATGGCTACCAGCATGGCCTGCATGGCGACGATGGTTTTGCCGGAGCCGACGTCTCCCTGCAGAAGGCGGCGCATGGGGCCGGGCCGCCGCATGTCGGTCACAATCTCGCCCAGGGCCCGCTTCTGCGCCGTGGTGGGGTGGAAGGGAAGAATCTCGCGCAGCGCCTCCCGCACGGTGCTGCCTGTCTGGAACGCGATGCCAGTCTTCTCCTTGAACTTGCGCCGCTTCAGTTCAAGCCCCAATTCGAGATAGAACAGCTCCTCAAAGATCAGGCGGCGGTGGGCGGCGGTCGCCGAGGACTGCAACTGGACGAAGGGGGTACCCGCTTCGGGAAAGTGCACTCCGCGAAAGGACTGCTCGCGGCTGGGAAGCTGCAGACGTTCGCACAGCGCCCTGGGCAGCGATTCCGGCACCTGGCCCTTGAGGTCTTCAAGGACTCCGTGGATCACGCGGCGTATCCAGCGCGAGCTCAATTTGCTGGTGCCGCTCAGCGATTCGTAAACCGGCGTGATGCGGCCCACTTCGAGCAGCCGGCTGAGGTCGTCGTCCAGGTCGGTGGGCAGGATCTCAAACTGCGGCTGGATCATTTTGAAGCCGCGTTTGGAGCTGGAAGGCTCCACTTTGCCGAAGAGCGCGACCATCTGCCCGGGCTGGAACTTGTCTTTGAGGTAGGTGCCGTGGAACCACATGCACTTGAGCGTCTCCACGCCCTGGCCGATGGTCATTTCAAAGATGGGCATGGATCGCGTGCGCAGCAGTGCGGTGCCGCGCACCTCGCCGATGACGCTTGCCATCTCTCCGGCGACCAGCTCGTTCAGGCCGCGAGGATTGAGCCGGTCTTCATAGCGAAACGGCAGATGGTAGAGCAGATCTTCGACGGTGAGGATGCCCTTGGCCTTGATCGTCTCCGCGATACGCGGGCCGATGCCGCGGACAAACTGGACCTGGGTTTCAAGGGCAAGCACAGTTGCGATGCTACCAGAGGCCCAAAGTTCCGGAGAGGCTCTAGAATCATCCTGTGGGGAAAGCAAGCTCGACCGATCGCTCAAAAAACCGCCGCTGGAGTATGGGCCAACGTATTGCGCTGGCGGTTGTTCCCTCATTGGTTGCGCTGGCCCTGCATGCCATCGGCTCAACCCTGCGGTATGAGATTATCTGCGAACCAGGCGCTGAGATACCGCCGCCACCTGGCACTGGAATCTATTGCATGTGGCATCGCGCCGTACTGCTTGCCACCTGCTACTTCCGCCAGTATCGCGCCGTTGTGCTCATCAGCCAGAGCTTTGACGGCGAGTTGATTACCCGGGCCGCGGCGAAGCTTGGCTATGGAGCGGCTCGCGGGTCCAGCAGCCGCGGCAGCCACGAAGGTTTGCTGGGCATGAAGCAGGCGCTGGAGCAGGGGCATCCGGCGATCTTTACCGCCGACGGGCCGCGCGGTCCGGTCTACCGCACCAAGATGGGCCCGGTGAAGCTGGCACAAATGACCGGCTATCCCGCGTCCTCCTTTTACCTGCTGCCGGAGCGTACATGGCAGGTGCCCTCCTGGGACCGTCTGCTGGTCCCCAAGCCCTTCTCTCGCGTGGTGGTCAGCTTTGCCCGCTCTGTGCCGGTTGCTGCTGACGCCGATGCCGCCGAACTGGAAGCGCGGCGGCTGGAGCTGGAAGCTGCGCTGGAGCGTGCCCGGCTGAACGCCGAGGCATACATGGCAGGGCAGCCTCAGACAGCAGAAGTGTACAGGCTCTAAAATCAGCTTCGTGCTTGTTCAGGATTTTGATTTCGATCTCCCCGAAGAACTTATCGCGCAGGAGCCGCCGGCGGAGCGCTCTGGCGCGCGCATGCTGCAACTTAACCGGCGTACTGGCGCATTCCGCGATAGCGTCTTTCTCGACCTGCCTTCGTTGCTGAACGAGGGCGACCTGCTGGTGCTCAACAACAGCAGGGTGATTCCGGCGCGGCTGTTTGCGCATCGCTCCGTGAGGAAGGGGCAGCAGCCCCCAACCGGCATGATTGAAGTGCTGCTGACCGAACAGATCTCCGAGTGGGAGTGGCGGGCGCTGGTGCGTCCGGGGCGCAAAGTAGGCGTAGGAGAGATGCTTCACTTCACGGCTCCGCAGGAGGCGTCATCGGCGCCCATGCTGCAGGCGGAGGTCGTAGCAAGAGGCGAGTTCGGCGAGCGTGTGCTCCGGTTTACGCCATGCGGAGATTTCTGGGGGGCTCTCGACCGGCTGGGACATATCCCGCTGCCTCCCTACATCCACCGCAACGATGCAGCGGCGGATCGTGAGCGCTATCAGACGGTATATGCAGAGCAGCGTGGATCGGTGGCCGCGCCAACGGCGGGCCTGCACTTTACGCCTGAGGTGCTGGCGAGGTTGCGCGCGCGAGGTGTCCGCATCGCCTTTGTAACGCTGCATGTGGGGCTGGGCACCTTTGCTCCGCTGCGGGTTGAGCGGGTGGAGGAGATTCGCCTGCACGCCGAACGATACACGTTGCCTGCCGAGACCGCAGAGGAGCTGAACGCCGCGCAACGCGAAGGCCGGCGCGTCATCGCTGCCGGAACCACCACTGTCCGCACCCTGGAACACTGTGCGCTACGGGCCGGGGGAGCGCCGCTCGAGGCGCACAGCGGAGTGACGAGCATCTTTCTTTCGCCGGGATCGGAGTTTCGCCTGGTGCAGGCGATGCTTACCAACTTTCATCTGCCGCAATCGAGCCTGTTGATGCTGGTGAGCGCCTTCGCCGGACGCGAGAACGTATTGGCGGCCTACCGTCATGCGGTTGCCAGCCGTTACCGCTTCTTCTCTTACGGCGACTGTATGTTTATCAGCTGACAAGCAGCCAGCCAAGAGGCGGTTAGCGAGAGAATTGCATCTCCTGCTGACTGCTTCTCTGCTGCCTGCGGGCAGCTTCTTCGCTAAGAGGCTGGTAGACTCGTCTCGATGTCTGCCAACGCTGATACCCCACAGCCCGTCTTCCTGCTTGATTCCATGTCGTTCATCTTCCGCGCCTATCACGCCATGCAACGGCAGCGGCCCATGTCCACGCGCACGGGGGTGCCCACGGCGGCAACCTACGTCTTTGTGAACATGATCAACAAGCTGCGGCGCGACTTCCACCCGGAGTATCTGGCAGCGGTCTTCGATGTCAGCGGAGGCGTCTTTCGCGACGAGAAGGCAAAGTCGCTGACGCTGCGCAAGTTCAACGCGGAAACGCAGGCTTACGAAGAAGTGGACTACCACGGCTATAAGGCCAACCGCGTCGAGATGCCACCGGACCTGGCACAGCAGTTGCCCTATATCCGCCGCGCATTGGAGGCGTTTCGCATTCCCATCCTGCAGTCGGCGGGATATGAGGCAGACGACGTCATCGGCACGCTTGCGCGGCAGGCGGCGGAGGCAGGGCATCCGGTGCTGATTGTCTCCAGCGATAAGGACATGATGCAGTTGGTGAATGAGCATGTGAAGGTGCTCAACCCGACGAAGGACAACCTGATCCTCGATCGCGAAAAGGTGAAGGAGACGTTGGGCGTTCCGCCGGAACAGGTGATCGACGTGATGGCGCTGCGGGGCGACACGATCGACAACATTCCCGGTGCTCCCGGTATTGGAGACAAAGGCTCGGTGGAGCTGATCCAGCAGTTCGGCAGCGTGGAGGCGGCGCTCGATCATGCCGATGAGGTCAAGCGCAAGACCTACCGCGAATCGTTGCAGAACAACCGGGACACGGTGCTGCTGAGCAAGGAGCTGGTGACGATTTCGACCGATGTTCCGGTGACGCTGGATCTCGAAGAGATGCGCACTCTCTCGCCGGACACGGGCGCATGCCGCACGCTCTTCACCGAGCTGGAATTCACCTCGATGTTGAAGGATCTGGCGCCGGAGGAGTTCACCAAGGTTGCCTTCAACCTCAAGCCAACCTCGCAGGAGATTGCAGCATTTGTGGCGGAGGCGCGGAAGCATGGCTTCTCGCTTGCCGTCGAGCCATCGCTGTTTCAGGTGGCCACCGAGCAGGTGGGAGAGCAGGAGACGGAAGCCGTTGAAGAAGATCTTCCGGTGCTCAAGACGATGTCTCTGCTGGATCTTGTCGAAGAAGAGGAGCGCAAGCAGGAAGCACCCGTCTTCCGCCTGGGCCTCTGCTGCGCGGCGGGCGATGCATTGCTGGTTTCGCTGGACGGCGAAGGATGCGAGGAGTTGCGCGCGCTGCTCGAAGACGAGTCCGTCGCAAAATCGGTACACGATCTGAAGGGGATGCAGCGTTCGCTGGAGCAGCAGGGTGTCGAACTGCGCGGAGTGCAGAACGACATTATGCTGTTCTCCTACCTGGTCAATCCCACGCACTCCACGCATCGGCTGAGTGATGTGGCAGCGCGCTTTACCGCGCGTCCTCTGCAGGAGACGGGAGAGGCGCAATTGCCGGAGGCGGCCCACGTCATTCACCAGCTTGCTGCCACGCTGCGCCACGATGTGGAAGAACTCGGAGAGCGCAGTGTCTACGAGGAGATCGACCTGCCGCTGGTGCCGCTGCTGCGCAGGATGGAAGACGCCGGAGTACGCATCGACAGCGTCGTGTTGAACCGCATGGGCGACCGGCTGTCGGCGGAGATGCAGCGGCTGGGAGAGGAGATATTTTCGCAGTCTGGCCACCGCTTCAATCTCAACTCGCCGCGCCAGCTTGGCGATGTGCTGTTCAACAAGATGGGTTTGCCCAAGCCAATGAAGTATGGCAAGGGAAAGGTTGTTTCCACGGCACAGGATGTGCTCGAAGATCTTTCCGTGCACCACGCCGTTCCGCGCCTGGTGCTGGAGTATCGCCAGCTTGCCAAGCTCAAGTCAAACTATGTGGACTCGCTGCCGCTGCTCGTTGATCGCGACGGTCGTGTCCATACCACGTTTAACCAGGTAGGCACGGCAACCGGCAGGCTCTCATCGACGAATCCCAACTTGCAGAACATCCCGATTCGTACCGAACTGGGGAGAGAGATTCGCGCCGCGTTTATTGCCGCGCCGGGCCGCGTGCTGCTCTCCGCGGATTACTCGCAGATCGAGCTGAGGCTGATGGCGCATTTCTCCGAGGATCCGCTGCTTGTGCATGCCTATGCGACCAACCAGGACATCCATACGCTGACTGCTTCCGAGGTGTTTGGGATTCCCGCCGCGCAGATGGACAAGGAGACGCGAAACCGCGCCAAGGCGGTGAACTTCGGTATCGTGTATGGCATCTCCCCGTTTGGCCTTGCGGCGCAGTTGGGAATCTCGCAGAGCGAGGCGCGGCTGTATATCGATACTTACTTCGCACGCTACCAGGGCGTGCGTGCTTATATCGATCGCGTGCTGGAGGAGACGAGGCGCGAACAGCGCGTGCGAACGCTTTTTGGCCGCGTGCGCCCCATCCCCGATATCCAGAGCCGCAACGCCAATCTGCGCGGATTTGCCGAGCGCACAGCGGTGAACACGCCGCTGCAGGGCACCGCCGCCGACCTCATCAAGCTCGCCATGATCCGCATCGACAAGCGGCTGGCGAAGGAGAAGCTTGATACCGTGATGACGCTGCAGGTGCACGACGAACTGCTCTTTGATGTGGTGGAGGATGAAGCAGAGACGGTACGGTCGCTGGTGAAGCAGGAGATGGAAGGCGTCATCCAGTTGAAGGTCCCGCTGGTGGCCGACTGCGGCATCGGCGCGAACTGGCGGGACCTGAAGTAGTAAGTAGTGGCGTATGCACCGCGTGCCTGCAGGCTATGGGATGATTGGCGCCCTGGCCCGTTCGTTGCCCGCTCAGGCTCCAAGCTCGGCGCGAATCGCCTCGGCGATGGCATCGGCGTGCCGCCGCATCGCCTCCTCGGATTCAGCTTCGATCATCACGCGTGCGAGCTGTTCGGTGCCGGAGTAGCGGATGACCACTCGCCCGCTGTCCTTGAGTTCTTTCTCGGCGGCGTGGATCGCGCGTGTTACGGAGGGGATCTCTTCCAGCGGACGCTTCTCCCTTACGGTGACATTCACGATGACCTGAGGGAAGACCTTCATATCGGAGCAGAGCTCGTGCAGTGGCTTTCCTGAGCGCTGCACCAGGTCCAGCACCACCAGTGCGGTGAGCAGCCCATCGCCAGTCGTGGCCAGGTGAGGAAAGAGGATGTGGCCGGACTGTTCGCCACCAAGTGCCGCGTTCTTCTCCTGCATCATTTCCAGAACGTATTTGTCGCCGACTGGTGCGCGCAGCATACGGATGCCGCTACGCTTCAACGCGGCCTCCAGGCCCATATTGGACATGGTGGTAGCCACCACAATATCTCCGGTGAGCTTCTTCTTCTTTTGCAGGTCGCGCGCAGCAAGCAGCAGGATGGCATCGCCGTTGACCACGTTGCCGTTGGCGTCGGAGAAGAGCGCCCGGTCCGCATCTCCATCGAAGGTGATGCCCATGGTTGCGCCGCTTGCCATTGTTTCCGCGGCTACTACCTGGGGATACAGCGCTCCGCAACGAGCGTTGATGTTGCGGCCGTCAGGTTTGGCATGGGTGAAGACCGGGTTGCCGCCAAGGTGAGAAAACAGCTCCGGCGCGATCGCGGAGGATGCTCCATTGGCGCAATCGATCACCAGCTTCATGCCATGCAGATTGAGCCCGGGCACCGAGGCGAGAAGAAACGCCTCGTATTCGTGGCGCAATTGCGTATCAATCGCGGGCACGGGCAGGGATGCGGGGTCGGGTGCGGTAAGGCCCTCCAGATGGTGGAAGATCTCCTCTTCCATGCGCAACTCGGTCGCATCCGCCAATTTGTAACCGTCACTGCCGAAAATCTTGATGCCGTTGTCCTGCCACGGATTGTGCGAGGCCGAGATGACGATGCCGGCGGCATAGTGATGTTTGCGCGTCAGGTATGCGATTGCTGGCGTCGTAATGACTCCAGCGCTGACCACTCCCACACCGGCGCTCTCCAGTCCGGCGGCAATGACTGCCGCGATCCAATTGCCGGATTCGCGTGTGTCCATCCCGAGAAGGACTCTCGGGTTGGAATCTGCGGTCTTCAACGAGTGTCCCAGGGCAATACCGATTGCATAAATCGTTGTCGGGTCCAGCGGTGCAGTTCCGGCGACTGCGCGAATTCCATCGGTACCAAAAAGCTTTCTCATAAATCTGACGTGCCCTTTCTCTTCGTGCGTGTTTTTCAGGGTCGCGATTCGGTGACCCGGCTGCGCAGTGTTCCTGTTGCCAGCCTTGTTGTCAGCACATCTCCTTCGGCGGCCTGCTTCGAATCTTTCAATAACGTTCCGCTCTCATCGAAAACCAGCGCGTAGCCACGATTGAGCACCGCCAGCGGCGACAGGGATTGCAGTCGTCCTTCCAGCGCACGCTGCCGTGCCGCGCAGTTTGCTGTGTGGATACGCTGGGCACGCACCATGCGTCCTTCCAACCCTTGCAGCCGCTCGCGCAGAACGAGCAGCCGGTGTGTCGCATCGTGCTGCAACAGTCGGCTGACTGTGTGGTTCAGGCGATCATAACGAATCCGCGAGAGCCTGCGCCACGAAGCCTCCATTCGGAAGCCCAACTCATCGACCCGCTGCTGGCGGCGGCCGAAGGCATTCCGCAGGCGCGCGAAGCTGGCGTCGATGGAGAGGCGCGCGAGTCTTTCGCTGGCCTGCATCAGCTTATATCGGCTGGCCCGCTCCAGGCGCCGCCGCAACTGATCGATCTGCTCCTCGACTTTGTGCTGCGCTTCGGTTATCAGCTCCGCCGCAGCGGAGGGCGTGGGCGCGCGCAGGTCGGCGACAAAGTCCGCGATGGTGAAATCCGTCTCGTGGCCCACGGCGGAGACAACGGGCAGCTCCGAGGCTGCAATGGCGCGAGCCAGAAGCTCGCTGTTGAAGGGGGCAAGGTCCTCGAGCGAGCCGCCACCGCGGGCAATCACGACGATATCTGCCGAGCGGGTCTGGTTAAAGTAAGCGATGCCTGCCGCGACTTCAGCCGCGGCCGCCTCTCCCTGGACAACGGCGGGATAGAGCAGGACGTGCAAGGCCGCGTGCCTCCGTCCCACGATGTTCAGAAAGTCGCGGATCACCGCCCCTGAAGGCGACGTCACGATTCCCACGCAACGAGGAAAGGCGGGCATGGGCTGCTTCCGTTCCGTGGCAAACAGACCCTCGGCGCGCAGCCGCTCCTTAAGCTGCTCGAAGGCAAGCTGCAGAGATCCTGCCCCAAGCGGCTCCAGGATTTCGGCCACCAGTTGCATCTGGCCGCGTTGCTCGTAAACGGAGACCTTACCCCGCACCAGAACCTGCATGCCATCGCCGGGCCGGAAGCGCAGCAACTGCGCCTGCCTGCGGAAAAGAACTACGGGGAGCTGCGATTCGCCGTCCTTCAGCGTGAAATAGAGATGGCCGGAGGGCGCGGAGCGGAAGTTCGAGATCTCTCCCTCCACCCATACATCGGCGTATTCCCGCTCGATGTGCGCACGAACCTCGCCCACCAGTTCTCCCACGGACCAGACGCGGCGCGTGGGAGGCTTTGGCTCCTCAAACAGGAAGCCGAGCTGAACTCTTTCTCTCTCTTGATTTGGCAGGCCCACAAGGAAAAAGTCTACACGCCTCGATGGGAAGCGGAAACCATGCCTCAGCCGCGGAAGCGCGAAAGCAGATACAAGACAAGCGAGAGCAGAATGCTCAGCAGCAGGGAAGTGCCGAGCGGCAAAAAGACGGAGACATGCTTGCCCCGGTACGCGAAGTCTCCCGGCAGCCGGCCCAGGGGAATGCCAATGCGGCCAGCCACTATGAGGGCGGCGCCCACTGCCACCATCAACAGGCCAACGATCAAAACGATTCGTCCCATCTCGCTCAGGTTCCCACCCATGCTCCCCAGTGTAACGGAGGAATGCGTGTGCTAATTTTACGAAGGAGAGCCGCGCCAGCACGACCGGCAGGGAGGAGAGCCAATGGATATTCTGAGCCTGATCGTGGGAATTGCGCTTCTTCTCATCACGCTGCTCGACGCCTTTCAAACCATCATCCTGCCACGACGTGCCACCGGGCGCTTCCGTCTGACGAACATGTTTTATGGCGTTACGTGGAAGCCCTGGGCCTACTGCACCAACCTGCTTCGCCATCCGCGGAAGCGGGAGACGGCCTTCAGCTTCTATGGGCCGCTTTCTCTTATCTTTCTGCTGATGGTTTGGGCAGGGACGATGGTCATCGGCTTTGCCCTTATCTTCCACGGACTTGGCAGCCCGTTTCACGATGCCGTTGATCCTCATGGATTTCGCTCGGATCTCTACGTCAGCGGAACCACGCTCTTTACCCTGGGCCTCGGAGATGTAACGCCCAGCAGCCGATGGGCCCGGGAACTCATAATTCTCGAAGCAGGAACAGGGCTGGGCTTTCTTGCGGTGGTTATGGGCTACTTTCCCGTCCTCTATGGAGCGTTTTCCCGGCGGGAGGTCAACATCGCATTGCTCGATGCGCGTGCCGGTTCTCCGCCGACCGCGGCCGAGTTGATGCGCCGTCATGTCCATCCAGATGCAAACGATGCTTTGACTGCGCTGCTGGCGGAGTGGGAGCGATGGTCGGCGGAGCTGCTGGAGAGCCACATTTCCTACCCGCTGCTCTGCTACTTCCGCTCACAACACAATAACCAGAGCTGGATTGGCGCCTTGACCGCCATCCTCGATACCTGCGCGCTATTGATTGCGGGAGTGCAGGGGCGCCAGTCGCGCCAGGCGCAGCTCACCTTCGCCATCGCACGGCACGCGCTGGTGGATCTTTCGCAGATCTTCTCCCTGAAGCCGGTGACGAACCGGGTCGATCGCCTTCCCCCGGATCGTTATCAGCAGCTCTACGCGTTGTTGGATGAGTCCGGCGTTCGCATGTGCAGGGATGACCGTTCGATGCAACGGCTTACCGAGATGCGCTCTCTCTACGAGGGCTATGCCGAGGCCTTGAGCCGCTATCTATGCATGCCTCTGCCTCCGTGGATCTCAGAACATCCGCACAGGGACAACTGGCTGACGGTGGCACGTGTGCGAGAGCAGGCCGAGGTTGCCGACCAGAAGATTCCTGCGGTTCCACACGTACCGGGTCTGCACGACGATCACGATTTCTAGAGAGCCGTTTCTAGACGGAGCCTGGGGCAGGTGCGTGCTATCCCACTCTTCGCAGTTTGCCCGCGGACTGGTTCTTCAGATCTATCAATGCGAGCCGGAAAGATCGGACAACGCAGCGGGCTTACTGGAAGTGGCATGCCTGGGGGAGAACGCCACTTCCAGCTAGTGAGATGGGATGATCGACGGAATAGCTAGGCGGGTTGGAGCTGCTTTTGAAACGGCGCAGGCTCATCGGCACTGGGCCCCCAGCTTGAAGGCACGGCGACGTCGAGCAGGCGCAGATAGACGCTGAATTGGCCCCGGTGCTGGTACCAGTGATTGAGCATGACATCGCGAATGAATTGGCCGCGAGGGAACGCGAGGATTTCCTGGTCGCCGACGACGATGCGCCACATCTCGTGCATCGCATCATCATTAAAGTTTGGCAGTATCTTACGTACGGCTGCCACGCTTTCGTCGAAGAGATCGAGCACCTGTTGGACGCTCGCCGCCTCTGGAAATTGAAAATCGGGTGGCGGCGCGGAGCTGGTTTGCATGCCCCGAACGACGCTGCCGGGTACGACTGCGAGGTGGTATGCGAGCTGACCCGCGGACATCGATTTCGGGTGAGGTTTCCAGGTCAGCTTGTCTGCTGGAAGGCGCTCGAGGAAGCGGCGCGTGACGGGCGCTTGAGATTCAAATTCTGCGAGTAATGAGTTTGCAATCGACATGAAAATTCTCCTTTGTGGGGCAAAGCCACGGTGGAATGAATTCTGGTTCGAGCGCATCCTTCGAGCGCCTCAGCGATGCGAGCCTTCAGCGCGCTTGCGCAACTGCTCGTGCATGGAGCTCCACCCGCCGGTCACCCCTCTCTTATGGTCGTCCTGAATGAGGCCAAAGCCGGTGTGGTGGAACTGAATAATGGTTTCCCCTGCCTCTTCGGTGAGACGGTACTGGAGATTGTTGGCAACGGGATAGGACATGAAGAGCGGGCCGTTGATTTCAAGCAATGACGGCCGCTTGATGGCCTGGACATTGCCCCAGAAATGGCCGTTGTGATCGCCAAGGTCGCGGAACCAGCGGCCACCGGGCCACGCTTCCAGCTTGAAGGGCATCGGCGCGCCATCGGGAGTTTGGTTGAAGGGACCAAGCTGGTCGAGCAGCGCGGCGAATGTGATATCGATAGGAGCTTTAACGTGGATCTCCTGCGAGATATTCAACGTCATGTCTTCGATGCTTGCGGGGGCCTCGATCATGGTTTCTCCTCCTTGGGGAATCGTTCATTTGGATGATTGAGCGGCAGCCTCTTCGGCCCGTGTCTTGATCCTGTGCAACTGATGGGTCCAATAACGTTCGAAGGTGGCGGACCACTCGTACAAGGGGCGGATGCCTTCTGCATTCGTTCGATACAGCTTGTGCCGTCCGTTCCGCCGAACGCGTACCAGTCCGACATCGCGCAGCACGCGCAGGTGCTTGGAGACAGACGGCTGATCGAGCTCGAGAGCCGCCACGATATCTCCGACGGCCAGTTCCTTCAGCACCAGAAGGGTGAGGATTTGGCGCCGGCGCGGTTCGGCTATTGCGTTGAAGGAATCGGAAGTGGTTGCGGCACGTGCCATACTGCCGCTACATTACATACCCATATCGGAATATGTCAAGCCGCGATTTTTGAATTATGGCGGAGACTTGGGGAAGTGAAAAAGCCTCCGACCGGGGCAATGTACTTCTCACAACCCCGCTTAGCTGGCCGACCCGCCTATGACTTAAAGGGAGTTGACGCTAACAAGCCTTCAGCACGTTTCTAGAATGGCGCCACCTGGAAACGCGCACATACAGATAATATGGAATTGAAAACAATGAAGACTGGACAAATTCGCTTCATCGCTCTTCTTTTCGGGGTCTTGTCCGTGGCAGCTTGTCTCTTTGCCCAGGGCAAACCAACGCCGCTCGCAGCAGCGGCCCCTGGCACCCGCGACCTCGCCTCTCTGCACGAACTCCTTAAAAGCAACAAGCCCATCACCTGGGTTTTCACCGGCGACAGTATCACCGAAGGAGCGGAGTGGACCCATGGTGAGCGCGATTTTTCAGAGCTCTTCTCTGAGCACATCCGCTGGGACATGCGCCGTGGCCGAGACGTCATCATCAACAGCGCCATCAGCGGGAACAAAACGGATGACATCCTCGAGGACTTTCAATGGAGGATCGGCCATTTTCATCCTGACGTCGTAAGCGTGATGCTCGGTATGAATGATGCGGCTCGTGATTCTGGAGGAAGGCAGGTATTCGAAACCAATCTGCGGAAACTGATCGAGCAAATCCGGGCCATGGGGGCAATCCCCATCTTGCAGACAACAAATTGGACACTTGACGACCCGCGCCGCCATGACTTGCCTGCATACAACGCCATCATCCGGGACGTAGCAACCTCGGAAAACGTAATTCTTGTGGACAATTGGCAGTATTGGCATACGCACCGCACTGAAAATAACCTTGCTGCATGGCTGGGCAACGCGATTCACCCAAACGGCTTGGGACATGCTGCGATCGCGGAGCAAATGTTTAGCACGCTAGATATAGCGTCTAATCACGCAGATTAGACGAGGGTGCTTGATGCAGGATCGTACCAGCGCTCAAAAGTTGTAGCGCCAGCTGCCAACAGTTGCCGCGATATAGATAGACTGACTGTTACTTGTTTGCTCTGCATCAGGCTGTCTATCCGGAGGCTCTATGAAACCGACGAAAGAGGCGCTGAAGTCCGCCAGGAGTGCCGCCGTGTCCGGCAAGGCGGCCAAGGGATTCACGGATGAGGAACGCGCGGCAATGAAGGAGCGCGCCGAAGAGCTAAAGGCTGAAGAGCGCCGAGGCCTGCGCGTGAAAAAGACGGACGGGGAAGAGGACGTGCTTGCGAAGATTGCCGAGATGCCGGAATCGGATCGCGCCATGGCCGAGCGGCTCCATGCCATCATCAAAGCCAGCGCACCAGCCCTTTCGCCGAAGACCTGGTACGGGATGCCCGCGTACGCCAAGGACGGCGATATTGTCTGCTTCTTTCAAAGTTCGCACAAGTTCAAGGCGAGATACGCGACGCTCGGCTTCAGCGACAAAGCGAACCTCGACGACGGAACCATTTGGCCGGTCGCCTTTGCGCTGAAGAAGTTGACCGCCGCCGACGAGGCAAGGATAGTCGCGCTCGTGAAGAAAGCGGTCAGTTGAGGTCCTGGGTTCGGTCCAATCCACATAGACGGCAGACTAAATCGCGTCGATCACGATGAGCGTGATGTCGTCCTGCTGGGCCGTGGAAGCCGGTTGCCAGCGCTGGATCTCGGTTAGCAGTTGATCGACCAGCTCGGACGGAGGGCGCGACTGATTGTTACGCACAACCTGTTCGAGCTTGCCGTCGCCGAAAGAATCGCCGCCCGCATTCTCGGGTTCGACCATGCCGTCTGTATACATCAGAAAGCGGTCGCCCGCATGGATGGTCATCTCGAAAACGGGGTAGTCGGGCTCAGGGATTACACCGAAAAGCAGGCCGTTGCTCTCGATGCGCTCCAGTTTGCCTGCGCGCCACCGCAGGAGCGGCGGGTGTCCCGCGGCTGAGTAAAGCGCTTTGTGATTCTCTGTATCAAGCCACAAATAGGACGCGGTGACGAACTGGCTGTGGAGTTCCCGGAAGAGGGAACGGTTCAGCCCACGCAGAACCGCTCGAGGGTCATGTGCGCAGGGCGCGACTGACTGTAACGCCATCTTGACCATCCCTGCGATCAGAGCCGCCGGGACGCCGTGTCCGGAGACGTCGGCGACTAGAAAGCCGACCCGATCCGGATCGATGGGAATGAAATCGTAAAAATCACCGGCAACGGCCGTCATTGGGAGATAAGCTGCGGCAATGCGAAGGTGGCTGAGTTCGGGATTGGCGCTGGGAAGGATCGAGGTCTGTATCTCGCGAGCGATCGCGAGTTCATTTTCAATCGACAGCAAGCGGCGCTCGTTCGCAGAGACGATTTGCATCGCGGTGTAGCCCAAAGAGAAAAGCAGAGCTGCAAACCCCAGGTCACCCCAGATTGCCGGAGGCTGGTACCCAAAGGGGCGCGCCAGGTTGACGTAGAGAGCCTCCAGCGTGAAAAAAGACGTGCCGATAGCCAGAACGCCGCGATTGGGCAGAACGAGGTACTTGCGCGAGAGCCCTGGGAGCGCTAGCACGGTTACCATGACAAGAAGCATGCAGGTGACGAGGATCTCATTGTAGAGAACCAGTCTGCGATTCGAGCCTGTAAGGACGAAGAGCGCAATCCCTGCCACACCTATGGCCGCCCCCACGGCAATCACAGCCTTGAGAAATAACCGCAACCTGCCGGTGGTGAGCTCCAGAAACGCAAACGAGGCAACCACCACGATAAAGTAGACATTGATTGTGTCCAGGTAGGGAATGCCGACCCGGAGCCAGAGCGGCAAATGCGCCACGGCTGCCAACGAATTAGCCAGAGGCCGGGCCCCGTACAGGGCGCTCCAGATGCCGAGCCACAATATGGTGCGCATCTCGCTCCGCCGGCGAATTGCCGCGATGCAACAGGCTGCCAATCCCATAAACACAAAGACGGTTCCGGAAATGATTCCCTGGAGAAGATCGCGGGGTATTGCCGGAAGATGATCCTGCATGCGTGCGCCCTCAAGCGCGGCAAGGATATCAGAATGTGGGTGTTGTCCATGCGGCGCGCTGAATGGAGGCCGGCGAATGCAGATTTGCTGCCAGCGCTAATCTGGTTTGTGAGTGCGCGGGTCTCTCTCGATATTTGTAGGGAGCCGTGCGCCTCTGGGGATTTGGCGCTTCTGGGAATTTAGTGCCTCTGGTCGGGAGCGCGTCCTGTGCAGGATTATGCGGAGGGAATTTCGGCGGATTTCTGATTGATCAGTTCACTGAGCTGGGCGAGAGTGCCAGCCAGCGCGTGCGCGTCGACCGATCCCGGCTTGCCGGCCTGCTCCATGGCCATCTCAATCTGGCGAGCCAGTTCGGTTCCCATCGGCAAGCCAAACGTTCCCAGAATGCCTGCCAACTTATGGGCAGCGTCCAGGGCTTCCAACCGGGCCTGCTCGTCGAGCATATTTTTCTCCAGCAGTGCCTGGGCACGGCAGATTGCCTCCAGCCGCTCGGCAACGGTGGACTTGCTGGTCATCCAGAGCTGCAGCAGCAATTGTTGCAAGCGATCGCCTGACAGGGCTGTTGCGGTATCGGTCGAATTCGACTCTTTTGTTTTCAGCTTGGAGTGTTGCATGGCTCCGATTATGGACTACTCCTGCCATCCCAGGGCATCAGAAATCTGCCTCGAAAGTGTTAAAGGATCAAAGGGTTTGAAGAGGACAGCGGCAACTCCCAGCCCCGCGAAGCGCTTCTGATCCGGTCCCTGCACCTTGGCAGTCAGCAGGACTACCGGGATGCCGGTTGTCTCCTCGCGCTTCTGCAGCTCGAGAAAGGTTGTGGGACCGTCCATGGCAGGCATCATGACGTCGAGCAGGATGGCATCCGGTTTTTCGCTGGCGGCGCGGCCGATCCCCTCGATGCCGGAGCTGGCCATCGATACCTCCCAGCCAGCGACGGTTTCCAGGCTGAGAGCAGCTACCTGACGGATATCGTCTTCGTCGTCAATGATTAATACGCGGCGGCGAACCATGTTTCTTCTCTCCTCACGCGGATTGCGAGATAGCTCCGTCGCTCGGTGCATCGAGCCCGTCTTCCATTTTACGAAGGCGGCGGAGCATGGTGAGGACCAGAGCCTCGACCTCCTGCGGCGGAACGCTCGCCTTGGTCAAAAACTCAGTGGGCCCAAGCTGCAACTGTTTTCGTTCAAAATCCATGACGTCGCGGGCCGAGTAAACAACCAGCGGCGTATGGCTGAGATCTTTCTGCTGACGAAGCCAATCTACAACATTGAAGCCATCGCCGTCCGGCAGGGAAAGGTCGAGAATCAGCAAATCCGGCGGCATTGTCTCGCACAGCTCAATGGCGCGGCGCCGTGTTGCAGCGTGATGGACTTCAATGCCGGCGCGTGCGAATGTCGCCAGGATGATGCGGGCCAGGTCTTCGTCGTCTTCCACGATGAGCACACGGGCAACGCCATGGCTGCCGCCCAGCACGCGAGACAGCTCCGTCAGCAGCGAGACCTCGTCGAGAGGCTTCTGCACCCAGCCGTCGATGTGCTCGGGGATCTCGGGTTGCTCCGAAGATGGAAGCACGCTCAACACTACGACGGGAGTTGTGGAGGTGAGGGGATCGCCCTTCAGCATTTGCAGCGTCTTCCAGCCGTTCCTTCCGCTCAAAGAGACATCGAGCAGGATGGCTTCCAGCGGATGGCGTCGAGCCAGCGTCATTGTCTGTTCGGGATCTTCTGCTTCCACCACCTTGTATCCGTGCCGGGTGAGGTGCTCCGCTACGGTGCGGCGAGTGCGGGCATCCGAATCGGAAATCAGGATGGTACCGTCACGAGCTTCGCGGTCGGGAAAGGGCGAGGATTCCACTCCGATGCTTTGGTGGAAGGGGATAAAGAGGGAGAAGGTGGTGCCGCGATCCGCATTGCGCTCGGCCCAGATGCGGCCATTGTGCTGGTGAACAATCGTTCTGCAGATGGCGAGTCCCAGCCCCGTGCCGCCCTTCTGACGAGAGTCTGAGGCATCCACCTGCTGGAAGCGATCGAAGATCGACTCCAGCTTATCCGCGGGAATGCCACGGCCTTGATCGATCACGCTCAGCGTGGCGCCCTCGGAGCCCGCTTTGATCAGCACCCGTATCGTCGCATCCTCAGGAGAAAACTTGATGGCGTTGCTCAGCAGATTGGTCAGCACCTGTAACAAGCGGTCGGGATCGGCGTCCACCGCGGCGGTTCCCGTTTCCAGCACGATGCGAATCTTCGCCGCATCCGCCATCGGCATCATGGCATCGACTGCCTGCTGTGCGACTTCGCTGAGCGTTGTGCGGCGGAAGGAGAGAGGAGCGCGACCGGATTGCATGCGCTCCAGGTCGAGAATGTCATTGATCAGGCGCACCAGCCGGTCGGAGTTGCTGACGGCAATGCGGAGCAGGTTCGACGCCTTCTCGCTCACTTCCCCTACGAGGCCGGCGGAGAGAAGCCCCAGCGCGCCACGGATGGACGTGAGCGGAGTCCGCAGCTCGTGGCTTACGGTGGAGATGAACTCATCCTTCATGCGGTCGAGAGCGTATCGCTGGCTGATATCCCGGAAGCTCAACACGCTGCCCACCACGCTGCCGCCTTCCTGCATGGGCGTAACCGAGAACTCCACCGGGAATGAAGTGCCATCGCTGCGGAAGAAGAGGTCCTGGCCGGTGGTCCCCTGTGGGGTGGAAAAAGCGCGCATCGTGGGGTAGGAACCGTCTGCGGTCGCCGGGCCTCTGCGCCCCATGTGGATCACTTCCTGCACCTGGCGGCCGATGAGCGAGCCTTCGGCAGCCCCCAGGAGCATTTCCGCTGCGGGGTTGACGAAGATGACCACACCGTCCCGGTCGGTGCCAAAGATGCCGTCGGCCACTGAGTTCAGGATGAACTCCTTGTGGCGGTTCAACTCGCGGAGTTGGCCCTCCTGAGCGGAGCGGGCCATGAACTGCCCGAGCGAGGCGGATACCGTCTCCACGGCGGCCATCATCTCCGGGTCTTCCTTCTGCTGCTCGTGGCTGAAAAACTCGAGGACCGCGATCACCTTATTCCCGACACGCACAGGGACCGACCAGCCGGTAATCAGGCCGCTGGCCTCTGCGGCTTCCAGCCGTCCAAAGGACGCATCCCGCCGCAGATCCACGATCCAGAAGGCTCTGCGGGCGCTCCAGACGCGCCCCGGAATGTCTTCTCCGCGAGTGAGGATGTGACCGATATTTCCCCGTCCGAACTCCTGATAGGCGTGGCCCGGGGCGTACCAGCCGGCGTGATAGCTAAGGTACTGCTGCTCCTCATCCACCCGCCAGATGATGGCGACGTCCCATCCCAGGCTCGTGCCCAGCGACTCCAGCACACGTGGCAGCGCCTGCTCGGGGCGCGTACTTTCCCCCACGAGCTGCGCCACCAGCAGCTGCATCGCCATCTGCCGCTCGCGTTGCCGCTCCTGGGTTACGTCGCGGAAGAGGCAGCGCACAGAGACCGGTTGGCCGTCTTCCTGGCGGCAGCTCAGGTTGCCTTCCACTTCGGTGAACCTGCCCTGCGCTCCATGAAAGCGCAGCGAAACGCGCTCCACCCGCTCCCCGGTCAAGGCCCGGCGGAAGAGCGCCGCTGCCGTGGCCTGCGTCTCCGGGGGAAAGGCGGACTCAAAACTGATCAGGCCTTCGAAGTCGTCGGCACCCAGGCCAAAATGCGATTGCCATGCGGGATTTACGTAGAGGTAGCGCCCCCGCGGGCTGAGGGTTGCGATCATCTCATTCGAGTTCTCGAAGAGGTCGCGATACCGCTCCTGGCTTTCACGCAGCGCATGCTCGGTACGCTTGGCGGCACTGAGATCGGTACAGATGGCCAGCAGGCCGGTGACTGAGCCCTCCGGTTCGCGAATCGCTGAGAGATAGACCATTCCCGGAAAAGTGCTTCCGTCCTTCCGCTTGTACTCCAGTTCGAATCCTCGGACGCGGTTGGGGGGGAAGCTGCTCACATACTCGACATAATCCCGCAGGGGATTCTCCGGGTCGTCGGATTCCGCGAGGGGGTCCAGGGAGAGGTTGAGATTCATCACCAGCTGCCGCCCAACCCGTCGTAGATTACCCTCCGGAAAGATATCCTCAAATCTTGCGCGGCCCAGCATCTCTTCCTTGGAGTAGCCAAGCATCCGCTCTGCAGAAGGATTAAAGGCGGTAAATCGCCCATCGAGATCGGTGGCGAGAATCATCGGTCCTGCCGACTCGAGGATGCTCCGTTGCAGCAGAGCAACTTGCTCCAGGCTGGCATGGTCCGTGCGGAAGATCTTGCGCATGGCTGCGATCAACATCAGGTTGAGCACAGCCAGAGTGACAAAAAGAAAGGACTCCTGCCGGATCCACTGCGAACGGTTCACGGGTGGAGGGTGATGCGCGGACACTGCAATATAGGCGGCCGCTGCGCAGACCACGAGCGCAGATGCCAGCACCATGCGGAATATCGGCCTGCTGCGAAGCCAAGTCATGCTCTGGTTCTTTCGTGCCTCTCATGCGGGGAAATCCCGCGCCGAATACCTTCACAAAGGTAATAACCGCAAGGGCAACATTTACCGTCTGATAACGCAGATTATACGTGCAGGATGCACCGCTTCCGATGCCATTTGTTGCTGCTTTGGGCCAAATCATTGTTAATTAAGGTACCTACAGGATGGTTATCGGCAACATGTGGACCATCGGCGATTGACGGAGTTGGGGTATGGTCTGGATTTTTCGCCGGATGGAAAAAGCCGAAGGAGCGATGCCCCTTCGGCTTTCAGTAGAACTGTCCCTGTAATGAAGAGAGACTTTGGATTTCTAAGCGGTGACTGGCTCCAGCAGGTTTGCCCAGTGACGCTCCTTGCGGCCTGCCTGCGCACTCTTGTTGTAGGCGTAGCCGGCGATCAGGGGCAGGGCGATGGTCGCTTCGCTATAGACCATCTGCTCGAAGGTGGTGTCCACCTTGCCCCAGGAACTGGCTTCCTTCAGCGTGCTGGAGCTGAGCGCGCCATCCCGCACATCGGCGACCGTGATCTGGATCGCGTATTTGTGCATGGGGGCGTCGTTGCCTAGAATCTCAGCCGCTACCACGATGTCCTGGGCGAAGTTCTTGGGTACGCCTCCGCCGATCATCAGCAGGCCGGTGGTTGGATTCTCAATCTTCAGCCGGGTGATTTCGTAAAAATCCTTGGCGGAGTCTATCGAAACCTTGGGCTTGTTCTGGCGCGCATGCTGGTGTGCTACCAGGCCAAATCCGGCAGAGCAGTCGCTGAAGGCGGGGCAGAAGATCGGCACATCTTTCTGATAAGCGGCCAGAACGATGGAGTCGACACCACCCTTCTCGGGAGTCTTGCCCTCTGCAACCAGGTAAGCACCCATGGCGCGGATGAACTCGCGGGAGCTGTACGGGCGAGGATCCAGGGAGTTGGCGATCTTCTCCGTCGTCTCGTCGCAGATGCGCAGTTGTTCTTCGTCGATCAGCGTGTCGTAGATGCGGTCGATCATCAGCTCGCGCAGGGTTGCATCCTCTGTGCCCTGCTTGTAGAGCTCATCGGCGATGTAGTGCTTGAAGCCAAGCGCCTCAAAGAAGTCCTGATCGACGATGTTTGCGCCGGTGGAGACGATGGCGTCCACCATGTTGTTGCGCACCAGGTCGACAAAGATCTGCTTCAGGCCGGCGCTGATCAGCGATCCGGCGAGGCACAGGATAACGCCGCAATCCTGATCGCGCAGCATGCGCTCATAGATCGAAGCTGCCCGGGCAAGATCACGGGAGCTGTAGGCCATGGACTTCATGGCATCGACCAGGGCAACGACGTTATGTTGCTTGATGTCGATGTGCTGGATTGGAGTGGTAAGAAGTTCTTTTTTCGTCGGCATAGCAGCTTTAAGAGTACCAAAGCCGGGTTCGGGGTTCCCGGAAACTCTGTGAAATTTTATCCTCCTGGCGAGAATCAGCCGGGGATTGGCCCGGCGTTGGCGGGCTGCGGATATACTCGCTTTGCCATGATTCCAAATGCTCTAGCCCTGCCGCGAAAGGTGGCTGCCGCCATTCTGCTGGTTTTGTTTGCTGCCCCGCCGTCCTTTGGCTGGGGAAATGATGGTCACCGCATGGTGAACCGGCTGGCTGTGCAGAAGCTGCCAGCAGAGACGCCTGCGTTTCTCCGCACACCGGAGGCTCTTGAGGAGATTGAGTATCTGGGCCCGGAGCCCGATCGCTGGCGCTCGCCTGCCGAGCCGGAGCTGAATGCGGCGCAGGCCCCGGAACACTTTATCGACCTGGAACTGGCGGATACGGTTGGTCCTCTGCCGCGCAATCGCTTTGATTACATCACCGCGCTGGCTGCTGCGCAGGCAGTACATCCGGAGCTGAACCTGAAGCCGGAGAAGGTGGGCCTGCAACCCTATGTCGCGATCGAGGTCTACGAGCGTCTGAAGGCTGCGATGCGCGAGTACCGCACGCTCTCCGCGGATCACCGGCAGGTGAAGCCGACGGAAGATGCAATCCTCTTTTATGCCGGGTGGCTGGGGCACTATGTGGCCGATGGCTCTATGCCGCTGCACGTTACCATCAACTACGATGGCTGGGTTTCGCCGGAGAATCCGCATGGTTACACCACCCAGCATGGCATCCACTCGCAGTTTGAATCGGCGTTTGTGGCGAAGAACATACGGGATTCCGCCGTCGCACCTCTGATGCAATCGCCGCACACCCTGGCAGATCCTTTTACCGATTACGTCGCTTACCTGCGCCAGTCGGGGACGCAGATTGAGCGCGTCTATCAACTGGAGAAGCTGCATGGCTTTGAGGAAGCCGGTTCGGAGGAGTCGCGCGCCTTTACCGCCGGACGCCTTGCTGCCGGAGCGACGATGCTGCGCGACATGATCTACACCGCATGGGTGGAGAGCGCCCGCCCTGTCCCGGATTGGCATGCTTCCGGCAGGCGTGTGGTACCCGTAACGAAAAACTAGCGAGGGAACGAACGCGTTTCCAATCTATTGCAACGCAAAGCAGGTAGTACGGGCAGGCAGTACGGGATTAAGCGGGGTCGATCTCTTTGGTCGCGAGCCTGGGGGAGAAAGCTGCAAGTCTGCTGAGTGGAATCCGAAGCCCATAGGCCAACAGCAACCATGCCAGCGGAGCCGTCAACATCCATGCGACCGCTGCGTGCCACTCCCACGTCCATAGCTGCCGCGTCATCTGCAACGGCTGCGTCTGGAGCATGCCGGACAGGCGGCCTGGGTCCAGCGAAAGGTGTTCGGAATGAAAGAGCTTCTCGCCGAGGCTGATCAAGGGGACCAGCAGCAGAACTTGAAGAGGCAGCGCTGCCCAGTTGGCCAGCAGGATGGCAGGTAGATTCAGCCGGAATGCCACGGCGAGAATCGAGCAGAGCAGGGTGGTTGTACCGGGTACCGGGAAACAACTGACGCAGATGCCAATGGCGAGTGAATGCGCCAGCATATCGGGTGTTGCGCCCTGCTGCACCAGTGCTGCCAGGGGAGCGGCGAACTTGTTGTAGAAGAAACTGCGCATTGCTCTCCGAGTTGCCGCCGCGTCCTGTTAATTCCCAGTGTTCGATTACTTTACTTGCTTTTTAGGGGGAACTGCAGCAGCGTCGGCCTTCTTTTCCCGTGCTTCATCCGCCGCCGACTCGATGCTATTCTCCACTACCACCCCGGTATTTGCATCCACATTCACTTCGTGGACCCCGGTCTGGTTCTGGATGTCGAAGGAGTAGATCCAGCGTCCGTGCTCTTTCTCCAGTTCTCCGCTCTTGACGTTGCCCGAAACCTGCTTGAGCGCGATTCCCTGCGCGTCCGTCCTGGAGATCTTTGGCTTTGGGTGTGTGGCTGCGGAGACCGCAGTTGCCAGGCACAACAAGAGTATCGACCCGATTTGTAAGTTCTTCATGTTGATCACCGTATAAATTTTTAGATGTTCCTGCTCGGGCTCAAGGTTCGCAGATCTCGCCGGAATTGGCAGGGAAGCTGCATTCCCTGGGCTAAGGGCCTGGCTGCTGGGCGAGCGGCATGAGGTTGCGCTGCCGCAGTTGGTTGAGGACCTGCTCTACCGACAAGTCCAGCGACCGGGTGCCATCGACTATCTGATCGGCATACTGCGCGGAGGGCCGGACGAACCTCTCCGCCATGGGCCGAACCGTGCTGGCATATTGTGCTGCTACGGATTCAGGTGTGCGCCCGCGTTCGCATACGTCGCGTGCCAGCCTGCGCCGATAGCAAACCTCGTCGGGTGCCTCGACGTAAACCCGCAAACTATAGAGCGGCAAAAGCGCCTTGTAGTGCAGAGCGAAGATGCCCTCCACCAGCACCAGCCGGCCCGGAACGATGCGCTCCGTCCGGTGAGGGGTGCGGGTATGCGTGGCAAAATCATAGACCGGCCGGTCGATGCCGCGCCCCGCGGCAAGCTCCGCAACGTGAGCCACAATCAACTCGGACTCAAGCGTATCCGGATGATCGAAATCCTGCAGGCAACGCTGCTCAAGAGGCAGGTGGCCGAGGTCGCGGTAGTAATGGTCGAGCGGGAAATGCGTGCCGCCAAGCGTCCGGGATAGCTCAAGGGCCAGGGTAGTTTTTCCGGAACCGGAGCAGCCTGCAATGCCGATGACAACGGGCGGGACACTCACTGGCGAGGTGGTCATCTGGCTGTCCGGTTCCATTCGCCAATCTGCGGTACCAGCGATGCGACCAGTTGGCCAAGACGCTGCTGCACGCGCAGGCCGGTTTCCAGCACCTCCTGGTGGCTGATCTGCTGGCCAAGAATCCCGGCCGCCATGTTGGTGACGCAGGAGATGCCAAGCACCTCGATTCCCATGTGACGTGCCACGATCACCTCATGCACGGTAGACATGCCTACCAGATCAGCCCCCATGCTGCGAAAGGCGCGGATCTCTGCCGGGGTTTCAAAGCTCGGTCCGGGAACGCAGAGATAGACTCCCTCCGCCATATCGAAGCCAGCGTCCTGCGCTGCGCCCTGTGCCAGCGCTCGCAGGCGAGGAGAGTACGCCTCGGTCATATCAAAAAAACGTGGGCCGAAGCGCTCATCATTGGCGCCTGTCAGAGGATTGCTCCCGGTGAAGTTGATGTGGTCGGAGAGAAGCGCGAGCTGACCCTGTTCCAGATCGCGGCGAATGCCCCCGGCGGCATTCGTAACAATAACTGTTTCAATGCCAAGCCGCCCCAGCGCGCGCATGGGAAATGTGACCTGCTCCGGGCTGTATCCTTCATATCCGTGGACACGGCCCTGCATCGCTGCGATGGGAACCCCACGCAGCCTGCCGATGACCAGCCTGCCGCTGTGCCCCTCGATGGTGGAGCGGGGAAAGTACGGAATCTCCGCATAGGGAATCGCCAGCGAGTCTTCCAGTTGCTCCGCGAGCGCCCCCATGCCGGAGCCGAGGACAATGGCGATCGTTGGAGCGGCGCTGCTTCGCTGGCGGAGAAACTCCGCAGCCTCGCTGGCGCGTTCAAATACCCCAGGGTTCAAACCGGTCTCCTTCCTGCTCTTACCGTATCAGGATGCTGACGATCGAGGCGGACATCAGGTTGGCCATCGTGCCCGCCAACATGGCTCGCAGGCCCAGGCGGGCGAGTTCGTTGCGGCGAGTGGGTGCGAGTGCGCCGATTCCGCCGATCTGCATGCCGATGGAGCTCAGGTTCGCAAAGCCGCACAGAGCAAATGTCGCAATAGTAAAGGAGCGGAAGTCGAGAGCTGCTTTCTGCGCTCCCAGCATGGAGTAGGCGACGAGTTCGTTGATCACCATGCGAGTTCCTAACAGATTGCCGACCAGTCGTGCGCTGTGCCACGGAATGCCGATGAGCCACGCGATCGGCGCGAAGAGAAATCCCAGGATCTGGTTCAGCGAGGAAGGGAAGGGAATGTGATGCCAGCCAAGCCAGGTATGCGCGCCGCCAAGGATGCCGTTGACCAGCGCCACCAGTGCAAGAAACGAGATCAGCATGATAGCGACATTGAATGCCAGCTTGCCTCCGTCGATGGTTCCGCGGGCAATCGAGCCAAGCAGATTCTCTTCTTTATGCTCCTCGCTCTTTGGCATGACCACGGTGCCTTCGGTTGCCGGAGTGCTGGTCTCAGGCACGAGCATTTTGGCAATCACGATGGTGCCAGGCGCCGTCATGATGACGGCAGCCAGCAGATGTTGCGCCTCGATTCCGTACAGGATATACGCGGCCATGATGCCTCCGGAGACGTGAGCCATTCCGCTGGTCATAATGGTCATCAACTCCGAAGTTGTCGCACCGGGAAGGAAGGGGCGAATGGTCAAGGGAGCTTCCGTTTGCCCCATGAAGATGCTGGCGGCTACATTCAGGCTTTCGGCGCCGCTGACCTTCATCGTGGCCTGCATCAGCCACGCGAAGAAGCGGATCACAAGCTGCATGACGCCAATGTGGTAGAGCACGGCGAAGAGCGCGGAGATAAAGATGATGGTTGGCAGCACCTGAAATGCGAAGATCATTCCCAGGCTCGAGTGCTGTTTCCCCAGTTCGCCAAAGACCATCTCCGAGCCGGAAAACGCGTACGCGAGAAGATGGTTGACCGCGCTGCCGGCCTTTGCCATCGCCCTTTGTCCTGTCTCAAACCGCAAGACGAGAATCGCGAAGAGGATCTGAAGGCCCAGTCCCCAAGCCACCGTGCGCCAGCGAATCGCACGCCGGTTCGTAGAGAAGATCCAGGCCAGCAGCAGCATAGTCAGTAATCCCAGGACCCCGGTAAATCTCCCCAAATCTTTCTCCTCTAACTGTGGGCGCTTTGCTCTATTGGATCTTCAGAAACTGTGCGGCGTTTTCGACGGTAATTATCCTACGAACGGGCGGGTTTGCTTTGTGACCTGTGTCCTGGATGTGAATCGCGGTGCGGAGGAGCCGCTCGGGTTCCTCGAACTTATCCTCGCTGGCGGCGAACATGGTGCAGATTGCCTGCCCAGCCTCTACGGTACTTCCGCACTTGGCATGGAAGAGCAGACCGGCATGCGGATCGACAGCGTCGCCCACCCGCTCGCGTCCTGCTCCAAGGCGCTGTACGGCCCATCCCACCTGCGCACAATCCATCTCCGAAATAATGCCGGAGCGCGTTGCGGGAAAATTCCGCGATGCGCCGGGCTTATGGAACGTTGACGGATGATCGATGCAGCCAGGGTCGCCGCCTTGTGCTTCGACCATGGCGCGAAAGGCGTGGAATGCGGCACCGCTGTCCAGGAGCTCTTCCGCCAATCGACGGCCATCGTCAGGCGAAGCTGCCTCCTCGCCGAGATAAATCATCCACCCTGCGAGCGCGATGGATAACTCGCGCAGGTCTTCGGTCAGCGGGTCGCGGCCTCCATGCAGCAGCTCGATCGCTTCCGCCACCTCGATCCAGTTTCCCGCCGCGCGGCCAAGCGGCTGCTCCATTCCGGTGAGCAATGCAACCGTGCGCGTGCCCGCGGCCTCGCCCGTCTGGACCATCAGGGACGCGAGGTGAAGAGCGTCTTGCTCACGCTGGAGGAACGCGCCTGATCCCGTCTTTACATCGAGCACCAGTGCATGCAGCCCCTCTGCCAGCTTCTTGCTCATGATGGAAGCGCAGATTAGATCGGGACTCTCGACGGTCGCGGTGCGATCGCGCAATGCATAAAGAACACGATCGGCAGGCGCCAGGTTCTTCGTCTGCCCCATAATGCTTGCGCCGGTGCGATCGAGGATGCTGCGGAACTCAGCCAGTGAAAGTTTCGTGCGATAGCCGGGGATAGATTCGATCTTGTCCAGAGTGCCGCCCGTGTGGCCAAGCGCGCGCCCGCTGATCATCGGCACTGCCAGCCCTGCCGCCGCCGCGATGGGTGCAACCAGGAAGGAGGTTTTGTCTCCCACGCCGCCGGTGGAGTGCTTATCGACAGCCAGCTTGCCGAGCGTCGTCGTGTCGAAGACCTCGCCGGAGAAGCGCATCGCCTGCGTCAGCGATGTCAGCTCGTTGTGCGAGAGTCCCCGCAACCACGCGGCCATCAGCCATGCCGATAACTGCTCCATTGGCAGGCTCTCTTCAGCGGCTCCCCGTACAAGAAACTTGATTTCTTCGTCGTTCAGCTCTATACCGTCGCGCTGTTTTCGAATCAGGTCCACTGCTCGCATTGGTATCCATTCATTGGTTGAAGCGAATTGCTGTGTATTTATGAGTTGTTTATAGGTTGAAGCACATTGCTGGAGATTGCACCTGCAGCAGACGGAGCCTAAGAAGTTGCGCTCGTGCTGAGTTGGAATGGGAAGGGGAAAAGCTCCGCGAATCGCCGAGTCTCCAGCCTGCCTGCAACCGGGAAGACAACCCATGCGTCGGGTTCTGTGAACTCCGCCAACACCTGTAGACAAGCTCCACAAGGGGAGGAGGAAGCCGCGTTGAGGTTTGCCAGTGCGATGGCACGGATGCGTGTTTGCGGCCCACGTTCGCCAATGGCTCGAACTACCGCGGAGCGTTCCGCGCATATCGTCAGCCCATACGAGGCATTCTCCACATTGGCACCGGTAACGACTGCGCCATCGCGCAGGAACAGGGCGGCACCGACGCGAAATCCCGAATATGGCGCATACGCGTTGGCGGCAGCAGACTTCGCCTCGTCGATCAGCTTCGCAACCTGCTCTGGCGTCAGCGGGGGTTCTTCGCTTTTCATCGTGCACTGAGGCTAACGTCTACTCAGGTTCGGTGCAAGCTTCTCCGGCCCTCCCCGGTTTGGCGTGTCCGGGTTTCAGCATATCCAGGGCGGATTGCATCCTACGAAAAACGACGGGATACTCTCATGGAGAGTTCATGACGAAGCGAGGGCAACGCGGGCAGTCGCAGGAGCCTGATCCACTTTCGCTCTTTCATCCGGTTACGGCAGAGTGGTTTCGCGCCGTATTCAAGCGCCCGACCGCGCCACAGCGGCTCGGCTGGCCTGTCATCGCGCGCGGAGAAAGCACTCTCATTCTTGCGCCCACGGGTACGGGAAAGACGCTGACTGCGTTTCTCTGGTGCCTTGACCGGCTAATGCTGCACGCGAGCGAGCCAGCCGCGGAAGGCTGCCGCGTACTCTACATCAGCCCGTTGAAAGCACTGGCGGTCGACGTGGAGCGCAACCTGCGCATGCCGCTTGCGGGCATCGCCGATATGGCGCGCAGCCGCGGAGTCGCCTTTCATACACCAGAGATCGGCGTGCGCACCGGCGACACTCCACAGAAAGAGCGCAGTCGCTTTCGCCGGCATCCGTCCGAGATACTGATTACCACGCCGGAATCGCTATACCTGATTCTGACCTCCGATGCTGGCGCTAGCCTGCGCAGCGTCGAGACCGTGATTGTTGACGAGATTCACGCTCTGGTGCCGACCAAGCGCGGCGCTCACCTCGCTCTTTCTCTCGAGCGCCTCCAGGCGATCTGCGGTCAAAGGCTGCAACGCATCGGCCTCTCCGCAACGCAGAGACCGTTGGAGGAGGTAGCCCACTTTCTTTCGGGCGTGGAAGCAGCGACTCCGGAGACATCGGAGGCAAGCGAGCACGATAACCTCGCGGCGGAGTTTACGGGCGATATAGAGGATCCAGCATTTCCGGCATTCCGGCCTGTAACCATCCTCAATGCCACCGAACCGAAACGGCTGGAACTGCGGGTTGAAGTTCCTGTAGAGGACATGGCGCGCCTGGGACAGGTAGAGGAGCGCGCCAGCGAAACTGCCTCCAAGGAGCCAAAGCGCACCTCCATCTGGAGTGCAATTCATCCGCGCCTGCTGGAGATTGTGCGCTCTCGTACTTCGACCATCATCTTTGTAAACAGCCGCCGCATTGCGGAGCGTCTTGCGGGAGCGCTGAACGAACTGGCAGGCGAGACACTGGCGCGGGCCCATCACGGTTCGCTGGCGGCTGCGCAGCGCACAGAGATAGAGGAGCTGCTGAAAGCCGGTCAGATCCGTGCGCTGGTGGCCACATCGTCGCTGGAGCTTGGCATCGACATGGGCGCAGTCGATCTCGTGGTGCAGATTGAAGCGCCGCCATCGGTTGCCAGCGGCATGCAGCGTATTGGCCGCGCAGGGCACCATGTCGGCGCAGCCAGCGAAGGCATCATCTTTCCTAAATTTCGTGCCGACCTGGTGGCCTGTGCAGCGGTGACCCGCGCCATGCATGAAGGGCTGGTGGAGTCTACGCGCTACCTGCGGAATCCGCTCGACGTTCTGGCCCAGCAGATCGTTGCCATTACCGCTCAACCGCCGCAGCGCACACTCGCAAGCCGACGGAAGGACGTACCGCCGATCGACCCGGAGATCAGCGTCGAGGAGATGTACAGAATCATTCGTAGCGCAGCGCCCTTCGCTTCTCTTACGCGCGCGGCATTTGAGGGCGTGCTGGATCTGCTGGCCGGCAGATATCCCTCAGATGAATTTTCCGAGCTGCGTCCGCGCATCACTTGGGACCGCAATCGCAATCTTCTGACTCCGCGCGAAGGCTCCAAGATCCTCGCTGTTTTGAATGGTGGAACCATACCCGATCGCGGATTGTATGGGGTCTTTCTCGCCAGCTCCGAGACCAAGCCAGTTCGAGTGGGGGAGCTGGATGAAGAGATGGTCTTCGAAAGCCGCACAGGAGACACGTTCGTGCTTGGTGCGTCCACCTGGCGCATCGATGAGATAACGCATGACCGCGTGCTGGTTTCTCCCGCGCCGGGCGAGCCGGGAAAGATGCCTTTCTGGCATGGCGATGCCGCAGGGCGACCGCTGGAGTTTGGCCGCCGCATTGGTCAGCTTGTGCGCGAGCTTTGCGCCATGCCACGAACGGCCGCGCTCAGTAAATTAGCTCGCGAACACGATCTCGATCCGGCAGCAGCGGAAAACATGATGCGCTTTCTCGGGGATCAGCAAATTGCAACTACGGCTGTTCCAGATGATCACACGATTGTGATTGAGCGCTGCCGCGACGAACTGGGAGACTGGCGTGTCTGCATCCTTACGCCCTTCGGAAGCCGCATTCACGCGCCCTGGGCGATGGCGATCACAGAGAGGAGTCGAGCGGCGGGCGGGCCGGACGTCGAGCCATTGTGGGGCGACGATGGCCTGGTGCTGCGCTTTCCCGATAGTGACATAGTGCCGGATGTTCAGCAGTTTTTGCTGGATCCGGCCGAGGCCACCAGCCTCGTCCTGCGCCAGCTCGGATCGACTGCGTTGTTCGCTGCGAAATTTCGCGAGAGCGCAGCGCGTGCGTTGCTCCTGCCCCGCCGCCGTGCCCAGGGCCGCGCTCCGCTATGGCAGCAGCGCAAGCGAGCCCATGACCTTTTGTCGGTCGCATCCCGCTATCCGGCATTTCCCATGTTGCTGGAGGCGTACCGTGAGTGCCTGCGCGATGTCTTCGATATGCCCGCGTTCCTTGAAACGTTGCGTGCGATTGCGACGCGTAACATTCGCGTGCATGTCGCGGATTCGCAGACACCCTCGCCCTTTGCCTCTTCGCTGCTCTTCAGCTATGTGGCGAACTATATCTACGATGGCGACGCTCCCCTCGCTGAGCGCAGGGCGCAGGCACTCTCCATCGATCAGGATCAGCTTCGCGAACTGATGGGCGACGCCGATCTGCGCGAGCTTCTGGATGCGGATGCCATTGCGGAAGTAGAAGAGCATCTTCAATCTCTTGCCGAGCCGATGCGTGCCCGCTCCGCCGATGGCATGCATGATCTGCTGCTGCATCTCGGAGATATCTCTAGGGACGAGCTGGCTCGCCGCTGTGTTAGTCCCAACCTGCTGAAGAACCTGGACCGCCTGCAGCGCGTAAGACGTGTGGTTGAAGTGAAAATCGCAGGCGAGAAGAGATGGATTGCGGTGGAAGATGCGGCCCGATACCGCGATGCCCTTGGACTTTCCTTGCCGCGTGGCCTGCCTGCCGCGTTGCTTACGCAGGTTGGTGCGCCGGTGGTGGAACTGGTCCGCCGCTACGCGCGCACTCATGGTCCTTTCACGCTGGACGAGGTGATTGCAAGATTTTCTCTGGACGCCGCACAAGTGGAGAAGGCGCTGCGCATCCTCATGGCGGATGAGCGCATTGTTGAGGGAGGCTTTCGCCCGGGTGGCGTTCATCGAGAGTGGTGCGACGTGGAAGTGCTGCGCTCTATCCGGCGTAAATCTCTGGCGCGCCTGCGCAAGGAAGTGGAGCCGGTTGAGCCGCAGGTGCTGGCGCGGCTGTTTACGCATTGGCAAGGTGTATTGCAGCCACGGCGCGGCCTGGATGCATTGCTGGATGCGATCGAGAACCTGCAGGGTGCCCCGCTGCCGGCTTCCTTGCTGGAGACCGCGATTCTTCCCGCGCGTCTGGTGAATTATTCTTCCGCCCATCTGGACACGCTGATCGCTGCGGGGGAAGTGATGTGGTGCGGCTTCGATGCGTTGGGCGAGCATGACGGACGCGTGTCTCTTTATCTCGCCGATAAGCTCAGATCTTTGCTGCCGCTCCGCTCTGCGCGCGATGCCGGCAGCGGCGCACCGCTCTCGCCGCGGGAGTTGGCGATTCTGGAAGAACTGCGTCGTGGCGGCGCTGCATTCTTTTCGCAAATACACGATGCGGTGGGAGGCGGCTATCCCGGGGAGACACTCGATGCACTCTGGAGCCTGGTGTGGCGCGGCAAGGTGACCAATGATACCTTCCATGCACTGCGGGCCTATGTGGCAAAGCCTTCGACTGTGCGTCCATCGAGACACCAGCATAATTTGCCTGCATATCGCTCCCGCCGAACCACTCCGCCAAGCGCGCAGGGCCGCTGGGCGCTGGTGCCGGTGGAGGAGGCAACCGCGGAGACAGCGAGCGCTTTGCAGACGGAGTGGAGTCACGCGATAGCGCTGCAGTTGCTCCATCGCTACGGCGTGCTGACGCGCGAATCCGTAGCGTCTGAGAATCTTCCTGGAGGTTTTTCTGCCATCTACGATGTGCTGAAGGCGCTTGAGGAGAGCGGCAGGGTTCGGCGCGGATACTTTGTCGCTGGTCTTGGCGCGACGCAATTCGCGTTGCCGGCGGCGGTCGATCTTCTGCGGTCTCTCAGAAATTCCGCGCAGCCGGAAAAGTCGGAGATGGTGCTCCTCGCAGCGACGGACCCGGCGAACCCGTATGGTTCCGTGCTGCGCTGGCCTGCCGCAGCACAGGCTGATGAGGGAGAGGAACAGGCTCCGCGATCGCTCGCCCGGAGCGTTGGCGCGAGTGTCGTGCTACGCAATGGGGAGTTGGTTGCTTATCTGCGCCGCAACAATCCGAACCTGCAGGTCTTTCTTCCGCTGGAGGAACCAGAGCGCACGAATGTGGCGCGCGATCTGGCGCATTTTCTGGCGAGGACAACCCAGGAGGAGATGCAGCGCCATAATGCCGATCGTCGTGGCGGCATGCTGGTGGCGGCCATCAACGGCCAGCCCGCCCATCTGCACTGGATGGCGAGGCTGCTGCTCGATGCGGGATTTCAGGCTGCGCCACTGGGCTTCAATCTGCGACGCATGCTGCTGCCGCCGCAGTCGGAGGAATCCATTGCACCGGAGGTGCATTAGCGTGCCCTGCAGGATGGATTCTGGATTGAGCACCGATGCTGTTACAAAATGGCAGATGGAGAATCCGGGACTCTCCGTCGAGGAGACTAAGGAGAGGGTTGTGCCTGCGGAGCGGGCTTCTTATCGCTACCCTTCAGCGCGCCAAATACCTTTCCAAAGAATCCCTTCTTCTTTGTGCCATCCGGATTTGTCTCCGTGCGGCTCGCGCTTACGTCTCCAGCAGCCTGGCCTGGTGGCTGCACAATCGGCTGACCGTTGACCGTCGGGGAGGCGGGCTTCTCGCCTATGCCAAAGAGTTTTTGAAACAGGTTGCGCTGATCGCCATTGGCATGATCGCAGGTATCGGTCGGAGCCGTTCCGTCGAGGAACGATGCCGTATAGCTGTCCGGACAGGAATCGTTCGCGAGGAGATTCGTTGCCTTGTCGATGCGTACCTGGATGATGCCGGCAGGGGCGGCAAAGTCATGCGTGTCAGAGTATTGCGGTAACTGTACCGCGCGCTTCATGAATTCTGCCCAGATGGGGGCCGCGGCGGCGCTGCCTGAAAGTTTTACGTCGGTATAGTCGTCGTTGCCCACCCACACAATGCAGATCAGGTTGCTGGTGTAACCTGCAAACCAGGCATCGTGCGAGGTTCCCGTTTTGCCCGCGGCTGGAGCGTTGAAGCCGCGCCTGCGTACTTCGTAGCCCGTGCCGGCGTTGATCACGTTCTGCATCAAGCTGGTTGTGAGGTAGGCGACTCGCGGATCAAGAATCGGTTTGGAGTCAGGAGAATAGTCGTCGATAACGTCACCGGAGCTGGTGCGAACGGAGGCCAGCATCCAGGGATCAATCTTGACTCCGTTGTTGGCGAAGACGGTGTAAGCGCCGGCCATGTCGAGAGGCGTTGCGTCATAGGCGCCCAGCGCGACGGCCGGAGTTCCCCGAGCCGACTTGATGCCTGCATCCCGCGCGAGAGAAGCCACGTTGTTGAAGCCCACCATTTGCGCCAGGGAGATGGTGGCGTTGTTCAGCGATTGCTGCAGGGCAAAGCGCGCGGTTACCTGGTCGTGATATTCGGAGTGGTAGTTGCGCGGTGTATATTCCTGGCTGCTGCCGGCGTTGTACGTGGTCTGCTCGTCACTCAACATGGTGACGGGCGAAAACACGGCGTCCTGCCCCGTCAATTGAGCACCTGAAAGACTCGAGTTAAAAGCCGCTGCATACACGAAGGGCTTGAAGATCGATCCTGTGGGTCGCTTGGACACCGCGTGATTTAACTGGCTCATGCCGTAATTCCGTCCGCCAACCAGGGCCAGCACCTGCCCCGTGTGCGGATTGAGCGCGATGAGCGCCACCTGCGGATACGTGATGTTGCCGCTGGTGGTGATCGTCCCATCTTTCGCTTTATGCGAGTGGGCCTTCAGCACCAGTTGGTCCACATTCTTCATGCCGATCTCAACTGCTTCCGCCGCGACACGCTGCAGGTCAGGATCGAGCGAGGTATAGATACGCAGCCCCTCGCGGTTGAAGTCGCGCTCGCCGAGCTTCTGGTTTAACCGGTCGCGAACAAGGTCCACAAAGTAGGGCGCCTCGCTGGCATCGACGCTCATGACAGCCAGCTTCAGTGGAGATGCCTTTGCGATATCCGCCTGCTGCCGGGTGATGGCGCCTGTCTCCACCATCGAGTCGAGAACCAGGTTGCGCCGCTCCAGTGCGCGCTCGGGATGCTTGTAGGGAGAAAAGTAATTCGGCCGTTGGATCATGCCGGCCAGCAGCGCACATTGCGGCAGATCAAGCTGCTGCACATCCTTGCCGAAGTAGCTCCTTGCGGCCTCGCCGAATCCGTTGATCGAGAAGCTGCCGCGCTGGCCCAGGTTGATCTGGTTCGCGTACATTTCGAAGATCTGCCGCTTATTGAAGCGATGTTCGAGCTGGAAGGTAATTGCAATCTCAATCAGCTTGCGCTTCAGCCGCTTTTCCGGGGAGAGGAAGAAGCCGCGTGCCAATTGCATGGTGAGCGTCGATCCGCCTTGCGCCTTCTGCCCGGAGCGGACGTCTTTAAACATCGCCATCATCAGGCGGTAGTAGTTCACGCCGCTGTGTTCAAAGAATCGGCGGTCCTCGATGGCGAGCACAGCCTGCACCAGGTTGGGCGGAATTTCGTCGTAGGTGACCAAGCGCCGCTTGGTGCGATTGGCATCTTCCGACAGGCCGGTGATCAGCAGCGGCTCCAGCTCATAGGCAGCCAGCGCCTGCCCCTGGTCTCCGCTTATCTGGCTGACAAGACCGTTGGCGATGCTGATTGTTGCGCCGTCCTGCGTGTGGTAGGACTGCGCTCCGGGATGGATGTAGATGCTTCCCGGCCGATCTTCATAGGTGCCCATCTGCGAAGCATGAATGTCGCTCGACCGGCTGTAGCCGGCCTGACTGAGTTCCTGCGCTATAGCGTTCACGGTGAGCTTCTGCCCGATACGCACCTCGCGCGGAGCCGCGTAAATCTTTGCTGTGCGCGCGAACAATGGCTGGGTAAGGCGCTTGTCTACGATCTGCTCATAGCGGTAGTAGTAGAAAGATGCTACCCCGAAGAGCGCGAGCAAAACCGCCACTACGCCACCGAGCAAGATCTTCACCGCCTGCTTGCCAGATTTACTTGCAAAGAAGTCCTGTACCGACGTTCCCGGACGACCGAGTTTAATCTTGACTGGCAACCGTTTACCTTCTACCTTCCTGGTCTCGCATTCTTCAGCTTACTTAGACGTTCCCGGAGAGCAATTCGGCACGCTGTATCTGGAGGATTATCCAGCGATCGTCTTGAGGGTACTCACGACCGCGTCGAAGTCCAGATCCTGACTGCTCGAGGTTGCGCGCGTCACCAGCTCTACCTTGCCATCGGCCGTCTTCTTTCCAACGTTGACGCGATACGGAATCCCCACCAGGTCGGCGTCCTTGAACTTCACGCCCGCCCGCTCATCCCGGTCATCCAGCAGCACATCCAACCCTGCCGCTTCCAGTTCGGCGGCGATCTTTTCGCCCGCCTCCACCAAGGTCGTATCGGTGGTATTGGTTATCGTCACGACCACATCAAACGGCGCAATCGAACGTGGCAGCCAGAAGCCCTTCTCGTCATGGAACTGCTCCACCGTGGCGGTCAGAATGCGTTCAATGCCAATTCCGTAGCTGCCCATGATCGGTGCGACTTCCTTGCCGTTGGGGTCCAGTACATGGGCGCCCATGCTCTCGGAGTACTTGTAGCCCAGCTTGAAGATGTGACCCACCTCTACTGCCTTGGCAACCTTCAGCGGAGTGCCGCATACGGGGCAGCCCTCGCCTTCCGCAGCGTTGCGCACATCCGCGATCACCGTGGCCTTAAAGTCTCGCACAGGGGTGACGTTGCGCAGGTGGTACTCCTCCTTGTTGGCGCCGGCAACCAGGTTTGTACGACCCTCCAGTGCGCGATCCACAATGACTGTCACACCTTCAGATGCAATTTTGGCCGCCGTAGTGAGCCCGATGGGACCAAGATAGCCAGCAGCGGAGCCGAATGTCTGGCGAATCTCCTCCTCGTGCATGGGACGCAACGCCACAGCACCCACGATCGAGTTCAATTTGGCTTCGTTGACCTGGTGATCTCCGCGCAGAAACACGACTACCGGAGCCAGCTTTGCTTCGGACTCTTTCCCGGCTACGCGGAACTCAGCCATATAAGCCATGGTCTTGATCTGCTGCGATTGCTCGACCTGGAGAAACGCGGCTACCTGCTCAATTGTCTTCTGGCCGGGAGTGTGCACCGGTTCGGGTTTGCCGTCTCCGGTTGCCGCAAGGTCCTCCACCGGCTCAAGGCGCGACGTGGCCTTCTCCATGTTGGCCGTATAGCTGCACTTGGGGCAGCTTGCGATCAGGTCTTCGCCTGCATCGGTGTAGACCATGAACTCCTGCGACTGCGATCCGCCCATTGCGCCCGAATCCGCCTCGACCGCGACGAAAGGAAGCCCGCAGCGGTTGAAGATGGTCCGGTAGGTCGCGTCGTGCAGGTCGAAGCTCCTGTCCAGCCCGGCCTTGTCGATGTCGAAGGAATACGAGTCCTTCATGATGAACTGCCGAACCCGCAGCAGGCCCGACTTGGGGCGCGGCTCATCGCGAAACTTGGTCTGGATCTGGTACCAGACCTGCGGAAGCTGCTTATAGCTGCGCAGCTCCTTGCGGGCAATGTCGGTCATCACCTCTTCGTGCGTCATGCCCAGGCACAGGTCGGCTCCCTTGCGGTCCTTCAGCCGGAACAGGTTGTCGCCCATGGTTGACCAGCGGCCGCTCGCCTCCCACACCTCGCGCGGATTCAGCGCCGGCAGCAGGAACTCCTGCCCGATCTTGTCCATCTCCTCGCGCACGATGCCGATGATCTTGTTGATGGAGCGCTGCCCGAGAAAAAGGTAGGAGTAAATGCCCGCGCCAAGCTGCCGGATATATCCCGAGCGAAGCAGAAACTTGTGGCTGGCGACCTCGGCGTCTGCCGGAGCCTCACGAAGTGTAGGAATAAAGAGTTTTGACCAGCGATGCATGCGTTCGACTGTGCTTTCCTTTAAGGAATCTTGCAGATAAAAGGTAAAAGCCCATTCTACCCGTTTGCGGTGTTCGCTGCCCTCGGGAGGACTGGCCGGTGCAGTAGATGCCCTTTGGGTCAGGATGCCGCTACAGCATCTCCGTGCCCCATAGATCGTGCAGGTGCAGCACGCCTTCGACCGCGCCTGCTGCGTCCACCACCACCAGGGATGTGATCTTCTTGCCCTCCATCACGCTCAGGGCGCGGACCGCGAGCTCCTCTGGCGCAATCGTCTTGGGAGCCGGGTTCATGGCCTCTCCCGCAGTCTTCTCCAGGGCTGCCGGGCCTTCGTGCTCCAGCAGGCGACGCAGGTCTCCATCGCTGATGATGCCGACCAGCCTGGTGTTTTCCTGTACCGTGGTCAGGCCCAGGCCCTTGCGCGACATCTCGTAGATCACGTCCGTCATAGGAGTCGTGCGCTCGACGCGTGGCACGGCGTCGCCGCAGTGCATTAACTGCCGGACGCGGGCCAGCTTCTTACCCAGCTTGCCACCGGGGTGCAGGTCGGCGAAGTCCTCGGCACGAAAACCCTTTTTCAACGAGACCGCAATAGCCAGTGCATCGCCCAGCGCGAGCATCGCAGTGGTCGAGGCCGTCGGCGCCAGGCCCAGTCCGCAGGCTTCCTTTTCAACCGAACAATCCAAGGCCACATCGCTCGCCTGCGCAAGAGTCGATGCTATGTTGCAGCAGAAGCTGATAAGCGCGTCGCCCATGCGCTTGAGCGTGGCCAGCAGGCGCAGAATCTCCTCGGTCTCGCCACTGGCCGAGAGCGCAATTACGACGTCGCCCTGCATCAGCACCCCGAGGTCGCCATGCAGGGCCTCTGCAGGATGGAGAAACAGCGCGGGCGACCCGGTAGAGCTCAAGGTCGCGGCGATCTTCTGCGCCACGATTCCGCTTTTGCCCATGCCGGTGACGACCACCCGGCCCCGCTCTTCCCCGCAGCGCAGTACCAGCTCCACGGCGCGGTCAAAGTCCGCTGCCATTGGTCCTTCCAGCCGTGTTGCCAGCGCCAGCAGCGCCTCTGCCTCTGTCCTTACCAGCGATGCCGGGGTGTGTTCCGTCATGTTGCTCCCGCTTCCTGTCCCCAAAGCAATTGATGGTATCAGAGCGTCCGTGTCCGGGCCGTGAAGCGGCTCCGTCCATCCTCCTTTAGAATAGAGGCAGCGTCCGTTTCCTTCGTTTTGTATGCGGCGCTATATGCGAGCCTTTGGGAAGGTCACGGTCTTCGGTGAAACGCAATCATTTCATTCTGCTTCTTATCCTTGCTTCGCTGGCGCTGATGTTCTGGGCGGGATGGGCGAACTACGAGAGCCGACGCCAGCAGGCGGAACGGCTTCGCGCAACGCACGTCACGCTGCAGCAGGACTCCGCAGACCAGGAGGTCTCGCAGTTGCAGGGCAAGCCCGCTCCCAACTTCACGCTGAGCGACCTGAATGGCAAAAAAGTTTCACTCGCGGACTATCGCGGCAAAGCCGTGCTGCTGAACTTCTGGGCAACCTGGTGCGCTCCCTGCAAGGTGGAGATTCCGTGGTTCCTCAAGCTGCGCGAACAGTATGCAGGGCAGGGGTTTGAGATTCTTGGCGTCTCCAGCGACGACCTGGACAAGGAAGACCGCGCGAAGCTGTTTACGCAAAAGGCCGAGATCGCGAAGTTCGTCGAGCAGCAGAAGATGACCTACCCGGTATTGATCGACGGCGACTCCATCAGCAATCCTTACGGCGGTGTTGATTCGCTGCCCACTTCCTTCTACATCGATCGCAAGGGAACCGTGGTCGCGCAGACCGTTGGATTGGTTCCTCGCGATGAGGTTGAAGCAAATATCCGCAAGGCCTTGGCAGGAGGACAGTGATGAAGATTCGCGCTCTGCTTGTTGCCGCATCGCTGGTTGCACTGGCGCTTCCGGCACAGCCGCAGTTTCCGGCGTCGGAGAAGTCCGCGCAGTCAAGCGCACGCGGCGCCGATTCGGTCCGCTTCCTCTTCCCGGATCAGGTTGCCCTCGCCGCCAAGAAGCCGGGTGTTGTGGAGTTGCACTTCCGCGTGGCCGACGGCATGCACATCAACTCGCATACGCCACACTCGAAACTGCTGATCCCGACGAATTTCGTGGTTGCGGAAAAACCAGGAGTCAATGTAAGCGCAGTGGATTTCCCAGCCGGAGCCGATTACAGCTTCTCGTTTTCCCCGAAGGAAAAGTTGAGCGTGTATGCCGGGGAGTTTGTTCTGAAAGCGCACGTTACCGCGCAGCCGGGGCAGCATCTGGTTGAAGCAGTCCTCCGCTATCAGGCCTGCGACTCCAACTCCTGCTATCCGCCCAAGACGATTCCCGTGGTCTTCAACATCGCGGCGAAATAGACGCAGTGCAGATTCTCTGCGCGATGGGTTCTTTAAAAGATTGCCGCACCGCGCAGAAACAGCGCCGATTCTTCTAGGCTGCCGGGATCTCTCCCGCCGTTGCCAGGCGCTTTACCACACGCTCCTTGCCAAGAGATACCATGACGGCAAACAGGCTGGGAGCCACGCCCTGCCCGGTCAGCGCCACGCGCGCTCCGTTGATCAGCGCGCCCGCCTTCATGCCCTTCTCCTCCGCGAAAGCGCGCAGCACCTGTTCAGTCGATGCCTCTGTGAACTCCGGCGCAGCCTTGTATCTCGCGGCCAGTTCCACCAGCCGTCCGCGCAGCGAGTCATCCTTGAAGAACTTCGTAACCGCTGCAGTATCAAATTCAAAAGTATCCGTGAAATAAGCCTTGAAGGCGCCTGCAAAGTCCTTCAGGTTGCGCGCGCGAGGCTTCAGCAATTCAATCGCGGCGGCAATCTCTCCGGGCGTGCGTGTCGGCTTCAGGCCGGCCTTCTCCCACTCTTCTTCGATCAGCGGCAGCAGCTTCTCCACGGGATAGGCGCGGATGTATTCCGTGTTGAACCATGCCAGCTTATCGTTGTCGAAGACAGCGTTTGACTTGGAGATTCCCTCCAGCGAAAAGAGCTGGATCAGCTCCTCGGAGGAGAAGATTTCGCGATCCTTGCCATCGGCGTCCTTGCCCGCTGCCCCTGGCGACCAGCCCAGCAGCGAGAGGAAGTTCCGGAAGGCCTCGGGCACGATTCCCATGTCTTTGTAGGAGATGACGCTGGTTGCGCCGTGGCGCTTGGAGAGCCGCGTCTTGTCTGGACCAAGAATCAGCGGCACATGCGCAAAGATCGGGAGCTCCGCGCCCAGAGCACGGTATTGCAACACCTGCTTGGGAGTGTTCGAGATGTGGTCCGCGCCGCGAATGATATGAGTCAGCCGCATATCGAGGTCGTCTGCCACGACGCTCAGGTGGTACGTCGGTATCCCATCCGACCGCAGCAGTACGAAGTCTTCCAGTTCCGCGTTCTGGAACTCGACTTTGCCGAATACGGCGTCGTCAAAGCTGGTCGATCCGCCGACGGGCACGGCAAACCGTACCGCGCACGGCTCGCCTGCCTGCTTGCGGCGGAGCGCCTCTTGTGGGTCAATCTTGCGGCAGCGGCCATCGTACATTGGCGTGCGTCCGGTCCGTGTGGCCTCTGCGCGGCGCTGCTCCAGCTCTTCCTTCGTGCAGAAGCAGTAATACGCATGACCGCTGGCCAGCAGCTTCTCCGCTGTCTCGGTATACAGGCTCAGGCGCTTCGATTGATAGAACGGTCCTTCATCCCAGTTCAGGCCCAGCCAGCGCATCCCCACGAGGATGCCCTCGACCATCTCCTCGGAGGAGCGCTCAAAGTCGGTGTCCTCAATCCGCAGGATTAGCGTGCCGCCGGTGTGGCGCGCAAAGAGCCAGTTAAAAAGAGCAGTGCGAGCGCCGCCCACGTGCAGGTAGCCGGTGGGGGAAGGCGCAAAACGTACGCGGGGAGTCTTGATGATGTCAGCCATTTTCTTTTCGGAGTAACTTCGATGCTAGCACCATCGCCGCACGCGATTCCAACACGCCGCCGCTCAATTCCACTTCTTCACGCGCGCCCAGTCGTCTGCCAGGTTCCACTTCAATCCGCGGCAGTGGAATACGGAACCGATCTCATCGCGCCGTGCATACTTATCGTCCAGCACTGCTGCTGTGGTGACCGAAGAGCACTCCTTCTTCAGGGTCGCTTCGTTGTCGCCCAGCACAATCAGGCTCTCTCCCGTGTAGCCATGCGCTCCCCAGTACCAGTAGTTCTGGTGGCCGCTGATGGCCGGTGGAAGCCCATAGCGGGGCCCAAAGAAATCGATTGCGCCTGCCTCTCCATAGTTGTTCGCAAAGATGCCGGTCCGCGCACGCTCTTCGTCTGGCAGAGAGTTGTAATAGGCCGCGACCTTTTGCGCCATTGGCTCCCAACCGAACATGTCCGCATAAAGTTGCGGCAGCAGACCGGGCCGGTTGTTCTCAAACTTTGGCGGGGCAATGCCCAACGCATGGGTGTAGCGCAGGTACTGGTTCACCGTCAGCACCGGGACAGCAATGGGCGAAAGGAGAATGCCGCTCGCAATGAGCACGGCAGAGAAAGCCGGTACGATCCAGCGATATCTCACTGAACCCAGCCAGACCGCTCCTCCTGCCAGCACCATCGGATACATCGGCGCCAGGTAGTAGTTTTTTGCGTGCATCGCCATCAGGAGCAGAAAGGTTGCCAGGAAGGCCCATCCCAAGGAGCGAAAGGCCTTGCCCCTCGGCCCGAACCAGAAGATCAGCGCGCCTGCAATCAGCACAACGTTCAGCGGATGCAGTATCTGTGCCTGCTGGCCGAGGAACCATGGCACACCGTTCCATGTATCGCGGCCGCTGGCCCGGATGGCGTGCATCAACTGCAGGAAGGGAAAACCACGATGCCACTGCCAAAGGAAATTCGGCATTGCGATCGCGGCCCCGATGGCCGCGCCTGCCCAAAGCCGCAGATTCAAAAATGCGCTCCGCATTGGCGTTAGCAGAATTCCCGCCAGAAGGCCCAGCGTAAAGAACGCGACTCCATACTTGTTGAGCAGCGCGAATCCCACCACCGGCCCTAGCCAGATCCAGACATTCTCATTACCGGTTTTTGCTGCGCGAACCAACACCGCCGCGGCTGCCATCCAGAGAAGTGGATCGAAGGCATTCATGGAGAAGAGGTGGCTCATCGCCAGGTAGATCGGCGTGCAGAGAGCGGCCAGTGCCGCAACCAGGACCGCGCGCCGTCCGCCGCCAAACTCCTTTGCCAGCCACCCGCAGAGGAAGATGGTTCCCGCGCCTGCCAAGGCAGGCAGCAGCCGCAGGGCATAGAGTGAGGTGCCAATCGAGTGCTCCAGCAGCCACGCCATCCATGCGATCATCGGCGGCTGATCGACGTATCCCCATGCAGGATGATGGCCGCAGGCAAGGTAGTAGAGCTCATCTCGAAAATATCCGTAGCGCGGCCCGATCCACACATAAAGCAGCAGCCGGAGCAGCGCCACAACCGCAGCCCATCCAAGCCCACTTTGCCAGATGTTGTTCGGCGCTCTCTCAGCCTGCGTACTGTCCGGTGGATGCATCATGGAGGTTACGATCCTTGGCTTTACTTCAAGGGAATACCGTCCAGTTTTGTGAGCCTGCCGACCGGGTAGAGTCCCAGCCGCGCATCTGCCCAGGGCGAGCGGTCATAGAAAAATTCGAGCCTGGCCTCGGAGTTTGCGGCGAAACGCGGATCGGTGGCGATCTTGCGCTCGAACTCAGCCTTGAGCTTGGGGTCCTTCGCCATCATCTCCCGGGCAAGCTTTTCCAACACGTAGGCTTCGCCATACTCCTTTTGCTCAAAGATGGAATCAAAAAAGCCCCAGGCCATAGCCGAGTCCGGCCCCTGCGGCTCCAGCCAGTGCACGGCGACCTTCGAGAGGCGCTGATTCAGCAGGACAACCGCCGACCCCGCAGGATATGTAACCGCGTTGGTTACTAATGTGCATTGACCGAACTGCCCCGGCCTGCCATGAGCGCCCTCCCCTGAAAAAATGGGATGACGGCCCTCAAATGGCCGATCCTGCCACTCCATTCCGCTGCACCGGTAGGTCTCAACGGTCCCGGTCCAGGGAGCAGTCGTGCGCTTCATCTCAACCTGGTGCGCCTGCAGCACGTCGATCACCCGCGTCCATTCAGCGGGAATAATATAGGCCGCTGGAGGTACGGTAGATGCGACGACTTTGGCGCCGGTCTGCAGCGGAAGAGAGACATTCCATGGTTCGTGGGAATACTCCACCCACATCGCGCCGGAAACCTCGCTCAATCTCCGAGTGGCCTTGTAGCCGCGATACAAAAACGGCGTAGTCTCGCCGCCCCACACCATGCGGAGCGGGAAGGGCTGGTTGCCGAGCGGATGTGCGCCAAGCCGCATCGCATCTTGATCCGCCTCGCGGTTCAGATCGATCAGGCGATCCGCATCGCGATTGACCAGTTGCATCAGCCCGCGCAGGATCTCGTAATTCCCGGTCACGCGCGTCTTGTAGTCCTTCAGCATGTGCAGCTCGACCAGCAGACCGGGCCGGTTTTCCAGAATCATGTAGCCGGTTGAGAAGCGCGGCGGGTCGTCGTTGAAGGAGAGCCCCTGGGCCGGATCCGTGTCGTCGTTCAGCGTGATGTATGTGGGAGCGGCCAGGTGGCCTGCATCGTCCACAGCCTTCTCCAGGGCTGGAGTCACTGTTCCGGTGACCCATTTCGCGGTTGCCGGCGCTACATCCGGTCCATTGTCCAGGGTGAAGGTTACGTCGTACTGGTAGTCCGCGCCATCGGTGACGTGATCGTCCACGAAGAAGTCCGGCAGCCAGCGATGCAGCATCTTCAGCAGGGCGCGTGTTTCCGGTGCGTCTGCCTTCATGTAATCGCGGTTCAGGTTCAGGTTGCTGCCGTTCGCTCGCCAGCCCATCTCCTCCGGGCCATTCTGGTTAATGCGGTTATATTTCGAACGCCGTTCATGGCCGTCGGCATTGTAGATGGGGATAAAGACGAAGACGGCGCGATCCAGCAGGGCAGCCTGCGATTGAGTCACGACCATGTCGCGAAGCAGCGCCAGGCAGCTATCCTTGCCATCCATTTCGCCGGCGTGGATGGAGTTCTGCACCAGCACAATCGGTCTCTTCGCGGCGTGCAGCTTCGCCGGGTCAAACTCCCCGTCACGTGATGCAATCACGATGTAGAGATCGCGGCCCTCTCCCGTTTTGCCAAAAGGTTCCAGGCGTACCTGCCGGGGTGCGGCCTCGGCCACTCGCCTGAGGTAGGCCATCGTTTCCTCGTAGTTGGGAGTGGTGCGGTATCCGCTCTGCTCCGCGGGAGTCAGCCAGTCCTGCTTCTCCTCCGCTCGCAGCAGCGGCGCGATAAGAGCGCATGCGAGCGACACGGCAATCATGGCGGTCCCGAAGGCCGCGGCTTTCATTCTCAAGGGATTGGTCCTTCGAGCCATTGTCTCCGATTTAGGGCCTCCGCTTAAGGGGCTTCGGTTAAGGCTCGCTTGCTTTCGGTGATTAGGTGATGTCTTCTGTATCAAAAGTCGGAAGAGCTGCCCTGTCCCGTGGTTGAACTCCATGCACCTGGCTCAGCAGGTCTTCCACTACATCTTCCAGTTGCTTCTGGCTCTCGATGACGGCGCTCATGCTCTTCAGATCCTGCGGATCTTCTACCTTTTCCAGTAGCACTACGGCATGCGCCTGAGCTACGTGATCCTGGTTCAGGCCTTCCGGCGTCTTCGCCTTGATGCTGATGACCGAGGGCTCCACTTCCATCAATTCGGCAAGGTGTTCGCGCATCTCTGCGGCCACTGGAGAGATCTTCGGTGCGGCGAGGATCAGCGTCGTATCCACGTTTACGATGCTGTAACCCGCATTCTGAATCTCCTCCAGCGCAAGGTTCAGAAAGATGGCCGAATCGGCATTCTTCCATCGCGAATCTCCCGGGGGGAAGAAGGTGCCAATGTCCCCGGCGGAGACCGCACCCAGCAAAGCGTCGGTGATCGCATGCAGCAGCACGTCTCCATCGGAGTGACCGGCGAGTCCTTCCGGGTGTTGCAGCGTCAATCCACCAATACGCAGCGGCACGCCTGGCTTGAATGCGTGCGAATCCCAACCATATCCAATTCTCATGCTCATAGTGAATCTCTCCGCGCGGACGGCAACGAATGGCGGCCCGGGTTCAGTCCTTCTCTCTGGCCGGCGTTGTCAGCCGCGACGAGCGCGTCTTCAGGTAAAACTCTGCGAGTTCCAGATCGGATGGCTGGGTGATCTTGATGTTGCTGGGCGAGCCCATCACGACGAAGACGCTCGTTCCCGAGCGTTCCACCACGGACGACTCATCGGTGCCTAGAAAGCCATCCGCCTCAGCCTCGGCAAAGGCCTTTTTCAGCAGATCGCAGCGGAAGCCCTGGGGGGTCTGCGCCAATACGATCCGCTCACGGGGAATGGTGCTGGAGATAATAGCTCCATCCGCGGTCCGCTCCACCTGCTTGATCGTGTCAATGGCAGGCACGCCAACAATGGCCGCGCCATGCTTCTCTACAGCCTCGATGGTCCGCTCGATAATCGCAGGTTCAATCAGCGGCCGCACCGAGTCATGCACCAGGACGATATCGTCACCGCTGCAATCAAGCGCGTGCAGCGCGTTGCTGACGGATTCCTGCCGCGTGTTCCCGCCTTCCACTACGAATACCTTTCCGCTGAATCCGTAGTCGTCGATCTGTTTCCGCAGCCGTTCCATCTCCGTCTTGCGCACGGCAACATAGATTGCGTTAACCTGGCTCACTGCGGCAAAGGCAAGCAGCGTATGAACCAGGATCGGAATACCGTTAAGTTCGAGAAATTGCTTGGGCGCCGAGGGTGCAGTGTGAGCCACTGCCATGCGGGTGCCGATTCCTGCCGCCGGTAATATAACGAATACACGCATAAAAAGAGGAGTATACAGGACTTCTCGCAGGTCGCCGCCAATTGGCCCGGGATTTGAATCTGGCGTGTCACCTCCTCCCTCGGACCACAGCCTACGGCCAAGCGGGAGCCTCACCGCCGGGCGGGGGATTGCACGAGGCCAACAGCATGGATCAAGCCAAGACCAATCGGATAGGCAGGCTCTAGGATAAAAGTCATGAGCAATCCCGCCATACTGGCGCTGAATACATCGCTCTTCCGGCCTGGCATGCGTGTCGCCGTGGCCGTCTCCGGCGGGGCGGATTCGGTGGCGCTGCTTCGCGCCCTGCTGGAGCGGGCCAGAGAACTCGGTCTCGTACTGTCCGTTGCACATGTCCATCATGGTCTTCGCGGAGCCGATGCCGACGCCGATGAAGCCTTCGTTTGCGAACTGGCGCGGGTGCACGACCTTGAGTTCCACCTCCACCGCTGCGACACCCCTGCCGCGGCAAGTGCGAACGGGGAGGGAATCGAGGAGGCCGCGCGCAACCTGCGCTACGATTTTTTCCGCGGCCTGCTGGCATCCCGCCAGGTAGATGCCGTTGCCACCGCGCACACCCTCGATGACCAGGCGGAGACGGTTCTGCTCAAGCTCATTCGCGGTGCCTGGACTGAGGGCCTTGGCGGTATCTATCCCATCTATGAAGTATCCGGCGAAGTGTCCGGCAGGGAAGTACCCGTCGGGGGCCGGATCCTGCGTCCGATGCTTGCGGTGCGGCGCGCCGAGGTGGAGGCATTTCTCCGCGAGCGCCATCAGGATTGGCGGGAAGACGCCTCCAACCGCGAGCTGATCTATAGCCGTAACCGTATTCGCCATCAGCTACTTCCGGCTCTGCGGGAGTATAACCCCGGGGTGGAAGCCCAGCTTGCAGCTCTCTCCGCGATTGCCCGCGACGAGGAAGCCTACTGGCAAGCCGAACTGGCAAAACTGCTTCCCTCGCTCCTCTTACCAGGAAAACCGGTGCGAGGAGGCGGCCGGGCCAGCAGTACCCATCCGGGGGAGAAGTCCCTCTCGATTGAGTTGGAGCGCCTGCGTTCGCTTCATCCCGCCCTGCGGCGCCGTGTGCTGCGGGCGGCTCTCTCGCAGCTGGGCGTGAGTGTTGGCTTCGATCCCACGGAGGAGCTTGCGGCCCTCTGCAACCCTTCCGCCGGAGAAAAGCTGCCTCCGGGGATTGACCTCCCCGGCGGCGTTCGCGCCAGGCGCAGCGCCCGGGAGCTACGTTTGGAAGTCGTCTGCGGGAAGCCCCCCGCAACGGCGCAAGCCATTCTGCAATATGTACTTCCAGTTCCCGGAGAGGTTTTTGCGGAGGCCTTCGGACTTCATTTCCGCTGCACCTGCCAGGGTGGCGGCGACCTTGCTCCCGCTACCGTTCGGCCACCCTTGCCCGGGGACCGAGTTCGCCTCCGCTACACTCGCGGCCCCAAGCGCATGAAAGAAGTTTTTGAGCGCATGCACATCGCCGCCCCTGACCGGACGCTCTGGCCGGTTGTCGAGTGGAGAGGAGAGGTGGTGTGGATGCGGGGGGTCGAGTTGGAGCCGGAGCTGGAAGCTGCCCTGAAGCTGGAGATTTCGGCGGAAACGGCAGGCTGAGGAATCCTCGGAGGGGGCTGCCCGGCATGGGTTCCGTAAAGCTGCCCACGAATACCGAAAGCATTACTCCTGTCACCGGGAGTTGTAGGGTGAATCCTGCCCATCCGGGGTAGAATTAAGTTTACAGTTCGGAAACCTCCCGGCAGTCGTCTCTGTTGCCGTCAAAAATTAAGACCGGAGTCTTTCTGATACTTATCGGCGACTCTTGTCGTCTAATAGTGCAATGCAGGTGAGAAGTTAGCCTTCCCCTAATCGTTCTGGGCGTAGCGAACTCCATCTCCAATGCAGCAGGCGCTAAGAGAAAGAGGGTTCTGAGTGAATTCAACGGTCAAGACGATCATCTTCTGGGTCATCATTTTGGCCTGTCTCGTGTTGCTCTGGAACGTTGTCCAGAAGAACACGGGCATGGGTAAAGACAAGGAAGTCCCTTTTTCGCAATTCCTCTCTGAAGCCCAGGCCGGACAGGTGAGCGACGTCACCGTCGTGAACAGCGAAGTCCACGGCCACTACAGGAATGACGCGAAAGAGCAATTCCATACGACAGTTCCGGCGAACTACCCGGACATGTATAAGATCCTGCAGGACAACAAGGTTTCGACAACCATCAAGGACACCTCTGGCAACGGCTGGGTGAATATCCTGATCCAGTTCCTGCCGCTCCTCCTGCTGGGGCTGCTCTGGTTCTTCATGCTTCGGCAAATGCAGAGCGGCGGCAACAAGGCGCTTTCCTTTGGAAAGAGCCGCGCCCGGCTGCTCTCCATGCAGCAGAAGAAGGTCACGTTCAAGGACGTGGCTGGCGTGGATGAGGCCAAGGAAGAGCTGCAGGAGATCATCGAGTTCCTGCGCGAGGCACAGAAGTTCCAGAAGCTTGGCGGACGCATTCCCAAGGGAGTTCTGCTGGTTGGACCTCCAGGAACCGGCAAAACCCTGCTGGCCCGCGCAGTGGCGGGGGAAGCCAACGTACCCTTCTTCTCCATCTCAGGCTCGGACTTCGTCGAAATGTTCGTCGGCGTCGGCGCAAGCCGTGTCCGCGACCTGTTTGAGCAGGGTAAGAAGAACGCCCCCTGCATCATCTTCATCGACGAAATCGATGCGGTCGGACGCCATCGCGGCGCTGGCCTCGGCGGTGGCCACGATGAGCGGGAGCAGACCCTCAATCAGTTGCTGGTGGAGATGGACGGTTTTGAGTCGAACGACGGCGTCATCCTGGTCGCGGCAACCAATCGCCCCGACGTTCTGGATCCCGCTTTGCTGCGTCCTGGCCGATTCGATCGCCGGGTCGTGGTAGGCAGGCCGGACGTTCGTGGCCGCGAAGAGGTTCTTCGTGTTCATGCCAAGAAGGTTCCGCTCTCTGAAGATGTCGATCTTCGCGTTTTGGCGCGTGGAACTCCGGGATTCTCGGGTGCCGATCTCGCCAATATGGTGAACGAAGCAGCTCTGAACGCGGCCCGCATGAACCGCAAGTCGGTCTTCATGGTGGATTTCGAAACCGCCAAGGACAAGGTCCTGATGGGCGCCGAACGCAAGTCCATGCTGCTGACCGACGAGGAGAAGCGAGTCACCGCGTATCACGAGGCCGGCCACGCTCTGGTGGCGACGCTGCGCGATCACGCTGATCCGCTGCACAAGGTCACGATCATTCCTCGGGGAATGGCTCTCGGCGTCACCATGCAACTGCCCGAAGACGACAAGCACACCGTCACCAAGGATTACCTGGAGACGCAGCTTGCCATCCTGATGGGCGGCCGCATCGCGGAAGAGATCTTCCTGAAGCAGATGACCACCGGCGCAGGCAATGACATTGAACGTGCCACCGAACTGGCGCGCAAGATGGTCTGCGAGTATGGCATGAGCCGCCTGGGTCCGCTCACCTTCGGGAAGAAGGAGGAGCAGATCTTCCTGGGACGCGAGATCGCACAACACCGCGACTTCTCCGAGGAGACTGCCCGCCAGATCGATGCCGAAGTCAAATCGCTGGTCGATGAAGCCTATCGCGCCGCCTATGGAATTCTCGACTCCCGCCAGGATGTCATGCACCGCATGGCTGCCGCTTTGCTGGAGCGTGAGACCCTGGATGCGAACGAGATCCGCATGATCCTTGAGGGCAAGGAACTGCCGCCACTCAAGATCGACGGACCGGGCAGCGGCACCGGCGACGTGCAGCAGGTTCTCAAGCCGGATTCGGGACGCTCTTCCGGATTCCCGGAGGGCAGCCCTTCCCCGGCATAGGCAGGACAGCAAACTACAGCAACAGGAGAAGGCGGCTCACAAAGGCCGCCTTTTTCCTTTGGAGCAGGTGCGGAATCGTAGTGCACAGCCCATGCTTCTGCGAGAATAGAGACAGCATGCGCCCGGTCCAGTTTGTTCTCCTTGCCACATTTGTCTCCTGCCTTGCCGGCTGTGGATATCACACGCCTGGCTCGGCCGCGCATCTTCCTAGCACGGTGCATACGCTGGACATTCCAATCTTCCAGAATCACGCGCAGTCCTTCCATACGGAAGTCGTGATGACCCAGGCCGTCATCCGTGAGTTCACCAGCCGCACGTCGTGGAAGGTGCTGAGCGCCGATGCTCCGCCGGACGCGGATGCAACCCTGCGCGGAACTGTCCTTACCGAGACCGTTACGCCGCTTACCTACAACTCCGGCACCGGTCAGTCTTCCAGCTTTCTGGTCACGGTCCACACCAAGGTTGTGGTGACGGATCGTAATAACGCGGTGCTCTACCAGAATCCGGATTACGTCTTTCGCCACCAGTACGAGACCACGGCCGATCTCTCCAGCTTTATTCAGGAAGATCCCGCCGCAATTCGTCGTCTCTCGCAGGACTTTGCGCAGTCGCTCGTGAGCGATATTCTGGAATCCTTCTAAAGGAACTCGATGCCATCCACGCCACCAGAACGGAGAAGCAAGTGAGCGCAGCACGCTGGGGAGCGGGGTTCGCCTCCACCGAACGATTTGTCGCCGAGATTCGCGCGGCTGCCAAGGATCCGTCCTCGTTGAAGCCCGGTTACGTTCTCGTCGGCGATGAGATCTTTCTCTACGAACGCTGCCGCCATGCGGTTCTCGATGCCTTTGTCCCCCCGGATATGCGCGACTTCTGCCTGTCGGATCTGGATCTTGCCGAGACAGGAATCTTTGAAGCGCTGGACCGCGCTCAGACGCCTTCGCTGATGGCGCCTTTCCAGGTGCTCTTTCTGCGCAACCTCAAAGTGCTCTACACCCGCGGCGCAAAGAAAGACGAATTCGCGGCGCTTAAGAATTACTTTCGCTCTCCCAACCCGCAGGCCCTGCTTCTCTTTGTCGCGGACCACATTCGTATCCCCTCCGACCTGCGCCGCATGGACTACGAAGATAAGAATCGCTACGAGCGCATCCGCGAGACCCTGGGTGAGGATTGCGGAATGGTAGAACTGGCGCGTGCAGACGAAGCCGATGCCGTCCGCTGGCTGACCGACGAGGGAGAGAAACGCCAGGTTCGTTTTGACCCGGAAGCGGCTCGCGAGCTTTCCGACGCCCTGGGCGCGGACATGATGCTCATCGCCAGCGAGTTCGAAAAGCTGGTGCTGTACGTGGGCGAGAAGCGCCGTGTGACGCTGGGCGATGTGGAGACGATGGTCCTCGCAGCCAAGCAGCGCTCGCTCTATGAGCTTACCGACGCGATCTCTTCCAAGGACAAGGCGCGCTCCCTGCTGCTGCTGCAGGGGCTCCTGAATGCCTCCGATGGCGGAGAGGATTCGGCGATCGGGCACCTCTACATGCTGGCGCGAACCTTTCGCCAGATGCTCGTCATCCTGGAGAAAAATGTGCGGGATTCCCGGGCCATCTGGCAGGCATTGTGGCAGGGCTTTCGCATGCCGCCCTTCGCGGCTGAAGATCTGATCCGCCAGGCGCGCCGCTACAAGTCCCGCCGCGAGCTCACCCGCGCTCTTCGATTGATCGCCCGTGCGGATCTGGAGCTGCGCTCCTCGCCGCCGGATAAGCGGCTGGTGCTGGAGCGTCTGGTGCTGGAGTTGGCCAGCGATCGTTCGGCCTCGGCGAATCCCGCCGCGAATCAATACGCCATGGAGCTATAGAAGCGTCCGTTATTCCAGCAGGGCTGGAATCTCTTCATGCCCCCGGGTGGTGAGCGTAATAGCAGCCGCCAGAATCAGCGCGCCGCCGATCCACGCATGCGGTCCCAACTGGTCCCCCAGCAGCTTGACTCCCAGCCACGAACCCAGTGCAGGCTCGATATTCAGAAACACTCCGGCGCGCGAGGCAGGGACGTGGTGAATCCCCCAGTTCCACAGCAGGGTTGAGGTCGAGGTGCATAGGATGCCGCTCGCGGCAAGCGCCCCCCACGCCCTCATGCTTATGCCATGGACCGGCGGCAGCCCGCTGCGTAAGACGACAAAGACAATCAGCATCGCCGTGCCGCTCAGGATTCCGTATGCCGTGACCACGATCGGCGAGTGAGTCTGCATCAGCCGTTTATTCAGCAGAATCCAACCCAGGGCCACGATGAGTGAGAGAACGATCAGCAGGTCTCCAACCAGGCTCGGGCCCCTGCCTGTCTGGGAGTGCTTGCCGCCCAGGACGATCAGCGCCGCGCCCGTCGTGGATCCTGCCAGCGCCAGCCAGCCAAGTCCATCCAGCCGCTCTTTCGCGAAGAGTACCGCGCCCGCGGCGAGGATCACCGGCATAGTCCCGACCATCAGCGCGGCATGGCTCACGGTGGTCAGCGACAGTCCGTAGAACTGCACCAGAAACTGCACCGGGATACCCAGCAACGAAGCGGTAAGCAGGGCCCGCCACTCCGAGGCCTTGAGCCGCGCTGGATGGAGCAGCACGACCGGCAGAAACCCGATGCAGGCGAACAGGAAACGATAGAGCACCATATGGTTGCTGCCCATCTCCCGAAGCGCCAGCTTGCCAAAGTAGAAGCCCATGCCCCACAAACATCCAGCCCCGGCGCACGCCGCGTAGCCAAGCACGCGCTGCCGTGTTTGTCGGGCAGCCTGCTCCATTTCACAGCTCACCATACTTCCACTTTCGCACATCGCTGCCGCCAGCGGGGGCTACCACCCGAGCGAACCATCTTCCATGTTTTGTTGATCCCGCCACCAAATAGCTCGCAGACATCCACAGATTTGCATCTACTAGCAATCAGGCGTGCAGGGTTTTCGGCTGCGGAGGGCATCGTACTATCCGGATACACTTGTTCGCCCGACTTTAAATTTCCTCACAACAGTGCGATTCTTCGGAGGCTCTATGAGAATCAGCCTACCCTTAGCCGTCATCCTCGGCTTGGCTGCTGCAATATCCTGCATTCCTTCTGCCGCGGCTCTTGAGAAAGCGAAGATTCAAGACCGTGCCCCGGCGGCTCAGCCGGTAGAGTTCGATCTCTACCTGCCGCTGCAGCACGAATCCGAGCTGGACCAACTGCTCAACGACCTGCACGACCCGGACTCTTCGCTTTTCCAGCAATGGCTTACACCGCAGCAATTCGCGGCCCGGTTCGCGCCGTCGACACGGCTGATGAACGCGATCTCCCAGGAGCTTCGCGGCGAGGGTTTCAAGGTAATAGGCGTGCATACGCATTCCATGCATGTCGCCGGCACTGTGGGAGACGTGGAGCGAGTCTTCTCCACCCGCGTCGCCCATGCTTCCCTTGCCAATGGCAAGACGGTCCTGGCTGCCACGCAACCACTGCGGCTGTCGCCTCTGCTTACCTCTGCCGGAGCCATCGTGATGGATTTTTCCGACACCATCCACATGCACTCCCATGCGCAGTTCGCTTCAGCAGCGCCGGAGGACCGCTATTCTTCCGCCGGTCCCTACTGGTTCGACGACCTGAAGCAGGCATATGAGTTTCCCAGCTACCAGGTCTACACGGGTAAGGGCGCCCGTATCGGCATCCTGATGACCGGCGCGTATAACCCAGCAGATATGGATTTGTACTTCGGCCATGAGAAGCTCAGTACGCCCCGCATCTTCGAGGTGGAGATTCGCGGCGGGGCGCCCTTTGACGCCATCGCTTCGCTCGAAACCCATCTTGACATCCAGCAGGCTGGGGGCATGGCTCCGGGAGCAGAGATTGTTCTCTACAATCTGCCCGATTTGTCCGATGCGTCCATTTTTGCCGGACTCACCACCATCGTTGAGAGCAACGCAGTGGATATCGTCAACATGTCCTTCGGCTCGGCTGAACTTGGCTATACCGCCGAATACAATAGCGGCGTCGATCAACTCGGACTGCTCAACGTGTGGGACTCCCTGTTCAAACAGGGGAATGCGCAGGGCATTACCTTCGTCGCCAGCTCTGGGGATCTTGGGGCAAAGTCGATACCTCCGCCTGCCTGCTTCGATGTCGCTGCAACCAGCAGTTGTGGCTCCTTCAGAGTATCGGTGGAAGTGCCCGCTGCTAGCCCGCACGTGACAGGGGTCGGCGGCACAAACCTCATCACCACCTACAGCGCGCTCCATCCAAACCTCGATTCCGCCTATATCAAGGAAGCGGCCTGGGGCGATCCGCTGCAAATGGATATCTTCTACCGCACGCCGGCTACCGGGGGCTATTGGAGCTCGGGAGGTGGGACGAGCATCTTCTTTCGCCGGCCACAATTTCAGATCACGTCGCATACCGGCTCCAGAATGCGCGCGGTTCCGGATCTTGCGTTACATATGGGCGGCTGTCCCTTCGGCGCAGAATGGCCATGTCATCCAGATCGCAGCTCTGTCGTAACCGTGAGCGGGGGCACCTTGTATCAGGTGATTGGAACCAGCGCTGCCTCTCCCGCCTTTGCCGGGCTGACCGCACTCAAAATTGAGCGATCGGGCCATCGCCAGGGCAACGAAAATTACGCCATCTATGCGCTGGCAGCCGCGCAGGAGAAGAGCCCGACGCTGCGTGTCTTCCACACGAATATCTCTGGCTTCAATGGCAAGTACTACACCGGGCCCCGCTACAACATGGTTCTAGGCAACGGCACGCTGTATGGCAAGGACTTCATCCTCGCGCCCAATGTGCCATCGGCGGGAGTTCCGCAAACGCCCAGCAATCCATAGCTTCATCTGAGAGCCGCGTGCTACCAGACGCGGCATTGCTTCACCGGCGTCATGGGCGCTCCCTTCCTGCAGCCGAAGGCGGCGCCAAACTCCGGCATGTTCACCACGACGCCATTGGCACGCGTTCGATCCGGCGAATGCGTATCCACCTGGGCCATCATGCGCAGCATCTCGGGACGCTCATTGCTGCACCAGTTCTGCGCCCACCCCAGGAAGAGCTGCTGCAGGGGATCGTAGCCATCGGTCTTCTGCTTCATGTCGATTGCGGACTGCTGCGCCCGTGCCATCAGCGCCATTATTGCCAGGCGCAGGCCGCCATTGTCGGCGGTGTTCTCGCCGAGCGTGAGCTTGCCGTTCACCTTTACGTCGTCCACGGCAGTAAAGTTGCCATACTCTTCCACCAGGCAGTTCGTGCGCTCCTCAAAGTTCTTCGCGTCTGCGGCGGTCCACCAGTCGGAGAGGTTTCCCTTGCCATCGAACTTGCGCCCCTGGTCGTCGAAACCATGCGTCAATTCGTGCCCGACAACGGCTCCAATGTGCCCGTAGTTGGTGGCGTCGCTGGCATTCTTGTCATAGAAAGCAGGCTGCAGAATGCCGGCGGGAAAATTGATGTCGTTCATGCTGGAGTTGTAGTAGGCGTTCACCGTCGGCGGACTCATATCCCACTGCCCGCGGTTAACCGGCTTGCCGATCTTTGCCAACTGGAAGGCTACTTCGAAGCTGCGAGCGCGCAGGGAATTCCCCAGCGCATCGTCACGCTTGATCTCCAGTCCGGAGTAGTCGCGCCACTTGTCGGGATACCCGATCTTGTCGGCGACCTGCTGCAGCTTCTCCTTTGCCTTGGCCCTGGTTGCCGCGCTCATCCAGTCCAGCGAGTCCAGATCCCTGCCCATCTGCGCCTCGATGTCGTGCACCATCTGCAGCGTTTTAGCCTTCTGGTCCGGGGAGAAGTATTGTTGCACGTAAACCTGGCCCAGCACCTCGCCCATCGCCGCGTCGGTCGCGGATACGCAGCGCTTCCAGCGCACCGATTGCTCCGGAGTCCCCATCAGCTTGCGCCCATGGAAGTCGAAGGATTCTTCGTCGAAAGCTTTGGGCAGCCGCATCGCCAGCGAATCGATCAGCCGCAGTTTCAAATAGGTCTGGATCGTTTCGATGTTCGTGCTGGCAAGCGTCTGGTCGAGTCCCTTGAAAAACTCCGGCGAGGTCACATTCATTTCACTGATAACGGGTGACCCTACGCCCTTCAGGAATCTGTCCCAGCCCAGTCCCGGCTCGCTGGCTTTGAGAGCCGTCAGCGGCATCAGGTGGTAGACGTTCTCCGGATCGCGGCGCGCGACGTTTCCCATCGAGACCTTCGCCAGCGCGGTCTCCATCTTCATCACAGATTGCGCCTCGGCCTCAGCTTTTGCGGCAGGCACGCCCAGCAGCTTCAGCAGATTGGTCAGGTGCTGAACATACTGCTTCCGCAGCTCTTCGCTTTTGGCGTCCGTGCGCAGGTAGTAGTCCTTCTCCGGCAAGCCCAGGCCGCTCTGGTCGACGACGGCGATCTGCCGGGTGGCATCCTTGAAGTCCTGCTGCGAGCCAAAGTCAAGGAAGGCTGCCACCTGTATCTTCTGCAGCCGGGCGATCTGGTCGGGCAGCTCGTCCTTGCTCTTCAGCGCGTCAATGCGGTCCAGTTCCGGCTGGATAGGCGCAAGGCCCTTTGTCTCAATCGACGCGGTATCGACGCAGCTTGCGTAGTAATCGCCGATCTTCTGGTCGTTTGCGCTGCGCTCTGCTCCCCCGGCCGCAGCCTTCTCCAGGATCCCGTGCAGCGCCTGGGTATTGATCTCATAAAGATTGTCGAACTGCCCGAACGAGGGCCGGTCATTGGGGATCGGATGCTGCGTGGCGAAGTTGCCACAGGCGTACTGGTAGAAGTCCTTGCAGGGATCGGCGGTCAAATCCATCGCGCTCTTATCAAAGCCGGGAATCGGCTTGTACACCGGAGTGGATTGTGTCATCTGCGCCATGCAGGAAGCCCCGAGGGCCGCGACTGCCAGTACTTGAGTTATTCCTCGCTTGTGCATCCAAAGTCCTCCAGAAAGTGTGGCCACGCGTTCCTCCCATGGAATACGCAGCACGGAACGCATCGGTTCGCTCTGTCACAGCAATAAAAACGGGCGACTGCCGGGAAAGTCAATGGATAGGCGCTACTGCATGACCAGGGCTGCCGCAATAGGCGACAATAGGACAGCGGGATTCGTTGAGATGAAAGACGTTCGAACGGATGCAGGCTTCGCGAAGCGGCTGGCCCTGCGGGGTCTGGCAGCATACTGCCTGCTTGCGCTGGCGATGCTTCTCGCTGCACGGGCGCTGTCTGCGGCAGAGTTTAGCCACGCCACCGCCAGGCCTTCCATCGTTATCCCGGTTGGGCCGCTGGGGTATGGTCCACCCGGCGAGCTCTATTTCATGATGCGGTATTCGCAGGTATCGCTGGATTTCGTCGATGCCGATCACCTGCTGTTCACGTTTCAAAAGAAAGAGTTGCTGCGCCACTCGCCGGATGAGCAGCCGGACGATGACGACCAGCTGATCCACGCCGTCGTACTGCACCTGCCCGAAGGCAAGGTCAGCGCTTCCGCCGACTGGCGCATGCCCGACCGCCGGCGCTACCTGTGGCCTCTGTCTCCGGGGAGTTTTCTGGTGCGGCAGCGCGATACGCTCTTTCTCACGGATGCCTCGCTGAAGCTGCAGCCGTATGGCCGGTTTCCGGGGCGGCTTGTTGGCCTGCAGGTGTCTCCGGGGGGCGATCTTCTGGTGGCGCAAATTGAGCAACCGGAGAAACGGGAAGGGGTGCCGGTCGCGCAGGCTCAGGCAGGGAGTGCCCCGGATTCCACAGCCAGCAAGCCTCTGACTACGGATGCCAGGCCGATCCTGATGCTGGTTCTCCGGGTCAAGGACCACGCGCTGGTCGCGAAATCCCGCGTGCGCAGCCCCGTGAATCTACCCATCAATCAGAGCGGCTTTTTCGAGAGTCTGGAAGGCAAGCCCAATCAATGGGTGCTGAGCTTTACGCCACTTACCGATGGCTCGCCCGCGCCCTCTGCCAAACCCTTTGCCCAGGTGACATCCACCTGCCAACCCACCCTCACATGCGTTAGCCGGGATACCATCGTGGCCACCCGCTGCACTCCATCTTATGAGCACCTGGCGACGTTCCTTACGCTGCAGGGGAAGATGCTGTGGGAGCACAAGTGGCAGGCCAGGCGGGTATGGCCCACGTGGGCGTATTCGCAGAATGGAAGCCGCGTCGCGCAGGGAATGTTGGTCCGGCCAGCGGGCCAGACGCCGCTGGGGATGGATGATGTATCCGGCCAGCAGGTCGACGTCTTCGACACGGCCAGCGGAGCTCTGCTGCTCTCTGCTCCCGCAACGCCGATCTACGACGCCGGCCAGAACTTCGCGCTCTCCGCCGATGGGCGCCGCTTTGCCATACTCCACGACGGAGCCATTGAGATCTACGACCTGCCCTGAAGCAGGGAGCCAGGGGGAAAGGCGCATTTCCAGGCACAACGAAAAGGCCGGAGATTCTCCGGCCTTTTCGTTGCCAGTCTTGCGGATAGCTTAGGCGGTCTTGGTTGCGAGTGCCTTCACGCGTGCGTTGAGGCGGCTCTTGTAGCGCGAAGCGGTATTGTCGTGGAGGATGCCCTTCTGCACGCTCTTGTCGAGAGCGGAGACGGTCTTCCGGTACTGCTCCTGCGCCGCAGTGGCATCGCCCTTGGTGAGTGCCTCACGCAGGCTGCGCAGGCTGCCGCGCACCACGCTCTTGTTGGCACGGTTAATCTCCGTCTTCTTGACGGTCTGCTTGGCGCGCTTCAGCGAGGAAACATGGTTCGCCATCTGTAAAAGTCCTAACTTTCGTGTGGAAATGGGATGCAGGCAGAAGAGACTCACGTGCCACATCCCCTGCAATCATTAAGTTTATGAAAAATGCGGCTTTCGGTCAAATGGCGCCGTCTCCGGAGAGTCCACAGGCCGATTTTTCGATTGCTATGAGGAGAGCACTTGAATAGACTTGCGGGGCTTCAACCAGGGCCCCAAAAAGAAATTCAATCCCCAATTCATCCCCGATCTAAAGCCTTAGAGGAGCCTATGACAACTACCGCGCAGCCACCCGTTACTCAACAATCCGTAAACCCCGAGCGGATCATGCAGTTCGCATGGAGCTATGTCCCGCCCCTGGTGCTGGAGGCAGCGATTCGCCACCGTGTCTTCGATACTCTGGATGCCGGCCCAGGAACCGTGGCAGAGATTGCCGCTGCGACGGGAGCCTCGGCTCGCGGATTGAGCTCCATTATGAATGTGCTGGTGGGGCTGGATCTTCTTGCCAAGGATGCGCAGGGCCGCTACTCGCTGACCGCCGAGAGCGCCGCCTTCCTTGTCAGTACCAAGCCAGGCTTTCGCGGCGGCATGATTCGTCACTGCAGCGAGCATTTGATTCCCCGGTGGCTCCACCTCAATGAGGTCGTCGGCACCGGCAAACCAGTGCAGTCCGTGAATCAGGAGGCAACCGGCGGCGACTTCTTTCAGAACTTCGTGGTCGACATCTTCCCCATGAGCTACCCATCGGCAGAGGCGCTGGCCGTGCATCTTGCGCTGGGAGCCACAGGCTCTCCCGTCAGCGTTCTGGACCTGGCAGCAGGTTCGGGCGTGTGGAGCATCGCTCTGGCGCAGAGCGCGGAGAATGTCTCCGTAACCGCCGTTGACTGGCCCGAGGTTCTGCCAGTGACGGAGAAGACCGTTGCCCGATACGGTCTGGCCGCTCGCTACAAATTCGTCGGCGGAGATCTGCTGGAGGCAGACTTCGGGCGCAACCACAACGTCGCTACGCTGGGCCACATTCTTCACAGCGAGGGCGAAGCCCACAGCCGTGCCTTGCTGGCGAAAACCTTTGACGCGCTGGTTCCGGGCGGCACAATTGCCATCGGTGAATTCCTGGTAAACGACGATAGAACCGGACCACTGCTCAGCCTGTTCTTCGCCGTAAACATGCTGGTGAATACGGATGCTGGAGATACCTACTCGTTCGAGGAGATTAGCCGGTGGCTGGAGGGTGCGGGTTTTGTTCGCCCACGGCTCCTCGAGGTGCCCGGCCCATCTCCGTTGATTCTGGCAACCAGGCCCTGACGCTCGTACCAGATTTCGTGTGCCGGGTGCCAGCCCTTGCTCCCGCAAGTGGCGTGCCTTTGACAAGACCGGTGCTGCAAGGAAGGAATCCCAGCCCGCTGGAAGTTCCTTTCCTTGCAGCAGATATCCGAAAAGGAACCTCGCGTTATCTTTTGGCGTTGTTTCTTCATTGACGGGATGCGAGCACGGCGCTACTCTGAGCGCATTACGGGAAAGATTTGGTGCTCACCGCCAACCCGACCGCACTGCATCCAAGGATTGCTGGCTGCATCCAATTGGATGTGGAGTTCCACAGCACTTCCTCGCCCCTTTGTACCCCACCACTCACAACTCACCTGTGTCTCGCGAGAGGCACAACCATGGGAGGGAATTTCTCCGCTTGATGAAAAAAGCGCTGGAAATCACACCGAATCTTGAGCCCCTGTTTGGGACCCGCGATGAAAACCTCAGGCTTCTCGAAGACAGCCTCAGCGTGCGGATCGATTTAAGGTCTGATGCGGTACACGTTGAGGGCTCTGCGGAGAGCATCTCCCACGTCGAACGAATTTTCGCGGACTTCGAACATCTCCGCCGCGCAGGCCATACGCTGCAGAACGGGGAATTGCACGGCATGCTGAAGCTGGTCGTCTCTGACAAGGGGATTACGCTGCGCAGCCTGGTAGAGGCCGGCAAGCAGCGCTCCTCCGGCATCAAGCGGATGGTCCAGCCGCGCTCGGTGAACCAGCGCCGCTATGTGGAGGCGATTGAAGCCAATGACATGGTCTTTGGCGTGGGACCCGCGGGCACCGGCAAGACCTATCTTGCCGTCGCCATGGCGGCCTCCGCGCTGATGGCGAAGAAGGTGAGCCGAATCATCCTGGTACGTCCGGCGGTCGAAGCGGGCGAGCGCCTCGGCTTTCTTCCCGGCAGCCTGCAGGAGAAGGTCGATCCCTACCTTCGTCCACTCTATGACGCGCTCTACGATCTGCTGGAGCCGGAGCGGGTGGATAAGTTGCTGGAAAAGAACATCATTGAGGTTGCTCCGCTGGCGTTCATGCGCGGGCGCACGCTCAACGATGCCTTCATCATCATGGATGAGGCGCAGAACACCACTACCGAGCAGATGAAGATGTTCCTGACGCGCCTCGGAAACAACTCCAAGGCGGTCATCACCGGCGATATCACGCAGATCGATCTCCCCAATCCCAAGAAGTCTGGACTGGTAGAGGCGATCAATGTGCTGGAAGGAGTGGAGGGAATCCGCTTCTGCCACTTTGAGGAAGGAGATGTGGTGCGCCACTCGCTGGTACAGCGAATTGTGCGGGCGTACGACAGCTTCGGACGCAACCAGCCAGAGTTGCCGCTGACCATGGCGGAGAGCCCGGTGCTGGCGAAGCCAGGCTCCAAGGCCGCTGCCGCACATCCCTCGGTGAAGCCGCAGTAGAGCCGAGTGCGATACCATCAACAGGAGGGCTTCGGCTCTCCTGTTTCGTTTTTTTCTGAGGGCAACGAGCGCACGTGTCGGTGATCGCTCCAGGCAATGATCGTTATTGAACCTGCAAATTTGTTAGCTTCTCTGGCCGCCGCTTCCGGAACCTCCTCCGGGAGGACCGCCCCCCTTGGTAGGCGCGAGCTTTCCAGCTTTCTCGGTCTTGCGGCCGAAGGGGTAGGCGTGAAGGGTCAAATCTCCGTTCTGTTAACCGACGATCGCACCATCCGCGAGCTCAATCGTCAATTTCGCAAGAAGGATAAAGCTACGGATGTGCTCTCCTTTCCTGCGGCAGAGCCGGTGAGCAGCGGAAGAAAGACTGCGCTGCTGGCGGGCGATCTGGCGGTCTCGCTGGAGACGGCTGCGCGCCAGGCCCGGGCCTTTGGGCATACGCTGCAGACGGAAGTGAAGGTGCTGCTGCTGCATGGTTTGCTGCACCTGGCGGGGCTGGATCACGAGACGGATTCCGGCCAGATGGCGCGGCGCGAGAGCAGCTTGAGAAAACGCTTCGGCTTGCCGCTGGGGCTGATCCAGCGCAGCGGAGAGGCAACGAAGAAGCCTGTCGCTCGAAAGGCTGCCCCCGTGAAGACGCGCACTGCGAAGAAGAGTGCTCCCAGGAAGCGCGCCACGCGAACCGCGCCCCCGGCAAAACGGAGCAAACAGCCATGAGCATCGGCGCCGTACTGCTGATCCTGGTTCTGCTGTTTGTCCTTACGCTCGGCTCCTATGTGGACCGGATGTATTCGGAGATGGGCAAATTTCTCTCGCGCGAATTTCAGGAGAATATCGACGCGTGGGAGCAAAAGGTGGAGCCTCGCCTGGGAATGAGCCCGGATCGCATTGCGCTGTCGGCGGCCGTGGTTTCGCAGCTTTCGCTGGCCTGCGTGGCGCTGCTGTTCGGGGTGCTCCTCTTCGATCGTGCTTCGATTACGGACCGGCCAAGCCCTGCGGAGATTGGACAGGCGGTTCTCGGCGTGGTGCTGGTCGTGGTCCTGTTCAACCGGCTGCTGCCCTTCGTCTTTTTTACCCGGACGCGCGGGCTCTGGATTGCGCGCTACCGCGTCATCCTGCGGATCCTGTTTTACCTGGTATTTCCAGTCACGCTGCTGCTGGGCTTCCTGCTGTCCATTGCCTCTCTGGCCGAGCCTCCGGCGCGCGATGAGGAAGAGAGCCCCTCTGAAGCCGTGGACGCTCTGCTGGAGGCAGGCGAAGAAGAAGGTATTCTGGAGGAGAGCGACCGCGACCTGATCCGTTCCGCCGTGGAGTTTGGCGACAAGGTGGTGCGCGACGTGATGACTCCTCGGCCCGAAGTCTTCGCGGTTCCCGGCAGCCTGACCCTCGAGCAGTTTCTGGCCGCTCTCGATGGGCATCCCTATTCGCGCGTTCCGGTGTTCGAGGATTCGATCGATACGATTACCGGGATCGCATTTGCGCACGACCTGTTGCAGATTACCGACGCCGATGCGCATACGCTTACCGTGGCCAACATCCAGCGCCCCGCAGCCTTTGTGCCGGAGACGAAGAAGGTGAACGAGCTGCTCCGCGAAATGCAGCGGGAAAAGCAGCATATGCGCGTTGTGATCGATGAGTATGGCGGCGTTGCCGGGGTGGTCACAATCGAAGATCTGCTGGAGGAGATTGTCGGAGCCATCTCCGACGAGCACGAAGAGGAAGACCTGCTCGACCGGCCAGTACGTGAAGCCGATGGAAGCTGGGTCGTTCCAGGAACGTTCGAGGTGGAGCGCCTGGAAGATCTCTTTGGCGACGCATGGGAGAAGAACGAGGGACATGCTGCGACGACGGTTGCCGGGCTCGTCAGCGAAACGGTAGGACGCATTCCGCTGCCCGGCGAGGTGGTGGAGGCGGAGGGTCTCCGCTTCGAGGTGCTCTCCTCGACGGATCGCCGCATTGAACGCCTGCGCGTGGGAAAGATGGCGGCGCCATCGGTATAGTGGCCTGCTGCTGCCGATACCTGATACAAAGCAAGAGCAGAGATAAGGGAGTGTCACAGATTGCGATCTGGTTTTGTTTCCATCCTCGGACGTCCGAACGCGGGTAAGTCAACGCTGCTCAACGCCCTGATCGGCGAGAAGGTCGCGATTGTCACCAACAAGCCGCAGACCACCCGCACCCGTATCCACGGCATCCTGGATGTCCCGGCGAAGAAGGGCGTGCATCAGGCAGCCCAGATTGTTTTTGTGGATACGCCAGGGGTACACAAGCCGGGCACGCTGATGGACCGGCGCATGATGCAGGAAGTCTACGACGCGCTGGAGTCGCGCGACGTGGTGTTGCTGATGGTGGATGCGACGCGGCGTCTGCAGTTGCGCCCCAGGGAGGATGCGGCGGAAGAGGCGGCCGACAAATCGGAGGACAAGGCCGGGAAGGGCGCGGCACGTCGCAGCTTTCAGGATCTGACCGAAGACGAGTTCGTGCTGGAACTGGTCCGCAAGCTCGATTGCCCCGTCTTCCTGTTGCTGAACAAGATCGATCTGGTGGCCAAGGACAAGCTGCTCCCCCTGATTGCGCAGCTCTCCGCACTGCACACCTTCGCTGAGGTGATTCCCATCTGCGCCAGCAAGGGAGATGGCCTGGATCGCCTGGTGGCGCGGCTCATCGCGCATCTGCCCGAGGGCCAGCGCTACTTTCCCAAGGATCAGTTCACCGATCAGCCGGAGCGATTCCTCGTGGCGGAGCTCATCCGCGAGCGGATCCTGCTGACGACAGGCGAGGAGATTCCCTATGCGTCCGCCGTGGTGGTGGAGCGCTTTGAGGAGCCACCTCCGGCGCGACCGAAAAAGAAGAATTCCACTGCGCCGGAGAAGCTTCCGCTGACCCGCATTTCCGCCGCGATCTATTGCGAGCGCGCAGGCCAGAAGGCGATTTTGATCGGCAAGGGCGGCAGCAAGTTGAAGGCGATTGGCGCCTCCGCACGCAAGGAGATTGAATCCCTGCTGGGCACCCGAGTTTACCTCGAACTGGTTGTTATCGTGGAAGAAAACTGGCGGCAGTCGCGTGGATTCCTCGAGACGCTGGACTGGCGTAAGCAACTGGAAGAGATTGCCAACAAGGCCGCGGTGATTGAAGAGGCGGACCAGCGGGACAAGGAGCGGGATAAGTCCTGAAGCGAAGCGGGATAGGTTCCGGGTATCTGGACATGAAAAGCCCGTGCACTGCGCACGGGCTTTTCATCGCTTACTCGCGAACCGTGATGCCGAGGGTTTTCATCTTGCGATAGAGGTGACTGCGCTCCAGTCCCAGGCCTTCGGCGGCACGGCTTACATTGCCGCGGCACTCATCGATCTTCTTCAGGATGTATTCGCGCTCGTAGGCCTCGCGGGCCTGCTGCAGCGTGCTGAACTCTTCGCTGCGCCTGGCTCCGGCGCGGTAGACGAGCATGGGCAGGTGCTTGCGTTCGACGCGCGTCACCGTGGGATTGAGGATGAGGATGCGCTCGATCATGTTCTTCAATTCGCGCACATTGCCCGGCCAATGGTATTGCTGCAGCGCAGCGATCGCTTCTTCGCTGATCTCGACGCGCGGCCTGCCGTATTCGCGGCCCACTTCGCGCATGAACTCGCGTGCCAGCAGCGGAATATCTTCCTTCCGGCTGCGCAGCGGCGGCACGTAGAACGGGATTACGTTGAGGCGGTAGAAGAGATCTTCGCGGAAGTTGCCCTTGGCAATCTCTTCTTCCAGATCCTTGTTGGTGGCGGCGATGACGCGCACGTCGACACGCAGGGGTTGTGCCCCGCCGACCGGGGTAAAGAGCTGTTCGTCAAGTGCGCGCAGCACCTTGGCCTGGGTCTTCAGGCTCATGTCGCCCACTTCATCCAGAAAGAGCGTGCCGCCATTCGCGCGTTCGAACGTTCCGCGTTTCTCCGGCGGGCCTCCAGCGACCGCCCCATGGCGATAGCCGAAGAGCTCGCTCTCGATGTAGTCCTCGGGGATGGCCGCGCAGTTCAGCTCTACGAAGACGCGCTCCACGCGCAGGCTCTGTTCGTGAATCGCGCGCGCAATCAACTCCTTGCCAGAGCCGGATTCGCCGTAGATGAGCACACGGCCATTGGTCGGCGCCATCAGCTTGATCTGTTGCCGCAGAGCCTTTACCGGAACGCTCTCTCCCGTGATGGGCGCGTGATGCGAGAATTGCCGCTTCAGCTCCTGATTCTCGCTCCGCAGCCGCTTGCCCTCGATGGCATTCTTGACAACGATCAGGGTTCGATCGAGCGAGAGCGGCTTCTCAAGAAAATCGAATGCGCCAAGCTTGGTGGCCTTGACCGCGGTTTCGATCGTGCCGTGCCCGGAGATGATCACCACCTCCGGCTTACTCTCTATATCCAGCGCATGCAGGTCTGCGAGAACATCCAGGCCGTCCCGGTCGGGCAGCCAGATATCCAGCAGCACGACGTCATAGGGAGCGTCGCGCATCAGCACCAGGGCTTCGGAGGCGGTCGCCGTCGAGGTGACCGTATAGCCCTCCTCCTGCAATATCTCTTCCAGTGATTCGCGAATTTCGGCTTCGTCGTCGACGATCAGCACATGGTTCATGCCGGGGTCCTGTCATCCTTCCAGGGCGCTGGTTCGTTGCCTGCGCCATTCTCCGCAAGGGGTAATTCCACAATAAACCGTGCACCGGCGGGAGTGTTTGATTCTGCGCGAATCGTTCCGTGGTGCTCCTGAATAATCTTTGCGGCGATGGCCAGTCCCAGGCCGGTGCCTCTCTGCTTGGTCGAGAAGTAGGGCAGGAAGAGGCGCTCGCGCATGTCGTCGGTAAGTCCGTGGCCAGTGTCGGCGAGGATGATCTCCGCCGCTCCGTGGCTCTCGTTGAGCGCGGTTTCAATGGTGAGCACCTTCACCAGGCTGCCTTGCATCGCTTCCGCGGCGTTGTCGATCAGGTTGGCCAGGGCGCGCTTCATGCCTTCCGCGTCCACCATCACCAGCGGTAGTTTCGCGTCCATGTGCCGCTTGATGCGGATGCCTTCCATCCTGCCGGCAAAGAGCATCAGCGAGCTTTCAATCACCTGCTTCAGATCGGTTGGCTTGGGTTGAGCCGTTGGGAACTGCGCCAGGGCACCGAACTGGTCCACCAGGGTACGCATGGTCTCGACCGAGCCAAGAATCACCTCGCTGCATTTGCGAATCACGGCGGGCGATTCCGGTACGTTGCGGTCGATATGCCGTCGAATACGCTCGGCGGAAAGGCCGATAGGCGTCAGCGGATTCTTGATCTCATGGGCCACGCGCTGCGCTACTTCCTTCCACGCAACCTGCCGCTGGGCTCGCAGCGCTTCGGTCACATCTTCCAGAACCAGAATGGAGCCGCGCTTTCCGTCCTGCAGCACCAGCGACGCCATGGTGGCAGCCAGGTTCACCATGCCTCCAGGGCCGCGCATTTCAAACTCGGTAGAGGCCATGCCCATGCGGTGGCTGCGACGGACAAGCCGCATCAGCTCTTCGGCAATCTCTTCGGGAAGTATCTCGTTGAGAGGCAGCCCCTGAACCCCCGGCCGGCCATGCGTGTTGGTCAGATCGGTAAAGGCCCGGTTTGCCTGGAGAACGCGAAGATCCGGGTCCAGCGTGACGACTCCGTTGGGAATCGTCTCCAGAATCGTCTCCAGTTCGCGGCGGCGCTCGTCGAGCGCGAGGTTGGCGGCGGAGAGCTTGGTGGTAGAGGTTTCAGCAAGCGTGCGGCTCTCCTCGAGATCGGCAGCCATGTGATTGAAGGAGCGAATCAGCTCCCCGAGTTCCTGTGTCGTATTCTCCTGGATTCGATGCTTGTAGTGGCCGGCGGCAATTTCTCCCATTGCGTCGGCCAGCTCTTCCACCGGCCGCGTGATCTGTTTGGAGAGGAAGAGCGCGAGCCAGCTGCTGGAGAAGAAAATCAACGCCGTCAGCAGCAGCAGCAGCAGCAGGTAGGTGCTGCGGATACGATTGCGGGCGCGAAACAGGATCCAGTAGTCGCGCGCTCCGGTGCGGATGCTCTCCACCGTCGTGCTCAAGCCCTGCGGCAGCGGCAGGCCAACAACCACCACACCATGCTCGCGGCTGGTTGCGATGCCGAGCGAATACTCCTGCGAGCCCATGGCAACAATGGGATTGTCGGCGCGCTGTGCGGCGCTTAATACGGTCGTGTTCAGCGGCTCGCCAGCCGGAGGCTTCATCTCACTGCTGTCGTCCAGCCAGGAGTGAATCGCGGTGAGCTTCTGTCCATTCGGGACCTGATATTCGGCGAGCACTTTGCCATCGCGATACACCATCGCGAAGCCGCCTTCAAGACCGAGGCGATGGTTTTCCATCTCTTCAAGGATCGCGGCAGAATCGCGGTTTTGCAGGCCCCGGTTGACTCCCTCCGAAGAAGCAAGCGATCCCGCCTCGGCGCGTGCATTGGCCGAGGCGTATTGCTCCAGCGCGAGCGCCACGCGTGTCGAGTCCTCCCGCAACTGAGAGGTGGGCTGTGAGAACCAGCGATCGATGGACCGGTTCATCAATCCGTAGCTGAACGCGAACATGAACAGCGCGGGAGCAAACGACAGCAGCACCGCTCCCAGCAACATGCGCGAGCGCAAGCGCGAACCCAGCACACGGCTGCGCTGATCGGCAAAGAGCTTGAGGATGTTGCGAAAAAGGAGAATCAATACGACAACGAAGAGCAGAAAAACGACAACCGAGAGAGAGGTGAAGAGAAAGATCTGTCCGATGCTGCGCGGATGGAGAAACCTGAAGTTGAAGGCGTTGAGCGCGCCCAGCAGTAGAAAGAGCAGCAGCATGCCGCCGCCCAGAATCCATACCGTGATCTTCCGCTTCGAGTTATCCGCCAAGCTGTTGCTCCGACAAACCGGTCCGACGCCACGCCAGCATGCAGGCTTTGTCATCCTGAGCGAAGCGAAGGATCTGCTGATCCGACGCTCGCGCGAGCATGCCGGGCGAGCGGTGTCACGTTGAACGAATTATAGGCTGCTACGTCCTGCGGGTTATAGCTGCTATCTTCTGTGGAATCCTGCATCCCTCCACCGGGTCAGTCCCAGCGGGGAGAAATCCGGATATCCTGACAAACAACAAACAACCACAAGCGCGAGACGAGCCATCAAACAAGAAACGATGAAAGCTATTCGTAGGGTCAAATTCTATCTTCCTGTAGTCGCGGCCATTGTTGTTCTCTTCAGTGCGGGTTGCAGAAGCAATCAGGTTGCAACCAATGCACCCGCCGATAACCAGCCACCCGTGGATACCCAGCCCGGTCCCGCAGCACGGCCCGGAAGGGCGAATACCTACGCTGCTCAGCCCTCTGGGGGTGCAGCGCCTGCCGGGGTAGCCCCGGCCGCCGGTACGGCTCCAGCAGACGCCTCTCAGGGCATCCCTGCCGCAGCGCCGGGAGCGGCTGCTGTCCCGCAGAGCAGGTCGTCTGCCGCGATACCGCAAGGGGCGGAGAATTCTGCCGGGGCTCCAGCACGAGCCAACCTCCAGATTCCCGTGGGAACCGAGTTGCGGGTGCGCCTGGGGCAGACCTTGAGCGCCAAGGGCAGCTCGCCCGGCCAAAGCTTTTCAGCGACCGTGGCCTCCCCCGTAGAAGAAAACGGGCAGGTTCTGGTTCCTGCAGGCACGCCGGTGAATGGTACGGTGACGGCAGCAAAGGCCCGGGGACGCTTCAAAGGCGCAGGCCTGCTTGCGGTTCGTCTGGACAGCATGCAGCTCAACGGCAATACGTACACGCTCGATACCAGCTCGATTTCGCGCGCGGCAAAGGGTAAGGGCAAGCGCACGGCTGGATTTATCGGCGGAGGCGCGGGCGGAGGCGCTCTTATCGGCGGCCTTGCAGGTGGTGGAATGGGCGCCTTGATTGGCGGTCTGGCCGGTGCAGGCGCGGGTACGGCAGCCACTGCTTTCACAGGGAATAAGGATCTGGTCCTGCCGGCAGAGACCGTGCTGACCTTCCGCCTGGCACGCGCAGTCGAGCTCCACTAATCACGAACACGACAGCAGATAGTTTCAGGAACAAACGATAGGCCGCGATTTTGATCGCGGCCTATCGTTGTTTTCAGCTTAGTTTGCTACAGTTCTTTACCCCAGAACCTCAAGCAGCGGCTTCCAGCTCTGCTTCTGCGACTCGGCGACCGCCTGGCAGGTCAGCGTGCCCTCTACCGTGTTGAAGCCCTCGGCAAAGCCCGGATCGGCAAGTGCAGCCGCCCTCACTCCGCTCTGCGCCAGACGCAGAACGTAAGGGAAGGTGGAGTTTGTCAGCGCCAGCGTCGAGGTATTCGGCACCGCGGCAGGCATGTTCGTCACGCAGTAGTGCACCACGCCGTTGACGGTGTAGGCAGGATCGCTGTGTGTCGTGGGTCGCGCCGTCTCGATGCATCCACCCTGATCGATGGCCACATCGACAATCACAGCGCCCTTCTTCATCTTCGAGACCATGTGTTTGGTGACAATCTTGGGGGCTGCCGCGCCGGGGATCAGCACGCCTCCAATTACCAGGTCCGCATCGCTGACTGCATGGGCCAGGTTGTAGGCGTTGGAGGCCAGGGTGTAGACGCGTCCATTGAAGATGTCGTCCAGGTCGCGCAGGCGGTTCAGGTTCTTATCCACCAGCGTGACCTTGGCTCCCATGCCGAGCGCAATCTTGGCCGCGTTCGTGCCCACGATGCCGCCGCCGATAATGCAGACGTTCCCAGGGGGCACGCCCGGGACTCCGCCGAGCAGCAGGCCGCGCCCGCCGCGCTCGCTCTCCAGATACGACGCGCCAACCTGCACGGCCATGCGCCCCGCTACCTCCGACATCGGCACCAGCAGAGGCAGAGCGCCCTGGGCATCGCGCACTGTTTCATAGGCGATGCCGATCACCTTCTTCGTCAGCAGTTCGCGCGTCAGTTCGGGCACCGGTGCGAGGTGCAGATAGGTGAAGAGAATAAGTCCCTCGCGGAAGAAGCCATACTCCTTCTCGACCGGCTCCTTGACCTTGACGATCATGTCGGCCACACCCCAGACGTTATGCGCCGATCCCACAATCTCCGCGCCGGCGCTCTGGTACTCGTCATCGGTAAATGCGGACGCCTCGCCGGCATGAGTTTCCACCAGCACTTTTTGCCCGGCGTCCACCAGCGCCTTTACCCCTGCGGGGGTAATGCCGACGCGAGTCTCGTGGTCCTTGATTTCTTTCGGTACGCCAATAATCATTTGCTCTCCTATAGCCTGCGGCGCTCCTTCATCTTGAGGGAGCGCCTTGCCTGTTCATCGTAGTACCGCCCGCCGTCGATATGTTTGCAAAAGGCGTGCTAAAACTAAGGAATGAGCACGAAACAAGATGCATTAGCCGCCTTGTTGCAAGAAGTGTGCAGCGAACCTCTGAACCAGGCAATTTTGGCGTTTCTGAAAAAGCGGGGAAGGGCGACGAACTACGAGGTGGGCGAGGCCGTGGGATTGTCGCCTTCGGCGGCCTCCAGGCGCATCCAGGCGCTCGAACAGTGCGGCGCGATCCGCGGCTACCAGGCGCTGGTCAGCGATGGCGCGCTGGGCAAGCAGATGACCGTGTTCATTCGGGTGACGCTGGAGCGGCAATCCGCCGATATGCTTCAGGCCTTTGAAGTCGCCATCAAACGCTGTTCCAGCGTGATCTCCTGCCACCTGATGGCAGGCCAGTACGACTACATGCTGGTGGCCAAGGTGGCCGACATTGGCGACTATGAGCACCTGCATCAGCATGAGCTGTCGCGCATGCCCGGAGTCACTCGCATTGAGTCAAGCTTCGCCGTGCGAGCCGTGATGTAAGGCGGAAACGCTACCTCGTTTGCCGATACCGCTGGAGCGTAGCGGAGAGGAAGCGATCCATATCTCCCTGCCGCTACGCTCGACGCCCTAGTCCATTTGCGCCCGCTGCAATTTGTCGGAGTAGTCCACGTATACGGACTTCCACGTGGTGTAGAAGTCAATCGCGCCGATGCCCCCTTCGCGATGGCCGTTGCCGGTCTGCTTTACGCCGCCAAAGGGCAGATGAACCTCGGCGCCAATGGTCGGCGCATTGATGTAGGTGATGCCTGCTTCGAGATCGCGAATTGCGGCAAAGGCGCGATTGACGTTGCGCGAGTAGAGCGCTGTCGAGAGCCCGTATTGAATCCCGTTCGCCTGCTCGATCGCCTCTTCCAGGCTGCTGCACTCGATCAGGCTGATCACCGGCCCGAAGACCTCTTCCTGCGCAATGCGCATCGCCGGGGTCACGTTGCTGAAGACGGTCGGCGCGAAGAAGGTGCCCTTGGCATGCGCGCCGTCCCGCAGGCGGTCGCCGCCGCAAAGCAGTTTTGCTCCCTCGCGGGTTGCCATCTCAACGTAGCGGGTGGAGGTTTCGATCTGCTGCTGGTTGATCTGCGGGCCCATCTCTACCTGCTCGTCCAGCCCGTCGCCGACGCGCAGGGCCCGGGCGCGAGCCGTCAGCCGCTCGGTGAATTCGGCTGCGATGTCCTTGTGCAGGATGATGCGGCTGGTGGCTGTGCAGCGCTGTCCGGTGGTGCCAAAGGCTCCCCATACCGCGCCATCGAGGGCAAGGTCGAGATTGGCGTCCTCCATCACGATCATGGCATTCTTGCCGCCCATCTCCAGCGAGCAGGGCTTGAAGTTTGCCGCCGCGGCCTGGGCCACCATGCGGCCCACCTCGCTCGATCCGGTGAAGGAGATGGCGCGAACGTCGGGATGGACGACGAGCGGCGCGCCCGCCTCCGGACCAAAGCCGGCGACAATGTTCACCACGCCCGGCGGCAGGCCGGCATCCATCAGCGCCTGGACCAGGTTGTAGGTGGAGAGGGGCGTGTCCTCCGCGGGCTTGATGACGCAGGTATTGCCGCAGACCAGCGCGGGAAAGAGCTTCCACGAGGGGATAGCCATGGGGAAGTTCCATGGCGCGATCATGCCGCAGACGCCCACCGGCATGCGTACCGACATGGCGAATTTATTACGGAGTTCGGAGGGGGTGGTCTGGCCGAAGAGGCGGCGCCCCTCGCCTGCCATATAGAAGGCGGTGTCGATGGCCTCCTGCACGTCGCCGCGGGTCTCGTTCAGTACTTTGCCCATCTCCCGTGTCATGTCGCGGGCATACTGCTCCTTGCGCTGGATCAGGAGCTCGCCCGCGCGGTAGAGAATCTCCGCCCGCCTGGGCGCCGGCGTCAACCGCCAGGTGGCAAAGGCAGCCTTGGCAGCGGCTACAGCGTCGGCTATATCCACTGCGTCGGAGGATGGAAATTCGCCCACCAGATCCTCGTGATGCGCCGGGTTGATGTTGAGAAAGGTCTTGCCGGAGTGCGCCGCGACCCATTGGCCGCCGATCAGGTTTTTATATACAGGTGTGGACATGGAATCTGCTTTCCGCGTTCAGAAATCATTCAACGGGTAAGAATACTAGCAAGCTTCTCCACTGGCTGGTTTTCCATCCACCCTCCAGTCCAGCGCCTGAAGGACCAATACCCTGAAGAAGATGCGGGAGATTGGGCGCGCAGCCGCTTACCCTGTGGCCCTGCCTTCTGTGTCCGATGGATGCGGTCGATTGCGGGAATATTTGCAGAATCTTAGGGGGTTCGTTGTTCATTGGCCGCAACAACGCAACAAATGGTTGCGCTTTGCATGCGACAATGCAACTCTGGCCTTACAATTAGTTGAGTTTCAGGAAAAGTCCCGTATTCATGTCATCGAATGGTTTTCAATCGCGTTCCTCGCGGTCGCACGGAGTGCGCTCGCTGTTTAGTGTGTTTTCCAGTGATCTGGCAATCGATCTGGGAACGGCCAACACCCTCGTCTATGCACGGGGCAAGGGAATTGTTGTCAATGAGCCGTCCATCGTAGCCATCAACAAGAACACCGGTGAGGTTGAGGCCGTCGGCAAAGAGGCGAAAGAGATGCTGGGCCGCACCCCGGGCAACATCGTCGCCATCAAGCCGATGAAAGACGGTGTGATCGCCGATTTCAAGATCACGGAAAAAATGCTGAACTACTTTATCCAGAAGGCGCACAACCGCAAGATGCTGGTGCATCCGCGCATCGTTATCGGTGTGCCTTCGGAGATCACGCAGGTGGAAAAGCGAGCGGTGGAAGACTCCGCCTATCGCGCCAAGGCCAGCGAGGTTTTCCTGGTGGAGCAGGCGATGGTGGCCGCGATTGGCGCGGGTTTGCCCATCACCGAGCCCTCGGGCAACATGGTAGTGGACATCGGTGGCGGCACCACGGATATCGCCGTGATCTCGCTTTCCGGCATCGTCTACTCGCGCTCGGTGCGCATGGCCGGCAATCAGATGGACGAGGCCATCATGAATTACCTCAAGCGCAAGTACAACCTGCTGATCGGCGAGCGCACCGCGGAGCAGATCAAGATTGAGATCGGATCGGCCTACACGCTGGACAAGCCCCTGACGATGGAGATCAAGGGCCGCAACCTCATCGAGGGCGTGCCGAAGACGATTACCATCGACGACAGCGAAATTCGCGAGGCACTGACCGAGTGCATCTCAACCATCATGAATGCAATTCGCGTCGCGCTGGAGCGGACTCCTCCGGAATTGAGCGCCGATATCAGCGATCGGGGCATTGTGCTGACCGGCGGTGGAGCGCTCATCAAGAATCTGGATAAGCGCATCCGCGAAGAGACGGGATTGCCGGTATCGATTGCCGATGATCCGCTGGCGAGCGTGGTGCTGGGCACGGGCAAGATGCTGAGCGACTTCCGCCTGCTGCGCAAGATCAAGATCGATTGAACAGCGTCGCGGCCTCGCTCCCTGGTGAGTGTGGCCGCGCTCGTTTTTTGCGCCGCAATCCTTTTTACGCCGCGATTCTGGCGATGAGTATCTTTCCACATACTGGCAAACGAAGCGCTCTCAGGGCATGCTTCAATAGCCTTATTCGGGACTATGGAATCATTTTTCAGCCGGTATAAGAACGTCCTGGTGCTGATCGCTGTCCTGCTCGCCCAGGTCGTCGGCCTTGCCGTCCAGGTTCGGCGTCCCATTCCGGGCGCGCCGGAGACCGGGCAGGTCCGGCTGATTCGCTATTGGGTGGTGAGCCTGATCTCGCCCCCCGAGCGCTGGGTTCACTCCATGGGCGGCGGTTTGCGCGGCGTGTGGTCGAATTATGCCTATCTGCGCGGCGTGCGCCAGCAGAACCAGGATCTCAAGGCAGAAGTGAATCGCCTGCGGATTGAACAGGCGGGACTTGCCGAAGACGCGCGCCAGGGCCAGCGCCTGCAGCAACTGCTTTCCTTCAAGGAGCACTACATCTCCACCACGCAACCGGCGCAGGTAATCGGCACCGCGGGCTCCGACGTGGCGCATGTGCTCTACATCGACAAGGGATCCAACGACGGTCTGAAGCCGGATATGCCGGTCATCACTCCCGACGGCATTGTGGGCAAGATTCGCGATGTCTTTCCCGACACCTCTCAGTTATTGATCATCTCCGACCAGACAAGCGGAGCAGGCGTGATGCTCGAGACCTCGCGGATTCGGGGCGTTCTTCGGGGCAACTCGCTGGGCCAGCCGCAGATCGTCAACGTCGCGCCAGATGAACAGATCAAGGTGGGCGATCGTGTCCTGACCAGCGGCGGGGATGGCGTGTTTCCGCGAGGCTTGCCGGTTGGAGTCGTGGAGCGCAAGGTTCCCGATCCCGACCATGACGGCTACCTTGCGCTTGTGGTCAAGCCCGCCGCCAACCTGACACGGTTGGAAGAGGTGCTGGTGATTACCGGCGTGAACGATAAGATGCCTGCGGCAGAACAGCGCGACCTGGCCCAAAGTGCGATTGAAGCAGCATCCCAGAAGCGCGCCGCCGATATCCTCTCCGAACGCCTGCCGGGCCTGAAGGACCCCAACGCGCCGCCCACGGCACCCGATGCAACGCCGGAAGCGCCAGGAGGCGACCCGGGCCGTCCCCCCAGGCCGGGTGTGCCGTTGCATCCAGACCGCTTCTCCCCGGCCACGATACCATCCGCCAATACCATGACCCCAGGCGGGCAGACTCCACGTCCGGCTTCGGGCACGGGAGCAGGCAGCTCCACGACAGGAAAATCGCTGAATTCAGCCGGCACCAGCGCCAAAACGCCCGGCGCGGGAACCACGGGTTCTACTGGTGCTGGTTCTGCTACAGGTTCTGCTACAGGTTCTGCTACAGGTTCTGCTGGCGCTGCGAGTAAGACGGCCAGCGGCACCGGGACGAAGAGCGTGGGCAAGCCGTCGCAGGCTCCCGCATCAGAAGGTACTGCTACCAGAAAGCCGGGAGCGGTGTCCCCGGAGGGAAGTGCCCCAAAACCTGTGCAACCTAAGCCTGCGCAGCACCGTCCTGAGCAATCGAATCCAGCCAATCCTGCGCAACCCAAGCCAAGGCCCGAGCAAACCAGGCCGCAGACAGCAGCCCCGGACGCAGCAACTCCTCCGGGAGGGAGACTGTAGCCCGTGGCCATGTTGATGAACGCCAATTCGCGCCGCGACGCCGAGGTCTACTCGTTTTCGTGGCTGGTTTCGGTGCTGGTACCCCTGGCAGCACTCGGGCTCCAGGCCTATCTTCCGCTGCACTTCTGGCGCTTCGGCATCGTGGATCTGCCGCTGATTATCACCGTATATTTCGCGGTAGCGCGGCGTAATCCCATCGCCGGAACGCTGACCGGCGCGATCATTGGGATCGCCCAGGATGCGCTCACGCAGCGGCCGCTCGGCATCAATGGCATTTCCAAGACGATCATCGGCTATCTGGCTGCATCGATTGGGGTTCGCATCGATGTGGACAACCACGGCACGCGCCTGATCCTCAATTTTGGAGCGGCGATGCTGAACAGCGCCATCACCCTGCTGATTGTGCACCGCATGCTGGCCATGGAGGCACCCTGGAGCTGGGTGCACGAGTTGATCCGCGCGGTGGTCAATGCGCTGCTGGCAGTGGTCCTGTTCGCCCTGCTGGATCGCGCCAAACGCGAGAATTGATCCAGTCGATACGCATCCCGGCTGGTAGAGCAATTGGCAGTATTCTAGAGAGTGAAGAGCGAGCTGCAACCAGGTGTATTCGGACAAACTAAACCGGGAAGAGAAGCTGCCGGCAATGAAGCTGGCCGTCGCGCAATACGTGATCGTGGCGATTCTGCTGGTGCTGATTTCCGGTTTGTGGAGATTACAGGTCCTGGGGGCGCAGAATTATCGTGCCCTGGCGGAGCAGAACCGCATACGGAAAGTTCCAATTCTCGCGCCCCGCGGCAGGCTCTTCGATCGCGATGGCCGCGTACTGGTAGACAACTATCCCTCGGTTTCGTGCTTTCTGGTGCGGGAGCAGGGTCGCGACCTGACGCCGGATCTGCCCTTGATCGCACGCGGCCTGCATATGGATGTGGATCAGCTCCAGGGCATTCTCAAGCATTACCGCGCCGCGCCTATTTATCAGCCATTGCCGCTGAAGCAGGATCTCTCACCGGATGAGCAGGCGTTCCTCGAGGCCCATCGCAACGAGTTGCCGGAACTGGAGACGATCGACGAACAGCGTCGGCTCTACCCCCGCGACAACTTTGCCGCGCATCTCGTCGGCTACGTCGGCGAGGTTAGCGAGGATATGCTCAACGATCCCAAGTATGCCTACTACATGCCGGGAGACGTGGTGGGCAAATCCGGTGTGGAGGAGACTTACGACCAGCTTCTGCGGGGGCGGGACGGCTCTCGCGATGTGATCGTGGACAGCCACGGCCGCGAGGTAGGGCGGCTTGGCAAGGAGCCGGCGGTTGGCGGCCAGAATCTGAAGCTCACCATAGACATCGATGTGCAGCGAGCCGCCGAGCTGGCACTCGGCGAGCGTAACGGCGCCGTCGTTGCCATGGATCCGCGCACCGGGGAGATTCTGGCGATGGTCAGCCACCCGGCCTTCGATCCCAATGCCTTCGCCATCCGCATTCATCGGGATGAGTGGAGCAGGCTGGTTACCGATCCGAATCACCCGCTGCTCAACAAAGCGATCCAGGGGCAACTGGCGCCGGGTTCAACGTTCAAGATCATCATGGCGACGGCCGGACTGCAGGAGGGAATCGCTCAGACGCTGCACGTCAACTGCGGCGGCGGCGCGACGTTCTATGGGCGCTACTTCCAGTGCTGGCAGAAGCATGGGCATGGCTCGACCGATATCACCAAGGCCATCTGGCAATCCTGCGACGTCTTTTTCTACACTCTCGCGGAGAAGCTGGGAATCGGCAAGATTGCCTATTGGTCCCACCAACTCGGCCTGGGGCAGAAAACGGGTATCGATCTGCCGAATGAAGTTCCCGGCGTCATGCCTTCGGAAGAGTGGAAGCTGAAGAATTTCCATGAGAAGTGGTACGCCGGAGAGACCATTTCCGTGGGCATCGGACAGGGTGCGATTGCAACTACGCCGATCCAGATGGCGCGCGCCATCGGCGGAATCGCCTCCGGCGGCGTTCTGCGGCGTCCCCACGTGGTGAACGAGGATCAGGTTCCGGCGGAATATCGCCAGGCGTTGCTTGAGTCGTTTCCGGGCTCAGGCGACCAGCGAATTCCCCTTGACCCGTCGAACTGGGAGACGATCACCGACGCCATGGCAATGGTGATGGGACCGGGAGGAACCGCCGCCAGCGGTCACCTGGAGGGCATCGATTTCGCCGGAAAGACGGGCAGCGCACAGGTCATCGGTCATCAGTCCAAGGGGAAAGTCGGCGTCAGCAAGAAAGATAATGCGTGGTTTGTCGGCGTGGCTCCCAGGCGCAATCCCGAGATTGTGGTCTGCGTCCTGTTCGAGGGCGGCGAGCACGGTACTCTGGCAGGCAGGTTGGCTGCCCAGGTAGTGCTGGCCTACGTAGATAAGCAGCGCAAACGCGACAACAACCTGGAGGAGGCGAAGCAGCCTCCAGCCCCGGTCGAGGTGGGAGCGATATGGACGGAGCCGCCCGCGGACACGGCCAATTCGGCCTCTCTGCGAGGTGGGCACTTCTTCGTGACCCCGGGCCAGCGATCTGCGGGGCAGGGAGACGCAGGACAGGGGAACAGGGGCCAGGGAAATACGAATACAGGCAAGCCCTCTGCCGTTGCGGCTGCCGCACATCCATCGGTAGCAGCGGTGCGGTTGCCTTAGCTGTATGGCATTTGTTTTCAATAAGATAACGGCGAGAGCAGGAAAGAATCAGGATGCGGCGATTTCTCTCATTTCGTGACTTCGACTGGGTACTTCTAGGCCTGGTACTCCTGCTGTCGGTCATCAGCGTAGCGGAGATCTACTCTGCTACGCTGCACACCAAGTTCGTGGGTTTTGACAAGACGCAGGTGATCTGGCTGCTGGGCGGACTCGTAGGCATGTTCGCACTGAGCCTGGTCAACTATCACCGGCTGATCGACTACGTACACTACGCCTATGGTGTGTCGATTGTTGCGCTGCTCGCTGTGATGGTGGTGGGCACCAAGGTACTGGGAGCGCGGCGCTGGATCAAGCTGCCGGGAGGCGTTCATTTTCAGCCGTCGGAGTGGGTCAAGCTCATCCTGATTGTTGCCGTGGCGCGCTACTTCACCAATCTGGCCGGAAGAGATTTGACCTGGGGCGACATCTTCAAGGCTTTTGCACTGGTGGGTCTACCCATGCTCATGGTGCTGAAACAGCCTGATCTGGGAACCGCTCTCACCTATACCCCCATCCTGCTGTGTGGACTGTTCCTCGGTGGAATCCGCTGGAAACAGGCGGCCATTCTCGCGTTGGCCGGAGCTGTAGCTATTGGCGGCGCCTGGTATAGCGGCAAGGTCCTCAAGCCTTACCAGAAGGCACGGTTGACCAGCTTTGTGAATCCGGACAACGATCCCAGAGGCAGCGGATACCAGATTCGCCAATCCCTGATCGCTGTAGGTTCGGGAGGCATCTGGGGCAAGGGAGCTACCAAGGGGACGCAAACTCAGGGTGACTTTTTGCCGATTCCGTACACAGACTTCATCTTCGCGGCGTTTTGCGAGGAGCATGGCTTTGTGGGCGCGGTCTCGGTGCTACTGCTATACTTCTTCATATTGATGCGTTTGATACAAAACGCTCAAACAGCTGCCGATCTCTCCGGAACGTTCCTGGTCATGGGCGTTGTGGCCGTGCTGATCTTTCAGATCGCGGTCAATGTAGGGATGGTGGTCGGATTGATGCCTGTAACCGGAATCCCATTGCCGCTTATGAGTTACGGCGGGTCTTCGGTTCTGTTTACGTTTCTGGCTCTCGGAATGGTAATGAACGTCCGCATGAACCGCTTCGTGAACTAGAGGGCTGCGGCTGAGACCACAAGGTTTTTGTTTTGTCCGGCAGTGCGCAAGTGCGATGCCGGGGGTTAGGAAGTTAAGTCTAAAACTATTACAGCCGGCCGGGTGGATCACCGGGCCGGGCAGGATTGGGTATGAGCGCGCAACGACGGGTAACGGCCCCGCCTTATTACAAGGCTGAAGCGGTCACAAACTCATTGCGCCCAGATAGCCTCCAAAAGCACTACGATCCTTTCAGTGAGCCTCCACCCGGTTCAGGGCGGAGGTATTCGCAACTCCTCACACAAGGTATCTTCTTCGCTACGGCCATCTCTTCGTCTGCCCCAATCCTTTCCGGTACCCCGGGAGCAGGAGAATTCCTGTTCTGATCGCCTCGCCGGACGTTCGTCAGGTTCAGCCTGCCGGACAGGAGAGGCAGAATGTCAAAAGAGATATGCATTTCCAGCACGCCCCATGAAACGCGGCTGGCGATTATTGAGAACGATGAGCTCGCAGAGATTTACTACGAGCGCGAAAATGAGTACACCCTAGCCGGCTCCATTTACAAGGGCCGCGTGACCCGCGTGTTGCCGGGCATGCAGTCGGCATTTGTCGACGTAGGTCTGGAGCGCGACGCATTCCTCTACGTCACCGATTTTCTTGAAGAGCAGGAAGACTCTGCCGACTTTGAGCGTGTTGGTTCCGCTCATGGCCGCCGGGAGGGCGGGCGGGAGAGCGAAGGTGGCCGCGAAGGACGTGGCCGCGAGCGCGAACCGCGCGAATCTCGCGAACCGCAAGCCCGAGAACCGCGCGAGTCCCGCGATCAGCAAGCCCGCGAACCGCGAGAGAATCGCCCGCCCCGTGCCGCTCGTCCGGATCAACTGGCGGAAGAGGCTGCGGTTGTCACACCCTCCCCGACAGAGGGCAGGGAAGAAGAGTTTGAGCAGGGCGGAACCCGCCGCTGGCGTGGCCGCCGTGGCCGCCGCCGCGGTATGCGCGGACAGCAACCGGTGCGCGAGGCCGAGCCATCCACACAGGAAGAGAGCTTCGACGAAGCCTCGGAGACGTATTCGATCCACGCGGCCCACGCAGAGCACGAGGCCGAGCCCTTCATCGCCGAGGAGCCGCGCAAATCGACGCATGCGCCGCAATCCTCTGCATCCTCCGCGGCCGTCTTTCTGCCCGGCGAGTCACTCTCGAAGTACGGCCACGCACCCGCCCAGGAGCCGGAGATTGAGATTGAAGCGCTGCCCAGTAATCCTGTTGAGCCTGCGCGGCCGACGCCGGTCTACACGACCTTCAAGCCGTCCACACTGATCGAAACCCCGATCGAGTGGGATGGCGGCAATCTGCTGCCGGGTGAGACGATCTCCCGCTATCGCAATGATGTGCCGCTGGCGCCGGCGACAGGCGCGACCCACGTTGAGGAGACGCCCGCTCCTGCCGAGCACGAGGCAGAGGCTTCCGCGACCGCAGCGGACGTTGATGCGCACGCCGATACGAACGTAGAGACGCCGGAAGAGATTCAGTTCGAGGCTGCGGAAGAAGCGCAATATGAAGCGGCGGAAGAAGAGACTGAGGCGGTTGTGGGCCACGCTGCCGAGCCGACCATAGAAGCTGAACCAGTCGCCGAGATCAAGCATCCCGAACACCATCACGATTCCGAGCAGCGGGTTGAGCCGTTTCCTGAGGAAACCGAACCGACGCATGCCTCAGCGTCGTATCGCGTGGATCCTACCGCGCCGAGCGAGTTCCGCCTCGTGACTCCCGCAGAGGAGAAGGCCGAAGTTGAGGCACCCAGCGAGGCTGCTGCCGAAGTCCAGCACCACGTTGACCGTGTGCATGTGGATCGCGTCCTTGGAACCGGCGAGCTTGCCGAGCATTCGCAGGAGATCCCAGTGACCCCGGCCGTCGAGCCTGCGAGTGTCGAAGAGACCGCCGCTGCGCCCGTGAATGCCGAGGAGAACGAAGCTGCCGCGGAGAAGGAGCAGCTGCTCAACAAGGAACAGTCTCTCGAAGAACTGCAGGATGTAGCCGAAGACTTTGAGGAGATAGAGGAAGAGAGCGGCACGGAAGACAGCGGTACCAGCGTCGGAACGATCCAGGGATTTGCGCCCGGCCGTGGAGTGATTGAAGAAGAGGTTATCGACGAAGAGGAGTACGACTTTACCCCTCTCTATGCGCATAGCGAAGAACACGATCTGGATGAGCTGGAAGAAGAGACCATTGACCATAGCCTGACCGACGCGGACCTTGGCGAGCTGGTTCGTGATACGCATCTCGATACCCGCGTCAACGTTGCGTTCCACTCCGACGTGGCGACCGAAGAGACCGAGACCGAGGAAGAGCATGAGGAGAGCGACGAAGAGTCCGAAGTAGAAGCGATTGGCGAAGACTTCGATGAGGAATCGGAGGAAGAAGCTCCCGCCGCCGACGGTGCTCCCGCTCCCAGCCGCCGCAGCGATGAAGGGCGTCGCGGAGGACGTGGTGGACGCCACGGCCGCCGTCGCGGCAACAGCGGTGGTGGAGATCGTGGACGCAGATCCACGGCGCAGATGACCGATCTGCCGATCATCAGCGACTTATTGAAGCAGGGCCAGGAGATTCTGGTTCAGATCGCGAAGGAGCCCATCGCCAAGAAGGGTGCCCGCATCACCAGTCATATCGCGCTGCCGGGCCGGTTCCTGGTCTTTATGCCGACCGTCAATCACGTCGGGGTCTCGCGTAAGATCTCTTCCGACGAAGAGCGCCAGCGGCTGAAGCGGATTCTGATCAGCGAAAAGGGAGAGAACAGCGGCGGATTCATCGTGCGCACGGCTGCGGATGGAGCCAGCGAAGAAGATCTCCGCGCCGACATCCGTTTCCTAATCAGCCTGTGGGCGGAGATTAAGCAGCGCTCCGACTCAGCCAAGGCACCGGCCCTGATCTATCACGACCTCAACCTTGTCGAGCGCATCCTGCGCGATCAGGTGTCGGATAATTTCTCTTCTATCTGGGTGGATAGCGAAGTGGAATACGAGCGCATCGTGCGCTTCCTCAACCGCTTCCAGCCATCCCTGGTGCGCCGCGTCAAGCTCTATACCAAGGAGACGCCGCTCTTCGAACAGTTTGGCATCCAGGACGAAATCAGCAAGGCGCTGAAGTCTAAGGTATGGCTCAAGTCGGGTGGTTCGATCGTCATCAACCAGACCGAGGCGCTTGTCGCAATTGACATCAACACCGGCAAGTATGTGGGCAAGACGGCGCGGCTTGAGGATACGATTCTCAAGACCAACCTGGACGCGATTCCAGAGATCGTGCGACAGATTCGTCTCCGCGATCTCGGCGGCATCATCGTCATCGACTTCATCGACATGGATGAGCGCAAGAATCGCCATCGCGTGATGCAGGCACTGGAAGAGGCGTTGAAGGCGGATCGTGCGCCGTCGAAGGTTCTCCAGTTCAACGATTTCGGATTGGTCGCCATCACCCGCAAGCGCGTCAAGCAGTCGCTGGAGCGCACCTTGAGCGTGCAGTGCACCATCTGCCAGGGAACGGGAATGGTGAAGAGCCCGGTCACAGTCTGCAACGAGATCTACGTTGAGATGCACAAGATGCAGAAGACTTTCGATCACGGAGATGTTCTGCTGCGTGTGCATCCTGATGTGGTGAAGACGTTGAAGGATCACAATGCAAAATGGCTGACCGAGCTTGAAGAGATGATCAGCAAGAACATCATCGTGAAGAGCGATCCAAGTCTGCATCCGGAGCAGTTCGACATCCACTAAACACAAAACCATACTTCATCGCGCGAAAGGCCGGGATCAGTCCCGGCCTTTTTGCGTAATGCGGGAAGTAAGCCCTCGCGCAACAAACTCCGCAGGATCGCGTCTAACAAAAGTGGTGACGGGCAGCAGTGTGCCGGCCGTCGCGAGGTCTTCGATCCTGTTGGGCGAGTTGTGTTCGAGGAGACTTATGCTTTCATTGCGTTCTCTTGTTCCTCCGATCTGCAAAGTCGCTACTATTGCCGCTATTCTTCTGCTATCGAACGGAGCCCCGGCCCTTCAGGCCCAGGTGTCCAGTCAGGTATCCAGTTCTGACGAATATCACAGCATGGTCGATCCCGGAGATGCGGCTCCGCTCCATCTGCATGCGCTCGAAGGCAACGGGCAGGCTGTGCCTGCATACGGCTATCCATCGCATAGTCCGTGGGTGAGCCATTTTGCAGCCAAGTTTGGCGGGGGCTTCACCACTCCAGCCGACGAGGACCAGCACGATCTTACCTATGGGTGGAATGTCGTTGCGGGTGCCGGATATCGCTTCGATCGTAATTTTTCGATGATCGGGGAGTACCAGTTCGACAGCAACAAGATCCCCGCGAAGGTGCTGGCACAGGTTGGCGAGCCCGGCGGCTATGTGCACATCTGGTCGCTCACGCTGAATCCTGTGTGGGACTATAAGACCGGCGGTTCGTGGGGCGGCTATCTCACCGGTGGCGGCGGGTTCTACCGCAAATACACGGCCTTCACCCAGCCCGGCATCATCAACAGCTACTACTGCGATTTCTTTTTCTGCTATCCCTACGACTACACCGGAAACGTGGTGGTGAGTCACTTTGCAACCAGCCAGGGAGGCATGAACATCGGCGGCGGATTTACATTTGGTAACTGGAGCGGTGGCAAATTCTTTTCTGAGGCGCGTTACACCTGGATCGACACGCCGGGCCGCGCCACCAGGGTTGTTCCGGTTACGTTTGGCTTTCGCTGGTAGCCAAACCAGCTAAAGCAAGCCGAGTTGCTTCAGGCGCAGCAAGCCTCCACCCAGAACGGCCAAAGGCGTGAGCGCAGTAAGCGCGAGTTGATAGCTCACCGGCTGTCTGCCCTTCATCTGCAATGCGGCCATGGCGCTGAGTAGCAACACTACCAGCGCCAGGGCGAGCGTGTGGATGATCGGGTTTGCGTGGGCGATCCACGCCGTGACGTAGCCTCCGACAGCGCCAAACAGGGCACTGTATCCCAGGTTCAGCAGCAAATGTAACCGTCTCGGTTTCTTTTGCGATGCCGATTCTTCGTCTACCATCTCCGGCGCGATGCGTTTGAGCACCAGGGTTGTGATCGCCACCAGGATGGCGATCGAAAGGAAGCCGCCGCCGATAGCCAGAAACGACTGCAGTATTCTCACTCTTTTGCCTTCATTGCCGCTTCCACTTCGTCGGCCGTATGCGCCAGCTTTTCCGTCAGGTCGATCAGCTTGCCGTGTTCATCCACGCGGTAGATATCCTCGATTCGCACCCCTAGCTTCTCTTCGGGAATGTAGACTCCCGGCTCAATGGTGAAGACGGCGCCAGGAGGGATGGCCTTTGTGTAGTCCATGGGATCGTGCACATCGATACCGACCGAGTGGCCAAGGCCATGAATCCAGTATTTGCCGAGCGGCTCGCCGTGCAGGTCCTTGCCATGCGTGTTGATGTAGTTCCACGCCACGGTATCGAGCGAGTCGGGGTCGCGATGCTCACGATCGTTGATCTTCGACTTGCCCGCGACAAACGCAGCCATCGCTGCTCGCTGCGCTCCCAGAACTACATCGTATACTTCCCGCTGGCGCGCGCTGAAGTGACCGCTGACAGGGACCGTGCGCGTAATGTCCGAGGCGTACATCGAGTATTCGCCGGCGGCATCGACCACCACCACATCGCCCGCCTGCATTGTATGCAGGTTCTCCGCGTAGTGCAGCACGGTAGACTGCAATCCCGAGCCAACGATGGGCGAATACGAGGGCCGCTCGCATCCCTGTGCCATCAGGTTCTCGATGATGATTCCTGCGACGGTGCGCTCGCTTGCTCCCGGATGCACCGCCCGCATCATCGCGCGCTGCGCCACCATGGAAGCGTCTGTGGCCTTGGTCAGCAGGTCAATCTCCCGGGCATCCTTCAGTATGCGCAGCGGTGTCGTCAACTCGCTCACGTCGCGCGCATCGGGAACACTGGCGGTGCCGAGTGTGGTTGAGGTCCAGGTCAGCAGCGCCTTCGCGTCGGGCGAATCGTGCTGCGCCCAGATGCTCTGCCGCAGGCGGCTGTCCGCGCGCAGCATCTGGCTGAGCAGCGAGGGCAGCTCCGTCATCGGCTGCACGTCGGCGACTCCGGTTGCCGACACAGCGCCGGGCGAGCTGGCGTCCAGCTTGACTCCGGTGTAGAGCTCCAGGCGCAGGTTGCGCGTCGGCAGCAGCATCACCTCGCGATAGGGGTGCGCAGGATTTCCGGCAGCCGCGGAGGCTTCGCCTTCGATCAGCAGTGCGGCTCCCGGCTCATTCCATCCGGTCAGGTAGTAGAAGTCCTCGTCTTGCCGGTAGGGCATAAAGTCGAGCACCGGCTCCTGCGCCGCGAACAGGATGGCCACGCCGCCATCAAGATGACTGGCCAGCGCAACGCGCCGCGCATGATAGTCGGCAGCAGGTTGTTTCTCGAGAGCGGGCGCTGTGGACGCGCCAAGGAAGAAAAGCAGGATAGCCAGTAACAGTCTCTTCATCTTGAGAAGAGTGTAGAGCAATCTGAGCTGTTATGTCCTGGAGTAGAGTAGCCGCGGCGAAGCGCGTCAATTGAGGCTTAAAAGCACACCAATTGAGCCAGAGAAGCCTGGCCGCTTTCTATACTCCGACGGGGAATGGCTTGGGCGAGGACTCCTCGAGATTTGCACCGCGGCGGAAGCGTTCGAAGCGCCCCTGAAAGAGCGATAGCAGCCCGGTATACCAGTAGCCCACCACAAAGAGCAGCAGGAAGGGCACCGTGAAGTAGTTCTCGTTGGTGATGGCATACCAGATCGTCAGCGCGAAGTAGCAGCCGATGACCAGCTCGATCCAGGGAATGATGCCGAGGCGCTTGCGGTACTTGGCGGCCTGCGACTTCTCGCCCTTCTGCTGTACGCGGTACTTCGGCGTGCGCTTGAAGGCGCTCTTAATACCGAAGATCGCCTCCATCACGGCGATAGTATTGGTCACCGTCAGCCCGATGCCCAGCGCCATCAGGAACGGCAGGAAGAGCAGCGTCTTATACCATTTGCCGGGGAAGAGCTCCTTCTGCGAGACAAGGTAGAAAGAGGAGATGGAAAACGTCGAGGCAAGAAAAAGCGGCACGTCGATGAGCAGCATCTGGAACCATCCCTGGTAGAAGCGGATGACCATTGCCGGCATCAGCAGCACCGAGAGAACCACCATCAGCGGGTAGCTCAGGTTCGCGGTCAGGTGGTAGATCGCCTCAATTTTGACGCGGCGGGGAACGTTGCTGTGGAGCACCTGGGGGAGAATCTTCTTCGAGGTCTGGATAAGGCCCTTGGCCCAGCGCGCCTGCTGCGTCTTGAAGGCAGTCATCTCAATGGGCAGCTCCGCGGGACACTCCACGTTGGGCAGGTATTTGAACTTCCATCCTGCAAGTTGCGACCGATAGCTCAGGTCGGTGTCCTCGGTGAGCGTGTCGTGCTGCCATCCGCCTGCGTCGGAGATGGCCTGCCGCCGCCACATGCCCGCCGTACCGTTGAAGTTGAAGAAGACGCCGCTGCGTGCGCGTGCGCCATGCTCCAGCACAAAGTGGCCATCGAGCAGGATCGCCTCTACCTGCGTAAGGAAGCTGAAGTCGCGGTTCAGGTGGGTCCAGCGCGTTTGCACCATGCCGATTTTGGGATCGGCGAAGTGGTGAATCACACGCATCAGCCAGTCTCTTGGCGGTACAAAGTCCGCATCGAAGATGGCGATAAATTCGCCGGTTGCCGTCTTCAGTCCGGCGTCGAGCGCCCCAGCCTTGTAGCCGTGGCGATTCTCGCGATGCACATAGACGATGGGGTGCCCGGCGGCGCGATAGCGCTCCACCATCTCGCGAGCCACCACTTTGGTCTCGTCGGTGGAGTCATCGAGGACCTGGATCTCCAGCTTGTCCTCCGGATAGTCGAGGTTGCAGCAGGCTTCCAGCAGGCGGTCGATCACGAACTGCTCGTTAAATATGGGCAGCTGAATGGTGACGCGCGGCAGCTCCGCGAATTGGCCTGAGGGCGTGATGTCGAGATTCTTCTTGTTCTTGTAGTAGCGGTAGACGAGCTGGTAGCGGTGCATGCCGTACGCCGCAAGAACGATCATCACGGTGAAGTACGGGATCAGCAGCATGATGTCGAACGGGTTCCAGCGGTAGAGATGCTCGAAGGTGCGGTCGGCGTAGTGGGTGCGCAAATAGTGCTGCAGACTGTGCTGGTCGGCCACCAGCATCAGGGCTGCAAAGGTATGCGCTTTCAACATGCAGGACACTGCGAAAGTCTTTCCAACCGCAAACTTCAGGAACATAGGGGCGAGCAGGATCATGCCTCCGCAGCGGCATCTTCGGCCGAATTTCTGTTGCCAATTGTACGCGAGGATGCACAGCCCCCGCAGTTGTACGTGTAGATGCCGCCGGGCATATCTAGTTCAGGAACATGGTCCGGTAGAGCGTATCGCGTTGCACGGGCTTAAACCCTGCATCGCGAATCAGGCGACGGAGCTCCTCTTCCGTGGTGTGGTTGGCGGTTCCCGCGGCCTTCACCACGTTCTCTTCCAGCATTACCGATCCCACATCGTTGCCGCCGAAGTGCAGACCCATCTGCAGCACCTTCAGCCCCTGGGTCACCCAGCTGGATTGCACATTCTCCACGTTATCGAGATAGAGGCGCGAGATGGCGAGTACCTTCAGGTATTCGACCGAGGTAGCTTCCTCCCATCCGCGGCCGCCAAGCGCGGTGTTCGTCGGCTGGAAGCTCCAGGGGATAAAGGCGGTGAATCCGCCCGTCTCTTCCTGCAGGCGGCGGACCTCTTCAAAGTGGTTGATGCGCTGCTCAAAAGTCTCACCCACGCCGAACATCATAGTAGCCGTGGTGCGCATGCCAAGCTGGTGAGCCGTGCGGTGCACCAGCAGCCAGTCCGCTGTGGAGCACTTGAGCCGCGCAATGCGATGGCGAACTTCGTCGTCGAGGATCTCCGCGCCGCCGCCCGGTATCGAGGCCAGCCCGGCATCGCGCAGCCGCGCAATCGTGTCGCGGACCGTGATGCCGCTGTATTCGGCAATCGCCAGAATCTCCGACGCGGAAAAGCAATGTAGCCAGATCTGCGGGAAGCGCTGCTTGATGCCCGTCAGCATCTTCTCGAAGTAGTCGATCTTCAGGTCCGGGTGCAGGCCGCCCTGCATCAATACGCCGGTGCCGCCCATCTCCAGCGTCTCCGCGATCTTGTCGTAGATCGTCTCGAAGTCCAGGATGTAGCCTTCCGAGGCCTGGGGGCCCTTGAGCGGCCGGTAGAAGGCGCAGAAGGTGCAGTACTCGGTGCAGTAGTTGGTGTAGTTGATGTTGCGATCGATGATGTAGGTGACCACTCCCTCGGGGTGGAGCCTGCGGCGAAGCGCATCGGCTTCCATGCCCAGGCCGATCAGATCGTCGGAGCGGAAATAGTCAAGAGCCTGCTGGCGAGTTAACGACATATCTAGATTTTAAAGCCCCCGAGAGCGTTCGGCGAGTGCCGGGGGTCTCCAACTCCCCAGACTGGCCAGGTTTTTGCTGGTTTGCCCCCGGAATCGGCGTTTGCAGCGAGTCTGATTCTGCGGCAACGCTGATTTTGGGACAAGGCTGATTCTGGAGCAGGGGGAGCGTCTTATCATGGGCAATATGCCCCGAAAATGCGCTCGATGGACGGCCAGCCTGCTCATTTTTTGCATTCCAGGGGTGATTTATGGCCAGCAGAGCCCGCAGGATGACGTCTCTTCTGCCCGGGGAACGCCGCTCGCGCTTTCCCTGAAGGAGAGCGTGATGGTATACGCGCACGAGGATGCGCTTGCGCCGGATCCGTCCGCCTCGGCATTCAGCCGCGAGGATCTGCTGCCCGCCGATCCCGGCCGGCCGGGGATTCCATTTTCCATTCCCGGCTATCCGGCGGAGACTGCGTCCGGCGGCATCAAGGCACCGCAGTATTTTGCCCCCGGAGTTGCCGGAGATCATGGAGAGCCAGTCGTCCAGTTCTTTCAGATCGGGGATTTCCTCTTTCCCAATAACCTGACCGCGAATGCGCATGGCAATGGTTACGCCGACCCCAACCTGCTTATACCGGCGATCCTCGGCGGCGTCGAAGTGGATAACGCAGCTTTTAACGCGCGCTATGGCGATCACTCGATCAACCTCGCGGTGAATTACAGCCTGCGGGACCGCCTTGCTCCTTTCCTGCAGTTGACGAGCGATGGCCGCGACGGAGACGTGTCCGCTGGCTGGTCTCCACGAAACTCCGCCAGGCTGGCGTGGATCGTGGTGGAGGCATCCTTCGGGAACGGCTTTCTGGCCCGTCCGGAAGAGCGGCAGCAGTACAAGGTCAACGCCCAGCGGGTCTGGACCCTCGGCAATCATCGGCTCACGGCGTTTGGCGCAGCCTATTACGGATTCTCCCGTCTTCCCGGGCTTATCCCGCTGGCGACGCCGGTCGCGGACGATACCATCGATCCCCGACAGAAGGATCTGACCCACACCACGCTGGCTGTGATCACAGACAGTTGGCGGCCCTCCGAGCGGCAACTCCTTACGCTCTCGGCATTCTCACGCACGTATAGCCTTGCTCTCGACTCCAACTTCGGACTTGGCCTGATTGAGCAGAGCGAGTTCCGCACCGTGCAGGGCGCCAACGCAACCTATACGCAGAAGATTGGCGCGCGCTTCTATGCGCTTGCCGGGCTGGACTACCGGCGGGATGCCCCGCGCGGCCTCGACCTGGCTCATGCGGATGCTCAGGGAACCCTGCGGCTCGTTACCGGGAATGACCTGACCATCAGCGACTATGCTCCCTTCGCGGCTCTCGAAGGGGATCTGGGGCATCGCCTCCGGGTCTATGCAGGGGTGCGGCACGACGAGATCCAGTTTGCCAATACCGACAAGCTCACTTCGGCGAACTCCTACACCCAGACGCCGCGAACTACCAGCCCGAAGATCACGCTGACCTGGGGAAGGGAACAGGGCGGAGTCCTGCCGCAGCTCTCGTTGAGCTTTGGAAAGGCTTTTCACGAGAATGACCCGCGCATCGGCTCCGGAACCGGCCATGGTGCGCTCATCACTCAATCGCGCGAGTACCAGTTGGTTGTAGGCAAGGTGATCGCCGGAACGGAGTTGCGGGTGACGCTTGCCCATCAGACGAACTCCGAGGAGTTGGCCAGGATTGATCCTGATACCGGACTGCAGCAGGACAACGGCCCTTCGCTAAACCGCTACTTCACCATTCTGGCCCGGAGGCGCTACTCCCGTGGTTTGCTTCTCGCCTCGTACTCGCAGGCCAACGCAACTGACCGTGCTCTGCATCAGCCGGTGCCGGAAGCTCCGCGGCTGATCGTCGATTCGATCGGCACTATCGAACGCCTTCCATTCCACACCGCAGCAAAGGCGGAATACGAATACGTTGGCGAGAAGCCGCTGGGGGACAGCTTCCGCGCTGTGCCTGTGCAGGAGATCCGCCTTGGCCTGGAGAAATCGCTGGGTGATGGGCGCTGGGTTGTCTCTCTTCATGGCTCTCTGGCGAATGGCTACTCGGGACAGACCCTCGAGACCTTCGCCCTGCCTGCAGGGAGCTTGCCCATCGAGCGCATCGTCGGGGTTCCATTGCGATCCTTCGGCGGTGCTTCCCTGCGCTACGAATTCAAACGCTGAAGGAAACCTCCCGTCTCTGCGATCTTTCTTCTTTTGCCACTACTCGCATACTACCTTCTGCATCTAATTGACCTTGCTCGCATTACGAATCAGGTTCGCTGGAAGCCGGAATTTTTCTTTGGGAGAGAGGTCTGTTATGCCAGATATATTTCCTCGTGCTCGAGCAGGATTTGCCAGCATCCGATGGACTCTCGCCGTGATTGTGGCGCTTAGCGGAGCCAATCATGCCTTGCTGGCGGATGGTACGGGTGACCCGAAGCCAGGAACCGATGTAGTGGTATTCACCAATGGAGATCAGCTAACCGGCACGTTTCTGCACTCCAGCGGAGATAAGCTCGTCTTTCACAGCGACAATGCGGGAGACATTACGGTTGGTTGGGACAAGATAAAAGAACTGCGGACTACGGAGAAGTTCGCAGTGATCCAGAAAGGGCAGAAGCTGAGCAGGAAGACTCCCGACTCCGAGGTTCCGCAGGGAACGATCCACGCCACGGGAACCGAGATTCAGGTTGAGAGCGCCACCGGCGCGGCAGCCCCAGCGATTGCCACCAAGAACGCGGACACTGTGATCGACCAGGCGAGCTTCGAGAAGGCTCTCCGCCACGAGCCGAGCTTCTTCCACGGTTGGAATGGCACGGTAACCGCGGGTGCCGCCTTTGTGGAGGCGACGCAAAACAGCCAGAACTTCAACGTTGGGCTCGCGCTGGCGAGGCTCGTTCCCGGTGTTAGCTGGCTGGCGCCGCGCAATCGCACCACCGCCAATTTTACGGACATCTACGGCAAGGTGCACCAGCCCGGAACCCTTGACACCAAGACCTCTATTTTCCACGCGGATGCGGAGCGCGATGAGTACTTGACGTCGCGGTTCTATGTGCTTGTCGATGGCGCCTGGGACCACAACTACTCCCAGGGCCTGAGCCTGCAGCAGATTTATGGAGGTGGCGTCGGCTACACGATCATCCAACAGAAAAACCAGCAACTGGATGCGAAGGCCGATATCCACTATGAACATCAGACCTTCTCCGCAGACACCTTTCTTGTGCCCGTGCCGCCGGTGCAGCCCAGCACCAGCCTTGTCGGCTCAAGCTTTGGCGAGACATATTGGCGCAAGCTTCCCGCTGGATTGCTGCTGAATGAAGCGGGGGTAGCGAACGTCTCCTACAACGACACCAATGCCTTTTCGTCGAACGTATCGGCGGGATTGGTCTTCCCGGTCTACAAGCGGCTGAGCTTCAACCTCGGCGCGGTGGACAACTATCTGAACAATCCTCCGACGGGCTTCAAGAACAACTCCTTCCAGTTCACGGCGGGAGTCGGCTACACACTTCACTAGAAAAGGAACGGGCAGCCGGTTGGAGAACTGGCTGCCCGTCTTAGCCACGGCATGGTTTAGAGCCGCGATGGTCTAGATCCGTGGATTTACTTTGCCGGTGAGGTAGGAAGGACCGCTGCGTCCGCGCCTGTCGCCGGCGGGTCATAATCGAAGGGTCTCTTCAGCAGTTCAAGAACCCCAGGCGGCATCGGTTTATCCGCATTGGCCAGCAACAGGGATACCTGCCACATCTCGGTCTGATTCAATACCTTGCTATACGAGGGCATGCCGGTGAGCCGGATGCCGTTGGCGACCTTCCAGTAGGTCTCGCTCGGCGGATCGTCGCTTACTCCCACCACTCCGTTGCCATGCGGTTGCCAAAGCTGCGGGGCAACGGGATACATGTGCGACGCGAAGGCGGATGGCCGTCCATAGAGCCCGTGGCATGCCGAGCATTGCTGACGATAGATGTGGGCCCCTGCCTCCAGATTGGTGGCGCTGGCTTCCATGGGCACTGCTTTGGCCGCTTCCCTGCGAATGCGCGCATGCATGGGAATGTGGACCAGCGTCTCTTCCATGGGGAAGGGCTTGTCTGAGACGGCCACAGGTGGCGTTCCCGCCTGGAAGTAGACTAACGCCCCCAGGGGGACACATAGAACGCCTAACAACAGGCCCAACAGAAAGGTCTTCATCAGTTTTCAGCCTCGTGGTGTTCGGTTTTTTGTGCAGGATCAGGGTAGGTTCCGCAGCATGCCCCCCACGCTATCTCGCTGATTCTAGCCGAAAGCAGAGTCACTTGGGCGATGCAGATGCTTTAATACAAAGAGCGAAGTTTTTTCTGCCCTTCTTTTACCGGCAGCTTAGTCGTGGAGGCTTTCAGGTTCATGCACCGTAGCAAGCTCAAGCAGTATTTTCTATTTCCCCTTCTGTCTATTCTTCTTGCCGCGCCCGCGATGCGCGCACAGACCAGCACCAGCACCGACGCTGCTCCTGCAGCCCAGGAACCAGCGCAGGAGCCAGCCCAGACCACGCCGGCGCCCCCGGCGGCAGCGGGGCCACAGTCGGCGGCTGCGCGGGTACGCGCCCGGCGTCAGCAGCGCATTCAGGCACTGGTTAAAGATATCTACGGGCACAAATATGAGGCATATGGCGGCTTTAGCTACCAGCGCTTCCGTCCCGGCGACAGCTTGCAGCGTTCGACCGAAGTTGGATGGAACGTCGGGCTGACCGACTATATCCGGCCGAAGCTGGGAATCACCGTCGATACCCGCGGCAACTATGGTGCGGCCTACACCTACAACAACCAATACCAGGTGTTTATGCCCAGCATCAGCCAGTACGTGTTCATGGCGGGGCCGCAATACCGGATTACACAGGGGCAGCGCCTGGCCAGCAGCGTCCGCGTTTTGGTCGGCGTCTCCCACGGAAACTTCGACACCAATACCAACGGACTTCCGGGAACCCTGATCGGCCTGTACCCCAACGGCAATTCCGTGGCCCTCGATGGCGGCATCCCGTTGGACTACAACGTCAGCCCGGCACTGGCTGTTCGAGTTACCCCGGATTTTCTATATACCCGTTTCGGCAGCTCGAACCAGTACAATCTCGGCTTTACGGCGGGGATCGTCTACCGCTTCCACAAGCGTTAAGCAGGGAATCCAAAAACAAAGGCCGTGCCCGAGAGAGGATCTCAGGGCACGGCCTTTTTGTTTGTGGGCCGGATTCAACTCCGGGCCTCAGGCTTTTGTCTTGGCGTCCCGCTGCTTCGCGGCTTCCAGCGGATACTGCGGTTCGGTCATGCGCACCGGGTCGAGGATCTCGGCAATCTCCTCCTCGGTCAGCAGCTTCTTCGCCCGGGCAATCTTGATGATGGATTCACCCGTGGCTACCGATTCCTTCACAATCTCCGCTGCCTTGGCATAGCCAATGTAGGGATTGAGCGCGGTGGCCAGCGATACCGTGCTCTGCGCGTAGAAGTCGCAGCGGGCGGCGTTGGCCGTGATTCCGGCGACGCACCGCAGGTTGAACTGACGCAGCATGTTGGCCAGGATGGTGATGCTCTGCAGAACGTTGTAGGCCATCGTCGGCATCATGACGTTCAGCTCGAGCTGTCCTGCCTGCACCGCATATGCCACGGCAGTATCGTTGCCAACTACCTGGAAGCTCACCATCGCCGCCAGCTCCGGCATGACCGGGTTGATCTTTCCCGGCATGATGGACGAGCCCGGCTGCAGGCTTGGCAGGAAGATCTCCGCGAAGCCAGTGTTGGGACCGGAGGAGAGCAGGCGCAGGTCATTCGAGATGCGGATGACCTCCAGCGCGATCGCACGCAGTGCGCCGCTTACCTCTCCCATGCAGGCGTTGGACTGCATCGCCCAGCGCATATCCTCGGCGGGGGTCAGCTTCTGGCCGGAGATGCGTGCCAGGTTCGCCACTGCCTTGGCGCGATAGTCGGGATGCGTGTTGATGCCGGTGCCCACCGCGCTGCCGCCCAGTCCCAGCTCGCGCAGCGAGTCTGACGCATCGTGCAGGAATCTCCTGCCCTTCTCGATCGCGAGTCCGTAGGCCGCGAACTCCTGCCCCAGCCGCATGGGCACTGCGTCCTGCATGTGCGTGCGCCCGGACTTCATGATGCCGTGGAACTCCTTCCCCTTGGCGGCGAAGGTGGCGGCCAGCGCATCCAGCACCGGATACAGCGTCTCCAGCGCCAGCAGCGTTCCTACGCGCATCGCGGTGGGGAAGACGTCGTTGGTCGACTGCCCATAGTTCACGTGGTCATTGGGGTGAACCTCGGCATACTCGCCGAGAGCCCCTCCCAGAATCTCATTCGAGCGGTTGGCGATCACCTCGTTGGTGTTCATGTGGAGGCTGACGCCCGCGCCCGCCTGGAAGACGTCCACGACAAACTCGTTGTTCCACTTGCCGTCGATCGCCTCCTGCGCCGCCTGGATAATCGCGTCGGCGCGGTGTGCATCCACCAGCCCCAGTTCTTTGTTGGCTTCGGCTGCGGCCCGCTTCACCATCCCCAGGGCACGAATGAGCTGCGGATGCGCCCGCATGCCGGAGATGGGGTAGTTCTCCACCGCACGCGCGGTTTGTGCGCCATAGTAGGCTTTGGCAGGCACCTCAACAAATCCAAGTGAATCTTTTTCCTTGCGAACTTCCGACATTTCGAATCGCTCCTCGTGCTGCTTGTGTGGGAATGGAGGACTATCGCCTGAGCCAATAGCCTTCCGAGGACTTTGAGTATAGAGCAGCAAGATGAACTCAGTCAGGTGAGTGAAAACGGCGCACCGGATTGCCTGCGTAAATCGCCTGCAATCCCGGCGCCGCATCGTCTAACCTAGAGAGATGAGTGAAACCAGCAATACCCTCACCCCGCTGCCTTTTGGGCGTGGAGGCGCCGGGGAGGAAGAGTTCGACGTTCTGGTTGTCGGCGCCGGTCCTACCGGGCTGGCCTGCGCCATCGATGCCCAGCAACTGGGCCTGCGCGTGGTGCTGGTGGATAAGGGCTGCCTGTGTAATTCGCTCTTCCATTACCCCTCGCACATGACGTTCTTCACCACGCCGGAGCTGCTGGAGATCGGCAACATTCCCTTCGCCAGCCCGAACCAGAAGCCCAACCGCGCCGAGGCGCTGGAGTATTACCGCAAGGTCGCGGATCACTACCACCTCGACGTTCGCCAATACCAGAGGGTGCGCCAGGTCAGCGGCAGCGATGGAGCTTTTCAGGTCGTCACCAGTGACCGTTTCGGGCGTGAGCGCGCCTTCTCTACGCGCAAGATCATCCTCGCCACCGGATATTACGACCTGCCAAATTACCTGAAGATTCCTGGCGAGAAGTTGTCCAAGGTTCTGCACTACTACCAGGACCCGCATCCCTACTACAATCTGGACGTGCTCGTGATTGGCGGTAAGAACTCGGCTGCCATCGCGGCGCTGGAGTTGTGGAGGCACGGCGCGCGGGTCACCCTTGTGCATCGCGGCCCTGCCATGCACAAGCATGTAAAGTATTGGATACTGCCCGACATAGAAAACCGCATCAAGCATGGGGAAATTCAGGCACACTTCCAATCCCATGTTCTGAGCATCCATGAAGATAGTGCAGTCCTTGCCACCCCACAGGGAGAAGTGACCGTTGCGAATGATTACGTCTTTGCCATGACGGGCTATCATCCCGATTTTGATTTCCTTACCGCCCTCGGAATCCAGCTTGAGGGCGAGGATCGTTTGCCTGTGTGCGACCGGCGAACGCTGGAGAGCAATGTCCCCGGAGTCTATCTCGCAGGGGTCATCGTTGCCGGGAAGAGGACGAACGAGATCTTTATCGAGAACGGGCGGTTCCACGGGCACCAGATTGCATCCGATTTGAAGGAAAAGATGATTCCCGCTCGCTGAGCTACTTCGAGGCACTTCAGATCGCCTCCGCTGACTCGCAGGCAGGAGGGCGGCTACGAGGCGAATGCGGCGTATTCTTAGTCTGACGCGACCATGGCAAAGATGGAAATTGCTCCGGGGAAGAACAGCTAACGGAGATCAGGTTGCACTTATGAACTTTTGGAAACCCCGCACCATTCGCAGTCAGCTTATTGCGGGATTGATCGTGACGGAGAGCATTCTGCTGCTCTCTTTCGCCATCGCACTGGTGCGCCAGCAGACGACCGAGATTCGCCATCGAGCGCAGTTGCGCCTGAACTCCAAGGCTTCGGTGCTCGCATCCCAGGCTGCCCCCCTGTTGACTTCCGGCCAGTTTGACACGTTGCAGCTCATCGTCAACACCATCATGGACACATCGTCGGTTCATGCGGCCCAGGTAACGGATGCCAATGGCCGCACGGTTGCCAGCAGCGATTCCACCTCCAATGGCCTCTACGTTCTGTCTCCGAGCGAGCGCCAGCATCTTCACCCGATGCACGATCCCGAGTCATTTCGCACTGCCATCGATCCTGAAAATCAGGATATCGGGGAGGCGGTAGCTCCGATCATGGCCGACGGAAAGCTGATCGGTTTTGCCTGGATCTATGAGGACACTGCGCCCGATCACCAGCAGGTTTCCTCGCTTCTGCGCATCACGTCTCTCTATGCCTTGTGCGCCATCCTTGCGTCGGTGCTGGTCGCGTTGGTCATGGCCCAGTCCATTACCCGACCGCTGGCGGTCCTGCGCGAAGGCACGCGGCAGCTCATGCGCGATCCCTCCTCCCATCACCGCTTCCCGTTACCGGTGCTCTCATCGAACGAAGCTTCGGATCTCACCACCGCGTTTAACCTGATGGTTTCGTCCATGGACGAGCAGCGCTCGGGGCTGAACGACACCCTGGCGCTGCTGGATTCCATGCTGGCGAATGCGCCCACCGGCTTTGGTTTTTTCGACCGCAAGTGCCATTACGTGCGCATCAACGGATTCCTCGCCGATCTGAATGGGCTGCCGATCAGCCGCCAGTTGGGGAAATCTCCATCGGAGCTGATTCCCACTCCCGCCTCATTCCAGATAGAGGAGCTCATCCGTCAGGTCTTTTCCACGGGAACGGCGATACAGGACGTTGAGCTGAGTACCGAACTTCCCAGAGAGCCCGGCACCACACGCCATTGGCTGATCAACCTGTATCCCGTAAGAACCGGCCTGCAGCCGGTGCGCTGGGTCGGCGCCATCATCGTCGATACCACCGAGCGCATTCGTTCGGAGGAGGCTCTGCGCAAGACGGAAAAGCTGGCCGCCGTGGGCAGGCTGGCCGCTTCCATCGCGCACGAGATCAACAATCCGCTGGAAGCGGTCACCAATCTGCTCTACCTGCTACACATGAATTCCTCGCTGGATCGCGACGCGACGCGGTACGCAGAGATGGCGCAGCATGAGGTCGCTCGCGTCTCCGAGATCACCCAGCAGACGCTCCGCTTCTACCGTCAATCGACGCTGCCGGTGTTCTCGAATGTGCCGGATTTGATCGACTCCGTACTCTCCCTGCACCAGGGGCGCATGAACGGCTTCAACATCGAGGTCAAGCGAAACTACCGTCCCGGAGGCGAACTCTTTTGCTTTGCCGGGGAGATGCGTCAGCTCTTCGCCAATCTGGTTGGCAACGCGGTGGACGCCATGCAGACAGGTGGGCAGCTTGCCGTGGAGGTGCGACGCTCGCGCTCCTGGCGGGATCCTGCCGTCAAAGGCGTCCGCATATTTGTAGCCGATACGGGCTCAGGAATGGATGCGTCGGTTCGCAAACACATCTTCGAGCCGTTCTTTACGACAAAGGAAGTGACTGGGACCGGACTCGGACTCTGGGTCAGTGCGGAGATTATTCAAAAGCACGACGGCATCGTCATGGTGCGCAGCCGCCCCGCCTCCAGCGGAAAGCCGTCGGGCACTGTCTTTATGCTCTTCTTTCCCGAGCGGATGCTGGACGCGAAAGTCGATGAGCAGATCATCGAAGGTCAGATGGAAAGCCGCAGCAATACGTAGAGCACTCCCCAGACGGCGAGCCTCCACTCCTTGACGGCGAATCGCCACCCCTCAAGTTTGCCCGTAGGCGAGCAAGCGTGAGGGGTGGTTCCGTTTTAGTTTCGTTTATTGGAGAGGCAGCTGCCGCCCGCCCAGAGGTGCGTCGTTCGCTGCCTTTCCCGGAGCGAGGATTGAGCGAATGCCACAGCTGGTTGGATGTGGCAGTCCGATGGACTTCGACCGCGTGACGTGGAAACGGTCCATCGTTACGTAGCGTACCCGGAGGCCGCCGACGGTTGCAGGCATCGAGCGCGGTGTCTTCTTGCGATCGACGTAGACCAGCAGGGAAGCTTCCGCCGGATTGTCGTGGCTCTGCGAGACGCCCACGCCGAAGAACGCGGGATCCTTCATCAGCGATTTCCAGTTCTGCTCCTTCACGGCAATGGCCGGGGCCAATACGCTTGCCGGAAGGTGGATTCCCGCTGGAACCATGTGGGAGGACGCGGCGGTATGGCTGGCGACGCTGTTGGCGGTCGCCGGGATCACCAGAGTTCGTACCCCGCCAATTGCCGCAGGCACGGGCACATTTACCTTCTCCTGGTCCACATAGACAATTACGGCGGCCTCTCCCGGGCTATCCATGCTCTTGCCGGTTGCCGTTCCCAGGATGCCCTTTTTGGCGTCAACCAGCGAAGCCTCCGCTATGCTGGCTGCCTGCTGCGCGGCTGCCATCGCTGTCGGGGAGACGCTCACGGCGGACGCAGCAGTGACGGTATTGGTGTCGTAGTTCAGGCAGGTTATGGGGTGCTGGCCGCCGCCCGTAACCTTGAAGCTTCCGCTGCTCTGGCCCGCCTGTGTCGCCACTTCGTTCAGCACCTCTCCGATGGGGCTCGCAACGCTGAATCCGTTGCCCCCCGCGTAGAAGAGGCCGATGGGCTGTGCGTTGCTGGCGTCAAGAACCATGGATCCGGAATCTCCGGCATCGCTAAAGCTGTTGCCGCCGATGGAGATCTGGTTGGTGTACGTCTTGGTCAGATAGCCGGTCGTCTCGGCGCAGTCCTTGAAGTAATCCACGCTCACGTTCTGGCTGATGGATTCGACGGTCGAGCAGGTCAGCCCGGTGGTGCGTCCGCTTTTGACCACCCGCAGCGATCCGGCGGTGAAGCTTCCCGCGGTCAGTGGTTCACCCGTTCCGCCTGCCGGGGGAGCCGCCGTCAGCAGTCCCGATTGCAGCGGACCAATCTGCAGGATAGCGCCTGAGGTGTCCACGGTGGAGCTGACTCGGGCAATGGCTGCGTCAACATTGGTCTGCGTGCTGGAGAGGGGTACGTAAGCCGTGAGGGTCGCTACGGGGCGAACGGTGGCGCCGTTCTGGCCATAGGGTGTGCAGCCGCCATCGATCAGGCCGGGCTGTACGATGGAATCCCCGACGCGCGCCTGGTCGGACTCTCCCAGCACGTGATTGTTGCTCAGGATGTAGTGGTTTCCGGCGCTGTCCTCTACCAGGGAACCCAGGGTTCCGCCGCAGCAATCGCTGATGAAGGATGCTCCGGTCTGGTCCTTCTGGAGATCGTAGTCATTGTTGTTTCCGCCGGAGGTCCCCATCTGCACCAGCCCTGTCTGTGCATTCTGGTTGGTCACCGGCGAGCTGTTCACCCCCTGCGAATCCAGCAGGATGTGCAGCGGCGTAGTGGACGTGCTGCTGTTCGCCTGCGCCACTACATAGACCGATGGACTTGAGGGAAGCGTGGCGGGCGCCTTATAAGTGACGCTGCAGGTGGTGTAGGTGTTGGCGCCTGTCTGGCAGGAGGACTGACTGAGCGTGCCCAGCGATGAGCCGCCGTCTGAACCGTTTGCCGTGGTGCTCACCACCCAATTAATCTTGCCCGCGCCGACCTCGGAGATCGAGCCCTGCACGTCCATGCTCGATCCGGCGGTGAGCGAGGAGTTCTCCGGGCTCAAGGGCTGCAGGAATCCCGGGGTTACCGTCACCATCGCCGAGGCACTGCTGGAAGTATTGCTGTTGAGCGTGGCGGTCACGCGAACCTGCACGGAATTGGCGGTGAGATATGCCGGCGGGGTATACACGCCTGCAGTTGTGATGCTGCCTGCGCCAGCGGTTGTATCGCCGTTCGCAACCTGCCAGGTCACGTTTGCCGGCTGCCCGTTATTCAGGGTGGCTTTGAAGGTCTGCTGTGTATTGGTATCCAGGGTGGTCGATGCCGGGCTGATGCTGAAAGTTCCGTTGCTGGGGCTGGAGGTGTTGCCGCCGCAACCTGCAACCATAAGGGCAAGCGGCAGGATGAGCCCAGCCACACGCTGCAAGGAAATTTTGATCATCATGGAAAGACCGGCCTTTTCTTGTGTTTTGGATGGAGGCCCTTGCGAGCCACCAATTCCTATTGAACACGAAGCTCAGCCTTTCGACGTTCATACGACGAAAAAAGTCATCCAGGAAATGGGGATTTCCCTGGTCGACCCAAGAATGTGCCGAAAGCTGTGCCGAAAAAAACCGGAAGGAGACCGGGTAGGGAGGAGTGACTCGCCTCCCTGCCCGCAGGTATCGGTTTATGCGGCGGCACCCGTCTCTCGATCCGCGCTGGGAACCAGATGCGGCGTGTGTGTCGGAGTTGGAAGAATTTTCACCTCGCCGGCCTCAATCTCTCTCATACGGCGAAGTTCGCGGGGAGTCAGTGGCTCCATCCGTTCCGCGGAGTAATACATGTGTCTTCCGCAGTCGAGGCAAACCTTGTAGGTCTGCCGTTCAATGGTAAAGGGGCGCGTCAGCCTGTCATGTCGGCATCCGAAGAGGGCGTCGTACAGGAAATCCAAGACAGCATATATCCATTCCATACGAGTCTCCTTTCATCTCCCCTGAGTTTGGCAAGCAGATCTGGGAAAGGGCCAAATTCCACTCAGTGGAGGTCCGGCGTTAATAGCCGCCGAATCTGCACGTCTATAGAGATGCCACAATACGCCAAAAGTAGCACCTATAGAGATGAGAAATTCATCTCGTTTTTACTCATGGCCATGGGTTTAGATGGTTAGTCCGTAATGCGAATGACGATCTTGCCGAAGTGCGATCCGCCTTCCATCGTTGCGAGGGCTTCCTTTATGCTGTTGAAACTAAATACGTTACCTATAGCCGGTTTCAGCTTGGAGTGGCTAATAGCGCGATTCATGTCCAGGAAGTCCTGTCTTGAGCCGACCGAGATCGCCTGTATCCTGATCTGTTTATGCAGCATAGGGCCAATGGGAAGCTTCTCCTCATTCCCCGTCAGAATGCCGATCTGCGCGATAGTCCCGGCAAAACGCACCGCCTTCAGCGACTGCTGCAGGGTTCCCGCTCCTCCCACTTCGACGATCAGGTCCGCGCCTTCTCCGCCGGTCTGCTCCAGAACCCAGGAAGCCCAGTCCGATTGCTTGCGGTAGTTCAATCCAGCATCGAGATCGAGCTTCCTGGCCCTGGCCAGCTTTTCATCGCTGCTGGAGGTTCCGATGACGCGTGCTCCCAGCAACCTGGCGAATTGCAGGGCGAAGAGCGATACTCCACCCGTTCCCTGGATGACCACCGTCTCTCCCGCTCGCACCTGGTGCGCGCGGTTCACGGCATTCCATGCGGTCACGGCGGCACACGGTAGAGTCGCGGCCTCCCCATACGTCAGGTGTGCAGGAACGGCCACCACTCCCTCAGCCGGCAGCGCCACATACTCGGCCAGCATGCCGTCGATGTCGCCGCCCAATGCGCCACGAGACTTGGCAGCGGTGAGGTTCCCATCCAGCCAGTTCTGCATGAAGATGCCTGCGACGCGGTCGCCCACCTTCCAGCCCTGCACCTCGGAGCCGACTTCGACGATCTCCCCGGCACCGTCAGAGCAGGGAATTCGTGGCAGCGCCATCTTGGGGTTGTAAAGCCCCTTTACCATCAATAGATCGCGGAAGTTCAAGGAAACCGCATGGATGCGCACCAGAACATCTCGCGGCCCCGGAACTGGCATAGCGATCTCCACCTGCTCCAGTTGCTCCACTCCAAAAGTCCCAATTCGCCATGCTTTCATCGTTGACTCCTGTGTTAAATGACATCGACTACAGTGAAGATGCGACAAAGTATGCTCCGGATTGTGGAAAAACACGTAACATAGAAGTATGTCTAAAGGATGGGAAAGCAAAAGCGTAGAAGAGCAAATGGCACTCAAAGAGTCGGAATCGGCCCGGACGGAGTTGACTCCAGAACTCAAGCGGCAACTGGCGATCGCCAAAGCCGCTGTTGAGCGCGAGAGGCAGGTTCTGAACCTGCAGCGGGAACGGATCCTGTCGGAGCGTACCGCCAGTCCTTATCGCCGCGCCGCTCTGACCGCTGCACTGGCTGATGTTGAACTGAAGCTGGAAGCGCTCGCTTAATCGAACCGCCGTCGCGCAGCCTGCTGCTGACGAAGCAATCTATCCCTGTGTATCCAGAGCAACTGTCTATGGAGCAATGGAGCGCCGGGCGTGGACGCTGGAATATCCCACATCTTCCGCTCTTGCTCTAAGAAAACGCTCTGAAAAGATGCCGGGGTTTCGCCCCGCCCGAATGTTTGTTCGGAGTGTATGCGAGAACCCTGCTTCGATCACGCTTTCCGGTTAAATAAGAGCGAATTGGCCTGATCGATCGATGTTAGCGAGACGCGGGCAATGTTCACGTGGGCAGGCCGGGTCGTCGCCCAGAGGATGGCGTCTGCCACATCTGCCGCGGTCAGCGGGGTAAGCCCATGGTAGACCTTCGCAGCCCGCTCCGTATCGCCTCGGAAGCGTACCTCGCTGAACTCAGTCTCCACCATGCCGGGATCGACGGTGGTCACCCGTACCGGTGTCCCTAGAAGATCCTGCCGCAGGCCATCGTTGATGGAGCGCTCTGCCGCCTTGGTGGCGCAGTACACAGCTCCGCCGGGATAGGTGAGCTCACCTGCCGTCGATCCCAGGTTGACGACATGGCCGCGGCCCCGGCTCACCATTCCAGGAACGACCGCGCGCGTGACGTAGAGCAGCCCCTTCACGTTGGTGTCGATCATCTCTTCCCAGTCGTCCAGTTGCCCGGCGTAGAGTTTATCCAGTCCGCGGCTAAGCCCGGCGTTGTTCACCAGCACATCGATAGCCTTCCACTGCTCCGGCAGGCCGGAGATGGCCGCTGCTACAGCCGTTGCCTGGGTCACATCCAATTGCAGCAGGTGAACATCGGGAGCGCCCAGGCTCCGCAGCTTCAGAGCGCTCTGCTCCAGCCGATCCTTGCGCCTTGCTGCCAGCAGCAGCCGCGCTCCTGCCGATGCAAATGCCTGGGCGCAGGCCTCGCCGATACCCGCGCTCGCTCCAGTAATGAAAACGATCTTGCCATTGAGTGCCGTCATAACGCCCATAGTATCAAGATGCGAGTTATCGGGTGAGAGCCACGCTCTGCGCCAGATGGTATTGCCCGACGGCCCAATCCTCTCGCGCCAGACCGGCGTCGGACGCCATTTGCAACTGCCGCCCGAGCAGATCCGCCAGCGGCAGACGTGTCTTGCTGGCGCTGGCCGCTTCCCGAAGAAGGTTGGTGTCCTTGATGCCGAGCGCGATGGTTGCCTCGGGCTGTTTCGTCGGATTGAGCATGACCTTGCCATAGGACGCATAGAACGGCGACTGGAAGAGCGCCGCATTCACCGTCTCCAGAAAAACCGTGGGATCGATGCCCTGTGCGCTCGCGAAGACGAAGCCCTCGCTCAACGCCTGGATCATGGCGGTAATCATGAAGTTGCCGCCCAGCTTGAGCGCGTGGGCCTGCCTGGGCTCCGCACCCACAATGGTGATGCCCCGGCTGATGGCGGACAGCAGAGGATGCAGGCGCTCGACTGCAGCTGGCTCTCCGGCGATCGCGATCCAAAGCTTGCCCTGCTCCGCAACGTTCGGGCGGCCGAAGACAGGCGCGGCGACAAAGGTCTGCCCCAGTCTGCTGTGCTCCGCCGTCAGCCGCTCGGAGAGTTGCACGCTGATGGTGCTCAACGAGACATGGATTGCGCCCGGAGCCATAGATGTGGCGACTCCTCCCTCACCAAGCACAACGCTGCTCACCGCCGCGTCGTCGTTCAGCATGGTAAAGACGATGTCACATCCGGCGACTGCGTCCTTCGCCGCTGGGGCTACCTGCAATCCGCCAAGCTCAGCCATCGGCTTCGCAGTACGATTCCACGCCGTCACATCGGCTCCGCTTTCGTGCAGCCTCCGGGCGATTGGCATTCCCATCTTTCCCAGCCCAAGAAAGGCGATCTTCACGGCAGTACCTCCGTCGATTTTTGTAATTGGATGCGTTGCGTCTGACCGGGAGAGCCACAAAGAGCGAAGCCCCCCACGCTGCAGCGGTGTGAGGGCTTCGCTCCGGTTGCGGATTAAGCTTAGGAAAACTAAAAATCAGGAAAACTGGGGAGTGACGAGGTGGTGCGCGATGGCAAACAGAGCCAGTTCCAGCCGCGTGGAGACACCCGTCTTGTCGAAGATGTTCGAGAGATGCCGCTTCACCGTCTCCTCGCTCAGCGAGAACTGCTTCGCGATGTCGCGATTGCTGCAACCTTCCACAATGCAGCCCACCACTTCCAGTTCGCGCGGGGTCAGCCCGTAGGTCTTCCGCTCGGGAACCGCGGCCTTCTGCATCAGATCGTGCAGCGCGCCGACCAGATTGACAACCCGCTTGCCGCCGATCCAGTAATCGCCCGAGGCGACAGCCCGGATGGCCGTAGTCAGGTGATCCGTGACGGCGTCCTTCAACACAATGCCGCGGGCGCCGATCTGCAGCGCTTCAATCACCTGCTGGGTGCTGATCAGGCTGGTCAGCAGCATAATCTTCACAGTAGGCGAGCCGCTCATGATCGCGCGCATCGCCTCCAGTCCGGGCAGGCGAGGCATCTGCACGTCCAGCAGAAGAACATCGGGCAGCAGCTCCAGTGTCTGCGTGATCGCATCATCGCCATCGGATGCTTCGCCCACCACCTCCAGTCCGGGATCGGACTGCAGCATATTTCGAACGCCGATGCGAACCACAGGATGATCGTCCGCCAGCAGGATTCTGATGGCACGCGTCGTCGGGCTCTTGACTCGAATGGGTGTGGTTTTCATACCTTGATCACCAAAGCTTTCCGGCATTTCTTTCCAGCAGGATACGCCGCAGTTCGTCGCAAGCAGAAGACAATTCTTTCAGGAATCTCTGCCCCTCATCTGGTTGATAACTACCCGCTTCAATCTTTCCTGCGATTTGCGACAGCCTTGCCGCGCCAATCATGGAAGCGCCGCCCTTGATGGCGTGCGCTGCCTGGCGCAGGCCCTTCAGGTCCCCTTGCTCCAGGCATTCCGTCATCTTCGGGATGCGCTGATGCACATCCTCAATGCAGGTCTCGAATACCTCCCGCATCAACGCCTTCGGCATCATGCCCTGCAACCTGGCAAAGATGGCTTGATTCAGCACGGGAGAGTCCTCGGCCACCGGAGGGCCACTGGGCGTTGCGGGCCCGGCATCGTCCTCGGCCAGCAGCCGAGCAAGCGCCGCCGTGTCGATGGGCTTCAGCAGAAAGCCGTCGAAAGGTGCGGTGGTGGCGGGCTCACTGGCGCTCATCGCCAGAATGCGTACGTCGCTGCCGGCGTGCCGGCGAAGCTGCCGCGCCAACTCTTCTCCGCACAGGCCCGGCATGTTCAGATCGACGAGGATGGCTGAGGGGCGTTCCCGGGCATCGGCATGCGCCAGCGCCTCCAGCGCCTCGTTTCCGGTAGCTGCCTGGGTCACGGAATGGCCTTCCGACCCGAGCAGGAGAGCCACCAGCTCCCGGCTGATGGGGTCGTCATCCACCACCAGGATGCTGTGCGCTTTATCGGTCTGGCTCTGTCTGGTCATCGCAGCCCTCAGCGTCCGACGACGAGCACAACGAAGCTGTGGGGCAGAATGGCCGGCCGTGGTCTGGGATTTTCCGGTGTGGACGCAGGCCGTGGACCGAAGTCCGCGGAAACCAGATAGACCTTGCCGGTTGCGCGGTCGACGGCCATGGTGCGCGCACCCGGCTTGGTCGCCAACGTCTGCAGCGTCTCGTAATCATTCGGCGATTTCTGCGAAAGTATCGTCAGGGTGCCTTCGCCGTTCGAGCTGAAGACGACCGAACCCGCCGCGTCGAAACCTGCTGCATCCGGTCCGCCGCCAATCGTGGGAGTGGCGACGACCTTGCCCGACGTTGCATCGACTACGATCATCTTCTTGTTGCTGCACACGCTGAAGAGGCGGTCATGAGCTGCGTCGATCGCCATGCCGGAGGGCTCTTCCCCAGGGGCGATCGGCCAGGTTGCCGTCACCTTTGCGGTGGCCGCGTCGATGCGTGCAATCTGGCTGGTGTCTTCGAGATTCACGAAGACCGTCCCTTTTCCATCTGCCTGCGGAAACTCGGGCCGCCCTGGCAGAGCGATCGTTGCCACTACCTTGTTGGTATGTGTATCAATCACGGTTACATCCTTGCTGCCGCCGTTAAAGGCAAGGACGCGCCCGGTCTTTGGTTCGTAGAGAATCCCGTCCGGATTTTTGCCCGTCGCGATGGTCGCCGTCACCTTGCGCGTGGCTCGGTCAAAGACGGCGACGCGGTTGCCTCTGCCGTCGCTGATGTAGCCTGACTTGCCGGATGCATCGAGCGCGATTCCATGCGTGCCCTGGAAACCGGCAATCTCCCCCGCCAGCTTGCCCGTCTGCAGATTGACAATTTGCACGCGAGGGCCGCGTGCAATGTAGAGCAGCCGCGCCGTCGAATCGACGGTTAGATAATCCCATCCGCCTTCACCGCCGATGGTCCACGTCTGCTGCACCGTGTAGGGAGATGCGCTCTCGGCCGCGGGCAATCGAACCGGAGCCATCAGCACAAGCGCACTCATCGCTGCAAAGACGGCGTGGGAGGTAATTCTCTTTGCATCCAACATTCGGGTGCCTCCAGGCACACGGAAATCCTAATCCATTCCTGCGAATATCGACGGATCTCTTTTACGGATCTCTTTGTGTTGTGGTCCTCGATCGTGTTTGCCGTGCCATCGATCGTGTGCCTTGCCATCGATGGTGACGCGGACTCTCGATCCGTCACGAACCAACCTTGTACACTCGAGTTCTGCAAGATGCCTCCGCACAGTGCCATAGGAGGAGGCCCCTGGCGCCTCCGTCTGCCGCATATCTTTGCCTCCTGTCTCGCTTGCTGTACATTGACGGGCATGGGTCGGGATAGCGAACTCGAGGAGTTACGGCAGCAGGTTCGGGAACTGGCGGCTCGTGTCCAGCGATTGGAGGCTATGCCAGACTCTGCGGCATCCCCGACCCCGCCTGGGCAAGCTGCCACGCCGCCTCCGGCAGCCACCGTGCGACGGCCCGGCGAAACGCCACCTGTGCCGGAACATATCCGAGAGACGGGCACGACAACATCGGGCGTAACAACATCGGGCACAGCAAAATCAGGCACTACGGCGGGTACTAAAACGGCGGGTACAACTAGGACGCTGGAGCAGCGAATCGGCTCGCAGCTCTTCAACCGCGTCGGGATTGTCGCCGTCCTCTTCGCCATGGCCTGGTTCCTCAAGCTGGCCTTCGATCGCAACTGGATTGGGCCGCCGGTGCAGATCGCGATTGGGCTGATTCTGGCTGTGGCTCTCGCGCTCTGGTCGGAGCGCTTTCGCCATAAGGGATACCCCGCATTTTCTTACACGCTCAAAGCATTGGGCAGCGGTATCGCGTACCTGTCCCTGTGGGCCTCGTTCAATGTCTATCACCTGGTGCCGGCTGCGGTGGCCTTTCTTGGTATGGTCGCAGTAACGGTTACAAATGCATATTTCTCCTGGCGGCAGCGATCCGAGGTGCTGGCAACCTATGCGCTGCTGGGTGGGCTGGTGACTCCGGGGCTGCTGTCTACCGGCGAGGATCACGAGATCTTTCTCTTCGGCTACCTGCTGCTGCTCTCCGTCGGAGTGGTACTGCTGGCGGATTTGCGGTCCTGGTTGCGATTGCCGGTTGGAGCCTTCGTTGGCACGGGATTCTATTTCTTTGCCTGGTTTGGCGAGTTCTACCACCCACCCCTGGCCGCTCTTACGCTCACGTTTGTGGCGCTGTTCTTCGTAGTGTTTTCGGCTGTTCCGCTGCTTACCCTGCGCAGTTTCGGGAGCGAGTCCGCCCCGCCCGCTGCGAGTATATTTCTTGTCGCCGCTCCGGTCGCGATTGCTTTGCTCGCGGCCATCGAGGCATATTCGCTGGTGGCGCACCCGCAGCAGGCGTGGCTGCGCCAGTGGATCGCGCTCGTCCTGGCTGCAGCGTCGATCGCGCTATCCCACCTCGCGCGATTGCAACCGCGGGCAAACGTCGCCGAGCGCAAGTTCTTCGTCACGCAGGAGGCGCTGGCCGCCTTCTTTGTCGCGCTCGCCATCTGGTTCCACTTCACTGGATACGCCATCGTGCTGGGGTGGCTGGGGGAAGCGCTGGCAGGGATCGCCATCGCATTCTGGCGGCCTCGTCCCGGCAGGCGCGAACTGGGCGCTGCCGTTGTGGTCCTCTGCTTCCTCAGCCTCTTGCTGCTGGAGATCAGCGATCCGCTGCATCAGCCGGTGGACGTCGTTCTCAATGCCCACTTCGCCACATACATGGCGGCGCTTGCGGCCTTTGCCGTCGCCCTGCGGATCAGTGTGCTGGGCCTCAGGCATGCGGAGCAGAAGTCCGTGCTCTCCTGGAGCGCACTCGCTGCCCTCCTCACGATTGCCTTCAATGTCGTGGCGCTATGGTCCGTCGCATTTGAAATTCACCATTACTGGACCTGCGGAGCCAGCCTTGCCGGGAACCTCTGCAGAGTGATCGATCCCCGCGATCTGGTCTATTCGCAATTTGCCTACAGCGGCTGGTTCATGGCCTATGGGGCGGCGTTGATGGCGACGGGTTTCCTCGCGCGCTCGGCGTTCCTGCGCTGGCAGGCCCTGGTCCTGCTCGCGCTGGCGATTGCCAAGGTATTTCTCTTCGATGCCAGTCAACTCAGCCAGGGATATCGCGTGGCCAGCTTTTTGGCGCTGGGCGTGGTGCTGCTCGCCATCAGCTTCGCCTATCAGCACGACTGGCTGGCTCTTCGCCGCGACACGTAGAGCCACCAGTCAGCAAGGAAGCCATGAGAACGACGCACGCCTAGCCCATGAAAGGATCGACCTAGCGCATGACAGGATCGACCTGGTTCAGCCAGTCCGGTGGTTTCAGAATCTCTCTTGGCTTGGAGCCATCGGCGGGGCCTACGATGCCGTCGCGTTCCATCATGTCGATCAGGTGCGCCGCGCGTCCGTAGCCAATGCGCAGACGACGTTGCAGCAGGGAAGTGGAAGCCTTGCCGAACTCCAGAATCAGGCGCACCGCGTCCTCGAACAACTCGTCGTTGTCGTCGTCGCTCACTGTATCCAGGTCGCGCCCCTTGTCGTCCTTGGGAGAATCGAGGAATCCGTGCGCATACTCCGCCTCGCCCTGATTCTTCCAGAAGCCAACCACCGCCGCCGTCTCTTTTTCCGTTACGAAGGGAGCGTGCAGGCGCTGCAGGCGCGAGGTTCCCGGCGGCAGAAAGAGCATGTCGCCGCGGCCCAGGAGGCACTCCGCTCCATTCGAATCCAGAATCGTTCGCGAGTCCACCTTGGTTGCCAGGCGGAAGGAGATCCGCGTCGGCACGTTGGCCTTGATCAGCCCTGTGATGACATCCACCGAGGGCCGCTGGGTCGCAAGGATCAGGTGGATGCCCACGGCACGCGCCATCTGCGCCAGCCGCGTGATGGCCTCTTCCACATTCGACTTATCCAGCATCATCAGGTCGGCAAGCTCGTCGATGATGATGATGATGTAGGGCAGCGGCTGCTGCTCCTCCGAGTCCTCGAACATGCTCGGCGTGCCATTCTCAAACAGCTTGTTGTACTGGTCGATGTTGCGCACGCTGCGGGAGGCCAGCAGCTTCAGCCGCCGCTCCATCTCGCGCACCGCATTGCGCAGAGCATTCGCCGCAAGCTTGGGCTCGGTGATGATGGGCGTAAAGAGGTGCGGAATCCCCTCGTACATCCCCAGTTCCACGCGCTTGGGATCGACCAGGATCAGCCGTACCTGCTCCGGCGTGGAGCGATAGAGCACGGACATGATCATGGCGTTGATGGCCACCGATTTGCCGCTGCCCGTCGATCCTGCGATCAGCACGTGAGGCATGGTCGCCAGATCTGCGGTCACAATGCGGCCGTTGATGTCCTTGCCCATTGCCAGAGTCAGACGCGACTTGGCATGCCCGAAGGTCTCCGATTCGATGACGTCCCGCAACCAGATCGTCTCGCGCTCATGGTTCGGAACCTGGATGCCCACGGTGCTCTTGCCTGCCATGCGCTCGATCAGGATGCTCTCTGCCCGCATCGCCAGGCAGAGATCGTCGGAGAGGCCAGTGACGCGGCTATACTTCACGCCCGCCTCGGGCCGGAACTCGAAGGTCGTGACCACCGGCCCGGGATTGATCTGCACCACCTGGCCCAGCACGCCGAACTCGGCACATTTCTCCACCAGCACCTGGGCATCTGCCCGCAGTTCATCTTCGCGGACTACCTGCTCCTCTTCACTGCGGAAGAGCAGGGAACTGGGCGGCAGCTTGAAGCCGCTGACCGATTTCGGAGTCACGGTTACCGGTCGGAGCACAGCGTCGGCGCGTTCGCCGACCACGATGCCTTCGTCTGCATCCTGCTGCTGCGGCTGGCCTGGCTCAGCGGCGTCTTCAACCCAGCCCTCCTCCGGCGTCGGCACGGGGTCCGGGACAGCCTTGGCCCGCGGAGGCACCAGCCGGGGCTTCAACTCTTCCACCGGAATAGGCTCCGGTTCGGGATCGGGAACCTTCGCGCGCGGCATCTGCTCCCATAGGGTTGGCGGCGGCGCAGGCTCGTCGTAGAGTTCGGCAAAGCCGGCACGACGATTGCCCGTGTCCTCTTCTTCCTCGGTCGTGGCTGGAGTCACCTTCTGCGACTTGCCGACTGCCTTGCGAGCCTTTACCAGTGCTTTTTCGCGAGCTGCTTCTTGTTTGCGGGCGCGCTTCAGTTCTTTGGCCCGAGCACGCGCCATCTTCCAGTTGGTCCAGCGATCGCGCCAGTTCGACAGAAACGCAAAACGCACCACCAGCCAATCGCGGCTGGTGTTAAAGGAGAAAGTCGTGCTCAGGTAGGCAGCGATGGCGACCATCGTCACCACCACCACGCAGGCTCCGGGAAAGTTCAGGTAGGCAACCAGCGCGTCCACCACCAGGTGGCCCACCAGCCCTTCAATCGGAAGAGTATGCATCCACAGCATATGGCCGGGCAACAGGCCGAGCAGCGCCGGCACAAAAATCAGGCTCAGAGCCACTCCGCTCCACTTGGCCAGGGGTGGCCCTGCCGGCCTGGAACGCAGCCAGGTGTAGCCGAGGCCGCCAAGAAACAGGGGAAAGCAGAACGCGCCAAGGCCCTCGACCTGCAATAGCAGATCGCTGATGGTGGCGCCGATCAGCCCCGTCCAGTTGTGCGCAGGACGGCCCGCGGCAAATCCGCCCACCGTATTCAGCGAGGGGTCCGTAGCCCGATAGGAGAGAAGCGAGAGGAGAAGGAGGCTAGCCGCAACAAGCAGCATCAGCCCGACCAGTTCGTTCAGGCGGCGGTTGCGCGTAGGCGTCAGTACCAATTTGAGTGGCTTCATTGAGGCGCGCGACGATGCCCGCGGTGGAACGGAAATTCGGTCCATCGGCAACACATCCCGAACACCAGAGCAATTCCAATTATCCCAGAATGGACTCTCCGGGGGGACAAAATCCCCGGGGTGGTATCCACATCTCCAACTACCAGAACGGGGTACGCGGAACCGGCAGGCAGGGCAGATACAGGGATCGGGGGAACGGGGCAGGGAGGCTGAGATAGCGGACTGGGACAGGGAACCGGGACAGCCTCCCGGCTCCGCCTATCCTCTACATTCCGAAGAGCTTCGTGCCAAAGACCAGTAGCAATCCGCCCACAACGATGCGGTAGATGGCGAACAGTACGAATCCGTGATTGCGGACCCACTGCAGGAACCACTCCACGCATCCCAGGGCCACCACAAACGAGACCACGAAGCCGATGGCCAGCACAACCCAGTCGTGTCCCGTCATTACCAGGGGAGCTATCGCCTCCGCGCCCTCGACGTGCTTCGGGTGCAGAGTCTTCAGCAGGTCGTAGCCGGTCGCCGCGATCATGGTTGGAATCGAGACCAGGAAGCTGAACTCCAGCGCAGCCGAGCGGGTCATACCCACGAGTTGACCGGCGGCGATGGTCGACATGGAACGGGACGTTCCCGGAAAGACGGCGGAAAGCGTCTGGCACAGGCCAATCCAGATAGCTTGCCCCAGCGACATCTGCTCTACGTCCCTGGTGGTCGCCTCGCGACGAACGCTCCATGCGTCTACCACCCACATGATGATGCCGCCGATCACCAGCGCCAGCGCCATGATGCGGATGCTTTCCAGGTGCTTGCCGATCAGCTTGGTCAGCAGCAGCGAGGGAACCGCGGTGCAGACAAAGGCGACAAGGGTCAGTGTCAGCGGATGGTTGAAGACGGTGCGGTCGCCTTCCTCGCCCTCGGGAAAGGTGCGCAGAAATTCGATGATCCTGCCCAGGAACAGCAGCAGCAGGGCCAGAATCGCGCCTAACTGGATCACGATGGTGTACATCTTCCAGTAGGGATTGGTCAGATTGATTTGCAACAATGCTTCGGTAATTCTCAGGTGAGCGGTGGAACTGACCGGCAGAAACTCCGTCAATCCCTCCACAATGCCTAGCAACACAGACAATACGTAATCGTTCAAGAAACCTCCGGCCCTGCCGTCTACTCGCGATCGATACCGTAAATGGGAATATCCTGCTCCAACTTGTATACCAAAGCGGCGGCCCTGGCCGCATAATCCGTCTGCGGCCAGTGACTTACCAGCTTACCAGCCAGATCCCGCGCCTTCGCCTTTGCGCCGTCGGATTTCTTCCTGTCCTCGTTCGCGGCGTAGATGTCTACCAGCACACTTTGGCGGTACATGGCAGAATACAGCGCTTCCGCCGCCTTGGGGGAGTCAGGATGCTCGGTGACGTACTTCTCGTAGGTCTCCGACTCCTTCTCCGGGCACTTAGGAGAGCCCTGCCAGTCTCCGCACAGCTTATTGTCAATCTGCAGAAAAGCAGCCATGTCGGACCATTTGCTATGCGGATACTTCTTCTCGATCTTTTTCAGTTCCTCATCGTCCAATTGCTCCCGCAGGTAGTTCTCCTTTTCGTGAGCGGACGGACGCGACATGGCATCGGCCTTCTCCAACTGCCAGCGGATATCCGCGGCGCGCCAGGCCGCCTCCGGAGCCAACGCCGATTGCGGATAGAAATCGTTGACCCGGCGATAGAGCAGGCGTGCGTCGAGCGCCGCGCGCGGAGGAGAGTGCGGCTCGCTGGCCAGGAGTTCTTTCGTGGCAGCCTCGCCCAGCAGGATCGCGTCACCATTCGGCGTCTCGGCTGTCAGGACACCCTTATCCTGCACCCATCCTGAAACCGGAGGGGGAGCCGACTCCTGCCCGAAGAGCGGAACATCCGCGTCGCGAGCCTCTTCCACGTCCGTGTTGGCAAAGACGCGCAGCCATTTGCCGCTGTGCTCCACGATCACCATCTCGCGCCCCGGGGTCATCTGCCCAACCTTCTGGGCGGAGGTGTCGGAGGATATGTAGACCACCGTCTCGCGAATCACCGTGGCGCGCGTACCCTGCGGAACGGGCGATGCGGACTTTTCCCCCAGCGCCGCCATGGGAAGCAGAAAAACAGCAAAGGCAAGCAGTCGATTCATCGGTTTCCTTAGGGTATCGCATTCAGCACTGCGCTTGCCCCCATTCTAGGGGATAGGGCTGTGTCGAAGGGGCCTGACGAATGGTGTAACATCCTTCGCTTAGGAGGCGCGATGTTCCTCGATCCAACAGCGGATGCGTTCCGATGCTCCATCGCGCCCTGGCTGTCGGTTCGGAACAGCGCTCAGGCTGTGGAGTTCTACAAATTCGCCTTCGGCGCCACAGATGCCTATCGGCTGGAGACTCCCGGAGGAGGGGTGGTAGCGAAGCTCTCCGTGCAGGGTGCGGAGTTCTGGGTCAGCGACGAGTCCCCCGAAAATGGCAACTTCAGCCCTGAGTCTCTCGGCGGCGGCTCTGTGAGAATGATCCTGACGGTGGCGAACCCCGATGCCGTCTTTGCGCAAGCCCTCGACGCGGGCGCAACCGAGGTCTTCCCGGTAGATGAGGAGTACGGCTGGCGGCTGGGGCGGGTCGTCGATCCCTTCGGCCACCATTGGGAGATTGGCCGCCCTCTCCCCTGAGGGATAGTGCCTCATCATCCTTCGCCCACATTCTTGTCATCCTGAGCGAAGCGAAGGATCCCCTTCTTCATCCCCGAAGCGAAGGATCCGCTTGATGGATCAACTACGGGGAGAAAACTGAGACGCCGCCTCCCGCATCGCGAGAGCTTGACACCGCTCTGTACGCCTGCTATTGATACTTCGCTTCTCGGCCCATCCCACGGTCTCCCCCGGTAAAAAAATCAGATCTGGAGGGAACTACCTTGAAAAGCACAGGCGCGTTCTTTGTTGCCTCGCTGTTCCTCGCATCTATCTGCAACGCGCAAGACCCACCCGCGCAGCACGCCGCATGGACGGACGTCTACCATGTCCACATCACCAAGGCCGCACCTGGCAAGGCCGGGCCGCTAGCGGACTACCTGAAGACTCCAGACCCCAAGGCGCCGATGCCTGGGCATTTCCTGGTCCTGCGTCATCAATCCGGTGAGGATTGGGACTATGCGGTTATCGAGCACATGGGCACCAAAGCCACGGTGGATGCCGCCGGTACTCCGATGCCTCCCTCCGCGCGCGACCTGAGCATCTGGCATGGCGACACGTTTGTCAGCGGCCCGCCCTGGGAGGAGTTTGCCCGCGCCATGGGCATCACCGGCGACTCGGCAGGGAAGACCGCCGATGCGGTGTATCTGGTTGCCGTCTATCGTGCGCTTCCAGGGCATCGGGATGATCTGCTGAAGGTGCTGACTACGCCCGGAGCCTCACGTGCGGAGCGCACCGCCGGTACCGTGATTCTGCGGCATCTTGAAGGCGCGCCGTGGCAGTTCCTTGAGATCTCCCGCTACAACTCGTGGCAGGATTTTGCAAACCTGGAGGAGGCTACGGAAAAGGAGACCAGAAAGGGCACGGGAGGCTGGTTCGAGTTGCGGGAGAACATCTCCTACCACACGGACACCCTCACGGATCGCATCGCTCCATAAGGCACCGGGGATATCAAAAGAGTGCAGAGAGCCGGAAAGCAATAGAGGGCCGGAGGAGGCTTGAGGGGGGCCGGGAGAGCGGCCTTCCTCAAGCCGCATTCCTATCAGCCACCCTGGCGGACTCTCGCAGTCTGCTCCAGTCAGCTTTCGCTGATTACCGCACGCAGGATCTCCGGTTCCACATTGCCGCCGCTCATTACCGCCACCGTCTTGCGGGAGTGGGGCAGCTCCGCCGCGTGGTAGAGCGCGGCTGCCGTGGCTACTGCGCCGCTTGGCTCCGTCACCAGCCGGGTGGAGAAGATCATGCGCCGCATTGCGCTGCGAATCTCCGCCTCGGTCACGGTGACAATGCCATCGACGTAGGCGCGAATATGCGCGAAGTTCAGCTCGCCAATGCTTTGCGTGCGCAGCCCGTCGGCTATGGTTCGCGTGGTCTGTTCGCCGGTGTAGGAGACGATCCTTCCGGCGCGATAGCTCTCTGCCGCATCGCCTGCAAGCTCCGGCTCCACGCCGAAGACCGGAATGCCGGGCCGCGAAAGCTTGATGGCCGCGGCCACTCCGCTTAACAGTCCACCCCCGCCGACTGGCGCCAGAACCAACTCCACGTCGGGCAGATCGGCAACAATCTCCAGACCGCAGGTTCCCTGTCCGGCAATGATGGCCGGGTCGTCGTAGGGCGGAATCACGGTATAGCCAAATTCCCGCGCAAGTTCTTCGGCTTTCTGCCTGCGTTCCTGGCTCGACGGACCGACCAGCACAATCTCTCCGCCGAGGGCTGCCGTAGCCTGCTGCTTTACCTGGGGTGCATTCGCGGGCATCACGATCACGGCCTTCAGTCCGAGCGCACGGGCCGCATACGCAACGCCCTGGGCATGATTGCCGCTGGAGTAGGTGATGACGCCGCGACGGTGCTCCTCCGGGCTGAGAAGAGAGATTTTGTTATAGGCCCCGCGCAGTTTGAAGCTGCCGATGGGTTGCAGGCACTCCGCCTTAATCCACAGACAGCCGTTGCCGCCAGAGTCCTCCATCGCCACCAGTGGCGTATGGACTGCCACACCGCGCAGGCGTTGCTGCGCAGCTTCGATGTCGGCAAGAGAAATCAGCATCAGCGTTGCTCCTGAAAAGTCCAACCAGGGAATCCAGTCAAGGCGACTGCGGAGTGCGACTGTGGTCGTCCAGATGGGGAGTCCAAAGCGAACGGGAGAGGCGAACCGGGAGGGGCGAACCGGGGCTGGGAACCGCCCCGGTTCGCCTTGCTCAGATCTCCAGAATCACCGGCATGATCAGCGGCCGGCGGCCAGTCTGCTTCTGGATATAGCGCTTCAGATCGATGCGGATCTTTTCCTTGGTGACTCCGTAGTCCGCCTTCTCCTCGGTGGAAGAGTTCTCCAGCGTCCGCGCCACGATATCGCGCGCCTCGTCGGCGATATCGGCCGCAGCAAATCCACGCGACACGATCTCCGGCTGCCGCTCCACTTCGCCCGTCAGCTTGTTGATGGTGACAATCGCCAGCACAAAACCGTCTTCGCTCAGCAGCCGGCGGTCGCGGATCACCAGGTCTTCCACCACGTCGCCGGTCGAGCCGGAGTCGATGCAGATGCGTCCCGCCGTGACCTTGCCATTCTTCTTTGCGGACCTGGCATCCAGTTCGAGAACATCGCCGTCCTCCAGCAGAATCGCCGTCTCCACCACGCCCGTGCTCATGGCTACGTCCGAGTGCCGCTTCAGATGACGGTAGTCGCCGTGTACCGGGATGAAGAATTTCGGTTGCAGCAGATTCGTCATCAGGCGCAATTCCTCCTGGCTGCCGTGTCCGCTGACGTGGATCAGTCCCGAAGCGCCGTCGTCGTAGATTACTTGCGCGTCCCGGCGGTAGAGGTGGTCGATGACGCGAAAGATGCTCTTCTCATTGCCGGGGATCACGCGCGAGCTCAGCACGACCGTGTCGCCCTTCTCAATGTGCGCGTACTTATGGTTGTCCACCGCAGCGCGTGACAGGGCGCTCATTGGCTCGCCCTGCGTGCCGCTGATCATCACCATGACGTCGTGGGCCGCATAGTCCTTGATCTGCCCGGGATTGATCAGCAGCCCCGGAGGAATCTCGATATAGCCCAGGTCCTGCGCGATCTCCGACGACTCCACAATCGAGCGGCCAACGATGGCCACCTTGCGCTTGTGCAGGGCCGCCAGCTCCAGCGCAATCCGGATGCGATAGATGGAGGACGAGAAGCAGCTGAAGAACAGCTTGCGCTTGGCCCGCGAGAAGATCTCGTCCAGCCGCGGCCGAACCGCCCACTCGCTCGGCGTGTAGCCGGGGCGGTCCACGTTGGTCGAGTCCTGCAGAAGCGCCAGCACTCCGCGCTTGCCGTAATCGGAAAAGGTATGCAGGTCAAAGGGTTTGCCATCCGGCGGAGAAAGGTCGATCTTGAAGTCGCCGGTGTGCACTACCACCCCAACCGGGGTTTCAATCGCCAGAGCTACGCAATCCACCAGGCTGTGCGTCACGCGGATCGGCTCCACCGTGAACGGCCCAATTGTGAATTTGCGCTTCGGCTCGATTTCGATCAGCTCGGCTTGGTCGAGCAGCTTGTGCTCGTCCAGCTTGCCCTCAACGTAGGCCAGCGTAAACTCGGTCGCATAGACCGGTACGTTCAGCTCGCTCAGGATCCAGGGCAATCCGCCGATATGGTCTTCGTGACCGTGGGTGAGGATAATGGCGCGGACACACTCCCGGTTCTCCACCAGGTAGGTGATATCCGGCACCACAATGTCCACACCGAGCAGTTCGGTTTCGGGAAACATCAAGCCGGCGTCGATGACGATAATGTCGTCCTGCCAGCGAAGGGCGAGGCAATTCATCCCGAATTCGCCTAGACCGCCCAGAGGAATGATCTTTAATTTGCTTTCATCCATGGAAACTTTGATGCTAGCACATGGAGCAGCCTCAAGTTCCTGCGGCGGCCCTCAATAGGGCCTATCGCAGCAGGTCTTCGAGCACCAGGCTCAGTTCAGTCTTCTCGTCGCGATACTTCACGATCACCGGGGTATAGACGTTCAGATCCCACTGCGCGCCCTTGCCCTTGGCGATCGACCGCGACCCGGGTACGACTACGGCGCCCTCGGGGATTACCAGCGGTTTGTCTGCGGTGGCCCGCAGCACTTCGCCATTCACCACGTCGTAGACCGGTGTGCCCCGCGTCAGGATCGTTCCCGCCGCCAGCACCGCTTTCTTGCGCACCACGGTGCCCTCGTAGACGCCGCAGTTGCCGCCCACGAGCACATCGTCCTCCAGGATCACCGGGCTCGCGTTCACCGGTTCCAGCACGCCGCCTACCTGGGCCGCCGCGCTCAGGTGCACGCGCTTGCCAATCTGCGCGCAACTGCCCACCAGGGCATGCGAATCCACCATGGTGCCCTCGTCCACATAGGCGCCTACGTTGACGTACATCGGCGGCATGCAGACCACTCCCTTGGCCAGATGCGCGCCTGCCCGTACCGACGATCCCCCGGGAACCAGGCGCACTCCGTCATCGACCGCGAAGTGCCGCATCGGATAGGTGTGCTTGTCGATAAAGCCAAACTCCTCGCCACCCATCTCCCGCATCACGCCCAGGCGAAAGCCCAGCAGGATGCCCTGCTTCACCCAGGCATTGACGCGCCAGCCAAAGGGAGAGCCAGCGTCGGGCTCCGCCGCGCGGATCTTGCCCTCTTCCAGCGCATCCCGCAGCTCCATAAACGTGTGCATCGCGCCGGAGTCATTCACCACCGCCGGCCCTGCTGCAAAGAAGCGCTCAATCCGTGTTTTCAGGGAAGTATCTTGTTCAGCCATAGAGTCCTCAATATATCCGGATTCGGTGCCCGAAGGAGAAACGGGCCGATCTTTTGCCGGAGAAATTCCACATCTTCGGCTTCCCGGCAGCCAGATTCGCTCAGCCGGGGGGTTGTAGCCAGGGTTCGCAGCCAGGGTTCGCGGTCAGGGGTCGCAGCTAAAAGTTCAGCCAGGTTCCGGTGTGTCTTCCACGTCAGGAGACCAGGAAGGGAGGAATGCGAGAGGTACCAGGGGCACTCCGGGGCCTCGAAGGCCCGGCGGCGTACCTAAAACATTCGCATGTCGCCCTCAGGCGCGGGGGCAAACTTCAGCAGCCCGAGCTCTCCCGCCAGCCGTTCGAGCCTTCTGCGGGTCTCGGGCTGTGGAGGAACCAGCGGCAGGCGGACCGTGGAGTTGATCTTGCCCATCAGCTCCATCACGTATTTCACTGGCGAGGGGCTCGTCTCCCAGAAGTTCGCCAACATCAGCGGGTAGAACTTGCGGTTAATCCGGCGGGCAATGGACCACTCGTTCTGGAGCGCCGCATTCACCATCTCCGCCATCTCCGAGGGAATCTCGTTTGAGGCTACGGACACTAGTCCGGCGCCGCCCACGGAGATCACCGGCAGAGCGACCGGATCGTCTCCAGCGAAGACCTTGAAGTTGCTGGGCAGCAGATTGATGAGCTCGGTAATCTGGCTCAGCACGCCGCTCGACTCCTTCGCGGCCTGGATCGTCGGAACATCCTGCGCCAGCCGTGCGATCGTCTTCGGCTCAAGATTGGTGCCCGTGCGGCTGGGGATGTTGTAAATCACGACCGGCATATCGACAGCCTCGCCGATGGCCTTGAAGTGCTGGTACTGCCCCTCCTGGGTCGGCTTGTTGTAGTAGGGGTTCGCCGTCAGGATGGCGGAAACCCCGGGGATCTTTGCGGCCACCCGGGCACGCTGGACCGCCTCCCGCGTGGAGTTGTGCGTACACCCGGCCCACACCGGAACGCGCCCCCCGGAGGCCTCAGCCACGATGCGGATTACCGTCACCCATTCGTCATAGGTCAGCGTCGGCGTTTCGGCCGTGGTTCCGCAGGCGACCAGAAAATGGATGCCGCTGTCGATCTGCCATTGCGCCAGGGAAAAGAGCGCGTGTTCGTCCAAACTGCCGTCATGCCGAAACGGCGTTACCAGTGCTGTCCCACAACCTGTCAGTTCCATAACTCGTCGAGTCTACACCGTCGGGCAGCCAGGGCGAAGGGAAACGGCTGCAAAGCGACGGGTTAAAATCCGCTCAGCCCGCCTCGCCGCTGCCGGCCTTCAGTTCCTGTTGCAGCAGCACCGCAAGGCGCGGTTCGCCGGGAGCGTTTTTCCCCTTTACGCTGCAGGCCCGCAGGTAGGCATCGAGCGGCAGCCATGGTTCAGTCTCTCCGGCAAGCCCCTGCAGGGCAACAACTTCCGCAGCAAGCTCGCGAAGATGGTCGGCCTCCGGCCAGCCGCGATTCTCGCTCTTGGCGTGTATCTGCACCGGCCGCGGCTCTTCGATCTCCTCTTCCAGCAGGTTCAGCGCGGCGTTGATGCGATTCATCCGCTTCATGTGGCGGTCGTGGGGCAGCTTATGGGCTGCGGTGTGCACGGTATCGTATTGATCGAACAGGCCCAGGCGCCCGCGGGCTGCCTCGGGCAGGCAGGCGCGCAGCAGCGCTTCGAACTCGTCCCTGGCCTGCGCCAGCCGCAAATCCCGCTTTTCCAGTCGCTTACTTCGGCTCATTCGCCCTCATCCGTCTCGCCGTCCTTTTTATCGTCCCCGGAAATTTCTCCGGGCGCTTCTTCAGCTTCTTCCCGGTAGCGCTCGAGGTTGATCGGCAGACCCCGCGCCGCAAACTCCTCCCGCTTCAGCTCCTGCAAAAATCGTAGCGCCATTCGCGGCTCGCTGGGAATATCGGAGCCCTTCTCCGCGCGGTAGCCCTGGTACGCGCTCAACAGCGGCATCTCGGTCATATCCCCGAGGCTCTCCTGCAGGGCCGTGATCTCTTCGCTCAGCGCCAACAGCCGGTCTGCCTCAGGCCACTTGTAATAGCGTGCGGCCGTCTCCTGGCCCAGTGCCCGCGCATGCTGCCCAAACAGCCCGGAACGCCCCCGCGCGCACTCTGGCAGCAGCTTTCGCAGCAGGGCCTCAAATTCAGCCCTGGCCTGCTTCAATCTCTGCCGCTGCGGGGTTCCGCTCTCACTTGCGCTCATGGTTCAAGAGTACATGCTCTCCAGCGATTCAGGCATGTGTGCGGTCGATGCGCCAGAAGAGGACGGCGAGATGGGAAGGGAATCGCGCTAATCCAGTTGTTCGAAGATTTCGCGAAAGTCCCAGCAGCCGTTTTTGCCCGCGACCCACTCCGCAGCGCGCACCGCGCCCTCGGCGAATCCGCGGCGAGAGAAGGCTTCATGCTTCAGCTCGAGAACATCATTCTGCGAGCGGGCCTCCACTACGTGAATGCCGGAGGCATCGCCTTCGCGCACCGAGCTGATCTCCACCTGCAGCGCGGGGTTCGCCGCTTCCAGCACCTGCTTGAGCGAGAGAGCCGTGCCGGACGGCGCATCCTTCTTGCTGACGTGGTGCGTCTCCGTAATGTGGAAGGTGTAGCCCGTGGCCGCCTTGGCAAGCTCCCGCGCCACGCGAAACATTACCTGCACGCCAACCGAGAAGTTGGTCCCATACAGCAGCGCCGCGTGCTTTCTCTCGGCCAGTGTACGCATCTCTGCCAGGTGGGCGTACCACCCGGTCGTCCCCACCACCATGCGCGCTCCATGTCCCAGGCAGGCCCGCATGTTGTGCAGGACCGCTTCCGGCGTGGTGAAGTCGATCACCGCATCTACGCCCTTCAGGAACTCCGCCGTCAGCGCTGCGCCATTCGCATTGTCTTCTTCCGACACCACGCGCACCGCATGGCCCCGCTCGCGGGCAACCTCGCCCACCAGCTTGCCGGTCTTTCCCTGGCCAAGCATCACAAAGAGCATTATTGCTTCACACTTTCGGCGGCGAGTGCAGCGGCCCGGGCGGCCTCCCGCGCTTCCACGTCAAAGATTGCCGGGTCAGGATTTTCAAAGAACGTGGCATGAAGCGAACGCACCGCTTCCTCTACGTCATCCTCGTCGATCATGAAGCTCATGTTGATCTCAGATGCGCCCTGCGAGATCATGCGGACGTTGATGTGGCGAATGGCCTGAAAGACCTGCGCGGCAATGCCGTTCTGCCCGCGAATATTCTCGCCGACCATGCAGACCAGCGCCTTGCGGCCCTCATACTTCACATCGGCGAGCTTGCTCAGGTCGGCGGCGATGGCAGGCAGCTTCTCGTTCGAATCCACTGTCAGCGAGACGCTGACCTCCGAGGTGGAAACCATATCCACCACGCACTTGTGTTTGTCGAATACGTCGAAGATCTCCTTCAGATAGCCGTGCGACATCAGCATGCGGTTGGCCACCACGTCGATGATGGTGAGCCGCCGCTTCGCCGCGATGCACTTGAAGGGGCTGCGGCAGTGCGGTGCCAGCGAGATGATGCGTGTGCCCTCGTTCGAGGGGTTCCGCGAATTGAGCACCAGCACCGGAATATTCTTCTGCACCGCGGGCAGGATGGTGGCCGGATGCAGCACCTTGGCTCCGAAGTAGGCCAGCTCCGCCGCCTCTTCAAAGCTGATCACCTTGACGCGCAGGGCATCCGGGCAGATGCGCGGATCGGTGGTCATTACGCCATCGACGTCCGTCCAGATCTCGATCGCCTCTGCGTTCATGGCGCCGCCAATCAGCGCAGCGGTAAAGTCGGAGCCGCCCCGGCCCAGGGTGGTGGTCACGCCCTGCTCATTGGAGCCGATGAATCCGCCCATCACCGGAACGCGTCCCTCCTCGACCAGCGGCAACAGATGCAGCTCGCTGCGCTGCTCGATCACCTCGTCGTTCGGGACAGCCTTGCCGTATTGCGAATCCGTGATGATGATGTCGCGGGCATCGACTGCGGCTGCGCGGATGCCGCGCTCCTCAAAGGCTGCAGTCACCAGCTTGCTGGAGAGCCGTTCGCCGTAGCTGGCGATCAGGTCGGTGACGCGGATCGTCAGCTCGCCAACGGCGGCCAGTCCACGCAGTACCTCATCCAGCGCGTCGAAGCGCACGTCCATCCAGGTGTGGTAGAGCGCGGCCTTTTCCGGCGGCAACAGCGCCGATGCGGTGTCGCGATGACGGCATCGCAGCCGCGCGCTGATTGCCAGCGCTCCGGCGCGGTCTCCGCGAGCCGCGGCGTTTGCCGACGAGAGCAACTGGTCGGTTACCTTGGCCATGGCGCTGACCACGACAACGGGCTGCTGACCCCGGGCAATTCTGCCGGCAACAATCCTTGCAGTGCGATCGATGGCGGTTTGGTCTTCTACGGAGGTACCGCCGAATTTCATGACGACCAGTTTCATGCCGGCGATCCCGCAAGCGCCCGGTCCTGCCGGGGCTCCAGTTTGTTCAGGGAGACGAGTAACTCCGCATTGAGAATTGCCGCACCTGCTGCACCGCGGATGGTGTTATGCGAGATTACCGTAAACTTCCAATCCAGCAACCCGCAGGGGCGCAGGCGGCCTACGGTTGCTGCCATGCCATTGCCGCGCATGCGGTCCAGCCTCGGCTGCGGACGATCCACCGCATCGACCCACTCCACCGGCTGTGCCGGGGCGGTGGGGAGCTGCTGGCCGGCAAGCGGCGTAAACTCCTTCCACGCAGCCAGAATCTCTTCCTTCGTAGCCTTGGTGCGCAACTTGATGGAGACGCTCTCGGTATGTCCGTCCTCGACAGCGACGCGGTTGCAGTGCGCGCTCATCTTCGCGGCCAGCGGCTTGACGGCGTGACCCTCGAAGCGGCCCAGCAGCTTCAGCGTCTCTTCCTCCATCTTCTCTTCTTCGTTTTTGATAAAGGGAACCACGTTGCCCAGAATGTCCAGCGAAGGCACGCCAGGGTAGCCCGCGCCGCTCACCGCCTGCATGGTGGTGACAAAGATCGCCTCGATGCCGAAGCGCTCCTCCAGCGGGCGCAGCGCCATCACCAGGCCAATGGCCGAACAGTTCGGGTTGGTCACGATGTAACCGCCCGACTCCTTGCGCCAGGTCTGCTCATCAATCAAATGCAGGTGCTCCGCATTCACCTCGGGAATCACCAGCGGCACATTGGGGTGCATGCGGAAGGCGCTGGAGTTCGACACCACGGCACATCCGGCGGCGGCGAACTTCGGCTCCAACTCGCGCGCGATATCCGCATCCAGTGCGGCAAAAATCACCTTGGGAGCACCTGCGGGATCCGCGGGAGATACCGGCATATCCGCAATCCGCTGTGGCAGTTGCGTGTCCAGCTTCCAGCGCACCGCGTCTCCATAGCGCTTTCCGCTGGAGCGGTCGCTTGCCGCCAGCCAGGTTATCTCAAACCAGGGATGATGCTCCAGAAGTTGAATAAAACGTTGGCCGACCATGCCCGTCGCACCAAGGATGCCGATCTGTAATGGCTTTTGCATATGGGTTGTTGGAATTTTACAGTAGGAGAGACCAAATTCAGCCAACATAACGAAAAGGCCGTGTCAACTTTTCGGCACGGCCTCATCTTTGCAGCGGTTTTGCGAGCTTATTGCGCGCTGCCGATAAAGCTCATCTGGGTGGGGGTGGTCGCCTTCGATGTCACCGTAACCTGCGCTGTTTGTTGGCCTAACTCTTCATGCACGGCCACCAGCGTATAGGTTCCCGGCGGCAGGCCCTTGATCTCGAAGTGTCCAGACTCGTCCGTCACAGCAAAGAAGGGATTGGGCGCGACGTTGATAAACGCCTGCATCCAGGGATGGTTGTTGCAGCGCACCGGCATCATCGTCTCCGGTTTTAGAAAGACGCGCTTGGTTTCGCCGCCTCTCGGAGGCTGGGAGACGTCCATGTTCTGGTCGCCGTTCACCATAGGCATAACGTGCACGTTGTGCATGGTGGCATCGCTGTTGGTAAAGTCCACCGGCTGGCCTACCATCACGGCAATCACGTGCGGTGTATAGCGGCAGCCCTTTTGATCCAGTGTTACCGCCGTTGTCGGGGGCAGATACACCTTTCCGTTCAGGCCGTCCTTGACGTAAACAAAGACGTTCTGCAGGCCGCCATCCTTTACCATGTATTGCTCGCTGAGGTTGTCCGCAGCCAGCCCGCAGACGGGATCCTGTGCCATGTCGATCCGCACCCGCGACGGAGGTGTCTTAGGAAAACGAATCGTTCCCGTGATGGTGCCCGAGGTCGCGTAGTCGATCTGGGTATAGGCCGTGGCTGGACCAGGCTTTGGGCCTGTGGCGTTCCCGCCGTTCTTCCTGCATCCCGTGGAGAGGAGCGCGCCACCCATCATCAGCACCAGCGCACCCCGTCCGGCAGTCGAGCGTAGAGTCCGAATCATTCGTAACCGTCCCTGTGGCAAATATTCTGTATACCGCCGTTAGACTTTGACTTCTTCGAGGGCCTTCACCATGGCATCGGCAAAGGCGCTGGTTCCGCTGGTGCCGCCTACGTCGCGGGTCAGCGAGCGCTTCTCCCGGTAAACCAGCTCCAATGCGGCCTGCGCCCGGTTGGCCGCCTCGGTTTCGTCGATGTGATGCAGCATCAGGATCGCCGATTGCAACAATGCTGTCGGATTTGCGATGTCCTTGCCTGCAATATCCGGGGCGGAGCCGTGGACTGCTTCGAAGATCGCTGCATTCTCGCCGATGTTGGCTCCCGGCACCAGCCCGAGTCCGCCGACGAACGCTGCGCACAGATCGCTCACGATATCCCCGTACAGGTTGGGTAGCAGCAGAGTGTCGTACTGGTAGGGATTGGTCACCAACTGCATGCAGGTATTGTCGATGATGTGCTCGCCGTAGGTGATGTCGGGGTAGCCTTTGGCCACCTCCCGCGCGCACTTCAGGAAGAGGCCATCCGACATCTTCATGATGTTTGCTTTGTGGATCGCATGGATCTTCCGCCGGTTATGCTTGCGCGCATACTCAAAGGCCCACTTCGCAATGCGCATCGAGCCCTTTTCGGTGATCACCTTCAGCGAGGTCATTACGCCCGGCACCACCTCGTGCTCCAGGCCGACGTACTCGCCCTCGGTGTTCTCGCGAACGATGATCAGGTCCACGCCGGGATAACGTGTTTCGAGCCCCGGCAGATTCTTGATCGGACGGAAATTTACATACAGCTCAAACGCCTTCCGCAAGGTCACGTTGATCGAGGAGAAGCCTCCGCCGATCGGAGTCGTCACGGGCCCCTTCAGCGCCAGCTTCGTCCGCTCAATCGAGGCAAAGAGCTCCTTTGGCACATACTCGCCATGCTTCGCGAACGCGTCCGCGCCTGCCGCGTATTTCTCCCACGCGAACTTTGCTCCCGTCGCCTCCAGAATTCGAACTACGGCTGCTGTAACTTCAGGACCGATTCCGTCTCCTGGAATCAGTGTGACTGCATGTACCTTCTGCGGATTGCCTTCGTTCATATCGCTCCTTAACTCAACTCCAAGAGAGAGGGACACGGGCAGAGGAAAAAGGGAGGTGATAGATTCCTGATCCCACCCCTATTGCCTGTCCCTAATCCCGGATCCCAGCCTTGCTCCCTGTTTTCTTTCTACCAGCAGCTCCGGGCTGCTCCTTCGTATTCAGCAACTGTTCGAGTTCTTCCTTAAATTCGCGCACATCCTTGAAGTCCCGGTAGACGCTGGCGAAGCGGATATAGGCCACCGTGTCGATCGCTTTCAGCCGGTCCATAATCAGCTCTCCGATGGCGGTAGTGGATCGCTCGCGCTCGGGCGAGTCCACCAGGTACGCCTCGGTTTCGTCGACGATGGTCTCCAGCTTGCTTGCGGAGACGGGCCGCTTTTCACACGCGCGCAGCAGGCCGCTCAGTACCTTCTGGCGCTCGAAGCGCTCGCGGCGCCCATCCTTCTTCACTACCATGTAGGGGATTTCGTCGATGCGTTCATAGGTGGTGAAGCGCTTTTCGCAGCGTTCACACTCACGACGGCGGCGAATGGAATCCGCCTCCTTGCTCTCTCGCGAGTCCACCACACGATCTTGCGCAAATCCGCAGTAAGGGCACTTCATCTCGTGCCGCGATTCTAACAGGCGCACGGGCTTGGACGCAGCGGCCCTAGGCCAGGCCGCGCCGGATGCCGCGTCGAACCAACTCGGTGACGACGCCGAAGACCGCATAGGTCATGCGGCTGCTCACGTGGGCTTCCGCGACCGCAGCCGTATCGGCAGCGCTCTGCTGGCCCGCGCTTGCCGCATTCGCACGCGCAATCCGGCCCAGCGCCAGGCCAAAGGCCGCTCCCTGCCAGGCTGCTGTGGTGGGCTCTGCCTCTACCGCCGCGCCATAGACCGCTCCCGCCAGCCCGCCAAAGACCCATGGAGTCAAGCCGGGAGTCACCTGAGGCAAAATTCGGGTGACGAGCGATCCTGCCGGCTCGTGCAACTGGCCATCGGCTTCGAGCTTCAGCGGAACCCGCGCCTCCACCAGCCGCGGAGCGTAGATGCTTTCAAGATACGATTTCGCCGCAACCCCCGCCAGGCCCCCTGCGATCCCGGCCAGCGCGCCCTTCCAGATGGATCTGTTTGGTCTTCTCGACCGTTCCGGCTTCTTCATGTACGGTTTGCCTCCCGGCTACTTCATGTACAGATAGATGCGCGCCAGCCCGGCGAGGCTTCGCGGCACTTCCATTGAGAGCATTCGATTCAATTTTGCTTGACAGGCGCATCCGGCTCAGGACACGATAACCCGCCGCAGTCGAGAAGTTAGTTGCCCTGACTTCCTGATGGCGGAGAGATCCAGTCACGCGTATGGCGCCTGCAGGGTGTTACTCCCGCGCCGTGCGAAATGGATCTGGCATCGATTATGCCCGGCGTCTGCGATAGGCGCACGGGGATTCTATCCGGCCCCTTTTCTGCCGCAGGAGAGCAAGATCCGCGAGGATCGTGCTCCAGCGGAGCCCCGGGACAATGAATGCTTTCTCCTTCCCGCGTGAGCGGGAAGAGCCCAGTTCTGTGGATAGACCATGAAGACACGATGCATCGCCTTAAATCTGGCGCTGATGGCGGGTTTGGTTGCCGCCGTTGGCGTAGCGAAGGCCGCAGCTCAGGATCAAGCGGCACCCAACGACGAGAGCCGTATCAAGCAAGGCTTTGCAATCTCACCCGTACCGCTGAATATGGCAGGTAAGAATCGCGCCCTAGTGGGACTTGGCAGTTACCTGGTCAACGCCGTGGGAGACTGCAGCGGATGCCACACGAATCCCGAGTTCGTTACCGGCGGCGACCCTTACATGCACCAGAAGAAGGTTGTGAACGCAGCCCATTTCCTCGCGGGCGGCCAGCACTTCGGCCCCTTCGTCTCCCGCAACCTGACGCCGGAGAACGGACTGCCCGAGGGCCATACCTTCGCGGAATTCGTTCAAATTATGCGAACCGGCATCGATATGGACCATCTCCACCCGCAGATAAGCGACTTATTGCAGGTGATGCCGTGGCCCACTTACCAGAACATGACGGACCACGAACTCCGCGCCATCTACGAGTACCTCAGCGCCATTCCACCGGCCACCCCTGGACCGTAGACGATCTCCGCACACAAATGCGACGGCGGCAGAATCCCAGGAGAGATTTCTGCGAGAGATTCTGCCGCCAATTTTTTCGAGTGTTCGCGAGTGGAGCGCCCGCGCAGTTCCGATTTGTCACTCTGCGCGAAGCGGCTTTGTCATTCTGAGCAAAGCGGATTTTTCATTCTGAACAAAGTGTCCGATTTGTCATCCTGAACAAAGCGTTTGATTTGTCATCCTGAGCGAAGCGAAGGATCTGCTTTTTCCCCCAGCGCCCACGTGGGGTCCCTACTCCGCTACCTCTGCGTGGAGTGCGGCTTCCTCACCCGCATGCTCGCTCTCTTCGGTGACCTTCTTCAGTGAGACGTGTTCGAACTGCGCCCAGATCAGCCCGACCGGAATGATGCACATAAAGGTGACCACCAGCAGCATGGCCCCGCATCCCAGTGCCGGCTCCCACGCCACGTCAAAGAGCTTCTGCATGGCAGTCGTGGTTACGCCGATGGTGGTAAACCAGCCGATAATGGGCAACTGCACGATCGATCCGCCCATGCTGGCCGCCATCAGCAGCATGCAGCGGGAGAGCGTCATGCTGGACAACTGCGGCGAGTTCACAAAGGCATGCGTGGTTTCAAGATAGGCGCTGGTGATCAATCCCCACATCGACAGCGAGATCGCTACTGCGATGGCGAAATCCTTGAAGGAGCCAATCGCGTTCAGCCCGTCGCGAAAGGCACCAATTTTGCTGGCGACGCTCTCCGCCAGCGCTGGCGAGAGCGGGTGCAGCATCCTCCGTGCGGCGGCTGCCACAATGTGGCCCGATGCTCGCACCGCGACGGCGAAGGCGGCCAGGGCAAAGGTACCCAGCAGCCCGAACTTCGCCACTCGCACCATCAGTTCGTGGTGGGGGAGCCCGATGCTGTCGTGGGCAAACAAGAGGACGGTCGAAAAGATGAGCGCCATCGAGCCCATGTCGAACATGCGCTCGACCGTATACACCGCGATCTGCGAGCCCAGCGGCAGGTTTACCCTGCGTGCGACCAGGTAAGGACGCACCAGGTCCGCCAGCCGCCCAAAGATTGCCACTGCCGTGAAGCCGATCACCTGCGACCCCAGCACGGAAAAGGTGGAGACCTTCTTGGTGGGGCGAACAAACAAAGCCCAGCGCGCCGCGCGGAAGACGTAGGCGACATAGATCAGGCAGATGCCAAGCACAATCCGGCGCCAGTCCGCAGCGTGAAGCTGCTCGAGAAAGACGCGCCAGTCAAAATGGATGCGGTTGTGGGCAAAGATTCCCAGGGCGATCAGGGCCACGGCGGCAATCAGCCACACTACCCACTGCTTTGTCTTCAAAATAAACGCTCTCCAATGCTGCTACTGGATATGCTTCTGCGTTGCGCTTGCCGTCTGGCTTGCACGGCGCGAAGGTGAGTTCGCCTCGCGCTCCGCCAGCGTCTTGCGCCGGTTGAACTCATGAATCACGCGGGCAACGTAGGCGCGTGTCTCATGGTACGGCGGAATGCCGTGATAGCGGTCCACCGCGGCAGGTCCGGCATTGTATGCCGCCAGGGCCAGCGGAATATCGTCGTGGTAGCGCGTCAGCAGCGCATCCAGGTAGGTAGTGCCGCCGTTGATGTTTTGCTCCGGACGAAAGCTGTCTGCCACGCCCAGTTGCGCCGCCGTCCCTGGCATTAACTGCATCAGGCCGCGGGCTCCGGTCCGGCTCACCGCGCGGATGTTGCCGCCGCTCTCGGCGCGAACCACGCTGGCCAGCAGATCCACGTCAAGATTATGCTGCGCTCCGGCCTGCGACATCATCTCGTGCAGCTGTTCCGGCGTAGGGTCGGGCAGACGCCGTTCCGCTGCTGCTGTCGCAGAAGTTTGCTGTTCCGCGAACTTCACGGCCGGAGCAGGCTCCACGCTCACAATCTCTTCCCCGGCTACTTCTACAAAGCTCTGGCTGCCCGGCTGCAGATAAAGCCGGACACGGTTTCCGACCGACTCCCGGTGATCGCAGATCAGGTCAAATCCGTTGGACAGCGTGACGTGCAGGGCAGAGGCGTCCGCTGCCACCGCGCCGCTCGCAGCAGCGCCCAGCAGCGCCGCCGCTATCGCGACGGTGCGCGTCCAGCCGGCCTTACGCCCTGCCTTCATCCTCGTCGCACCATACTTCAGGCACTCTATCACTTCGGCAGGGGAATTCCTCTGCCACCGGCGGGGGAGGCTCATGCCCGATCCGCCTGGCCGACTGTCTCAGAATCCAGGCATACGGATTCAATCACCTGGGCTACACCATCCTCGTCGTTGGTGCCGGTGATCAGCCAACCGTGCTCCTGTCCGATCTGCTGCAATTCAGGGGTGGCGTTGCCCATCAGCACTCCGCGGCCGGCAAAGGCCATCATCTCCACGTCGTTGTAGTTGTCGCCGATGGCCATTACTTGCTCGCGGCCTATGCCTCGCTGCCGGGCCAGCCGCTCCAGCGCCGCACCCTTCGAGCAGCCTTGCGGCAGAATGTCCACGATGCACAGATTGCGCCGCGGATATTCCGTTCGGTGCAGGGCGATCTCCTGGGCCATCGCGCTCGATGCTAGCGCATCATAGGCCTCCCGCATCGCCTCCACAGTGCCGCAGACCATCGCCTGCACCGGAGACTCCCCATCGTCCAGCGCCCGCTCCAGCGGAACCACCTCGGCCAGCGAGCTGCGATTGGCTTCCACCCACAGCGCGATGCGCTCGTGCAGCGTTTGCAGGGACTCAATCACCAGCGATCCCGGTCCCTCCCGGTCGAAGGTCATGACCGTCGAGCCATAGTTGCGCAGCATCCGGCAAAGCTCCCGTGCGGTTGCCGAGGGCACCAGCGAGCGCTCCAGCAGATCCCCTGCAAAATTCCTTGTAATCGAGCCATTCGAGGAGATCAGGATCGTCTCCTGGCTCAGGCCCACCGGCTCCACAATCGGCAGGGCAAAGGCCTGGCGGCGGCCGGTAGCGATTACGATCTCAATTCCCGCGGCCTCGGCTGCGCGCAGGGCCCGCTGATTGCGTTCGCTGATCGCGGTTCCTCGTGACGGCAATATCGTGCCATCGATATCGATGGCGATCATCTTTACCGGGGCGGCCAGGGAGGCAGAGGTCATGCTCCCAGTTTACCTGCCGATCCGTTAATCTTTGACGTATGCCGGCAATTGCCTTTCTTGAGTGCTCTCGCTGCCATACGCATCTTTCGCCCGCCACCCCGCAAACTGTCTGCCCAGCGTGTGCTGGCGCACTCTATGTCCGCTATGACATGGACGCGCTGCGCCGCACCGCCGCTCGACCCAGCGACGTCGATCGTGCGCCCAGCCGTGGCATGTGGCGCTATTCGAGCGTCCTGCCTGAGGTCGAGCCCGTGACCCTTGGCGAGGGCTGGACCCCGATGCTCCGCAGCCGGCGCAATCCCCACGTTTTTCTCAAGGAGGAGGCGAACAACCCCACGGGAAGCTTCAAAGCCCGTGGCCTTTCGCTTGCCGTCTCCATGGCCAGGCACTATGGAATCAAAAAGTTAGCTGTCCCCTCCGCGGGCAATGCCGCGGGAGCGCTTGCCGCATATGCTGCCGCCGCCGGCATCGAGGCTAATCTCTTCATGCCGCGCGACGTGCCCTTTGCCAACTACCTGGAAGCGGTGGCCTATGGAGCCAAAGTCACTCTTGTCGATGGACTTATCTCCGATTGCGCCCGCATCGTCGCCGAGCGCAGGGAGCAGGAGGGCTGGTTTGACGTCTCCACCCTCAAAGAGCCCTTCCGCGTGGAAGGCAAGAAGACCATGGGCTACGAACTGGTGGAGCAGCTTGGATGGGAGTACCCGGATGCGGTTTTTTATCCCACGGGTGGGGGTGTAGGCCTCATCGGCATGTGGAAGGCGTTTGCTGAGATGGAGGAGCTCGGCTGGGTGAAGCCAGGGCGCAGACCGCGTATGTTTGCCCTGCAGTCGTCAGGATGCGCGCCCATCGCGCGTGCCTTCCGGCAGGGAGCTACAGTCTCGGAGTTCTTCCCGGAGGCCAGCACCTTCGCCTCCGGCCTGCGTGTGCCCAAGCCATACGGCGATGCCATTATTCTCGAGATCCTGCGGGAATCCGGGGGAATGGCGCTGGATCTACCCGACCAGGCGATTCTTGCCTCCCTGCTGGATTGGGCGCGGCAGGAAGGCATCCTGCTCTCGCCCGAGGGCGCTGCAGCCACGGCAGCCTACGATCATCTGATCGCGACAGGAGTACTCCAGCCCACGGACCGCGTCGTCCTCTTCAACACCGGCTCCGGACTGAAGTACACCGATGTGCTGGCCAAGGCGATGCACCTGGAGTCTCCCACGGCGGCTGGAGCCAATCCTCTGGCCGAACGGGATCATCGCGGCATTCAGCTACCCGCAAAGAGCCGCGTTGGTGGCATCATCACTCCGCAATAGGTGCGGAGAGAGTTTTGCGGCATCTCCGTGCAGCACTTCGATACGGAGTCCTCGCTGGCCCGTTGCTAATCGATAAACAACCTTCCTCTGCTGCCGCCAATCTCAAACGGTAAGGAGAATCCCCCATGGCTGTCAGGCCAGAACCATCACCCGCAAGATTAGGAAGTCTTATTTTCTGGGCGGGTGTTGTGCTATTCGCTGGGCTGTTGCTGGTCTTCCTCATCAGCTTCTACCGCAAGGGGCCCAGTGTCGATGGTGCATCCGGCATGAATCGAGCGATAGGCGCCGGCGTCACGATTCTTGCTTCCCAGTTCAGTTCCGTGTGAATTTGCATGCCAGGCGCGGCTCGTCCAAGTCTGGATCAATCGGGCAGAACTAGACTGATAACCGCGCCTTCATGCGCGTCACTGCTACTCACCCGTGCCCGAAGAGGGTAGTTCAAGCTTCTGCTCGAGGGACTGAGCTTTTGCTTTGGCTTTGCCATACTCCACAAAGTCGTTGATGGTAGCCGCCGTTCTGGATGCGAGCTCGTGGTTGGCGGTCGTGTAATCGCGATACGGCGGCAACCCGACACGAGACTGGTTGTTGTTCAGGTGGTTGATGGTGGTCGTAAGCTGATCGGCCATATGGCGCAGCAAGGGATTGATGCGATCGATTGCTTCCTGCTGCCAGGGCGATCCTTCTCCGCGGATGTCATTTAACTGCTTCACCGTCTTGCCTAAGTCGTTCACATGCTCCTTCATGGAGTTCAACTGGCTTGAATGTGTCTGCCACGAGACCCCGGACGTAGTAAAGGATTCAAGCATAGCGGCATCGTCTTCCGCGAGCCTTGCCTGGGTTCTCGCGTCGGCCAGCAGTTGGGAAACCGCCGCCGAATCCGTCGTTTGCGCCGACGTGAACCGCCAGCCCATGAACAGCAGAAACATGACAGCAACGAAACCGGCAGAGATTCGAATTATCCATCGGGATTTCATGATTCCTCCTTTGCAAAAGCCCCCCTTAGTCCGTCTTCCTTGAACGGGATGCCGACCCTTCTGCTGCCATCTTGGATCTTGTAGGAATCAGTGTGTTGCGTCCTTCAGGGGGCAGATGGAGCAGAGGCTTCCGGTCGGGTCAGGCCATAGTGAACGAGCAGGCAGAAGATCTCCGCTTACTTGCCGGTACCAGAGCTGGGTAACTCCAACTCCTGTTCCAAAGATCCAGCCTTCGATCTTGCTTTGCCATATTCCACGAAGTCGCTGACAGCGGTTGCTGTGCGGGTTGCGAGTTCATGCCCGGCCGCTGTGTAGTTGCGATACGCCGGCATATGGATGCGGTCTTTGTTATCGTTCAGGTGCTTGATTGTTGCGTTGATTTGATCGACCTGATGCCGCAGCAGAGGATTAATCTGGAAAATTGCCTCCTGCTGCCAGGGAGATCCTTCCTCGCGCAGGCCGTTTAACTGCTTCACGGTTTCGGCCAGGGCGTTCACATGTTCCGCGATGGTTCGAAGCTGCGCAGCGTGTGTCTCCCAAGCGGATCCGGGGTGCGTATAGGACTCGAGTATGGCGGCATCATTCTCGGCAACCACTGCCTGGCTCTTCGCTTGTGCCAGCAGATTGGAAATGGCTGTCGAATCAGGAGACTCTGCTGACATCCACCGCGCGCCGATTGCAAGGAAGCACGCGAATAGAGCGAACCCGGCAGAGATGCGAAGTACTAGAGGAAATCTCATAAGAGCCCTCCTTTGCCGGGAGAACTGAGCAAGTTCTGCCGGCATTGGATGGGATGCGGCGATCTTTGCTTGCAACCGCGATGTCACACGCTGCTGTGTGCTGCGTCACGACAGGAGGATCAATACCCCTGTGCGAGCAGAAAGTCTTCAGTCAGATCGAACTCAGGCACGCGTTTCTGCTGCGCGGCAAACTTCACCAGCACATCGGCTTCAATGTTTACGGGCCGGCCCGGCCGCATGGTGTGCAGATTCGTTGCCAGGTAGGTGTGGGGAATGATTGCGACCGTGACCACATCTCCTTCCGGCAGGCCCGGCTCAAAGCTGGCAATGGTCAGGCTGATGCCCTCGATGGCGATCGATCCCTTCTCGATCATGAAGCGGGTCACGTTTTCCGGAACCGTCACCTTCAGCCACCAGTCGGCCAGTGCGGGGTCTGCCTCATCGGAAACCTGTTCGAGCGATACCAGGCTGCCGACACCATCCACGTGGCCCTGAACCACATGCCCTCCGAGAGGACTTCCTGCGGCGGTGGGCAGCTCCAGGTTGACCTCCGATCCCGGTTGCAGGACCGCCAGCGAAGTGCGGTTTACCGTCTCCTGCGCCAGGTCGGCATGGAAGACGGGAGGATCGGCCTCCGGCTCGATGTCGAGAGCCGTCAGGCAGACTCCGCTCACCGCAACGCTGTCGCCCTCGCGGAGACGCGAAGCGAGTCCCGGGGCGGCTACGGTGATCCGTCTTGCTCCGGAGCGCTCCTCCACACTGACGATGGTCCCTGTCTGCTCTACCAATCCTGTAAACATATCTCTAAGCTTATCGCAGGTGACTTACAGCATATGACCTTACGTATATGACGTTAGCGGACCAACAGAGCGAGGAGCATATCGCGCTCACGCGGCGCATTGTCAGGACGGCCTTTCTCAGCTTTCTCTGCTATTTGTGCATTGGGATCCAGCTTGCCGTGCTGCCTTCCTTCGTCCATCTGGACCTGGGATACATGCCGTTGATGGCGGGCCTTGCCATCAGCATGCAGTACGTTGCCACGCTGGTCACCCGGCCATGGGCAGGCCATATGGGCGACACGTTGGGAGCCAAGCGTACGGTGATGAAAGGCCAGGTGTACACCACCTGCAGCGGAGCCGTTCTGTTACTTGCCGCGTTGCTGCGCCATCGCCCGCTTCTCTCCCTGCTGCTGCTTCTGGCCAGCCGCCTTCTGCTGGGAGCAGGGGAAAGCTGTACTGCTACGGGCGTCACGATCTGGGGTATGGGGCGCGTGGGGCAGGAGCACACGGCGGAGGTGATCTCCTGGAGCGGCATTGCCACCTACGGCGCGCTCGCCATCGGAGCGCCCGTCGGTGTCTGGGTAAACGGCCGGTTTGGTCTTGGCTCGCTGGCAGTGCTGGTTCTGATCCTCTCGTTCGCGGGCTATGTGCTGGCGGCGAAAATCGCAGCTGTCCGCGTCATCAAGGGGGAGAGCCTGACCTTCCAACATGTTCTGGGCAAGGTCTTTCCGCATGGCATGAGCCTCGCCCTGGGGACAGTCGGCTTCGGCGCCATCGCGTCTTTCATCACGCTCTATTACGCCAATCGCCAATGGAACAACGCCGCCTTCTCGCTCTCGGTCTTCGGGCTGTGCTTTATCGCCACCCGGCTGCTTTTTGCTCGCAGCATCGAACGCCGGGGAGGCTTCCCGGTCGCACTGGTTTCGCTGGCGGTGGAAACGGTGGGCCTGGTACTGCTGTGGCTTGCCTCGACCTCGTCGGTGGCTCTGCTCGGCGCGGGGCTTACCGGCACCGGCTTTGCCCTGGTCTTTCCCGCGCTTGGGGTGGAGGCGGTCAGGACCGTGTCACCAGCGAATAGCGGGTCCGCGCTTGGTCTCTATAACGCCTTCATGGATCTCGCGATGGGGATTACCGGCCCAATTGCCGGGCTGATCATCAGCGGCTATGGGTATTCGGGGATATTTCTCTTTGCCGCAGTCATGTGTGTCGGCGGCATCCTGCTCACGGTGGCGATCTATCGGCGGGCAACCCAATCCCGCCAGATAGACGAAGCTTAGTCAGGCGAAGCTCAGTCTGCCCAGGGATCGTGAATCAAACCCCGTATGAGCACGTCTTCGTCGAAGCGCACCATCTCCGTGTGCTTCAGCGTGATCCGCTTTCCTTCCAGACCGCCGATCAAGGGAACCGCATCCCCGCCCAGAAACCTCGGCGCATAGAACAGGCTGACTTTGTCCACCAGATCCTCGCGCAGGGCCTGTGTATTCAGCACAGAACCGCCCTCGAGCAGCACGCTGGTCATGCGCAGTCCGGCAAGCCACGTCAAAACCTGCTTGAGGGGCACGCGGTCGCCGTCGCCCATCTCCTCCACCTGCACGCCACGGTCCTGGAGCGCCTGGATGCGTGCCTGCTTTTCAAGCGTCGAACTTGCGGTGCAGAAGACGACCAGATCTCCTGCCGCGGAGCATACCAGGCGGGAATCGACCGGCAACCGGAGCTGGGAATCCACGATGGCTCGCAGCAGGGGGCGGCGGCGGGGAAGCTCGCTGCGGTCTGTCAACAGCGGATCGTCCGCCAGCGCCGAGTTGATACCCAGCAGAATTGCATCCGACGCGTGCCGCATGCGGTGTACCTCGGCGCGCGATTCTTCCCCGGTAATCCAGTACGGCTCTCCGCCGGAGTGGATGCCGCTTGCCGGAGCAATGCGTCCATCCAGGCTCAAGCCTGCCTTGAGCGACAGCAGCGGCAGGCCCGTGCGGATGGATTGGGCAAAGGCATCGTTCAGCCGCCGCGCCTCAGCTTCGCGGACCCCAACTGTCACGCGGATCCCGGCCGCAACCAGGTTCACAATGCCGCCGCCATTCACCTCAGGATTGGGGTCTCTGGTTGCCACGACCACCCGCGCGACTCCGGCAGCGATCAACGCGTCGGCGCAGGGTCCAGTTCGCCCCTGCGTGCTGCACGGTTCCAGCGTCACATACGCGGTAGCGCCCCGCGCCTCGGCTCCGGCATTTCGCAGGGCCACAATCTCTGCGTGGTCTTTCTCCGCATAGGCATGGAACCCTTCTCCAATGGCCCGGCCGTTCTTGACGATCACGCAACCCACCGTCGGATTGGGCGAGGCCAGACCGTTGCCCATCTCCGCCTGCAACAGAGCCCGCGCCATCCAGGCCTTATCCGCTTCATCATCTATGGCAATCGAGAACACGCATGGCCCCTTCCATTCCGTTCGAGGGATATCGTTTCTTCTCAGGCGGCCGCATAGGGCGCAACCGTGCAGAAAGCAAACCAGGAATCCGGCCGGACCCTAAAAGGAAATCCAGCCAGACCCTCAAATATTTGGTTGTGATCCGGCTGGAGATTCATCCCGTTCATCTTTCAATGGAATAACGGTTCCTAGATAAATAACGATTCTTAGATAGGATGATTCGTCTCAGTGACGTGACAGATATCCGGAAAAGAATTTTCTGTTGATGGGTTGAACACGCCAACCTGAAAAGAGCGGGCCAGCGGAAATGCCCATTCTTCCGCGCTTCTCATCGGTTGCCCAGCAGAGACTCTGCGAAGGCCTCGCTGTCAAAGGGCAGCAGATCCTCAATCTTCTCCCCCACTCCTACATAGCGGACAGGCAGCTTCAGCTCGCGTGCGATGGCCACTGCGATGCCACCCTTGGCAGTGCCGTCGAGCTTGGTCAGCACAATGCCTGTCACTCCCGCCGACTCGGTGAACAGTCGCGCCTGCTGCAGTCCGTTCTGTCCCGTGGTGGCGTCCATCACCAGCAGCACCTCATGGGGAGCGTCGGCGATAAACCGCTGCGTGGTGCGGCGCATCTTGTCCAGTTCGGCCATCAGGCCGCCCTTGGTATGCAGCCGTCCGGCGGTATCCACAATCACGATGTCGAAATTGCGAGCCTTGGCAACCTGCAGCGCGTCGAAGAGCACTGCCGTCGGATCTCCGCCCTGCTTGCTCTTGATCAGCTCCACTCCGCTGCGTTCGCTCCATACCTCCAACTGCTCAATCGCAGCAGCGCGGAAGGTGTCGGCGGCGCACAGCAGCACGCTTTTCCCCTGGCTGCGATAGAGTGCGGCCAGCTTGCCCGAAGTGGTGGTTTTGCCGGTGCCGTTCACCCCTACCATCAGGATGATCTCTGGCCCGCTGACGGTGGCGACTGGCCGCGCCTGCTCGTCGAGGATAGCTTTGATCTCTGTTTTGAGCAGTTGCCGGAGCTCCGCGCCGTCGCGTATCTGCTGGCGCTTGGCATGGTCCCGCAGAGTCTTCAGGATCTCTTCGGTCGTGCCGACGCCGAGATCGGAGGCGATCAGGCTCAGCTCCAGCTCATCCAGCGTGGCCTCGTCGACCTCGCGGGTCAGAGCGATAACGCCTTCGATCCGCTCCTCCAGGTTCTCCCGCGTGCGGGAGACGGCCTGTTTCATGCGTTCGAAGATGGATTTCTTTTCCGGCTCCTCGCTAAGACTGCCAAACAGCGTTTGAATCATTCCGACGGAATCCCTTTGCTCGTCCGCCTTGAGTGTATCAAGACACAGAAGCTGGCCTGCAGTCGACCAGGCACAGGGCAGCTCCCAGCGCAGGAGCCTTCATGCGGAAACAGGGTATTCCATGAGTAAAGAGGCCGCCAGGTGAAAAGGGACCGGGGCCGGCGCGCCTCTCCGCGGATCGTTCTTAGCTTCTGCCTGCCTCTGCCGCCATCTTCTGTTCCAGAAAATCCACCGGGGTTCTGCCGGCATCGCCGTGGGGCTGGAGGGCCTCGCGCTCCAGATAGCGAAGCAAGGCGTCTACAACTCTGCGATCCAGACGTGCTCCTGCAAGATCATCCATCACGTCGAGCGCTTCGCTAACGCTCATCCCCGGCTGGTGAGGATCGGCGCTGATCAGCGTGTCGAAGGTATCCGCCACGGCCAGGATGCGCGCTGCCAGCGGGATGTCGTCTTCCGTCAATCCGTAGGGATAGCCGCTTCCGTCCGGTGCTTCATGGTGCAGCTCCACCGCGGGAACCAGGTCGCTCAAGGACTCGACGGAGCGCAGAATGGCCGCTCCTCGAGAGGGGTGTGCCCGCAGAATCTCGAATTCCTGAACCGCCAGCAGACGGCCTTTCTTCTGCGCCGCCTCTCCGATGCCGATCATGCCGATGTCGTGAACCATCGCCGCCAGCCGGATGCGCTCGGTCAGTTCTTCGCCCAGTTCAAATTCTTCGGAGATGCCCGCCGCGTAGGCGGCAACCCGCTCGGCGTGCCCGCGCAGGAACGGGGAGCGCTCCTCGGTGGCCTTGGCCACGGTACAGAGAAACTCGTTTAGATCCGCGCGCGATTGGATCGCCTTCGAGCGCTCCTGGTTGATGGTGCGCTCCAGGCGCAGAGCGGCCTTCTCCCAGGCCTCCGCTACCTCTTCAAAAAAGAGCGTTTGCGGCGCGCGGCGTCCTCCCCGCGGCGGATCGGGAGGCTCGCTGATCGATGCTGCTACTCTGCTGCTCTCCTGCGCGATAGCGTTGGAGACGATCTGGCTTGCCAGCGCGCAGACTGCGAGACTGGTCAGGATCGCCACCATGGTGGAGAGTACGGCGGAGTGCCCCGAGGTAATGGCTGCCGTAGCAGCCGCTGAGCTGATTGCGCTTGTCGCGATCAGCAGGAGGAACAAAGGCAGAAAAATCCGAAATCGGAAGGCCGAAACGCTTTTCATGGAGTCATGCCGCATCCAGTTGCGGGATGAGAAAAGTTTAAGGGGAACTGCCTGTCCTTCCAGTCGCACGAAAGTCGTAAACGGGGGATCAAAGAGGGTAGCCACGCCAACGGATAACCCGCTAGTAAGTTACGAAACGGTAAGTTACTCGGGAGTTAGTGCGTCCGCGAATACCCGCTCGTATTCTGGCTATTCGTCGCGTCCGGGGCGGCTCATCAGCTCGTGCATTGCCTCCAGCGGAGACTTGCCCTGGTGCAGAATCAAATCCATCTGCTCGGTGATCGGCATCTCCACGCCATGCCGTTGCGCCAGGCCCAGGGCGGCAGTGGTGGTGTGCACCCCCTCGGCCACCTTGCCCTCCAGTCGCGCAAGAATCTCTGGCAGCTTGTGCCCTTTGCCCAGCTCAAACCCCACGGTGCGGTTGCGCGAGAGCGATCCGGTGCAGGTCAGCACCAGGTCGCCGATGCCCGACAGTCCTGCCAGCGTCTCGCGGCGCGCGCCGCAGGCTACGGCGAGCCGGGTAATCTCCGCCATGCCGCGGGTAATGAGCGCGGCGGCGCTGTTGTAGCCCAGGCCCAGTCCGGCTACCGTGCCGCAGGCAATGGCGATCACGTTCTTGATCGCTCCGCCAAGTTCCACTCCAATCACGTCGTCGTTGGTGTAGAGCCTCAGCGTCGGGCTGCTGAACTCGTTCTGGATGCGTATCGCATGCGCCATGTTGTCAAAGGCAATCGTGATCGCGGTAGGGAATCCGGCGGCAACTTCGGCGGCAAATGTTGGCCCGCTCAGCACTCCGCAGGCCAGCTTCAGGCCCTGCTCCGCCAGGGTTGCGCGGATCACCTCCGTCATGCGCAGAAAGGTCACATCCTCCACGCCTTTGGTGGCGCTGACGAGCAACTGCCCCGCATGCAGGGATGGGGCAATGCGCCGGTAGGTCTGCCGCAGAAACTCCGACGGCACCACACTGACTACAATCTCTGCTTCGCTTACCGCCTCGCGGGTGTCGGCGGTGATGCGAATCTCCTCCGGCAGAGGGAAGCCCGGCAGAAAGTCGACATTCTCGCCACGCGCCACTATGTCGTCGCAGATCTCCTGCGCATGCGTCCACAGTGTCACTTCGTGGCCACCGCGCCGGGTAAGGCTCAACGCAATTGCGGTTCCCCACGCCCCGCTGCCTAGAACTGCAATCCGGCTCATGCCGCACTTCCTTTCGGTTTGCCAAAGCGAAACTCGCTGCCCGTCAATAGACGGCGAATGTTCTGGTGATGCTTGACGATGATCACCGCCGGCATCAGAAACAGCGCCAATAGAAACAAGGGAGTATGCCATTCCGGGTACAGCCACAGGCCAAGCGGAGGCAACGCGATCGCCGCCAGGATCGAGGCCAGCGAGACGTACCGAGACAGGGCGAAGACCACTGCGAAGACGACGAACGAGCCGAGCGAGGCCAGCGGTAGCAGGAAGAGAAAGACTCCTAAGCCCGTAGCCACTCCCTTCCCGCCCTTGAAGCGCAGCCACACCGGGAAGACGTGACCCAGCAGGGCAAAGAGACCGGCGACCGCCGCCGCATCTCGTGGGTTGATGCTGCCCGCAAAGTAGCTGCGCGCCAGCCATGCCCCGGCAAATACCGCCGCCGCTCCCTTTGCTGCATCCAGCAGCAGCGTCAATGCTCCCAGGCCCTTTGAGCCGGAGCGCAATACGTTGGTGGCGCCGATATTGCCACTGCCCACGGCGCGGATATCCTCATGGCGCACATAGCGCACCAGAAGATACCCAAAAGGGATCGACCCCAGGAGATACCCGGTAAGAATAAGGACGAAGTAGTGTATTGCCAACATTCCGTTGGTAAGTCTATCAGCAGGGAGGCAATCGCCCGTTGTCCGGGGGCGTCGAAGGCCGGAAGGTCAGTGCTGAAGACCTGACTGTAGAGAGGAATCCGTGGTGTCAATGCTGCAAACTCTTGCGTATTGACTTCAGGTCCTCTGAGGCAAATCATGTTTCCCGGTCTTAGATCCTTCGCTGCGCTCGGGATGACAAGCGACAACTGCGCGCAGGATGACAAGAGTTCCGATCCAACAATCCATGTCAGGAGCAATCAGAGATGAAGAAGCAAATCCTCTCCAGGTTTGTTATCACGGCCGGCCTGGTCCTCGCCTTGCCAGGGATCGGATTCGCGCAGACCATAACCCGCATCCAGCCCTCCGGAACAACCCGGCCAGCCGCAGCAACTTCGGTCGACGCTTTGCAGACGGGCACCGCAGTCGGTGGCCCGGAGATCGATCCCGCCTTCACCTCAGACAGTGCGAACAACGCCACCGGTGCGGTCGCAATCAACCGTTCCATCGCGAAGCATGCAGGCGTGCCTATCGGCATTCCCGGCGGTCCGAAGTTTAAGTCCAATCCGGTGCTGGCCGGCAGTTTCGACGGGCTGAATCTGTACCAGCAGCGCTTTGCCAATGGCGGCAACCAGTTCACGACGGAGCCGCCGGATCAGGGGCTCTGTGTCGGCAACGGCTACGTGGTGGAGTCGGTGAACCAGGTCCTCCGGGTGTTTGATACCGCTGGCGCTCCGCTCATGGGCGCGGTGGATCTGAATACCTTTTACGGGTACGCGCCGGCGATCACCCGTTCCGGTCCAAACACGGGGCAATATGGCCCGGAAATCACGGACCCCTCCTGTTACTTCGACGCACAGACACAGCGCTTCTATCATGTGGTAGTCACGCTCGATCGCGTGGGAACCACCTCCGCGCTCTCCGGCCGGAACCATCTCGATCTCGCCGTGAGCAACTCATCGAATCCGCTCGGCTCCTGGACGATCTACAAGATCGACACCACCAACGATGGGAACAACGGCACGCCGGACCACCACTGCGACCAGGGCTTTTGCTTCGGAGATTATCCCCACATCGGTGCCGACGCCTACGGCTTCTACATCACCACGAACGAGTTTTCGCTGTTCGGGTCAGGATTTAACGGGGCGCAGATTTATGCCATGTCAAAGCGCGCGCTTGCTGCTGGCGGGCCGGTCTCGACGGTGCTCTTCAACACTGCGGATTCTCTCGATTCCAATGGGCTGCCGGGCTTTACGGTATGGCCTGCCGTCTCGGCTGCCATGCAATATGACACCAACTCCGGCGGAACAGAATTTCTGCTGAGTTCGGATGCAGTCTTCTTTGACAGTCAGTTTGATAACCGGCTTCGCCAGTGGAGCCTGACGAACACCTCCTCGCTTGACAGCGGCAATCCGCAACTCATCCTTGGCAATCGCTTCGTTGCCGTCAACGGTTACGCTGTGCCGCCGTCCTCCACGCAGAAGGCTGGCGATTATCCGCTGGGTCAGTCGCTGGGCGACCCTGAATCGAGGCTCGACAGCAACGACTCGCGCATGCAGCAGGTGTACTACGCCAATGGCAGGCTGTGGGCGGCGCTGGACACCGGCGTGACCTTTGACGGGATTCACGCGCTGGCTGGGGCTGCATACTTCGTTCTCAACCCAAACAGTGGTCATGTTATGACGCAGGGCTACCTCGCCGTGCCCAATAACAACGTGACGTACCCGGCGATTGCCGCGACAGCGAACGGGAGGGGCGCAATGGCGTTTACACTTACCGGACCGGACTTCTACCCCTCTGCGGGATACGCCTCGGTCGATGCGATTGCCGGCGCGGGCACTGTACAACTTGCGGCCGCCGGGGTGGGGCCATCGGACGGATTTACCGGTTATCCGCAGTACTCGAATCGTCCGCGCTGGGGCGACTACGGAGCGGCGGTGGCGACCGGCAATGATATCTGGCTCGCCAGTGAATACATTGGGCAGAGTTGCACGCTGGCCCAATGGATGGCCGACTCTACCTGCGGTGCTACCCGCGCCAAGCTGGGGAATTGGGACACGCGCATCTCGCGTTTGCAGATAAAGTAGGCTGCATTTCCGGGGGCCGCCGGGAAGCTGGCGGCCTCCTTCGTTACATCAGACGGCCGCTACATCAGGCGGCGGCGCACCATGTCCAGTGCCTGCTGCGTTGCCCACTGGCGAACGCGTTCGCGGTCTCCGCTGAATTGCTTCTCCAGCACATCGGTGTGTTTCCCATCGGAGACGGCAATATATACCAGCCCCACGGGCTTCTCTTCCGTGCCTCCGCCGGGGCCTGCGATGCCGGTGATGCCGCAGCCGAAGGTTGCTCCCACGCGCTCGCGGATGCCGTCGGCCATGGCTTCCGCTACTTCACCGCTGACCACGCCGTAGTCGTCAATCAGCGTCCGCGGAACGTCGGCAAACTCTGTCTTCAGGTCGTTGCTGTAGACGACTGCTCCACCGAGGAACGATCTGGAACTGCCACTGATCCTTGTCAGCCGCTCGGACATAAGCCCACCGGTGCAGCTTTCCGCCACGGCCAGAGTCGCTCCGCGCATTTCCAGGTAGTAGAGGACGATCTGCTCCAGCGTCTCCGCCTGCGAGGAGTAGATCGAGTCGTCCAACTCCTCTTCGATCTTCTCCGCCAGCTCGTCCACGCGATGCTGCGCCAGGTCCATCGCTTTCTTCGCGCATAGCAGATTGATCTGGATATCTCCGGTACCCGCCAGGATCGTCGTCTCCACGTCTCCGTATTTCTGGTAGATGGGAGCGATCCGCGCATCTGCCGCGGATTCGCCGATCATCGCCGCTTTCAGCGTCCGGCGGGCAATAAAGCGCGGCGGCAGCGTGGACTGCAGCAGCGGCATGCACTCATTGTCGAACATGGGCTGCAACTCCGACGGTGGACCCGGCAACAAAATCACCAGCTTGCGATGACCGCCATACACCGTATCCAGCCACTGCCCTGGAGCCGTTCCGTTCGGATTGTCGAGGATGGTTGCGTTCTCCAGCCTGTCGCCCTGCCGCGTATTATTCGGCGTCATCTGCGTGCGCCTCGCCGCAAAGCGGGCATACAGCTTGGCCACAATCTCAGGGTCGCGCTTCAGCGGAATCTTCAGCGCGGTGGCTACCGCTGGCCGTGTCAGGTCGTCTTCCGTAGGCCCCAGGCCTCCGGTCAGGATCAGGATGTCAACCCGGCGCAGCGCTGTCTGGATGGCGTCAACCAGGTGATCCTTCCGGTCTCCCACAATCGTCTTGAAGATGACGCGCACGCCCAGCCCGTACAAGCGGTCGGTGACAAAGAGGGAGTTGGTGTCCTGCCGGTACGGCGTCAGAAGTTCTGATCCGACGGCGATGATTTCACAGTTCATCTGGGCCGATCTGTACCTGATAAATTTGGGCCGATCCGTTTTCTTACGCTCGACCCAATTCACAACCAACGCAGGATGCTACCACTGGAGCCAGGGATTTCTGGACAAAAAACAGCAATGTCTTGCAGGCCAGCCCCTTTTCCCTGAAACGCACCATGCTCCTGCCAGGCTGAGACTAGAAGAAGCGCAGGCCCTCAATCCCCAGGAAAACATGATAAACGGCGGTGCCGGTAGCCAGGACCATCATTCCATCGCGGCCCAGGGCCAGCCCTACCAAATTGGAACCTGCCAGCACCAGCGATGCCTCTCCGGAACGAGTGATGCGGATGACTCCGCGCTTGCCCCCCAGCGAGGCTGTTACATACAGGTTGCCGTGGGTGTCGACCGCCAGTCCCTGCGGGCGTCCCAGGCCGCTGTAATAGACATGCGTGGCCCCGTCGCGGTCGATCGCATATACGTTGTCGTGGCTCGAAGTGGTTGGCCCGGTTACAAAGAGCGTGCCATCCAGTCCAAAGGCAAGGTGGTAGGCCGCTACGCTCGGCTCCAGCGTGGCAAAGACGAAGATCTGCCGGTCCCGCGAAATCTTGAAGATAGTGCCGGAGCGGTCCCCAACATACAGATCACCCTTTTCGTCGAAGGCCAGCCCGGTAGCCACGCCCATTCCTTCGGAGTACAGCGAAGCAGCGCCCTCTGGCGACACGCGATACACCGTGCCTTCGTGCCGCGACGAAACATAGAGATAACCCGCTGGATCCAATGCCAGTCCGGTAGCGTTCATCACGCCCGTCAGAAAGCTCTCCGGTTCGCCATCCGGCGTCACCTTGAAGACCGAGACGGGCGTCTGCTGCCCGCGAGGCCCGGAGAAGGTGACGTAGACATTTCCCGCAACATCGATCACCGGATTGCCGACGGCATGCACACCCTCGGCCAGCAACTGTGCAACCTTCAACTCCAGCGGGTTGCTGTGCACCTCGCCCTGTTGAATCCGCACCTCTCCTGCGCCGTGGGTCTCCGGCACGCGGACGATCATGCGTTGCGAGCGGCTCAGCAGCACTGCCGCCGCCGACCCGTCCACCAGGGCGGTTGGGATTCGGGAGTCGATCGGCCCCAGGTTTGCTCCCCGAAGCTCTACTTCTCCACCCGGCAAGGCTGCTCCGGGCACGACTGCGTCAAGCACCGGCCGCAGCGTTGTGTTCCGTTCGCGATTCAGAAAGGTCATCTCGGTCCCGTCATTCCCATCCGTGCCGTTGGCCCGGTGCGCTCAAAAAATCATTGCGCTAAAACCAATGGCGGGCAAACTGCAAGATAAGCAAAGCATACAGCCCGGCGGCTACATCATCGAGCATGATGCCCCATCCGCCCGGCAGATTTTCCAGTTGCCGCGCAGGCCACGGTTTCACAATGTCAAAAGCGCGAAACAGCAGCAGCGCCAGCAAGGGGTGTCGCCAGTCCACCGGGCAGGCGATCAGTGCGATCCACTGGCCCACTGCTTCATCCACTACCACGTGGCCCGGATCTTCGCGGCCCGTCTCCCGGGCCACGATGGTTCCCGCCGGAATCCCAATCACGGTCGCCAGCAACGCAGCCGCGGCGGTAATCAGGGCAAGGTGCAGCGTCGACGGAGCGGCAAAATGCGCCAGCAGCCACCACAGCAACAGCGCTGCTATGGAGCCCCATGTCCCGGGCCCCGGTTTACCCAGCCCCGCGCCAAAGAAGGTTCCCACGACCCATGCCCAACGCGTCTTCAGTCCCGGGAACCTACTCATCGTTGCTCGAACTCTTCTCCGCTGAAGGAGGCAGATCTTCCAGCACGTCAGGGTCAAGGATGGGCGATGAAATCCGGTACACCCCGCTCGCCCATTTGCCCAGGTCGATCTGCCGGCAACGATCACTGCAGAACGGATAATCCTCGTCCTTCATGGTGACGATCGTTCGGCACGTAGGACAACGGAGAATAGTTTTCTTTGCGGCTTTCTTTTTCGCTGTGTTCATGATGACTGGCAACCCAACTGTATCCTGCTGCGTTACACGATCCTTCCTACCACATCGTATTCATGCGCCTCGGTGATCTCGCAGCGGTAGAAGTTTCCCGGCGTCAGCTCTTCCTGCTCCCCGAAGTCGTTGATATAGATCTTGCCGTCAATCTCCGGTGCGTGGAACTGCGAACGAGCCTCCCACAGCATCGAGGTCTCCTCGGATTCGCCTTCAACCAATACGTCCAGCGTGCGGCCTACCCATTGCTTCTTCGCCTTTTTGCTGATGCCTTTTTGCAGGCGCATCAGAGCCCGCCGCCGGGCCTCAATCGTGCGCTTCACCACCTTGTCTTCATGGTGGAAGGCCTTTGACCCGTCTTCATCCGAGTAGCTGAAGACTCCGAGCCAGTCAAACCGCGCCTCCCGCACAAAGTCGCTCAATACGGCGAAGTCGGCATCCGTCTCGCCGGGGAAGCCGACGATAAATGAGGTCCGCAGCGCGATTCCCGGCACGGTGGCGCGAACCTTCTCCAGCGTCTTCAGGAAGATCTCCGCCCCTGCGCCGCGCTTCATGTTTTTCAGCACTGCCGGCGAGGCGTGCTGCAACGGCACATCCAGGTATTTGCAGATGTTCGGGTGCAGCGCGATGGTCTCCAGCAGCTTCCCGGTGATCTTATTGGGATAGGCGTAGAGGAAGCGCAGCCACCGCAGCCCTTCGATGCGTGCCAGCCTGTCGAGCAGCAGCGCCAGGCCGTCCTTCATGCCAAGATCCTCGCCGTAGCAGGTGGTGTCCTGACCCACCAGCGTAATCTCCTGCACGCCCTGCGCCACCAGCCGCTGCGCCTCTGTCACCACCGACTCAAAGCGGCGCGAGCGAAACTTGCCGCGCAGATTGGGAATAACGCAGAAGCTGCAGGGATGATCGCAGCCCTCGGCGATCTTGATGTAGGCGGAGGAGCGCGGCGTTGCCAGCAGCCGCGGCGTCGTTTCGTCGTAGAGGTACTTCGGAAGCGCAGGCGCTGCGCCGTCCCACTCCGTGCGCGCAAAGCGGCCTTGCTGCTCGCGCAGATCTCCCTCTGCCCGCGAAGACTCGGCAGCGGTCAGGATGTTGAAGGGCGATGGCGCCTGGTTGAGCATGGGCCGCTGCAACCCCGCGGCTGCCAGGATCTGCTCCAACTCGCCTGTGCCCACCACGGCGTCCACTTCGGGGATGTTCCTGCGAATCTCATCGCGATAGCGCTCCACCAGGCAGCCAGCCACAATCAGCTTCTTGCCCGCACCGGTCGCCTTGTGCTGCGCCATCTCCAGAATCGCGTCCACCGACTCCTGCTTGGCCGAGTCGATGAACGAGCAGGTGTTCACCACCAGCACATCGGCGTTCTCGGGAGACGAGGTCATCTGTGCCCCGGCCTGGTTCAGCAGACCCATCATCACTTCGCTGTCCACCAGGTTCTTAGGACAGCCAAGGCTGACGAAGCCCACCTTCACCGGCGCTGCGGAGCCAGGTTGGGCGAGGTCGATGGAGGGACTCGGCAGAGCGTCTGTCGCGTCGATTGCAGGTTTCTGGGGAAGATGCTTCACCCTACTATTCTAACGGAGCCGCCGGTCTTCGGCTTGGTCAGCGGCTGAGTCAGGGGCTTGGTCAGAGGTCGGCCGAGGTCGGGTCAGGGAGTAGAGTCGGGCCCAGCCTGGCGCAATTGCTGCCCGTAAGCATTCGTCAGGTTCCCTCGCGGATGGCTGGTCGCTCGGGAACCTGCAATGACGATGCGCGATGGAGATGCGCTAGAACATATAGCCGAAGCCTACCGAGAGAACCGGAAAGAACGATGCGTAGCTCAGATTGTTGTTGTTGCGCGCTATAAATGCTGCGAGATTCTTCTGGAAGCCCGCGTCCTGCATAACAGGCTGACATCCGATGGCCGGTGGCAGCGTAGGATCGCACGCGCTGCCGCTGAAGTTAACCTTCAATCCGGGCTGGCCCACATAGTAGAACCCAAGTTCTGTAGGGATGCTTATGTGACTCCGTTTGCGCGGGACGATATTGCCGAACCCAAGGGTAAAGCCAGGCGAAGTCCTGCGAAAATCGACCGATCCGCTTCCGTGCAGCGGGTCGGTTGCACTGCTGACGTAATCCTGGCCGTTCAAGGTCACTGTGCTGCCTGGGGGAATCACTGCGGTCGCCTGCATCCGGTTGTTGTTTGCGAAGACGACCTGCGGGCTCAAGCGAAACCGCCCGCCGAATGGAAACCAATCCAGAGATGCGTGCCCGGATCGCAGACGGAAGTCGATGGCGACATTCGCTCCCTGCTCCTGGAAGGAGGTGGAGTAGCTGAAGAAGTCTGAGCCGGCGCGAAGATTGAACTTCCTGGAGAGAGGCGTTGCTACATCGAATCCAACTCCGCCAAGTCCTACGTGCGAGTCAATGCCAATCCTCGAAAAGGGACGAATGGCTTGGGGTATACCAGTGCTGGGAGCAGGAAGAATTGCAGAAGTTGCCGCGGCGGAGTCTGCGTCGGCAGCGCGGTCACGACTCGAGCTGAAAGCGTGCAGCGACTGAAATGAGGCATCTGAGGTTGAAGCTGAATAAGCGGCTCGTCGTCCGGACAGGCTTTGCGACAGTCCGCTATTGTCGAAGAGAAGCATGGTCAGGATAGCTGTACCGAGGATTCTTGATTTCATTCTGTAGCGGGTTCCGCCCTCTATGAAAATGAATGAAGATTGAAGAGAAAACTTTCTCTCCCTACCTCTATCGGCAGCCCGCAGGAAAAGCTAAAAGCCGCCGCTCAAATTCCCGGATCCACAAAGACGCACTTCAAGGCTGTACTTCGCCACGACCTACTTCGATTGGCCCTCGGCGATGGTATGATTCAAGAGTGCCGGGTCCTACGCGACTCAATCCCGCCAACCCCGCCAGGTCCGGAAGGAAGCAACGGTAACGGGTCGTTGTGTGCGCAGTAGGTCGCCCGGCATACACTTAGCCCACCTTCCCGGCTCATGGACAGACGCATCCCCTTCAGTAGAGAATATGGGCTGGAACACGGCCTTCAGGAGATATCCATTGAGCTTAGAAGTGCGTCCGCGTGTGGCAAGACGCGCCAAGATTACAGCCCTCGGTACTTACGTCCCGCCTCGTATCCTCACCAATGCCGACCTGGAAAAGATGGTAGACACCAACGACCAGTGGATCGTGGACCGCACCGGCATCCGCGAGCGGCACATCGTCGATCCCGGAGTGGCAACCAGTGATATGGCTGCGGAAGCTGCGCGCCGCTGCCTCGCCGAACGCGGCATTGCCGCAACCGATGTCGAGGCCATCATTGTCGCCACCGTAACGCCGGACATGCTCTTTCCGGCGACCGCCTGCCTGGTGCAGGACAAGATTGGCGCCAAGGGCGCATGGGGATTCGATCTCTCCGCGGCCTGCTCTGGCTTTGTCTATGCTCTGCAGGTTGGCAGCAAGCTGGTTGAGTCCGGAGCGCACTCCAAGGTCATGGTGATCGGCGCGGACACGATGTCGTCGATCCTCGACTACACGGACCGCTCCACCTGCATCCTCTTCGGCGATGGCGCCGGCGCTGTGCTCCTTGAGCCAGCGGAGGAGGGCGAACTGGGCATGCTCGACTTCGTACACGAGATCGATGGCTCCGGTGCCTGCTCTCTCTATATGCCCGCTGGGGGAAGCCTGCATCGCCCCAGTGCCGAGACTATTGAAAAGAAGATGCACTATGTCCGCCAGGACGGCCAGGCGGTCTACAAATACGCCGTCCGCAAGATGGCTGAAGTCGCGGAGAAGGTACTCACGAGAAACGGCATCACCGGCAAGGACCTCGGCTGCTTCATCCCTCACCAGGCGAATAAGCGCATCATTCTCTCCACCGCGGAGCGCCTCGGGCTGACGCCTGAGCAGGTCATCATCAACATCGATCGCTACGGGAATACCACCGCCGCAACCATCCCGCTGGCCATGGATACCGCGCGGCAGGAAAACCATCTGCATCGCGGCGACCTGGTACTGATTGCCTCGGTTGGCGCAGGGTTCACTACCGGAGCTTCGCTGCTGCGCTGGGAGATTTAGCGGGTCAGCGAAGAAGTGGTCACAGAGTCCGCAGAAAAACGGCCGGCAAGGGGATTCATCCCTGCCGGCCGCGTTTTTTAGAGGCTCGTTTTTTCAGCCGAGGGGTGCTTCGCCGAGCCGCTATCTAGCTAGTTTTGGCGGCTGTCGTTAGCTCGCGCAGCGCCGGAGCCTTCGGTAGCACGCCGCACTCCTCCGCATAGCGGAAGAACAACCTCATCGCTTCCATGCAGCTTTCGTCCATTACGTAGTGGATATTGTTCGTGAGATACGAGCGGATCGCCTCGCGCGAGAGCGAAATCCTCGACGTCCATTCCTCCGCCAGATCGTCGATACGCTGCATCCCGTGATCCCGCGACTGCACAAAATCCTCGACGATAACTTCCTCGCTCACGCCTGCTGCTTGTGGAGCCTCGCTGCGCACGGCCCAGAAAGCGGAAACCCAGGGCGTGCCCGTATGCAGTCTCCACTCGTGTGCCAGGTCGATATATGCCAGCTTTTCTCCGGTGCGCAGTTCGCGGGCTGGCGCATCCTCAAGCGCCATCAGCGCCCGGTCGCCAATCAGCAGAGCCGCATCGCAGTGCTCCAGCATCGCGTCCAGAGAGGGTGCGTGCTGCACAAACTCCGGCTGTCTGCGCCAAACGCGCTGGAAGAGGATCTGTGTGTAGGCCAGCGAAGCACGCGACGAAGTATCCGCCGCCACGGTCCTCACTCCATCCATGGCTTTTGCCTGCGGCACCACCAGCAGGATCGAGCGCACGAAATCAATTGAGGCGATTGCGCAGCCGGGAATAATGGAAAGATTCGGGGTGGTTGGATACGTGGCAATCGGCACCAGTCCGATATCCGCCGTGCCGTCTTTCAACTGTGCGGCGCACTGCGAAGGCATGGTGCGGTGGATGCTGTAGCGTCTTGCGAGTTTGGCTTGTTCGGGATCGTGCTCGAAGTCCCACATCAGCGGGGCCGGATTCAAAAAGTCAATCGCTGCAATTCTTAGTAGGGGAAGTTTTTTTGAGTGACTCACTTTTCCAGTCTACCCCCACACTTTGCCAAGGCTTTGCGGCCTCTTCTCCGCACGTCCGCGGGCTGCGCGCGTCCTGCTCCGCTTGACACCAAACAGCCACGCAGCTAGTGTGAGCGCAACTAGCAAAAAATAAATCTCCCATGCAGGGTGATCTCGAATCGCTCCTGCAGATGGATGTTTTGCGCTGAGATGAAGCTTCCTTCTCTAGTAAAATCCGGCAGTCCCACCGCGCCCGCCGCAGCCGCTCCCTTGCCCGCTCCATGGACAGAGGACCGCCTCGCGTGGCTTGCCCTCTCGCTTACCTCCGGCCTCGGCCCGCGTCGAATCCTGCAGGCAGTCGAGAAGCTTGACTCGCCCGCCCGTATCTTCCAGCTTGCTCTAACTGAGTTGGAGTCGCTCAATTTTCCCGCCGCCGCGGTGCGCTTCGTGGCGGAAGGCAAAGCACGTGCCGAGGCGGAGGAAGAGTGGAAGCGTGTCTACGCCGAAGGGGGATCGCTGCTCACATACTCGGATGACGATTACCCGGAGCGGCTCAAGGAAATCTACGATGCCCCGCCAGTTCTGTGGATTCGCGGCGATCGCTCGCTCCTGGCGCGGCCATCGCTCGCCGTCATCGGCACGCGTCATCCCACGCCATACGGAGCAGGGATGGCGGAGATGCTTTCGCGGGATCTCTCCCATCGCGGCCTGGTCATTCTCAGCGGCATGGCCCGCGGCATCGATAGCGCCGCGCACAAGGGAGCGCTGGCTGCCAAGGCTCCCACCATCGCTGTCTGGGGCACGGGGATCGATGTGATCTATCCCAAGGAAAACAAGTCTCTTGCCGAGCAGATCCTGCTGGGCGGCGGAGCCATCGTCTCCGAATACCGCCTTGGCACGTATCCCGCACCGGCGAATTTCCCTCGCCGCAACCGCATTCTCAGTGGCATCAGCGTGGGCGTGCTGGTGGTGGAGGCAGGCGAAACCAGCGGAACCCGCGTCACGGCCCGCTGCGCCCTCGAGCAGAACCGGGATGTGTTCGCTGTACCGGGAAATGTGACCAGCAAGACGGCATGGGGCCCGAACACCCTCATCAAGCAGGGCGCAAGGCTTGTAGCCACCTGGGAGGATGTCTGGGAAGACCTGCCATCGCAGGTGCGAATCCAATTGGAAGAACAACTTGCGGCGGAATCCGGGTCGGCTGGGGCGGGCGGGTCTGCATCCAATCCACCGGCTTCTGCATCCCTTGTTCAGGATTTGCCGCTGGTGCCGAATGAGAATCTCGTGCTGCAGGCCCTGCATCAGGATGAAGCGCTGCAACTGGACGAGATCATGGAAAAACTTGAGCCGGAACTGACTTCTTCTGAAGTGTTTACCGCGCTGTTTGAGTTGGAGCTCACGGGGCGCATCCGGCAGCTACCGGGAAAAAATTATGTTCGCAGTTTTTAATGAGTCGCTGCGAATTCAGGCCGGTTGGCGATGCATGCCGCGGAAATTTTGCCTCTTCGCAGGTGGATTCAAAACGCAGGACGTGGTAGCTTCCAGAAAATCAGAGGATGAGTCGCGATGCACATTAGCTGCATCCCCTGTAAAGGAAAACAATGAGTAAATCTCTCGTGATCGTCGAATCTCCCGCGAAAGCAAAGACGATCAATAAATATCTCGGCAACGACTACGTGGTGGAGGCCTCCTTTGGCCACATCATGGATCTGCCGAAAAAAGATATCGGCGTCGAGCTTGAGCACAGGACGTTCAAGCCGACCCTCATCGTCACACCAGACAAGGAGAAGCTGGTAGCCAAGCTCAAGAAGCTTGCCGAGAAGGCGGATACCGTCTACCTGGCGCCCGATCCTGACCGCGAAGGCGAAGCGATTGCCGCTCACCTCGCCATCCAACTCACCCCATCGCTGAAGGGCAAGGGCAAGATCCGCCGCGTTACCTTTAATGAGATTACGAAGAAGGCAGTCGTCGAGGCCTTCAAGCATGCCCGCGATGTGGATAAGCACCTCGTGGATGCGCAGCAGACGCGCCGCGTCCTGGACCGCATCGTCGGCTACCAGATTTCACCCCTGCTCTGGGACAAGGTTCGCCGCGGCCTCTCTGCCGGCCGTGTGCAGACGGTCGCCGTGCGCCTCATCGTCGAGCGCGAGCGGGAGATCAAGGCATTCAATCCTGTCGAGTACTGGACGATCGATGCCGTGCTCACTCCACTCCCCTCGGGACCGGAGTTTGTTGCCCGCTTCGTCGGCATCGACGGACGCAAGGCCGAGGTGCCGACCGTCAGCACCGCCAGCCTGCCCGATCAGTCAGCCACCGATGCTGTGCTCGCAGCGCTGCCGAATGCGGCATGGCGCGTGCGTACCGTGGAGAAGAAAGAGCGCCGCAAGAGTGCCGCTCCTCCCTTTACCACCAGCAAGCTGCAGCAGGATGCTTCGCGGCAGTTGGGATTCAACGTCAAGCGCACCATGGGCATTGCCCAGCGCCTCTATGAGGGCGTCGATATCGGCCCGGAAGGCACGGTCGGCCTCATCACGTATATGCGTACCGATTCGACCCGTGTTTCACCGGATGCCATTGCGTCCGTGCGCGGCTACATCGGTAAGAAGCTTGGCAAGGAGTACCTGCCTGCCCAGCCCAACGCCTTCAAGTCGAAGAAGGACGCGCAGGATGCGCATGAAGCGATCCGGCCCACCAACGTCGAGTTGCACCCGGACGAGATTCACCGCTACCTCAGCGAGGAGCAGTACAAGCTCTACCGCCTCATCTGGCAGCGCTTTGTCGCATCGCAGATCGTGCCCGCTGTCTACGACCAGACCATCGTCGATATCGAAGCCAAGGCGGATCGCTCGTATGACTTCCGAGTGACCGGCTCGGTGCTCAAGTTTGACGGATTCCTGCGGGTGTATGAAGAGGCGAAGGACTCCAAGGACGAAGACGACGAGTCGTTGAAGAACTCGCTGCCCGCGCTCAGCGATGGGCAGAAGCTCAAGCTGAACCAGACCTTGCCGGAGCAGCACTTTACCGAGCCGCTGCCGCGATACAACGAAGCTTCGCTGGTCAAGGTGCTGGAGGAGCGCGGCATCGGACGTCCGTCCACCTACTCGTCCATCATCACCACCATCCAGGACCGGAAGTACGTGACCAAGGTTCCTCCGACGGGTCGTGCGGGACGCTTCTATCCAACCGAGATTGGCATCGTTGTCACCGACCTGCTGGTCGCCAACTTCCCCTACATCTTCGATACGCAATACACCGCACGCCTCGAAGAGGAACTGGACGAAATCGAAGAGGGCAAGGAGAAGTGGACCGACCTGCTGCGCGGCTTCTACGGACACTTTGAAGAGGAGCTCCAAAGCGCCGAGAAGCACATGGAAAACATCAAGCGCATGGAGCATCCCACCGATCAGAAGTGCGACCTGTGTGGATCTCCCCTGGTGATGAAGTGGGGCAAGTTTGGCTCGTTCTACGCCTGCAGCGCCTACAACAAGAAAGACAAGAATAGCTGTACCTTTACCAAGGAAAACTTCGAAACCAAACCCGACCTCAACACCGCGGAGGCGCAGGAGGCCGAGCAGGCGGAGGAGTATTGCGAAGCCTGTGGCCGCGTCATGGTGCTCAAGCGTGGACGATTCGGCATGTTCATGGCCTGCCCGGGATACAACGAGGATCCGCCTTGCAAGACCACCCGCAAGCTGGATCAGAAGGTGCAGCAGAAGCCGCCGGTTCCGCTCGAGGAGCACTGCCCCAAATGCGGCGAGCAGTTGGTGCTGCGCAATGGGCAGTATGGCGAGTTCGTCTCCTGCTCCGGCTATCCCAAGTGCAAATACATTAAGCAGAACACCATCGGCGTCCACTGCCCCCTGTGCAAGGATGGGGAGATCGCCGAGAAAAAGGCGCGTCGCGGCAACCTTTTCTACGGCTGCACGAACTATCCCAAGTGCAACTTCACCTCCAACAACAAGCCGGTCGATCAGAAGTGCCCGGAGTGCGGCAGCCCGTACCTGGTGGAGAAGACGCTGAAATCCGGCGTTTATCTCGTGTGCCCCAACAACAAGAAGACCGCCGCCGAGGACGAGGCTCCCAAGCGGAAGAAGAAGGGGGAAGAGCCGGCTGCCGAGACTGTCTCCTGCAGTTACAGCAAGCGCATTGGAGATGCTCCTGTCCCGCCTCCGACGCCAACGCCCGAGACACATGGCCCGGTGCTGGAACCGGATCCTCCTGTCCCTGTCAGTTGAAGGGATGCGGTGCAGGGAAGCTGAAGTGGTTCATAAGAAAGCCCAGGCTCGCGGCGCGAACCTGGGCTTTTCCATTGCTTCGGCGGAACTGCGCTGAGAACTGTGTGACGAGTGATCCCGGCTCGAAGCGCGACCCGCTATACTAGGAACTACCGGACATACTAGGCACTACCGAATCTTCCTCCAACGTTAAGCCGCAATTACGCGATCACGATCATCATAGGAACGCACTCTCCATGGAAAAGCTCGCAACCAACGACGACGCGATGTTGATTCTCAAGCTCTACGAACTCCGTACCGAAGCCCTTCTGCGGGAGGCGCGTGCCTGGATGACGAACGAGTTCTGGCCCGCTAATGCAGAAGAGTTCTTTGCCGTGCAAAGAGCTGCCGGAACGCGCGAAAACGCCTTCCTGAGGCAGGTCACGAGTTATTGGGAGATGGCCTCGGCCTTTGTCCTGCACGGCTGTCTTTCGCCGGAGCTCTTCCTCGACTGCAATGGTGAGAGCATCTTCCTGCTGGCAAAGTTCGATCCGTTTCTCGACCAGATTCGCGAGCAGACGCCAACGTTCATGGCCAAGACGCAGGAGATTGTACGCAAATACCCCGAGGCTACAGCGAGATATGATCGCATCCGGCAAAACGTCGCCAAATTGCGTCCCGTCCGGCAGTAATCTCTTCTGACTGCCGATGCTCCCTGACCAGAGCGGCTCCCAGGGCAGATATCAAAGAACGCTCGACCGACAGAGGCACCAGGCTCCCTGCGCGCCGGCTCCCGGTTCCCGTTTTCACGGGGCCGGAAGCTGGCAGGAACCCTGCTCCGGCGGCAAAAGAAATCCCATTCTGCTAATGTTTAGAAGAAGCGTTTCCCCGCGATCTTGTCGCAGCAAAGGCAAGAGGGTCAGAAAGTCAGCGAGATGGCAAAAGCAATTTGGAATGGAAAGGTAGTCGCCGAGAGCGACGCCTGTGAAACGGTCGAAGGCAATCTTTATTTCCCCGAAGCGTCGATTAACCGCGAATATCTGCGCCCCAGCTCCACGGTTTCTACCTGTCCGTGGAAGGGGCAGGCCCGCTATTACAGCCTGCTGATCGATGGGCAGGAGAATCCGGATGCGGCCTGGTATTATCCCGATCCTAAACCCGCCGCCCGTAACATCAAAAATCATGTCGCCTTCTGGCGTGGCGTCGAAATCGAGAAGTAGGCCGACCCTAGGCAGCCCAAGGCCATTGATTTGAGTGGGCTACAGCCCAGCTTCCGCCGCGCGATGGCACGCTTGTTTGTTAGTAGGCCTGCAACTGCGCGATCGGCAGCTGAATCTGGAAGCAGGTAGCTCCCGGCTTTGACTTCACCGTGACGTAACCCCTGTGTTTGTGGATGATGCGGGTCACAGTGTCCAGGCCGAGCCCCAGTCCTTTGCCTGGCGGCTTGGTCGTGAAAAAGGGTTCGAAGATCCGGTCCTGCAGATCCGGCGGGATTCCGGGACCATCATCCCATACCTCGATCAGGATGTTCTCTCCGGCCTGACGGCAGCTTAGTTTCAGGTGTCCCTTGTCCCGCATGGCGTCGAGGGAGTTTTCAATCAGCGCGGTCCAGACCTGATTCAATTCACTCGCATAGGCGCTGATCATGGGCAGGTCGGGCTGGTAGTTGCGCTCAATCTCCACATTCGTCAGGCGCGATTGCAGCATGGAGAGAGTGGCCTCGATGCCCTTCGGAATGTCGATCTCCTGGATGGGCGCCTGGTCCATGTAGGAGTAGTCCTTGATGGCTCCGATCAACTCGAAGATGCGGTCGGTGGAGTGGAGCATCGCGTCTGCGATCTTCTCGGCCCGCAGCACGGACGCAAACTGCGTCAGCACCACCGCCACCTGCTCCAGATTCAGGAATTCCGCGAGCTCGTCCAGTTGCGCGGTCGTGGTGCCAAGCTCCGCCAGGTCCGGCGCGATCAGCCAGGTTTCGGGGACCCGCCTGCTCTCGAGCCAGCCGATGATGTCATCTTCGCGCTGCGGCTGGTGAGCCTCATCGAGCGCGGCGTTCGCCTTGCCGGATGCGTGGACCGCTCTCTCCCACGCTTCGATCTTTGCGGACTGCTGCTCGTTGAGGCAAAGTCTGCCCATGCGAAATTTTTCATGGCCGTAGACGCGCAACTCCTCCAACAGGCCCGAGGCGGCCCGCTGCGCCGCTGAGGCGGGGTTGTTCAGCTCATGCGCCAGATTGCCAGCCAGTTTGCCCAGGGCGGTCAGCTTCTCCGTCTGCTGCTCGATGCGCGTCACTTCGCGTACGCGATCCAGCAGCACGGAGACGATCCGCTGTCCGAACGAGGGGATGGTCTGCAGAATCTCGGGAAACAGAGAGCGGTCGAACTCCAGCGCCCATGTGTCGGATGTGGTAAAGCCCAGGCCGCCATAGCTCTTCATCCGGGAGAAGGGAAGCAGGGCTGTGATCTGGCCGGCGCGGCCAACAAAGATGGCGGTCGATGGACCACGTTCCCGCCTTACATGAACCTCGCCCTTGAGAATGATCATCATCTTTGTGGCGGGGTCGCCCTCGTGGAAGAGAGTGCTGCCTGCCGGAGCGAACCTCTCGGTTCCGTGGGCAGCCAGCCACTCCAGTTCGCCCTGGGAGAGATCGTGCAGGGGAGCGACGCGCTTCAGCGCAGCCGCGATATCGGGCAGCGGTGTCGGCGGATGATTCCCGGCAAACGCGCTGGTGCCTGAAGCCACTTCGGGAGCGACGGATTCGGAGGGGAGCGAAGTCATCGATTCACCTGTACTAATGGTAAATGAAGGCTGTGGATTACAGAGGAACCCACGGCCGTTGACGCTGCCGGCCGCGCTTTAGTCAGCCGAGGTGGGGTCGATTCTATTCCGCACCTGGAGAATCGAGTTTGCCGGAAATCCGCCCAGCCGGGCGTGCTCGCGGATCGTCGCCTCATCCGGTGCAATATAGATGCAGTAAATCTTGTCGTCGGTGACATACGACTCAATCCACTGGATTTGAGGGCCAAGATTTTTGAGGACGTCACAGGAAGTTCGGCTCACTCCTGCCAGCTCCTCACGGGTGAGTTTCCCAACACCGGGAATATCGCGCTCGATCACAAATCTGGGCATCCTCGGCCTCCGCCGCCAAAGCATATCACGCTCATCGGCGCCCATGAACTGGGTAGAAAGCCAGGGCCCGTTAACCCTAATCGAGCGGCGGCGGAGGGGGCGTTTTTTCGAGTTCCAGCGGTTTAGAGTTCCAGGAGTGAGGATCGCCGCATACCGGGTGTCTGCTAGAGAAAAAGGACAACGAAATCGGGAGAATCGGCTAAGTTTTGTCATCCTGAGCCTCATTTAGCCTTGTGATTCTGAGCCTTATCTAGCCTTATCATCCTGAGTCTTATCTAGCCTTATTATTCTGAGCCTTATCTAGCCTTGTCATCCTGAGCGAAGCGAAGGATCTGCTTCATAACGCGAATCGCGCATCCCAGGCAAAGGACCCGCCACCGCCGTCGTCCTCCGCTTCGTCTGGCGCAATTTCCCCTCGGAACGCCACCCGCTCAAGTAGGGTTAACAGGCTCTAATTTCTGCCCCCAAAATGCACGAACCGGACGGCTTGGCAGCCGCCCGGTTCGTGGAATCCAAAAGTCCAGGGTTGCGAGCTATTTTGCCCGCTCCGGGACTCCGTTTACCATGACGACGGGGTCGAGGAATGGCATCGCGGCGCGCAGCTTGGCGCCCACGGCTTCGATCTGCAGGCCAGCCTCCTGCTTCCGCATCTCCTCGAACTTGTGGCGGCCGGTCTTGTTCTCCTCAATCCAGTTCTTGGCGAAGGTCCCGTCCTGGATCTCGCCGAGGATCTTCTTCATTTCGGCGCGGGTCTGATCGTTGATCAGCCGCGGACCTGCGGTGTAATCGCCATACTCTGCCGTGTCGGAGATGGAGTAGCGCATGTATCCCAGCCCGCCGCGGTAGATGAGATCGACGATCAGCTTGAGCTCGTGCAGGCATTCGAAATACGCAATCTCCGGCTGGTAGCCAGCATCGACCAGCGTTTGAAAGCCAGCCTTGATCAATGCGCTGACGCCGCCGCAGAGGACTGCCTGTTCGCCGAAGAGATCGGTCTCGGTCTCTTCCTTGAAGGTCGTTTCAATCACGCCGGCGCGGGTGCAGCCGATGCCCTTGGCATAGGAGAGCGCCAGGGCATAAGCACCACCGGTCGCATCCTGATGAACGGCCAGCAGGCCCGGAGTGCCGCCGCCCTCGGTAAAGACCTCGCGCACGCGGTGACCCGGAGCCTTGGGCGCAACCATGGCAACATCGACGTCTGCGGGCGGCTGGATGGCGTTGTAGCGGATGTTGAAGCCGTGCGCAAACATCAGCATCTTGCCCTTGGTAAGGTGCTGCTTGATCTCGTCCTCGTAGATCTGAGCCTGCGACGTGTCGGGTGCAAGGATCATGATCACGTCCGCCCACTTGGCGGCGTCCGCGACGGAGAGAACTTCCAGGCCGGCCTTCCGCGCCTTGGCGATGGACTTGCTGGTGGAGGGCAATCCGATCCGTACTTCGCCGCCGGAATCCTTCAGGTTGAGGGCGTGTGCGTGCCCTTGCGATCCGTAGCCGATGATGGCCACTTTCTTCTTCTGGATGAGGGTCAAATCGGCATCTTGATCGTGGTAAGTCTTCGGCATTCTTCTTTTCCTCGTGTAAGTGGAAACAGCTAAACGTTTCGATGGATCAGGTACAGAAGATCAGATTGCGGTCCGCGCTCAGGAGAGCAGGTCGCTCTGATCCGGCATAAAATCCGGTAAGGGTTTGGTTGCGGACAGCAGGCCTTCGCTGGGCGTCGTCATCGCTTCCAGCACGCGGCTCGTGTGCTGGCCACGGCGCATCACCATGCGTCCCGTACGCGAAATCTCCAGGATGCGGTCGGAGCTCTCGTTGAGAATCTGGATCAGGCCCTCAATCTTGCTCTGGACACCGGTGATCTCGATCATCAGTGACTCCGATGTGAGATCGACGACGCGAGCGCGGAAGACCTCCACCAGTTCGAAGATGCGGGACCGTGTCGCAGGTGTGGCGGCAACCTTGATCAGCGCCAACTCCCGCACCACACACGGCGATTGCCCGACATCATCCACATCCAATACATTTTCGAGCTTATACAGGCTGGCTCTCATGCGATGGGCTGCTCCTGCCTCCGCTTCTGCGACCAGCGTCATGCGCGAGACCCCGGCCTGCTCGGAACGACCTACGGTAACCGAGACGATGTTGATGTTCAATCGGCGAAAGAGCGATGCCACGCGCGTCAGAACGCCGGGTTTATCTTCGACCAGTGCAACAAATGTATGCAGCATTCCTTCTCTCTTCCTCTAGCAACACCTAGTTATCCGTGGCGTCTTCGACAATGGGCGTGCGGGCCGGACGGCGGATCATCTCATGCAGAGCCTTGCCCGCGGGAATCATCGGGTAGACCGAGTCTTCCTGTTCTACCAGGAAATTGATCAGGTAGGGACCGGCCGTCTCGCGAGCGGTCTTCACCGCGGTCATCACATCGGCACGCTTGGTTACTGCCTGTCCAGGGATGCCAAAGGCAGCGGCAAGCTTGACGAAATCCGGGCTGAGGAGCGGCGTGGACTGGTAATTCTTCTCGTAGAAGAACTCCTGCCACTGACGCACCATGCCCAGGTAGCCATTGTTGATGATGGCGATATTCACGTTGAGATTTTCCTGGGCAATGGTCGCCAGCTCCGCCATTGTCATCTGGAAGCCGCCATCGCCGGCGATGACCCAAACCTCTTTTTCCGGACAGGCCACCTTGGCGCCAATGCCGGCCGGCAGGGCAAAGCCCATCGTTCCCAGACCGCCCGAGGTGATCAGCGTGCGCGGCTCGTCGTGCTTGTAGTACTGTGCCTCCCACATCTGATGCTGCCCTACATCCGTCACCACCACGGCCTTGCCATTGGTGGCGCGCCACAGGTCGTTGATTACGTGCGCGGCATACAGGTGGCCATTGTCCGGAAGGTTCTGAATGTCGCGGACGGAGGCGTTCCCCTTCATGGTCTGGATCGTGTGCAGCCATGCGGCGCCGTCGCGCTTGGGCAACAGAGGCAGAAGCTCTTCGAGAACCGCTCGCAGATCTCCAATCAGCGCGATGTCGACAGCAACGTTCTTGTTGATCTCCGAAGGATCGATTTCAATGTGAATCTTCTTCGCATTCGGCGCATACGTCGAGGGAAGCCCGGTGACGCGGTCATCGAAGCGCATGCCGCAGGCGATCAGCAGATCGGCCTCCTGGATCGCATGGTTGACCCACGTCTCGCCATGCATGCCCATCATGCCCAGGTTGAGCGGGTGAGAGGCCGGAAATGCGCCCAGCCCCAGCAGCGTGCAGCCGACGGGAATCTGTGCGCGCTCGGCAAGAGTGCGAACCTGCTCCATCGCGCCGGAGCGCAGAATACCCTGTCCAGCAAGGATCACAGGACGCTTGGCTTCGAGAATCATGCGGCCGGCTTCCGCGAGCGCATCCGCGTTCACCGAGAGCATGGGATGCGGACGATACCGTCCAGGCGCTGCGGCGGCAAAATCGAAGTCCGCTACCGCCTGCTGCGCATCTTTGGTGATGTCGACGAGCACCGGGCCCGGCCTGCCGGAAGCAGCAATCTGGAACGCCTCCCGCAACACCGGCGCGATGTCCTCCACCTTGGTCACCAGGTAGTTGTGCTTGGTGACGGGCAGCGTGATGCCGGTGATGTCGACTTCCTGAAAGGCATCGGAGCCGAGGAGCTTGCTGGAGACCTGACCGGTGATGCAGACGATGGGAACGGAATCGAGCATCGCGGTGGCTATGCCCGTCACCAGGTTCGTGGCGCCCGGTCCGGAGGTGGCAATGCACACGCCAACCCGGCCCGAGGCCCGTGCATAGCCGTCAGCCATGTGGGCCGCGCCCTGCTCGTGACGTACCAGAATATGTTGAACCGGGAACTTGCGCATGGCATCGTATACCGGCAGAATTGCTCCGCCGGGATAGCCGAAAACTTCGCGTACGCCCTCTCCCGCCAGCGTTGCCCAGACAATCTCCGCACCGGTCAGGCGTGCAGCTTGAGTTGGATTTGCAGGATCTCCGCTTTTTCTGGTGTCGCTCATGCCCCGTCTCCTTGATTCGTAACTACTACAGGTACGAAATAGTCCTAATTTGTAACCGCTCCTGTTGCAGCGGAAGAAACGCGATCGGTGTACTTGCGGAATACGCCCCGTGCGTAATGCGGTGCAGGTGCGGTCCACTGCTTCATGCGGTTGGCGATCTCCTCCGCCGAAATCTCCACCGTCAATTTGCGGTTGGGAATATCGAACTCGATGATGTCCCCATCGCGCACCGCGGCAATCGGGCCGCCGACCGCTGCTTCCGGCGCAACGTGTCCTGCCATCAACCCGCGTGTGGCGCCGGAAAAGCGTCCGTCCGTCAGCAGGGCAACACTCTCGCCCAGATCGGTTCCCGCAATGGCCGCCGTAACCGCGAGCATCTCCCGCATTCCAGGGCCTCCGCGCGGGCCTTCGTAGCGGATCACCACTACGTCGTCCGGCTTCAGGCTGCCGGATTGCACTGCCGCGAAGGCCTTCTCCTCCGTGTCAAAGACGCGGGCCGGTCCGCGATGCGTAAGCCGCTTGTGTCCCGCGACCTTGATCACGCAGCCATCCGGTGCGAGGTTGCCCTTCAGGATGACCAGTCCGCCGGTCGGCTTGATCGCCTGGTCCACCGTGTGGATCACGGGCTGTCCGGGTGTCTCTTTCGCCTGAGCCGCTTCCTCGGCGAGTGTCTTTCCTGAGATGTTCAGGCATTCGCTGTTCAGCAGTCCCGCAGAGATCAGGCGCTGCGCCAGCAGGCGGCTGCCACCCGCGGCCTGGTAGTCCGCAGCCATGTAGTTGCCGCCGGGCTTCAGGTCGCAGAGCAGGGGAGTGCGGGCCGAAATGCGGTCAAAGTCGTCGATGGAGAGCGGAATGCCCATCTCATGAGCAATCGCCAGGAAGTGCAGTACAGCGTTGGTAGAACCGCCCGAGGCCGCCACGCTGGCGATCGCATTCTCAATTGACTTCAGCGTAATCAGCTTGCTGGGGCGCAGGTCATTGCGGGCCGCCTCCATGATGAGGACACCGGCCTGCCGCGATGCTGCATGCTTGTCAGGAGAGAGCGCCGGTACTCCGGAGAGCCCCATCGGCGAGATGCCCATGAACTCGCACGCCATTGCCATGGTGTTTGCGGTGAACTGACCGCCGCAGGCTCCGGCGCCAGGACAGGCAGCCGCTTCCAGCACTTCGAGCTGGGCGTCGTCGATCTTTCCTTCGGCCCGCGCGCCGATGCCTTCGAACACATCCTGAATCGTGATGTCCTTGCCGTTCACGTGTCCGGGCGCGATCGATCCGCCGTAGAGCATAAGCCCGGGAATATCCAGGCGCGCCATGGCCATCACGGTGCCGGGAAGGTTCTTGTCGCAACCGGCGATGCATACGATGCCGTCAAAGAGATTGCCCCGTGCTACCAGCTCAATGGAATCCGCAATCACCTCGCGGCTGATCAGCGAGGCCTTCATGCCTTCCGTGCCCATGGTGATGCCGTCGGAGATGGTGATGGTATTGAACTCCATCGGTGTCCCGCCTGCCGCACGAATGCCTTCCTTCACTGCCTCCGCAATGTCGCGCAGATGGAAGTTGCAAGGGCCGATCTCCGTCCATGTATTCGCAATGCCGATGATTGGCTTGTGCAGATCTTCTTTGGAGAAGCCAACGCCGCGAAGGTAGGAGCGCGCTGCCGCGCGGCTAGGACCTTCGGTGAGAGGGATGCTGTAGAATTTGGCGCCGTGCTTCTTATCGTCTTGGGTCATCGTGCGGTCTCTGCTTTCTCCTGTGGACGGGGCGCAAGCCAGAATGCGCCGTCGTGCCTGTGTTCAAAGGTGTCCAGGGCAGCCGCGTGACGCAGCGTCAGCCCGATATCGTCAAGGCCTTCCAGCAGGCACTCGCGACGGAAGGGATCAATGGAAAAGCTTGCGGCGAATCCATGTTCGTCATGGATCGTCTGGTCTTCGAGCGAAACGGTCAGCTTATAGTTCGCGATGGACTGCGCCCGCTCCATCAGTGTGGCTACCTGATCCTCAGGCAGAGTCACCAGCAGGATTCCGTTCTTGCCGGCGTTCGAAAAGAAGATGTCCGCGAAGGACGGCCCAATAACGCAGCGGAAGCCGAAGTCCGAAAGTGCCCAGGCGGCGTGCTCGCGAGACGATCCGCAGCCGAAGTTCTTTCCCGTGATCAGAATCTCCGATCCCTTGAATCGCGAATCGTTCAGCGGGAAGGCTGGGTCAGGCTGACCATCGGCACCCTTGCGCCAGTCGAAGAAGAGAAAATCTCCATACCCGGTGCGCTCAATGCGTTTCAAAAACTGCTTGGGAATGATCTGGTCCGTATCGACATTCACGCGATCCAGCGGTGTGGCCTGCGAAGTAAGTTTCCGAAAAGGCTTCATCGTTAGTTTCCTGCCTTTCCGCCCTTGAATTTCCATTGGCGAACATCGGTAAAGTGGCCTTCAATCGCGGCTGCTGCGGCCATCATGGGGCTGACGAGATGCGTTCTGCCTCCGCGGCCCTGCCGTCCTTCAAAATTTCGATTGCTGGTGGAGGCGCATCGTTCGCCGGGCTGCAGAATGTCTGGATTCATGCCCAGGCACATCGAGCATCCAGGCTCACGCCAGTCAAAACCAGCCTCGCGGAAGATGGCATCCAGCCCCTCGCGCTCGGCCTGCGCCTTTACCTGCTGCGAGCCGGGAACCACCATCGCGCTAACCTGCGGGTGCACATGGTATCCGGTGATAACCTTCGCGGCGGCACGCAGATCCTCGATGCGCGAGTTGGTGCAGGAGCCGATGAAGACGCGATCGATCGCCACCGATTCCAGCGCCGCGCCCGGCTTCAGGTCCATGTACTCCAGCGCGCGTTCGAAAGCACGGCGATCCGCATCGTTTGTGGCTGCCGCAGGATCGGGTACGCTGGCCGTGATAGGCGCAACCATCCCCGGACTAGTTCCCCAACTGACGAAGGGTGCCAGATCTTCTGCGCGCAGCACCAGTTCGCGATCAAACTTCGCGCCGGGGTCACTCGGCAGCTTCTTCCACTCCGCAACGGCCTTCTCCCACATGGCGCCCTGCGGCGAATAGCGGCGGCCTTCCAGGTAGCGGAAGGTAGTTTCATCGGGAGCGATCATGCCGGCGCGTGCACCTGCCTCGATGCTCATGTTGCACAGCGTCATGCGGCCTTCCATCGAGAGCGAGCGAATGGCGGAGCCGGCATACTCAATCACGCAGCCGGTTGCGCCGTCGGTGCCGATGCGGCCGATAATCGCCAGCGCGATGTCCTTCGCGCCAACCGCGGGAGGCAACGTGCCCTCGACAGAGATGCGGAAGGTATTGGGCCGCGATTGCGGAAGACACTCGGTCGCGAGCACGTGCTCGACCTCGGAGGTTCCGATGCCAAAGGCGAGTGCTCCGAAGGCGCCATGGGTGCTGGTGTGGCTGTCTCCGCAAACGATGGTCATGCCGGGCTTGGTCAGCCCCAGTTCCGGGCCGATTACGTGGACGATGCCTTGCTCAGGCGACTGAATGTCGTAGAGCTCGATGCCGAATTCTTCGCAATTGGCGCGCAGCGTTTCGATCTGCTTCCGCGCGATGGCGTCTTTGATCACCAGGCGATCCGGCGATGTGGGAACATTGTGATCCACCGTGGCCACGCAGCGATCCGGACGCCGGACCGTGCGGCCAGCCAGGCGTAGACCCTCAAATGCCTGCGGAGAAGTCACCTCGTGCAGCAGATGCAGATCGATATACAGCAGAGACGGTTCGCCGGCGGGCTCCGTCACCAGGTGAGTCTCCCAGACCTTTTCAAACAGCGTTTTGGGTTGCATCGACATCTCTGTTTTTGTCCTGCCTCTTGATTCCGTTTGACTGCGCTAGACCGCATGCCGCGACTGGCGGCGGTCAATAATTTCGTTGAGCACGCTATACACCTGGTTGCCCATTTCGCTGGTCGAGGAGACATGTGTCTTCTCGTCGCCGCGCGCCAGATCTGCGGTGCGGTATCCCTGTTCCAGCACAGTACGAACGGCTGTCTCTATCGCCTGTGCATCCTGCTCCAGGTTCGCGGAGTGCCGCAGCAGCATGGCCGCGGTGAGGATTGCCCCGAGCGGGTTCGCAATGCCTTTGCCCGCAATGTCGGGCGCCGAACCGTGCACCGGTTCATAGAGGTTCACCGCGCCGCCAACCGTACCGGAAGGGAGCATGCCCAGCGAACCGGTGATCACTGCCGCTTCATCGCTCAGGATGTCGCCGAAGAGATTCTCCGTGAGCACCACGTCGAAGTTGCGCGGCGTATTCATCAGGTGCATCGCGCAGGCATCGACATACTGGTGTTCCAGTGTGATCTCGGGGTACTGCTGCGCGATCTCCGTCACGGTCGCGCGCCATAGCTGGGACACCTCAAGCACGTTAGCCTTGTCGACGGAGGTGACCTTCTTGCGGCGCTTGCCCGCGACCTCAAATGCAACCCGGGCCACACGCGCAATCTCCGCGCGGGTGTAGCGCATCGTGTTCCATGCCTCCTGGCCTTCACGATCCCAGGAGCGCGGCTCGCCGAAGTAGAGTCCACCCAGAAGCTCGCGAACAAAGAGGATATCCGCGCCTTCCACCACCTCGGGACGCAGGGGCGAGTTGCCGGCCAGCGCAGGATAGGCAAACGAGGGCCGCAGATTTGCAAATCCGCCTAACGCATGCCGCAACTGAAGCAGTCCAGCTTCGGGCCGCCGGTCCGGGGGCAGGGAATTGAACTCGTTGCCGCCAACCGCGCCCAGCAGAACCGCATCGCTCTCGAGAGCAGCCTCCAGCGTTTCCTCGGGCAGTGGAGTGCCCAGTTGCTTGATCGCGGTGCCGCCAATGGGCATCTCGCGAAAGCGAAAATCATATCCGTTCAGTTCCGCAACAGCCCGCAGAACCTGTGTTGCCTGCCCGGTAACCTCCGGTCCAATGCCATCTCCGGGGACAACTAGAACGTTTAACTTCATGGACCTCTCCCTGTCGTCGTAAAGAACTTCTCTGTGGTGGTTCGGCCGGCTTAAGCTACCGAGCCTTCAAGGGGCTCCGCGATGCTGCGAACGCCATCACCGCGCTCCTGCTCGTGCCGAAGATGTGCGGGCACCAGGGCGATCAGGTCCTGGTCATATACCGCCTTTTTGCGATCGGCCAACTCGATGAAGCGGTGATAGGCCGCTTCCAGATCGTGCATGCTCAACTTGTAGCCGAGCTCGGAGAGCCGATGCGCCAGCGCATGGCGTCCGGAGTGTTTCCCCAGAACCATACGGTTATGCGGAACACCTACCGAATCCGGCGTCATGATCTCGTACGTCAGAGGATTGGCGAGGACCCCGTGCTGGTGGATTCCGGCCTCGTGAGCAAATGCATTGTTGCCGACAATCGCCTTGTTGGGCGCGGGCGAAAAACTGATGCACTGGTCCAGCGTCTTGCTGGTTGGATACAGGCGATCAATGTGCAGGCCATGTTCCAGTGGGTATTTGTCCCGGCGAACATGCAGAATAGCCGCAATTTCTTCCAGCGCGGCGTTTCCGGCACGCTCTCCGATGCCGTTGATCGTACATTCGACCTGCCGTGCTCCGGCTTCCACAGCCGCCATACTGTTGGCTACCGCCAGTCCGAGATCGTCATGGCAGTGCGAGGACAGGATTACGTTTTCGAGCGCCGGAATCTGCTCCCGCAAGCGGCGGAACATGGCGCCGTATTCGGCGGGAGTGGCGTAGCCGACTGTGTCTGGCAGGTTGATGACCGTTGCGCCCGCCGCGACTGCCGTGGCAACCATGGCGCGAAGAAATTCGGGGTCGCTGCGCGTGGCGTCTTCCGGGGAGAATTCAATATCGTCGCAGTAGCTCCGGGCCAGCCGCACACACTTGTCGGTCTGCTCCAGCGCCTGTTCGCGAGTGATCTTGAGCTTGTACTCCAGATGAATGTCGGAGGCGGCCAGAAAGACGTGGATCCGGGATCGATCGGCATGCTCCAGGGCACGCGCGGCAACTTCGATATCCTGCTGGCGCGCCCGCGCCAGCGACGTGATGCGCGGCCCGCGAACTGCCCTGGAGACCGCCTCGATCGCGGCAAAGTCTCCGTCGGAGGCAATCGCGAAACCAGCTTCCAGAACATCTACGCCCAACGCCTCCAGGGCATGGGCCATCGTGAGTTTTTCCTCGATGGTCATGCTGCATCCGGGCGATTGCTCGCCGTCGCGCAGCGTTGTATCGAAAAAGAAGAGCCGTTTCTCTGTCATCGAGTCCTGCCGGGGAAGTTCTTCAAGCTTTGCTTGGTGTCTCAGTATCTTAAATTTGACATGTATAACGCAAGCTTATTCTTCTTTTAGATTTCATTCGTTTTGCTTATAGTTATTACGGAACTTTCAGCCGATCCAGGGAAACATTATGGAACTCTCGCAGCTTGAAACCTTTCTCGCCGTCGTCGAGGAGCGCGGATTCTCCCGCGCAGCGGTTCGCCTCCACCGCAGCCAGCCTGCCGTCAGCCAGGTGATTCGCAAACTGGAGGAAGATGTGGGAGAGGTGCTCTTTGAGCGCGCCTCGCGGGACGGTTCGCTGACCGCCGCCGGCGAGTTGTTGCGCGACTACGCGAAAAAGCTCTTGAGCCTGCGCAGGGAGGCATCCAGCGCGCTCGAGGAGCTGCGATCTCTCGAGAGGGGCCGCCTCCACCTGGCCGCGAATGAGTACACTTGCCTCTACCTGCTGCCGATTCTCGATGAGTTCCGCCGCCTGTGTCCCCAGGTCGGAGTGACGGTCCACCGCTCGCTTGCCAGCCGCATTCCCGATGAACTGATGCAGCGGACGGTCGAGATGGGAATCGTCTCCTTCCGCCCCCGCGAGGAGGAGCTCCGTTCCATCTCCGTCTATACCGACGAGCTGACGTTTGTGGTCAATCCGAATCATCCCCTGGCTCGTGAGAAGCGTGTCTCCATCCGCGACCTCGGCGCGGAAAATTTCGTGGCCCACAACGTCTCTTCCACTCTGCGCAAACAGGTGATCGAGACCTTCGCTCAGCACAAGACGCCTCTGAATATGGGGGTGGAGTTACCCAGCCTTGAGGCCATCAAGCGCTTTGTGGCCATGGGGAACGGCGTCGCGCTGGTGCCGGGGCTGACGGTGCAGAGAGAGCTGGAACAGGGGGAGCTGGTTCGTGTTCCGGTGACGGAGCTGCAACTGGAACGGCAGCTTCGTATCCTCCATCGCAGAAACTCCAGCCTCTCGCATGCCGCTGTCGCCTTCCTCAAGGTGGTGCGCTCTGTGGCCGCGCGCCGGGGTGCTCCCTTCCAATATCATCTGGAGCGCTCCGCTGAAGCGCCCTCCACGTAGATTCGAGCGAAATGGCGGCGGGAACGTTCCGGCTGGGGCAGGGGAGGGAAGCACGGAGGCACCCGCAATCCGGTAGACGCGATTCTGGGTGAGGAAATGCCGCGAAATCCCCGGAAAGCTATCGAGAATAGCATCTTCCGGCCCGAAGTCGTCGCATGCAGACGCCGTGGCAGGTACAATTGCCTGAGTGGGTCCGTGGACCCGTATTTTTGAGAATTCGACAAGCCCGAGAGGCATAGCGCCTGCCGGCTGGTTGAGCAGGCGAGAGGTTCACTTAAGCATGAAGAAGAGTGCTCTATTGTTGATTCTACTGCCGGTTTTGGCAGTAGCGGGTTTTGCGCAGGAAAGCAGGCAGGATGTCAGCCTGAGCGTGTCGGGGATTATCCCTCCATACATTAGCGGCAATGCGGTGCGGCAGACAGGCACCAACGGGCTCGGCGGATTGGCGAGCTACCGCTACATGCTGACTCCACGGAGTGCAGTGGAGCTGAACTACCAGTACACGCAGAACGCGAACAAGTATGTCACCTCCTTCCTGCCCAACATCCGCATCCATACACGGATGCAGGAGATCTCGGCCGCATACGTCTTCAATTTCAATTTCAAGCACCTGAACCCATTTCTTGAGGCAGGCGTGGGCGGCTATATCTTCAGCCCACTCAAAGACTCCAGCACCTCGACTCTGGATGCGAAGAAAAGCACCAGCGTGGGCGGATTGTATGGCGGCGGCATTGCCTACGAGATCAGCCCGAGCTTCGATATCCGCGCAGAGTATCGCGGCATCATCCTGAAGGCTCCAAGCTTCGGACTGGAACAGTTCCGGACGAATCGGTATTACAACATCTCCAACCCCGTGGTTGGCATCGCCTACCACTTCTAGGTCTTGCCTGCAGGAAGAGCACAAAGGAAAGAGCGGTCAGCGAGTTACTCTCTGCTGACCGCTCTTTTTTGCGCCAGGAAACGAAGCTGCCTAGGTTACTCCGGAAGCGAGGACAGCACCCAAGTCTCCCGGGAGCCTTGCTTCTTCACGGAGTGGCTACTCTGCCGGCATGCTGCTAACCGGGTAAGGACTACTTAAAGACCCGATAGGAAGCGCCGAAGCTAAACCCGGAGGGCGACAGGCCCTTGTTCAGGAAGCCAGGCCACATCTGGTATTCATAATCGACTACGCGCACTTTGAGGCGAGGCGTCAGCCGATAGTCGAGGCCCCCACCGAAGGCCATTGCGAAGAATCCGCCATGTGCGTAGCTGTTGGTGAGGTTGATCTCGCCCACGCCGAAAAGCACCTTGCCGTAAGGATCAAATCGGTTGTGCCGGAAGTTGATTTTCGGTCCGATCATGTACGTATCTTCATGCACATCCTGACGCTGATTGAAGCGCAGCAGGCGGGCTTCTCCCTCGGCGCCATATCTGTCGGTCAGGTTCACGTCAAAAAATCCCCCAATACCCATGAGCCAATTGCTGCCAAAATCGGGTTTAAAGGCGCTATAAGTGCCGCCAGCAAAGATGGAACCTGTCCCACCCCTGGCGGCCGGGACGGCCTGTGCATTGAGGGCGATGGGGATAACTAGAAAAGGGGCTAGTAAAAGCAGCTTCTTTTTGAGCGCTAGCATAATCTCCTCGCTTTCAATATAGATGCAAAAAAGAGCGGGCTGAACATTAAGTCCAGTCCGCTCTTGAATTTCCGTACCGCCCACACCGAAATGGGGCGTTTGGTTCCGTTTTATTGTGCTGCCGCAGGAGCCTGTTCCGCGGAGGCGGTTCCGGTGGCTGGAGCCGCTGGCGCCGGAGCAACGGTTGGCGGTGCGTAGCGGGAGAGCTTCAGGATAATCGGGGTCAACTCCAGAGGCATCTTGTCGCGTGCGTTGAGTAGCGGCACCGGCTTGACGTTCATGTAGACGACCTTATCGTCCCAGGGATCGGTCTTCAGACGGCTGCCGAGGGGAAGAGCTGCAATCTGGTCCAGCTTATCCTGGTCCAGCTTGGGCGATCCCTTCATCAGGTCGGAGAGCCAGGGCGTTCCATCGGCGCGCAGAAGGCCATCACCGAGCCGTGGCGAATTGAGTGCCGACAATTCCTTGCCGCGAGCCTGGAGCTGTGCGAAGAACAGGCCGGCGTTGGGAAGCTTGTCCTTGTACACCGAGTTGTTGAGCAGCTTGAGGGCTGTCTTGGCAGCGTCGGTGTCGTCGGTGTCGGAGTGCTGCATGTTGATGCGCGAGAACGTCGCCTCGTCCGGGAACAAGAGACGATCGTTAAAGGCATAGCGGGTGTCGATGTGATGGCCAAGAACGATGTGCGCAAGCTCAAAGCTCAGCACGGCGGCCACTCCTTCTTCCGAGGGGAGCACGTCGATCAGGCCCTTGCTCAAAAGAATGGTGTTACCGACGGCCAGCGATTCCAGCGGCGCCGTCAGCATGACGCGGCACTTGATGTTCTCCGTCAGCGCGAGGTTGTTGCCGATCACGATGTTGTTCGTGATCGTCTCCAGAACCTTATCGAAGTCGCTGGGAGGAGCGATCAAGCCGGCCTGGACGAGACGGTCCAGAACGTTCTCTTCCGCCTGCGAGATCCAAGCGCGTTGCGCCTGAAGCGGGCTTACATCGGAAGACTGGTCGCTCTTATCGGTCACGTCGTCGATCTTGATGGAGGCATTGTCCGAGTCGTGCGTCGGCAGCTTGAGCGAGTAGCCCCAGAAGTGGGTCTGCGCGCGAAAGCCTACGGCCTTCTCGGTATCGCCACGCTGCGTCTCTTCGGCGTAAACCGCCACCGGTAGCCAGACGTCCGGCTGCAGGTTCATGCGCCAGCTGTCAAAGTGGAAGTAGCGCGGCGACTCGTCTTCGCTGTTTCCCGTGTACGTACCATTGAAGCGGACGATGTTGCCATCCTGATCCTCAATCCAGATACGGCCGGAGAAGCGGCCCGAGCCCAGGCCCGGCTTCGGATGGACATCGAAGACCATCGTGCGGACGCTGCCGAGAAAGTCGCGGCGGACGTACGCAAAATCATAGTGTTGCTGGTCGAAGCTGACCGGATCGACAAACATCATCTGCATGAAGCCAGTCGAAACATATTCCAGCTTGAACGCCTTGGAAAGCCCCGTAATTGCCTTCAGGGAGCCCTTCAGGAAGCCCTTATTCTCCGAGCGCTCGGAGTCGTAGGATTTATCGGTGAACGTACGGCCAAAATCGACCCGGCTCAACAGGTATTGATCCGAGAGCGGCACCGCATACAGCTTCGGGTCGGGACGCATATTCTGGATATACGTCTCTACCAGCGGGGTCCGCTTCTGGATTGCTTTAATGGTGATCTTTTCCCGGGCGACAGCCTTCTGAATCAACGCGCTCTGATCCGCAGTGAGTGGCGTCGCCGGCTCAAATTTGGCAGCTTTCTTCGCCTCTGCCGCCACAACGGTCAGGCAGAGCAGCAGACTTGTCATCCATAACTTCCGCAAGGTCATTTCCTGGCTCCTGAATTTCTTTTACTTGTGTACTACGCGTTCCCTATATACCTTCCAGAGCTGACTCCCCAACACTATGCAAGCTGGAACGTGACGTGAATCAGCGTCGTGTGGTCGACAGCCTGGCCATCTCTCATAGCCGGCTTGAAGCGGATCTGTTCTGCAACCCGCATCGCCTGTTCATCCAGCCCGTGTCCCAAACCATTTACCACACGCAGAACCTGCACTTGTCCAGTAGCCAAAAAACGTACCTGAAGCGTTACCTCTCCTTGAATCCGGGCTTTCTTTGCCTCCGCCGTATATTGCGGGGCCGGTTCGGAGAGTACCTCTGGCAGAGTGAAGCTTGGCTTTGCAGGTATTGCTGCCGGAGCCACACCCGTGCCACCAATTCCTGTCGTACCCAGACCACCCGTGGCGACCGAGCCTCTGCCAGTGCCTGTTCCCCCGGGTGTCCCACCAATCATACCGTTCTTGAAGCCGGAAGATGCTACTGTTCCGCGATCCGTGCCTCCGGGAACGCCATGAGCTACCCCTGAACCGAAGTTAACCCCCTGCACCGATCCCCGGCGGGCGGCGCCGGCACCCGGAGCACCCACTCCAGGCGCGTTGGCAAAGCTGCCTACTGCGGCAAGCTGGCTGGGACCTTTTGCGTTGGGGTTCGGCTTGACTCCCACCGGATCTCCAAAACCACCCACCTTGGTACTGGGTGCGCTCCGGTTATTGGCCACCGGCGTCGGCGCTGCGCTTGCGAACAGGCCAACCTTCGGCTGCGGAGGAGGAGCTACTGCCTTCGGCGGAGCTGGCGGAACAGCCGGCAGGACCGGCGAGTTCAGCTTGACCTCCTGTACCTTGGGCGGCTCGATCTTCTGCAGTTGCTTGGGCAGTGCGATCTTGGGCTGCGGCAGCAGTTCCGGCTTTGGCGGCGGCGTGTACTTCACCTTCGGTACCGGCGGACGCGAAATCTTGGGTGGCTCGCTCGGGAAGACCAGCTCGGTCGTCTGGAGTGTCTTCAACTGAGCCTGATGATGTATCGAAGCCATGGTGAATAGAACCAGAAGCCCCGCGATGACGAGGTTCGTGACGGTGCTTACACCAAACGATCCCCACCGGGCTTCCGGTTCGGGGAGGAGTCCGAAATTTGCGCGATTCAGAACGTCTTCCGGCATAGATAGAACCTATTCATTTCGCTTAAGTCGTCGTGATGCTAATTGAATCCGGTCTTTCAACTTTCGCTGATTCTGTCGAACCGGACCGTCAGGGGAATGAGAGCGAGTCTTGTCCAAAGATCGAGAATTCAAGCGATATTTTTCAGCAGAATTCTTCCAAGTGCTACAGAACCCGTTGCCCTGAGTGAGCCTTTTTTCTCAGGGTTGAACGTACGATAGCGCACATTGCTGGCGATTGCAGTCACCCGAAAGTTGTGCAAGCTGAGGACGACTTACCACCTTTATTGTAGCGTGATCCTGCTCACTCGTTCCCCGGTCTCCTAAGACCGCCATGTGATTAGAAGCGCATCTGGCGCTTTTGGTTTGCGTAGTCTCTGAATTCGTTGCCTTTACAATCAAGGAGATCAGTCGCGGACATTAATGCGCAAGAGGAGAGCTTCATTGAAAATTCTTGTAACAGGCGGAGCGGGATATATCGGCGGTACAGTCGCTAATTTGCTGATGCAACAAGGTCATACCGTCACGGTTTACGACAATCTCTGCCACAGCAGGCGGGAGATGGTCCCGGCCGGCGTCACTTTTATCGAAGGCGACGTCGCGGATCGCGCGCAACTTGAAAAACTTTTCACCGCGACGAAATTTGATGGCGCCATGCATTTCGCCGCTTTGATTGAGGCTGGCGAGAGCATGCAGAAACCCGAGCTCTACTTTCGCACTAACACTGCCTCCACGCTGGCGCTGCTGGAGGCGATGATCGCCACCAATGTCAAGCGCCTGGTCTTTTCCTCCACTGCCGCGGTGTATGGCGAGCCAGCCAGCACTCCGATTCGAGAAGACGCCGCCTTGCAGCCGACCAATGCCTATGGCGAGTCCAAGCTGCTGGTGGAGCATATGCTTCGCTGGATGCACCAGATCCACGGCCTGCATTACGCAAGCCTGCGCTACTTCAATGTTGCCGGAGCCATCCCGGGGCGTGGCGAGGCGCATGAGCCTGAGTCGCACATCATTCCGCTGATCCTGGATGTGGCGCTCGGGCGCAGGAAAAATATCAAGATTTTTGGCACGGATTATCCCACTCACGACGGTACCTGCATTCGCGACTACATCCACGTCTCCGACCTCGCGCAGGCGCATCTGCTGGCTTTCGAGGCCCTGTCCCAGCGCGACAAGCTGATCTACAACCTGGGCAATGGAGTGGGCTTCACGGTGCGCGAAGTTGTCGAGTCGGCACGCCGTGTGACAGGGCACGCCATCCCGGTAGAGGAACAGCCAAGAAGGGCCGGAGACCCGGCGGTGCTGATCGCCAGCTCGGAGAAGATCGGCAACGAGCTAGGCTGGAAGCCTCAGTTCACGCAACTCGATGACATCATTTCCAGCGCCTGGGAGTGGCACAAGCTGCGTTACGCCAATAGCAAGTAGGAAGAATCCGTGGATTGCCGCCTGAAACCATACCCGGGCCGTATGCGGCCAAGTGGGTGGTCAGGCGGGCGGCAATCCCTTCCCGAGGGCATGCACGCTATCCATTCGTCTTCCCGCCATTTCTCGCCTCCAACTCGCGTCTTATCCTCCCACCGCAGATGCAGAATTAACAATCCAAACGCTGTTTCTTCTTGACACGGATTGCTGCAAGCCAGCTATGGTTGCGGAGCATTCTATGCATTGAGCGACCCTCCCCTTAGGGTCTGCCGGGGGCATTCATGAACTCAGTAGCCAGCGCAACTGGTTTTGTAGATGACGCGTCTTCTTCCGGGCTTGGTCACGTGATTCTCGCCTCCTCGGCGGGCACATTGATCGAGTGGTACGACTTCTACCTGTACGCCATTCTCACCGTCGTTCTCTCCGGCCAATTCTTTCCCGGGAGCCTCGCAACAGGTTTTCTCTTCAGTCTGGGAGCTTTATGGGCTGGCTTCGCAGTCCGTCCCTTTGGAGCGGCATTTTTCGGGCACGTTGGCGACCTGGTAGGCCGCAAGAACACATTCCTTGTGACTCTTTCCGTGATGGGCCTCTCTACCTTTGCTGTGGGTCTGCTGCCGACGTATAAGCAGATTGGCATGGCGGCGCCGGTACTGCTTGTGCTTCTGCGCTGCCTGCAGGGCCTCGCGCTGGGCGGCGAGTATGGCGGCGCCGCCACTTACGTCGCCGAACATGCGCCGGATCATCAACGCGGACTCTACACCAGCTATATCCAGACAACGGCTACATTGGGGCTGTTTGCGGCGCTGCTCATAGTGTTGATCGCACGCATCCAACTGGGCGATGCCGCTTTTCAAGCATGGGGATGGCGCATCCCGTTTCTGCTGTCCCTGGTGCTGGTGATCTTTTCGCTGTGGATCCGCCTTCGTCTGAAGGAATCCCCGCTCTTTGCCCGCCTCAAGCGCGAGGGGAAGACATCGGCTTCACCAATCACCGATATTGGCCGCAAAAACTGGGGGTTGATCCTGCTGGCTCTCTTCGGAGCCACCGCGGGCCAGGCAGTCGTCTGGTACACGGGGCAGTTCTACGCGCTCATCTTCCTGACCAAAACCCTGGGCGTGAACTACAAAGACGCGTACGTGATCATCGCCATCGCACTTGTCGCGGCGACTCCATTCTTCGTGCTCTTCGGTTGGCTGTCGGATAAGTTGGGCCGCAAGCCGCTCATCCTTTCCGGTTGCGCGCTGGCCGCGTTGACGTACTGGCCGATCTATCATGCCATGGCAGCGGCGGTCACCAAAGTCAATGGCGCAGTCCTGGTGAACCGGCCGATCATGGTCCTGCTCATCTTTATCCAGGTCCTTTACGTCACCATGGTCTATGGACCTATCGCGGCCCTGCTGGTCGAGCTTTTCCCCGCGCGGATTCGCTATACCTCGATGTCCATCCCCTATCACCTGGGGAATGGTGAGTTCGGCGGGCTCACTCCGCTGGTGGCTACCTGGCTGGCTGCGTGGTGGCTGACGAATCACCCGGGCGACGTCAACGCGAAGTACATGGGGCTGGTCTGGCCGATTGCGGTTGCCACGCTGACATTCTTCGTTGGCCTGATCTGGCTTCCCGAAACCAAGGATCGCAGAATATGGGATGAGTTCAACGACTAGCGCATGTTTCTCCAGAGCCTGCTCCGGCTATCGTCCATTGCCGTAGGACGAAAGCATCTTCTGTACAGGATGACAACAGCATTGGTTCGAGGCGACAGGTCCTTCACTTCGTTCAGGATGACAAGACCGTTGTGGAGCGCAATATTGTCATCCTGAACGAAGTGAAGGACCTGTTCTTGGACTTTCGGCGTTCTCCAGAAATCGTTTTCTATTGACAGCTCCCGCGACCCGAAGGCTATACTTTGCCCGCCGCTCGCATCTGCATTTTTCTCCACTGAAATCAGGGGCTAATTCCCCTGGAATCTATACATAATTTTTGGGGTCACGAGAAAATGCTGAGGCGAGAAAACGTTTGCTGAGTCGCCCGATTCCCAGGAGGATTCCTTTGAAGTTTCCTGTCTATGCGATGACCATTCTCTCCATAATCACCACCCTCTCAATCGGTTGCGGGGGATCAGGCACCTCCTCCACCACCACTTCGAGTCCGGGTGCTGGCTCCAGTTCCACCCCGGACAGTGGAACGCTCACCAGCGTCAGCGACAATCTGCAATACAGGATCAGGAACGCAAGCAGCGGTCTGGAGCTGAGCATCTCCGGGCAAAGCCAGGTCGCCGGAGCGAGCGTGGTGCAGGCAGGTGACGCCGGAACTCCGGATCAGCTTTGGCACTTCGTCCCCATGGGCAATCAGCAATTCAACGTGGAAAATCTGGCGACACATCAGGTCATGGGTATTACGAATGCTTCGAAGGCCAGTGGGGCGGCGGCGGTTCAATGGGCCGATAACGGAACCAGCGATCACCTGTGGCAGTTCTATTTGCTCGCGGATGGCAATTACCTGATCAAGAACGCAAATAGCGGCCTGTATCTGGAGGACGGCGGTTCGAATGCCACCTCGGCGGCGGTGATCGATCAAGGCGCGCGAGCTACGACCGGAACCGGCTGCACCTGCCAGGAGTGGGCACTGACCTCCACCGGCAATTCGCCTTACCCTGCGCCGCTCCCGGTTGCCGGCGCAGGCGTCTCTGTCCACGACCCCTACATGCTGAAGGACACGGGCGGTACTTATTGGCTCTATGGAACACACAGCACACTGGCAAGCTCCGCAGACATGGTGAATTTCACCTTCAGCCAAACTTGCACCGCGGCCCAGCGCGGAGGCTATGCGAATTGCCCGGACATCGGTCCGGACCTTGCTTTGTGGAGCGGTCTACAAACTCCGCCTTCGTGGAACAATGGCCAGAACACAGACATTTGGGCGCCTGACGTGCTCTATGCGAATGGCACGTATTTCCAGTACTACTCGATCCCGATCGAACCACATAGCGGCGCGCAGGCAATCATCGGCCTGACGACGAGCGCGAATCCCAACGGGCCGTGGACGGATGCCGGCCAGATTATCGAGTCTTACGGCTCCACGACCGGATCGACGACCAGGTTCAATGCTATCGATCCGGCTCCTTTTGTGGATGCCTCAGGCAACCGGTGGCTGGTCTTCGGATCATGGGAGGACGGCATCCACGTGATTCAACTGGACCCGGCCACAGGCCTGCGACTCAGCTCGAACCCGACCATTTACAACATTGCGCAGCGTGGTCTTCCTTCGGCGGGAGAAGAGGGCCCCTTCATTTACCCTTTCAATGGCTGGTACTACTACTTCGCGTCGATTAACGTCTGCTGCAGTGGAAACAGTTCGACTTACAGGATCATCGTCGGCCGATCGAAGAGTCCCACCGGGCCGTATCTGGATCGTGGCGGGCTGGACCTGATGCAGGGTGGAGGGACGATTCTGCTCAGCGCCCACGGCAACGTCAACGGTCCCGGTGGCCAGAGCGTTTTCACCGACGGCAGCCAGCCGACGCTCGTTTACCACTATTACGACGGCAACAACAACGGCTGGCCCGCATTGGGCATCAATCGCCTCGGATTGGATGCCGACGGCTGGCCCTACGTGGAGTAGCGCCCACCCTGGCACTTGAAATCGGGCGGAATCACGGCAGGACTTGCCGATCTATAAGCCGACGAATTACTGTGAGTCACACGAATGGCGGACGTCCCTCTCGATGGGTGTCCGCCAATTTCAGCTGAAAACATGTGCTGTGCACATGGTCGTGTAACCGAGGCGGGTGGGTAAGCCATGCGCCGGAACTCAAGGCAATAACCCAGGGTGAAAGGTAAGGAAAGCGGATGGCGTCTTCGACTACCAATGTGAATCTGGATTCCACACTGCGGGAAAACCGGGTATTTCCGGTGCCCGAGGAGTTTGCGCGGCAGGCCCACATCAAGAGCTTTGCGCAGTATGAAGAGCTCTACCAGCGGTCCATCAAAGACCCTGAGACATACTGGGCCAGCGTCGCCAGCGAACTGCACTGGTTTGAGCCCTGGACCAGCGTGCTCGAGTGGAATCTGCCCTGGGCGAAGTGGTTTGTCGGCGGCAAGCTCAACCTCTGCTACAACTGCGTCGACCGGCACGCTCTCGGCAGCCGCAAGGACAAGGTTGCGATCCTGTGGGAGGGGGAGCCGGGGGAAGTTCGCAAGCTTACCTTTGGGGATCTGCACGTAGAGGTTCAGAAGCTGGCCAACGTCCTTAAGGGCCTTGGCATCCGCAAGGGCGATCGCGTTGCCATCTACATGGGTATGACTCCGGAGCTGGCAATTGCGTTGCTGGCCTGTGCGCGCATTGGCGCCATCCACTCTGTGATCTTTGGCGGTTTCGCCGCCAATGCGTTGGTGGATCGCATCAACGACGCGCAGTGCGTGGCGGTGCTCACGCAGGATACTTCGTACCGCCGCGGGTCTGAGGTCAAGCTCAAGCAAGTGGTAGATGAGGCCATCGCCAACACTCCTTCCGTCAAGCATGTGGTGGTTTACAAACGCTCCGGAACTCCGGTCAACATGCAGTCCGGCCGCGATCACTGGTGGCATGAGCTGATGGCGTCAGCCTCGCCGGAGTGTCCCGCGGAGCCGATGGATTCGGAGGATCCGCTCTACATCCTGTACACCTCCGGCACGACGGGGAAGCCCAAGGGACTGGTGCACACCACGGGCGGCTACGCGGTGCAGACCTATATCACCAGCAAGCTCATCTTCGATCTCAAGGAAGACGATGTCTACTGGTGCACGGCCGACATTGGATGGGTTACAGGCCACTCCTACGTGGTCTACGGCGCGCTGCAGAATGGCGTGACCACCGTGATGTACGAGGGCGCTCCGAATTTTCCGGCGCAGGACCGGTTCTGGAAGATCATCGACGACCATAGAGTAACGGTCTTTTACACCGCTCCCACGGCGATTCGTTCCTTCATCAAGTGGGGAGATCAGTATCCGGAGAAATACAATCTCGACAGCCTGCGCCTGCTGGGTACGGTCGGCGAGCCCATCAATCCGGAAGCCTGGATGTGGTATCGCGAGAAGATCGGCAAGAATCGCTGCCCCATTGTGGATACCTGGTGGCAGACGGAGACCGGCGCGATCATGCTGTCTCCAATTCCTGGAGCCATCCCCACGAAACCGGGTTCGGCTACTCGCCCGTTTCCTGGAATTGTGCCAGAGGTTGTTACAAGATCCGGCGACCCGGTGCCGGTGGGCAGCGGAGGTCTTCTCGTTATCCGCAAGCCATGGCCCGGAATGGCACGCACCATCTACAACGATCCTGACCGTTACGTCCAGGCGTATTGGAGCGAGATTCCCGGCTCCTACTTTACGGGGGATGGCGCGCGCTGCGATGCGGATGGCTACTACTGGCTGATGGGGCGCGTTGATGACGTCATCAATGTCTCCGGGCACAGGCTGGGGACGATGGAGGTAGAGTCTGCCCTGGTCGCTCATCCCAAGGTGGCGGAAGCCGCTGTGGTTGGCCGTCCGGATGAACTGAAGGGCCAGGCGATCTCGGCCTTCGTGACGCTCGAGTCCGGCTACCAGCCCTCGAACGAGCTTAAGGAAGAGCTGCGTAAGTGGGTGGCCAAGGAGATCGGCTCGCTCGCTCGTCCCGATGATCTGCGCTTTACCGATGCGCTGCCCAAGACGCGCAGCGGCAAGATCATGCGCCGCCTGCTGCGCGAACTCGCGACGCATGGCGAGATCAAGGGAGACACAACTACGCTCGAGGACTTCACGGTCATCTCCAAACTGCGCGAGGCCGACGAAGGATAGGCGCAGCAAGTTGGCGAAAAAAAGCAAACGGTCAGCGAGAGATACTCGCTGGCCGTTTTTCTGGTTGATGCTGAAAAGCAGGTCCTTCCCTTCGCTCAGGATGACAATCTCAGTGGAGTGCTCAGGATGACAATCTCAGTGTTTTGGGACGAAGCATCATCCGCTCAGGATGACAACATCGTGTTTTTTAAGACGAAGCATCATCCGTTCTGGATGACAATCTCGGTGGAGTGCTCGGGATGGCAACCTTAGCAGACGCTCAGGATGGCAACGTTAGCGGAGTGCTTCCCGGCTACGCTACTTTGCTGCCTCCATCCGCAAGACCACGCGGAAGCGAGCCTGTCCGCTCATCATGCGTTCATAGGCCTCGGCGGCTTTTTCCAGGGGATACTCTTCGATCATTGGACGAACCCCGGCAAGCACGCTGAAGTTCATCGCGTCTTCACTGTCGATGGAGGTGCCGGATGGCCATCCGCTGACGGATCTACGGCCACCAACCATGAGCATCGGACTGATCTCGACCGGGTCCATGGAAACACCGACAATGACGAGCTTGCCGTTGATGCCGAGTCCCGGAATCACCGAGGACATGGCTTTCCCGTTCGTCACTGTAGCCAGAATCACCCTGGCACCTCCCAGCCTGGTTAGCTCCGCAGCCGGGTCCTGCGTTGTCGAATCGATGTAGAGGTGTGCCCCCAGCTTTTTGGCAAGAGCTGCCTTATCCTGGCCGCGAGCAATCGCTACCGTCCGGAAGCCCATCCTGGCTGCGAACTGCACGCCGAGGTGCCCCAGGCCGCCGATTCCGTGGATAGCCACCAGATCTCCAGCGCGCGCTCCACTATTGCGCAGCGCGTTAAAGGTCGTCATGCCTGCGCACATCAGCGGCCCTGCTTCCACGTCGGAGAGATCCTCCGGGATCAGCGCCAGCGCGGCAGCCGGAACGATCACGAACTCCGCATAGCCGCCATCGAAGTGGATTCCCGATATAGCGCCATTCGGGCAGGTGAGGAAGTCTCCGCGACGGCAGGATTGGCAGTGTCCGCAGCTTCCGCCGAACCAGCCGACGCCCACGCGCTGGCCCGGCTTCCACTCCGCCACTCCATCGCCAATAGCATCGATGACTCCGGCAATCTCGTGTCCCGGTACGCGCGGAAGCTGGATTCCCGGATAGGCACCCATCACAGTGAGAACGTCGCCATGGCACAGTCCGCAGGCGTGCACACGCACACGCACCTGTCCCGGGCCGGGATCGACTATCTCCCGCTCCACTATCTCCAGTGGGCCGTTTGGCCGAGCTACCTGGACAGCACGATATGTTTTCTTCGACATGAATTCTCCTGATTGCATTGTGGAATGTATAGCGAGCCGAGTCTGGTCGCCGAAGATCTGGGCGCGGATCGAGGCCCATGTACTTCTTGAGATTCAATCCAACGCCGTTATGCTCCAGAAAAACAGCAGAATGTCCTGTTAAATAACAGCGAACTGTCTTTTAGAAGGAAATGTTCGATCGAAGAGTTTTAGGAGAGGGCTATCTTGACGCGGCGCTGCGGCGGAGTGCGACGACGGGCATCGGCAGCGTGAGATAAAACGAGCTTCCCTTGTCGGGAACGCTCTCTGCCCAGATATCTCCGCCATGCTCTTTCACGATGCTGCGGCAGATGGCCAGTCCCAGGCCGGTTCCACCCATGGCACGCGAGTCGGAGGCATCCACCTGCTGGAACCGCTCGAAGATGATGCCGAGCTTGTCGGCCGGGATTCCGCGGCCCTCATCATGCACCTCGATCTGCACCATCCCCTTGGCGTTCAGGCGTGCGCACAGGCGAATCTCGCCGCCCGGCGCGGAGAATTTGATGGAGTTGCCGATCAGGTTGGTCAACGTCTGCAGGATGCGGTCGCCGTCGGCCCACACATCCACGGAGTCGGACTCGATGCGGAATCGCACCTCAGCCTTGGTCGCACTGGGCTGCATAACCTCCGCGGCCCGGTGCAGCAGGTCGCCTGCGGGATGCACCGCGCAGCTCAGGTTCGACTTGCCGCTGCCGATACGCTCGAAGTCCAGAATGTCGTTTACCAGACGGGCAAGCCGGTCGCAGTTGCCCACGGCGAGGTTCAGCATCTGCGCCGTCTTCTCCGGGCGTTCGTTCAGCAATCCGCCGGCGAGCAGTCCCAGAGCGGCCCGCAGGGAGGTCAGCGGGGTGCGCAGTTCGTGGCTGACGGTGGAGATGAATTCGTCCTTCATGCGCTCCAGGCGGCGGCGTTCGGTCACATCCTGGAACGCGACGACGATGCCGGTGGTGCGTCCATTGTCGACCAGTGGACAGGCTACGTATTCGACCGGGAAGCTGGTGCCGTCCTGACGCCAGTACACCTCGTCGCGCACCCGGATCGGCGTATCGCGGTGCAGGCTGGTGTTGATGGGGCAATCTTCCGCCGCGTAAGGGGTGCCATCCGCGCGGGTGTGATGCACGAGCTGGTGCATGTTTCTGCCCAGGATTTCTTCTACGCCGTAGCCCAGCATGTTTGCCGCGCTGGGATTCAGGAAGCTCAACCGGCCATCCATGTCCATGCCATAGATGCCATCGCCCACCGATTCCAGAATCGATTCGCGCTGGCGCATCAGCGCATGCAGCTTCTCTTCCGCATCCGTCTTCTCGGTGATGTCGATGCCATGTCCCAGGATGAATGGCTCCTCGTCCGGCAACGCGATCAACTTGTTGCTATACGCCATCACGCGCACGCCACCGTGCTTGTGACGCAGGTAGAGCAGTCCCTTGTCTTCGTGGGTGTTCTGGATGGTAAGCAGGTACCGCTCAAAATCGTCGCGGTACTTTGTCGGGACCAGGTCTGCCATCCGCTTGCCCACCAGTTCATCGATGGAGTAGCCCAGGTCCTGCGCCGCATGCGGATTGATGGACAGGATGCGCCCTTGCAGATCGTGGGTACACACCATAGCCAGGCTGCCTTCCACCAGTTGGCGGTACCGCGTTTCGCTGGCGCGCAAGGCCACCTCGGCTTCGCGCTGCTCGGTGATGTCCACTCCCGTGGTGATGATGAAGTTCACCTCGCCATTGGCATCGGTCAGAGGAGTCGCTGTCCATGCGATGCGGCGCTTGCGTCCGGCTCGCGGCAGCCAGTGGATCTCGTAATTTCCCACCAGTTTGCCGGCGCGTGCTTCTTCAATCATCTGCATGGCATAGGCGCGTTCCTGGGAGAGGAAGAGTTCCTCGGGAAAGGAGCGCCCGACCAGCTCGCCGAAGCTGTAGCCCGACATCTTTTCGCAGGCACGGTTAAAGCGCACGATGCGCCCGGCGGTATCGAGCACCAGCACCAGCGCGCTGATCGTGTCCAGTACCGCGGAGACGAAGTTGCGCTCCACCGTCAGCGCCCGTTCGATGCGCTGCCGCGCGCGCACGCCGCGCTCCTGCATCCGAATCCGCGCGTAGAGCTCGATGCGTGTCACCACCTGCGCCGCAAGAATCTGCAGCATACTCGCCTGCTGCCCGGTAAAGGCATTCGGCTCCGGAGAGAGAACGGCGAGCGTGCCGATGACGTGGCCCGAGGGCGAGACCATCGGGGCTCCTACATAGGAACGGCAGTGAATCCCGGAAGCGAGAGGTATGCCTTCCGGGGGGAAGCGCAGATCCTCGCATGCGTCGGCGATCAGCAGTGGCTTGGTGCTCTGCATCGCATACTGGCATGCAGAAGAGACGCGTGAGGTTTCGCGTGCTTCGAATCCATAGCGAGCCTTAAACCATACCCGGCTGGCATCGATAAAACCCACATAGGCATAGGGTCCACGACAGATCTCTGCCGCCAGTCGCGCGATGTCGTCGAGCGCTGGATCGGGAAGGCTGTCGAGTGTTTCGTATTGCAGCAGAGCCCTCAGCCTCTCGGCTTCTTCTCGCTGCATGACCAATGGATCCGGTGACATTTCTGGCGGCTTCAATCCTCAATTTGCATTGTTGCAAAGAGGACCCTCATGCACGCTGCAACCTTAGAGCCATTCACCAGTTAGGTACATCCCACCTCGGTGCTTAAAGCTGTGTTACCAGCGGGTATGACCCTGCATCGAACAGGGAACTAACTTGATTCCTCTGTCGAAAATGTCATGGTATTTTGCAGCAATCGCCTGCTGCGGGAGGCTCGTCGTTGCTGGAGTCGAGCACAACCTTCCAGCTCCCATCGGACTGCTTGCGCCAGATCGTCATATATCGCCCGGCGGACACAATGGAGTTCCCGTTTCGGTCTTTGGCGTGGCCTTCGTAATGTCCCCAGGTAAAACCCATGTCGCCTGAAGGCGACATCTGCCCGCCCTGCGGAGTCCAGGTCAACTGATATTCCCTCGGCGACCACGTTGCCGCCGCGGCAATCGCAGCCCGACCAGTGACGGCTGCCTTGCCGTTCGAGAGAGTTACCGCATCGTCTGCGAAGTACGAGGAGAACGCGGCGCCTCCTCCCGTGGCCGTAGCCCGCGCAAAACGTGCCTCCAGATCGAAGAGGAAGGCGCGTCCCGGATTCTCGGATGGGTCCGTGAATTGGCTCGATGAGGGGGGCGTGGCAAGGGGATCGAGCATCTGCCCCTGCAATCCGGGAGCAACTGCGAGCGCGAGGCTGGCGAACAAAATCGTCTGTGCAAGAAATGGCTTCATGGTGATGGGTACCGATCCGTGCATGAAAACCTGCCCGGTATCGCTTGCAGGTATGGTATCGCCCACATGGGAACGCGTGCAGCACGTATTGTCGAGTCTGCGGCCTCTGAGCGTGCGAGGATTTCCGCCATCGTCGAGCCGCCTATCGGATACGCTGGAGGCGACGCAATTTCTCCATGCAATTTCTCCGTCGGGGAAGGAAAGCCGGGGAAGGGAAGCAGCTTTGCAGCCAGAGCAGCACGACAGTCCAACCGTAGCCATGGCACAGAGAGAGCGGAGAACTCCGGGCTTCCTGCCGGCGGGCGCAGTGCTCTTCCTGGCTGGCGTCCTTTTGTCCGTCTACTGGCATCCTGAGCCGCGGCTGCACCTTCTGCCCTTCGCCCTGCGAATTGCGGCGCTGCTGATTGCGGCATGGGCCGCGGTTCGCCGCCGCTCGCTCACCGTCTGGATCTTCTGGGCGATGCTTGCCGGCATCGAACTCGGGCTGGATGCGCCCGCCACCGCCGTTCATCTGCGCGTGCTGGGCGATCTCTTTCTACGCATGATCAAGACCATCGTTGCTCCCCTCATCCTCGGCTCGCTGATTACCGGCGTGGCGGCGCAGGGGAGTGCGAAGGGCATTGGCCGTCTGGGGCTAAAGTCGCTGGTCTATTTTGAAGTGCTGACGACGCTGGCGCTCTTCATCGGGTTAGCCGCCATCAACATCAGCAAGGCTGGCGTAGGCCTGGCCGTCCCGCAGCAGATGGCCGCCAGCGGTATCGCGCTGCCTCCGCCCGTGCCGCCGCTGAGCTGGGAGCAATTCCTGCTGCACATCGTTCCGGAGAACATCGCCAAGTCCGTTGCCGAGAATCAGATCCTGCAGGTGGCCGTGTTCGCGGTGATCTTTGGCATAGCCCTGGGCCGGCTGCCGGAAGCGAAACGTGCTCCGCTGCTGCGCGTTGCAGAATCGCTCACAGAGACGATGTTCCAGTTCACCAACATCGTGATGTACTTTGCGCCAATCGGCGTAGGAGCGGCGCTGGCTTATACCGTAGGTCACTCCGGCCTGGGAGTCATGGTCAACCTTGGCAAGCTGCTGCTTACGCTTTATCTCGCTCTTGCCGCCTTTGCAGTTCTTGTCCTGCTTCCGGTGGCGTTGCTTGCCCGTGTGCCGGTGCGGCGTTTTCTTCGCGCCGTGTCGGAACCGGCAACGATCGCCTTTGCCACCAGCACCTCTGAGGCGGCCATGCCGCGCGCCATGGAGGCAATGGAAGCTCTCGGCGTGCCGCGGCGCATCGTCAGCTTCGTCATTCCTGCCGGTTACAGCTTCAACCTCGACGGCTCAACGCTCTATCTGGCGCTGGCCTCCATCTTCGTCGCGCAGGCGGCGGGCCTCTCCATGGGATGGAAGCAGCAGCTCATGATGGTCGCCACGCTCATGCTGACGAGCAAGGGCGTAGCCGGAGTTCCTCGGGCTACCCTGGTTGTGCTGCTGGCCACCGCCTCCACCTTTCGCCTGCCGGTGGAGCCGATCTTTCTCATCCTCGGCATCGATGCCGTCATGGACATGGGCCGCACCACCATCAACGTCGTCGGCAATTGCCTTGCGAGTGTGGTGGTGGCGCGGTGGGAGGGAGAGTTTGGCAGCGAAGACCCTTCTTCTGGAGCAATTTCCGCGCTGGAAGGTTGACGGCACACGTTTTCGCTCCAGAGAGGGCCGGCCGGATCTCTCCATAACTGGTCCGGCCAGATGAGATCCAAGGGGATATGAGGGGGTATCCGGAAGCATGTATCCGGTCAAAACCCTTTTCAGTCCGCGCGGCTTGATATACTCACTGTTAAGGCTCCCTCCGTTAGGAGTCTTTTTTCATGCGTGCCGCGTACGGCTCGGGAGCGAGTTTCCCCCGTGCCGGAGCGAACGGTCCAACGAATGCCGAACTTACTCGATCAGATCAATTCGCCTGCCGATATCAAGAGCCTTTCGATCTCACAACTGGAGACACTGGCACAGGAGATACGGGATCGCCTTATCCTTGTCCTGTCCAAGACCGGTGGCCACCTGGGACCGAACCTTGGCGTTGTAGAGCTCACGCTCGCGATGCACTACGTCTTTGACACGCCGAGGGATAAGTTTGTCTTCGACGTCAGCCACCAGGCTTACATTCACAAGCTGCTCACCGGGCGCCGCGAGCAGTTTGAGACCATCCGCCAGCCCGGCGGGCTCAACGGCTTCATGATGCGCTCCGAGAGTCCCCACGACTCCTTCGGCGCCGGTCACGCAGGCACTGCGCTCTCCGCTGCTCTGGGCATGGCTGTGGCCCGCGACCTGGCAGGCACCCGGGAGCACGTCATCGCGCTCGCCGGAGATGCTGCCTTCACCAACGGCATCTCCTATGAAGCACTGAACAATATTGGCGAATCGACACGCCGCCTGATCGTCATTCTCAACGACAACGAGTGGTCCATCGATCGCAACGTCGGCGCCATTGCCAGCTACCTGCACAAGATTGTCACCAATGAGCGCTATACCTCGCTGCACGACACCGCAGGCCGGCTGCTGGAGCGGCTCGGCGGCAAGACGGCCGTCAACGTCGTTCGCAAGGCGGAGGAGGCTGCCAAGGGCATGCTTTGGCCGTCCATGTTCTTTGAGGAGTTTGGCCTGACCTACTATGGCCCGCTCGACGGACACAACATCGGCCTCATGATTGAGACCCTGAAGTTTCTCAAGACCCAGGACCGCCCTGTACTGCTGCACACCATTACGCAAAAAGGACGCGGCTTCCAGCCAGCTCTCGACAAGCAGAAGAAGTTCCACGGACTGGGACCCTATGATCCGGAGACCGGGGAGACCAAGTCCTCCAGCCAGCCCACCTACTCCGAGGTGTTTGCCAATACGCTGGTCAAGCTGGCGAACGAGAACGACAAAATTGTGGCCATTACCGGTGCCATGCCGAACGGCACCGGGCTCGACCTCTTTCGCCCGCACCATCCGCGGCGCTACTTCGACGTAGGCATCGCAGAGGAGCACGCTGTCGTCTTTGCCGCGGGCATGGCGACCCAGGGGTTCAAGCCCTTCTGCGCCATCTATTCCACATTTCTCCAGCGCGCCTTCGATCCCATCGTGCACGACGTCTGCCTGCAGAATCTGCCGGTCGTCTTCTGCATGGATCGTGGCGGTCTTTCGGGAGACGATGGTGCTACCCATCACGGCCTCTTCGATATCTCCTACCTCAGGGGAATTCCAAACATCATCCACATGGACCCCAAGGATGAAGACGAACTGGCGGACATGATGTACACGGCGATGCTGCAGCCCGGTCCCTGCGCGATCCGTTACCCGCGCGGCATTGGCCCGGGAGCGATTGTCAAAGAGCATCCTGTCGCTCTGCCCATCGGCAAGGGAGAGGTTCTCGCCGACGGCCGCGATGTCGCGGTCTTTGGCCTGGGAAGCATGGTCTCCCTGGCAAAGGAACTTGCGCAGGCCCTCGAACTTAAAGGATTCTCCGCGGCAGTCATCAACCCGCGCTTCGTCAAGCCGCTGGATCGCGACCTGCTCGCGGCCTATGCAAAGAAAGTAACCGCGATTGTTACGTTAGAAGATCATGTGCTGATGGGCGGCTTCGGCAGCGCCGTCATTGAAGCGTTGAACGAAATGCAGATCGACGTGCCGGTGGTGCGGATCGGCTGGCCCGATCAATTTATCGAGCACGGCAAGCCGGACCAGTTGCGCGCGAAGTATGGGCTGAGCGTAGCGGCCGCGCTCGAACGTCTGGCTCCTATTCTGGCCAATCGTCAGGCAGTTGCGGTCAGCCACGCAGGTTAGCGGACCGCTTCGGCGGCCTCTAGAATCGTCGGATCAGAAAGACCCCAAGGACCATCAGGACCGTGCCGAGGAGGCGCATCGGGTTCAGCGCGTGGCGCGGAAAGCCGAGCCACCCATACTGATCCAGCAGCAGCGACATTGTGATCTGTCCCGCGATGACAAGCGCAAAGAACACGGTTGCGCCCAGTCGCGGCGCCATCACGACCGTGGCGAGCACATAGGCTGCCCCGATCAGTCCTCCAGTCCAGGCCCACCAGCGGATCTCGCCGATCTGCTCGAGCGCCGGCCATGCGTTCCGGGGTAGAAGGGTGAATGGAATAAGAAAGAGAAAGCCGACGAGAAAGGAAGCCATGGTGGCCCAGACCGGCTGCCCACTCTCCGCGCCAAGCCTCCCGTTCACTCCTGCCTGCACGCTAAGGCCGCAACCCGCGGCGAACGCAAACACTAGAAAAATCAGGAATCCCATCGACACCTCATCTCGTCAGGCTGGCCCGCGGCTATGCGGAACCCCGCTTCGTGAGCTACCGTATATCAAGCGCGCTTTTTCCCAAAAAAGTTTTCGCGAAGGTTGTCCTGGAGAAGATGCAGAGCCCAGCAGCAGGTCAGAACCAGAGCAGATCGCATACCGGCCATCACAATCGCTGGTTACTCGTAATCGGAGCATTCAAGGCGCTGAAGGCAGTCCTTTTTGTCCTGATGGGCATCGGTGCCGTGCATCTGCTGCACAAGGACCTGGTGGACCTGTTTTCGAAACTGCTCACCGATCTCAACTTCGATCCGGAGAGCCGCTTCGTCAACATGGTGCTGGACAAGGTAGCCCTCCTCAACGATCACCGGCTACGGCTGATCACCACTGCGATCTTCAGCTACGCCGTCCTGGACGTCATCGAGGGCGTGGGTCTTCTGCTGGAGAAGCCATGGGCGGAATTCCTCACCATCTTCATCACGGCCTCCTTCCTGCCCTGGGAGCTGTTTGAGGTCGTTCGCCATCTTACCTGGGTCAAGCTTGCGCTCTTCCTGGTGAACGCGGTCGTGGTGGTTTACCTGCTCTACGATGTCCGCCTCCGGGCTCGCGCCAGGGAGAACCTGGAGGAGGTGGAACTCAGAATCCAGGAAGAATCGGAAAATTCCGTACCGCCGCAGGCCTCATCTGACAAGTAGGTAGGCGAGGTCAGAACCACACCAGTTAACACTATTCCTAGTACCACCCTCCCAAAATGGCCCCTTCCGTGGGGTTTTCCACAAGACATCCACGAAACCCCAGGATTTCGTGATATTTCCGCTTTGACACGTCCTCCGACTGCGCTACGATGTGGACGAAAGTGGTCGAAAGTGGTCAAGCAAAGAGCACTTCCGGCCGATATACACCTCAACTCGGTGGAAAGGGGAACGAACATGCGCGATCAAATTCTACGCGGTGGAGCAATCGTCACGATTTACGGCGTCGGGATGTTCTTTGGAATGCTGTTCCTGTTCCGGTAATGACAGTGGTCCCCAGATCTGCGGCCGTCAGGCCAATCGAGTGTTTCCCCGGAGCTGGATGTCCGGGATTTTTGCAGTCTTGGTAAAGCGGGTTTTGGAATGTTTCGTGGGAATCACCCAACCCGAGTGGACGAAAAGGGCCGCCTCAAGCTGCCGGCAGACTTCAAGCGCCTGGTGGATGAGCAATATGGGGCCCAGTTTTACATCACCAGCAAGGATGGCCGGGTGGCCGAGATTTATCCCTTGCAGGAGTGGGAAAAGATTGAAGAGAAGTTGGCGCAGATTCCCAACTTCAACCCTGCGAAGAAGAAGCTGCTGGACCGGGTGAACTACTACGGGCAGATGGCGGAGATCGATGCGCAGGGGAGATTGCTGATTCCACAGATCTTACGGGAGTCAGCCAAGGTTACGGGCGACGTAGTCGTCTTCGGGATGCAGACCTATCTCGAAGTGACCAACCACGACGCCTTCCGTCAGCACATGGATTCGAATCCGCTGACGGCGGAAGACGAACAGGCATTGGCGAGCTTTGGCCTATAAGCCAGCTCAAATCGCCCCCAAGGGGGAGCACATGGTCGGTCAGGACGAGCGGCATGTGCCGGTTCTTTTACAGGATGCGATCCAGTATCTCAATGTGCGGCCAGGCGGAACGTATGTAGACGCGACGCTGGGCATGGCCGGGCACTCCAGCGCGATTGCGCGGCTCTTAGGGCCACGCGGCAAGCTGGTGGCCTTTGACCGGGATCCGGAGGCGATGGCAATCGCCCGGGAGAACCTGGCCAGGCTGGCCGGCGAGCTAGGGGCAGAGATGCCCACGGTGGAGTTGGTCGACGAGGAGTTTTCGACAGCCGGCGAGAAGTTGCAGGCTGCCAGCGTCGATGGAATCCTTGCCGATTTCGGCGTCAGTTCGATGCAGCTTGGCGAGGCGCACAGAGGATTTAGTTTTCAGGCGGAAGGACCGTTGGATATGCGCATGAATCCGCGTATCGGGGTCACCGCCGCACAAGTGGTAAATCAGGCGGACGAAAAAGATCTCGCCAACCTGATTTACGAATTCGGAGAGGAAAGGAGGTCGCGGAGAATCGCCAGAGCCATTGTCAGGGCGCGGCCGATTACAACAACGGCGGAATTGGCCAGAGTTGTAGCGGCTTGCGCCCCGGCGATGAAATCCGGGCGGCATTTCATTCATCCCGCAACCAGGACCTTTCAGGCACTCCGAATTTACGTGAACCGCGAGCTGGACGAGATCAAGGCCCTGCTGGAGCAGGCGCCGAGGCTGCTTAAGCCGGGCGGAAGGCTGGTGGTTATCAGCTTCCACTCTCTCGAAGACCGGCTGGCGAAGGACGCGCTCCGTGAAGGAGCCGGACAGGGAATTTATGAGGTGCTCACCCGCAAGCCGGTAACGGCTTCGGAAGAGGAAAAGGATCGCAATCCAAGGTCACGCAGCGCGAAGTTACGCGCTGCAGAAAGAATCGAGCAGCACAGGAAATTCGCGGCAGATACTTCGTCGCGGGAAGAGTCGGGTCCGAGGTCGTCCCACCGCAGTTCAAGGCGAAAGTAAGACGACATTTGGTAGCACCTCCCTCCACCAGTTAGCGATCCGGGCCCGATCGCTCTAGAGGGAAGCAGTTTTGTAGAGCTCAGAAGCGGAGAGAAGACAATGGCTACACAGGTATTAGCGGGAATGATGCAGGCAGTCCGGCCAAACGCCGAAGCACTGGCGGAACGGAATCTGTCCCTGTTTGCCGCGCAGCAGCGCGCGCGCCGCGGACCCACGCCTGAGGTTTTCTTTGTCAAGCACCTCGACAACTCACGGCTGGTGAAGGCCGCCGACCCGGTGCGTACCCGCGAAATGCGCCTGTTCTCCGCCGCCATGACGCTCGTGTTCCTGCTGGTGATGGTCTATGGATGGCAGCACTTCAGCTCCATCGAGTCTGGTTATCGTGTGGAAGCGGAGAAGCAGCAAAGGGAGTTGCTGAGGGAGCAGAACCGGCAGCTTCGCCTTACGGAAGCCCAGCTCTGCGACCCTGGCCGTATTGACCGCATGGCGCGCCAGCTTGGTCTGGATGCTCCGAAACCTGGCCAGGTGGTTCGCCCCGAGTCCGCTCCTGAGGCTAATACGCCGGTTCTGGCTGAGGCCTCGCCCGCAATGCCAGCCTTGCGCTGACAGGAGAGGCGCTGTTGCAGTGAATGCCGGTGGTTTTCCTTCGCAAAACAGGCTCAAACCAGAGGTTATAACCTCGGTACGCCGTATCCGCTTTCTTGGGGTTGCGGCGCTTCTGCTCGTCTGGGTTTTGCTCATCTGCGGCAAGCTGGTCTGGCTGCAGGTGATTCGCCATCATGACTATGTAGAGCGTGCTGCCCGCCAGCAGCAGCGCACCTTTGAGGTCGCTCCGCGCCGCGGCGTCCTCTACGATCGGAACCTGAACGAGCTGGCGATGACCGTGCTGGTCGATTCGGTCTATGCCGTCCCCTCTGAGATCACAGATAAGGACAATGCTGCGGCCGCACTGGCGCGCATCGTGCACGTGGACCCGGCGGATGGCTTTACCTCGGCGGCGCAGATTGCTGCTCGCCTGAATGCCTCCAGGAACTTTGCCTGGGTAGCAAGGAAACTCGATGCTCCCACGGTGGATCAGGTGAAGGCTCTCAATCTGAAGGGCATCTACTACCAGAAGGAGTTCAAGCGGTTCTACCCGAACAATCAGATCAGCGCCCAGGTTCTGGGCTATGTCGGCACCGACGACAATGGTCTTGGCGGCCTGGAGCGCCAGTTCGACGAGGAACTTCATGGCACCCAAGGCAGGATGCTGACGGCGCTCGACGCCAAGCGCCATGTGCTTGGGAGCGAAGAGCATGAGCCACTCCCGGGACAGAATCTGGTTCTCACCATCGACGAGAACATCCAGTTCATGGCCGAGCGCGCCCTCGATGCCGCGATGGAACGCACCAAGCCGCTGAACGGCACCGTCGTGGTGCAGGATCCGCACACCGGACAGATTCTCGCGCTTGCCATCCGGCCCGCCTACGACCCGAACGATTTCCGCCACGCCAACAAGGATCTGCTGCGAAACCACGCGGTCAGCGATGTGTATGAGCCCGGCTCCACCTTCAAGCTGGTTACCTACTCCGCCGCGCTGGAAGAGAAGGTTGCGCGTCCCGGAGACATCGTCGACTGCCAGAATGGAAAGATCACCATCTTCGGACGCACGATCCACGATTCGCACGCCGGGTTGGGCCGCGTCACGGTGGAAAAGGCGCTGTGGGAATCGAGCGACGTTGCCGCCGTCAAGCTCGCCATGAAGATGGGCAATGAGAAGTTTTATCAATATATCCGCAGCTTTGGGTTTGGCGCACGCAGCGGCATTGAGCTGCCAGCCGAGACACGCGGCCTCGTCCGGCCAACCCGCCGCTGGGGAGCAACCAGTATTGGCTCGCTGGCCATGGGGCAGGAGGTTGGAGTTACGCCGATCCAACTGGTGACCATGGTCTCGACGATCGCCAATGGAGGCACGTATCTGCCTCCTCATATCGTGCTCGCCAGCACCCCTTCGATGAAGGGAAGCCCGAATCTTAAGCCGATGGCCTTCCATCCCGGGGACACGGTGCCCGAGCCTTTACCAGAGGGCGCGCATCGCGTCATCTCCACCATGACCGCTGCGCAGATGCGCAAGATGATGGAAGGCATCGTGCTCTACGGCACGGGTAAGGCTGCCAGCCTCAACGGCTACTCCTCTGCCGGCAAAACGGGAACGGCGCAGAAGATCGATGTTGTCACCCACACCTATTCGCACACCAAATATGTAGCCTCCTTCGCAGGATTTGCGCCGGTGAACAACCCGGTCATCAGCGTAACCGTCATTATCGACTCGCCCAGCGCGGGTGGCAGCTATTATGGCGCTGCGGTCTCGGCGCCGGTCTTCCGCGACGTCGCGCAACAGGTGCTGGAGTATCTTGGTGTTCCCCACGATACGGAGTTGCGGTCCCAGCCGCCAACGCTTCCGGAGAAGGATCTCGCCGATGCGCCTCCAGACCACACCGGAGACCTGACGGCGCTCTTCGCCGAGGTGAACGATCTTCCAGCGGATGATCCTCTCCGCACTCCTGCGGAGCCGAAGCAGCAGGCCGTCGCGGATGCCTCAGCGCCCTCCTCAGTGCGGTCTCAGGCGGCAGCATCTTCCTCCGCCAAGGCCGCCTCCACTGCCAAAAACGCACCGCCGGAGAAGATCGTGCCGCCGCCTGCCGCTCCTGCCACAACGCTTGCCAAGGCGGAGCAACTCTTCAAGGCAGCCACCACAGCCCCTCCCCCGGGCAAGGGCGCGGTGGTGGTTGATTCGGGGAAAAAGGTCTCCGTGCCAACCTTCGTCGGCCTGGCCATGCGTAAAGTGGTGGAGCAGGCCGGAGCCGCCGGACTCGGGGTACAGATTATCGGCAACGGAATCGCCCGAGAGCAGGCCCCTGCGCCGGGAACCATGGTGCCCGTCGGCACCCTCGTCGTCATCCGCTGCGGCCGGTAAGGGTTAACAGACCCTGAGCCAAGAACCGCTCTTTTGCTGAATTCCATTTAGAATCACCTTTCCTATGAAATTCGATGAATTGTTATCCGGTGTGGAATTTGTGCTGCGTCGCGGAGGGGATACGGAGATCTCCGGGGTGGAGTATGACTCGCGGCGAGTGCGTCCGGGCTCCTTGTTTGTCGCGATGAAGGGCGGCACGACGGACGGGAACCAGTACTTGAAGAAGGCCATCGCCGCGGGTGCCGTCGCGGTCGTCACCGACTCCGGTGAGGCCTTCGATCATCTGGAGATTTATGCATCTGATCTAGCCGTAGCGGAGGTCGAGCGCGGACGTCCTGCTCTCGAAGCCCTGTCTGCCAATTTCTTCCGCCATCCGGAGAAGAAGCTGGCCCTGAGCGGAGTTACCGGCACCAATGGCAAGACCACTACGGCCTTTCTGCTGGACGCGATGCTGAACGCCGTAGGGCGCACGACCGTCCTGGTCGGCACCATCGAGTACCACGTTGCCGGGGAGGTTCGACCGTCGCCCCACACCACTCCCGAATCTCGCGATCTGCTGGAGCTGTTTGCCGCGGGCGTGGCGGCAGGAGCCACCGAGGCGGTCATGGAGGTGTCCTCGCATGCCTTGCAGCAGGGACGGGTCTTTGGCATAGGCTTCGACGTGGCGATCTTTACCAATCTGACGCGCGACCACCTCGACTATCACCGGACCATGGAAAAGTACTTCTCCGCGAAGGCGAAGCTGTTTGACGGATCGCAGGCCGCGGTGCCGCGGGTTGCTGTGCTCAATATTGAGGATCCATACGGCGTGCGGCTGGCGGAGATCGCGCGTGCTGCTGGCTCCGAGGTCTTTGCCTACGGCCTGCAACAGGGGGATTTTCGTGCCGATGATTTGCAGATGGCGCCGAATGGCATGTCGTTTTCCATGCAGACGCCCGGCGGAAGCATCCCGATTCGCACGCGCCTTACCGGCAGGGTCAATGTGCAGAATCTGCTGGCTGCCGCTGCCGCCGCGCTGGCTCGCGGATTGAAGCCGCAGCAGGTCACCGAAGGCGCCGCCGCGCTGGCCTGCGTTCCGGGGCGCTTCCAGACCGTCGATCGCGGCCAGCCCTTCACGGTTGTGGTGGATTATGCGCATACCGACGATGCGCTGCGAAATCTGACGGCCCTGGCCCGCGAATTTGTGGCAACGACGGGTGGCCGCGTGATTACGCTCTTCGGCTGTGGAGGAGATCGCGATCGCACCAAGCGGCCTCTGATGGGCCGTGCGGCGGGTGAGGGCAGCGACTTCGTTGTGCTCACCTCCGACAATCCCCGCAGCGAAGAGCCGGAGGCGATCCTGGCAGATGTTCTGCCGGGATTGCAGCAGACTGGCGTAGAGTATCAGGCGGAACCTGATCGCACGCGAGCCATTCATCTGGCCGTCAACGCGGCCAGGGCGGGAGACATTGTGCTGCTCGCCGGCAAGGGGCATGAGAAGGTGCAGATACTGGCCGGTGGCGCGGTGCCGTTCGAGGATGCAGCCGTCGCGTCACAGGCTCTCGCGGATCTGGGATATAGCGCGGAGGCAGTGCAAAGATGAACCTCAGCTTGGTGCAGATCGCTGCGTGGGTAGACGGCACTCTCCTCCCACAGAGTGCGGCTGGCTCCTGGGCCACCGGCTATTCGATCGACTCGCGTACCTTGGAGTCCGGAGACCTCTTCTTCGCGATACGAGGAGATCGCTTCGACGGACACGACTTCGTGCGTGACGCGTTGGATCGCGGTGCACGGGCGGCGGTGATCTCGGCCGCCCGCGCTGAGGAGTTTCGCGATCTTGATCCCGACTACACGCTCCTGCTGGTTCCCTCTCCACTGGCTGCTCTGCAGATGCTGGCGGCGGCGGTGCGCAGGCATTGGGCCGGGCGCGTTATTGGCGTCACCGGAAGCGCGGGCAAGACGACAACCAAGGACGCCATCGCACAGGTGCTTGGCCGCCGCTTCCGCGTGTTGAAGTCGCAGGGCAATCTCAACAACGGCTTCGGCCTGCCCCTGCAACTGCTTCGCTTGCAGCCGGAGCACCAGGTCGCAGTCATCGAAATGGGCATGTCCCATGCGGGAGAGATTGCAGAGCTGGCCCACATCGCTGCTCCGGATTGGGGCGTGGTGACCAACGTCGGCAGCGCGCATGCGGAGAATTTTCGAGATGGCATTGCCGGTATCGCCCGCGCCAAGTTTGAGCTGATTCAGGCTCTTCCGCCGCACGGCGTCGCGTTCCTCAACTGCGATGATCGCTACGTCTCGCAATTTGGCCGCGACTTCCACGGAAAGGCCGTCTACTTCGGCACGGGGCCTTCTGCGAGTCCGCGGGCAATCTCGATTCAGGAGCCGGGTGGCGTTTCGCTGGAGTTTGAGGTGCAGACCGAATCCCACAGCGCCCCGGTGCGGCTGCACTTGATTGGCAGGCACAATGTGACCAATGTTCTGGCTGCGATAGCCGTCGGTCTGGAGTCGGGAATCCCGCTTGCGGAGTGCGCCAGCGCCGTGTCGGAGTTGCAGCCGGGAGACAAACGCGGGGAGACCCTGGAGATTGCCGGTGCCCGCATCATCAACGATTCCTATAACTCCAATCCCGAAGCGTTGAAGTCGATGATCCATGCCCTTGCCGCGATGCCTGCCCAGCGCAGGATTCTCGTCGCTGGAGAGATGCTCGAGCTTGGACCCGGAGGGCCGGAGATGCACCGGGAATGTGGTGCGGAGGCCGCAGCCGCAGGCATCACGATGGTCCTCGGTGTGCGTGGGAATGCCCGCTTTCTGGTGGAAGGCGCCCGTCGGGCCGGCGCCGAGGCGCTCTTCGTCGAATCCCCCGCCGAGGCCGGTGCATGGCTGCGCGCGGAATTGCAGCCGGGAGATGCCGTGCTGCTCAAGGCTTCGCGAGGCGTCCGGCTGGAGCAGGCGCTTACCGCTCTGCAATCGGAGAAGAAATGAAGTCCGCGAGCCGCCCTCTGCCTGTGGCTGCTTGCTAAGATAGGCAGATAGGCAGATAGGCGAATCTACTGTCCAATGTCGTTGCTTCCCCCACGGGGAGGCATGGTCGAGAACCTGCATGTTTTGCCGGAGGAAGTTTGCTCTACTGGCTGCTTTATCAAAAGCTGTTTCCCTACTTCAGACCCTTCCGAATCTTCCGGTATCTGACGTTTCGTACCGCGTTCGCCAGCCTCACGGCGTTGTTGATCGCGCTGCTCATCGGGCCCTACGTTATTGAGAAGCTGCGCGAGTTCCAGATCGGCCAGTACATCCGCGAGGATGGCCCGAAAGAGCACCAGAAGAAGGCGGGAACCCCTACCATGGGGGGGATTCTCATCGGTATCGCCATCCTGCTGCCCACGCTGCTCTGGTCCGATCTCAGCAACCCTCTGGTCTGGCTGGTGATGCTGGCGACGCTGGCTTTCGGCGCAATCGGATTTGCCGATGACTACATCAAGGTGATTCATCGCAGAAACCTGGGGCTGACTGCCCGCGCCAAGCTGGGATATCAGATTCTGGTGAGCGTAGCTATTGCCGTTGTGCTGGTGCTGATGCAGCAACGCGGCAGCTACTCCACCCACCTGATGGTGCCGTTTGTGAAGCGCTTTCGTCCCGATCTGGCGATCCATGCGCTCGGCGGCATTCCCCACCTGGGCCTGCTGGCGTTTCTGCCCTTCATCGTTTTTGTAACGTTCGTCATCGTCGGTTCCAGTAACGCGGTCAACCTTACCGATGGTCTGGATGGGCTGGCCATCGGATGCACCATCGTCGCGGCTGGCGCGCTCACCGTGCTTACCTACGTGAGCGGCCATGTGGTCTTTTCCGATTATCTGGAGCTGCAGCGCATGCCGATGGTCGGCGAGCTTACCGTCTTCTGCGGTGCGATGGTTGGCGCAAGCATTGGATTTCTCTGGTATAACGCTCATCCCGCGGAGATCTTCATGGGCGATGTAGGATCGCTGGCGCTGGGTGGCGCGATTGGTACGGTGGCGGTCATTATTAAGCAGGAGCTGCTCCTGCCCTTCATTGGCGGCATCTTCGTATTGGAGGGCCTGTCGGTCATTCTGCAGGTGGGCAGTTACAAGCTTCGGGGAAAGCGAATCTTCAAGATGGCTCCGCTTCACCATCATTTCGAACTGATGGGCTGGTCGGAGTCGAAAGTGATTGTGCGTTTCTGGATAGGGGCGTTGATCTTTGCGCTCTTTGCACTTACCACGCTGAAGCTCCGGTAAGGCGTTTCTGGTGCAACGGGGGGCCGGATCGAAGTCCGGCCACGAAGATCTGCACAGAATCGGATCAAAAGAGTAAAAGAGAAAGTGCCCCAAGCGCGATATTGTCTACGTGGGAAAATGAATTGGCCCGGTTATCGGGCCATGGCGGAAAACGCAGGTTGCTATGGAACTCAAGGGTAAGAAAGTTCTGGTCGTCGGATTAGGGAAGTCGGGTCTCGCGGCGGCATTGTTTCTCCGTCACCATGGAGCGCAGGTCACCGTCTCCGATATGCGTAGCGCGGAGGCTCTCGCCAAGGAGATTCCCGCACTGCTCGAAGAAGGCATTGCCGTCGAAGCGGGCGGCCACGGGCTGCTCACCTTCCGGCGGCAGGATATGATCGTCGTCAGCCCCGGTGTGCCCCTGAATACGCCGGAGGTGGCCCAGGCAAAGGCGCTTGGCCATCCGGTTCTCGGGGAACTGGAGCTCGCCTCGCTCTATCTCAAAGGGAAGACGCTGGCCATCACCGGCTCCAATGGCAAGACCACGACGACGACCCTCTGCGGAGAGATCCTCAAGGCCGCCGGGCTCCCGGTCGAGGTGGGAGGGAACATTGGAGTTCCCGTCATCTCGCTGGTAGAGCAGAGCCGCGCCGATGGCTGGTCTGTACTTGAGGTTTCCAGCTTTCAGTTGGAATCGACGCAGGAGTTTCACCCCGAGATTGCCGTAATACTGAACATTACCCCCGATCATCTCGACCGCCACGGTACTTTTGAAAATTACGCGATGGCGAAGGAGAGAATTTTCCTGAAGCAGGATGCGCAGGATAGCCTGGTGCTCAACGCCGATGATCCGCGAACTGCCCAGGCGGCCTCCCGCGCCCACTCCCGCATTTTCTGGTTCAGCCGCCGCCAGCCTGTCGAGCAGGGAGCCTATCTCAGCGATGGCAAAATTTTCTTTCAGGGGGGAGCGGGGCTGCAGCCGGAGGCAATTCTGCCGCTATCCGAGATCCACCTGAAGGGCGCGCACAACGTGGAGAATGTACTCGCCGCCGTGTGTGCTACGCGTCTTGCCGGAGCCAGCCCGGAAGCGATTCGACTTGCGGTTGCGAGCTTCAAGGCGGTGGAGCATCGCCTGGAGTTTGTCGCCAAAATTGATGGGGTCGACTACTACAACGATTCCAAGGCGACCAACGTGGACGCGACCATCAAAGCCATCGAGTCGTTCCCCGGCAACATTCACCTGATCCTCGGCGGCAAGGATAAGAACTCGGACTACACTCTCCTCCACCAGTTGCTGCGGCAGCGCGTCAAGAAGGTGTACACCATCGGCGCCGCGGCGGAGAAGATTGAAACGCAGATCCGCGGCACGGTGCCGATTGTCTCCGCGCACACGCTGAAGGAGGCCCTTCAGAGCGCAGGCAGCCAGGCCGTGCCGGGGGATGTGGTGCTGCTGGCTCCTGCCTGCTCCAGCTACGATCAGTTCGATAACTATGAGCACCGTGGGCAGGTGTTCAAAGACCTAGTGCTGGAGCGCCGCGGTATATGGCAAAACGCGTAGGCGTAGACAAATGGCTCTTCGGCGTTACGCTTTTGCTGGTCGTGATCGGGCTGGTGATGGTCTTTAGCGCTTCCGCCGTCATGGCAAAGGAGCGCTTCGGTTCGCCCTATACTTTTGTGACGAAACAGGCGCTGTGGGCCCTGCTCGGTCTGGTCGCCATGACCGGACTGATGCAGATGGACTACCGCGTGTTGAACCGCACTCAGGTCGTCTTTCCACTCATTGCCATCTGCACTCTGCTGCTGCTGGGCGTCTTCCTGGTGCCGGGCTCGCATGCCACCCATCGCTGGATTCGCTTCGGCAGCTTCTTCACCTTTCAGCCGTCGGAGATTGCGAAACCCGCGCTGGTGCTCTTTCTCGCATGGTTCCTGCAGAACCGGATGCAGTCGATCCACGACTGGCGGAATACGCTGATCCCCGCAGCCATGCCCAGCCTCATCTTTATCGCGCTGATTGTGAAGGAGCCGGACCTCGGCACGGCGCTGGTATGCGCCGGGGTTACTGCGCTCATGCTCTACCTTGCCGGAATGGAGATGAAGTATCTCGGGTATGCCGTGCTCGCGGCTGCACCGGTGCTCTACTGGCTTCTCTTCCGTGTGCCGTGGCGGCGCGCCCGTATGCTGGCATTTCTCAACCCTGAGGCGGACCCGCAGGGCAGCGGCTTCCACACCATTCAATCGCTCATTGCGGTGGGCACCGGCGGCCTGCACGGCCTGGGGTACATGGAGGGCCGTCAGAAGCTCTTCTACCTGCCGGAGCCGCATACCGACTTCATCTTTGCCAATATTGCGGAGGAACTGGGGCTGATCGGCGCGCTGATCCTCGTAGCCCTGTTCGTCGCGCTGGGATGCCGGGGATTGCGCGCAGCCATCCTCTCCAAGGACCCCTTCGCCCGCTTTCTCGCCTTCGGAATTACCTGCACCGTGCTGATCCAGGCCTTCTTCAACATCAGCGTGGTGCTCGCGCTGGTGCCCACCAAGGGCATTCCGCTGCCGTTCATCTCTTCCGGGGGTACGTCGCTCTTCATCATGCTGGCCAGCATGGGCGTGCTGCTGAACATTACGCGGGAGATCGACTGATCGCGATGGCGGAAGGGAATGAAGGACTCCGCGTTCTGATCGCGGGCGGCGGCACCGGAGGCCACATCATCCCCGCGCTCGCCATCGCCCGCGAACTCAAGGATCGCTTTCACGCCGAAGTGCGTTTTGTGGGCACCTCGCGCGGTCTGGAGACGCGGCTGGTCCCACAGGCAGGGTATCGCCTGGAGTTGATCCAGGTCGGCCAGCTCAAAAATGTCAGCCTCAGGACGCGCCTGCGTACGCTGCTCGATCTCCCACTGGGTCTTGCACGCTGCTTCGCTCTGCTGCGGGAGTTTCGGCCTCACGCCGTCGTCGGCGTTGGAGGCTATGCTTCCGGCCCGGCGATGATGGCCGCGATTCTCAGCCGGGTCCCGACGCTGGCTTTTGAGCCGAATGCCGCTCCAGGCCTGGCCAACCGGCTGATTGGCAAATGGGTCAACGCTGCCGCCGTCAATTTTCCTCCCGCCGCGGCCTGGTTTCGCAATGCGGAGGTCACCGGCATTCCGGTTCGAGCGGAATTTTTCTCGATTCCGCGTAAAGGCGCTGGCGCATCGCCGCGGCTGCTGGTCTTTGGCGGAAGCCAGGGTGGCCGCGTGCTCAATCAGCATATGGCAGCAATAGCGCCCCAGTTACTGGCGGCCTTGCCGACCCTCACCATCATGCATCAGGCCGGGGCACGCCATGCCGCGCAGACCCAGGCGGATTACGCCGCCAGTGGTGCGCCACCCGAGCGCTGGCAGGTCCAGCCCTTTCTGGAGGACATGCCGGATCAGTTCGCCTTGGCCGATCTGATCCTGTCTCGTAGCGGAGCCAGTACCGTGGCCGAGCTGGCTGCGGCTGGCAGGCCTGCGCTGCTGGTTCCATTTGCCGCTGCTGCCGACGACCACCAGCGCAAAAACGCCGAGGTGCTGGCAGACGCTGGAGCGGCTGTTCTGCTGCTGGAAAAGGACGTCACTCCCGAGCACCTGCTCGCCGCACTGCTCGATCTGCTGCGGAGCCCGGACCGGCTGCTCAAAATGGGCGAACGGGCGCGGTCTCTGGCGCATCCGGAAGCCGCCAGGCGGATCGCCGAGAAGATTGATGCGCTCGCCGGGAAGCGGGCCAAATCGTAAAGACAGCTCAAATCTTAGAGACGGGCCAAATCCTGTCCCACAATCAAAAGGCCCACTCCGGGGAGTGAGCCTTTGACTGGAGTTTCCTGATTGGTTTAGCGGTGTCCACCACCGTGGCCGCCTCCGCCAAAGCCTCCGCCGTGACCACCGCCACCCCCGAAGCTATGGCCGCCACCGCTGAATCCGCCGCCGCCGCCGAAGCTATGGCCACCGCCGCCGAAGCTACGGCCACCACCACCGAAGTTCCCGCGTCCGCCACCATACGATCCGCTATAGCCGCCGCCATAATTGCCACGTCCGCCGTACCCATTCATCGGACCACGGTTGGCAACATACGGCATGCGGGTTGAGCCCGGCGATTGCATATATCCATTGCCGTATCCACCGCGATTGTAGCTGCCGCGATGGTCCGGTATCGCGCGTGCCGGAGCGTGGTTCCATCCACGTCCATATCCACCGCCGCCATAATATCCGCGGTTGTAATAGCCCCCGCCATATCCGTCGTGGTAGTAGCTGCGGCGATAGTATCCGCCGCCATAGCCGCCATGCCACCCATACCAGGGGCCTGCGCCAATAAAGAGGCCGCCTACGAACCAGCTAGGGCCGTAATATCCATAGGGCGCGCAGGCATAGGGAGCATAGGGGTAATATCCCCAGTCGCAGACCGGCGGGCCGTAATAGACCGGCGAGCCGTAATAGTCGTCATCGTCGTAATCCTGCGGGCCATACACAACCGCAGGCGCAACCGGCACACCTACGCCAACGCCAACCGAGACCTGTGCCCGTGCGTGCAATATCGGGATAGTAAACAAGCCGACCAATACAGCCAATCGAAGAAGGCGCATCGCGGAACCCCCTCGCGCCCTTGTGCAGATTCATGGGGACGCGTGCCTTGCAACCATCGATACCCTAACCTCTGTGACCTCGTCAGCTCGACGCCTGGATGGCGAAGGAGTCGCGCAAAGCCGCATCGAATATCTACTCCTTAGTTAACCATGTTCCGGTGCAAAAGTTGCGGTTTCGTTTCAGGAGTTGCGCGGCGCACCGCGGGAATTTCGGTGCATCCGCGCAATTCGAATTGGAGGGCTTTCGGGTTACCTCGCCGCAATACCCCAAAAGCATAGATTTCTATGGTTTACCTGTCTCCGTCCTCATCGCCGTGGCGCCACTCGCGACGCCCTTCGCGATAGCCGTAGCCGCGATCGCCTTCATGTTCGCGCCATTCGTGCTCGCGCCATTCGTGTTCCCGCTGCTCGTGTTCGCGCCACTCATGGTCTCCCCGGCCCTGGATCGCTATCCACTGACCCGGATAGTAGTTTCCATAGGCGTCGGTATAGGCCGGAACCCAGCGACAGCCGGGATAAGGCGCAGGATAACCGCCGTCGGCATAGTAGCCGGGTCCTGCGGGCCCCGCCGCTACGTAAACGCGAACACCAGCCTGGGCGGTCGCACTGCTGGCCATCATCAGCCCGCCGGCAAGGATTGCGCTAGCAAGAATCAAAGGACGGAATGCACGCATTGGAAACCTCCTGTACTGCTTGCCCCCAAACCGCAAAGCCCTGGGGCCGGTCTACTGTCGACCCTTTGTTTTGCTGGGTCTTCGGCAAACTCTGTATCTGTGGAAACACGCTTTTCTGAAATTGTCGCGGGGCTCCCGGGTGCATCTCCAACGAAAAGAACCACATCTTTTCTGCGTGTTTTGTGTTGCGCCATATGGCACAGCGGGAGTGGTCTAGCGAGTGCCGCGCCCGCTCCAACTCTCGATCCACATCGCCCGCGCTGATACAGTAGGGAAGATTTCCATTCCTTGGACCTATGTTCGCTAAATCGCAACGCGTGCACTTTATCGGAATCGGTGGAATCGGCATGAGCGGTATCGCCGAGATCCTGCTTACCCTTGGCTATCCTGTTTCTGGCTCCGACCTGCGCCGGACCGCGATTACCGACCGCCTGGTATCGCTTGGAGCAACGGTTTTTGAAGGCCACGCCGCAGCCAACGTCGTCGGCTCCGGGGTGGTCGTCACCAGCTCCGCAGTCCACGAGAACAATCCCGAGGTGGTCGAGGCCCGCGCGCGTAAGATTCCGGTGATTCAGCGGGCCGAGATGCTGGCCGAGCTGATGCGGCTCAAGTACGGCATCGCGATTGCCGGAATGCATGGCAAGACGACAACCACCTCGATGGTCGCAGTCGTCCTCGCCGGGGGCGGGCTGGATCCCACCGTCGTTGTCGGGGGACGGGTCGGCGCTCTCGGCTCCAACGCCCGTCTGGGCAAGTCCCAGTACCTGGTGGCGGAGGCCGATGAGAGCGACCGCTCCTTCCTCAAGCTTTCTCCCATCCTTTCCGTGGTCACCAACATCGACCGCGAGCACATGGACTGCTACCGGGACATGGCCGATGTCGAGAACGCGTTCGTCACCTTTATGAACCGCGTGCCCTTCTATGGAAGCTGCACGGTTTGCCTGGACAATCCGCTGCTGGCCTCGATTCTGCCGCGCGTGGAGCGCCGCGTGTTCACCTATGGCTCGACACCCGAGGCCGATTTTGTTGTTCGCATGCTGCCGCTGGACGCTGCGACCAAACTGCCCGCATCGGGGGAGGATTCCGTTTCCACCGTGCGCTCCCGCTTTGAGGTTGTGGTGGGTGGCACGGTGCTGGGGCCATTCGAACTGCATGTGCCGGGCCGGCATAACGTGCTGAACGCTACCGCTGCCATCGCCATTGCCACGCAGCTTGAGATCCCCGCTCCGCAGATTGTTTCCGCCCTGGCCGGCTATCGCGGAGTCGATCGCCGCTTCCAGTGGAAGGGCTCGGTTCGCGGAGTCACCGTGATCGACGACTACGGGCATCATCCCACCGAGATCCGCGCCACGCTTGCCGCAGCGCGCGAATGCGGCTACAAGCGAATCTACGTTCTCTTCCAGCCGCACCGCTTTACCCGGACCCGCGACCTGATGCCTCAGTTTGCCTCGGCGTTCGACGATGCGGACAGCGTGCAGATACTCGATATCTACGCCGCCAGCGAAGAACCGATTGCCGGAGTGGATGCGCCGGCGCTGGTCAAGGCCATCGGCCGCCCATCGGTCCAGTACGCTCCATCCTTCGATGAGGCGGTGAGCCGCGTCGTCTCCCAGGCAACGGAGGGCGACGTGATTCTTACCCTCGGCGCGGGGAGTGTCTCCCAACTGGGCGCGAAGGTTCTCGACGCCCTCCAGCCGGCTCCGGCGGGGAAAGCTCTCGGACAGAAATAAGGTTTGCGCGGCGCGCTGGTAAAACAAAGCCTGCATAGCGCTGGTAAAACAAAGCCCGCATAGCGCTGGTAAAACAAAGCCCGCATAGCGCTGGTAGAATAAGGTCTGCGTGCCCGGGGCAACTGCCGCGATCTCGTCCGGGAGGGAGCCAGGACGCGCAGCCATCCCCCTGCTTCTGGCATTGATTCCTGATGACTCCCTGCTGTCACCGGAGATACCCTCCGAGGTTCGCCACTGAAATTCAACGTGAAGAAGCCCCACACCCCGCGTTATATTCGGGACTGGCGACTCTCACGACCTTGCTCAGGGCGTGGCAAAAATCGAAGGATATACAAGCCGTGCATCGGCGCTCGCGGAAGACGAGCCGCTGGACTCGTTCTATCGTCCGGCAGCAGCTTCGTCCCGACCGCGGCCTGAGCTTCCTCTGCCCATTGATGAGGTGGAGACGGACCCCGGAGAATCGTTTCTCCGCTCGCGCAGGCGTGTGCCTGTGCGCCGGGGCCTGCTGCCCAAAAATCGGATCGCCCGGATTGCGGTTGGTTTCGCGGTCATCGCCGGTCTGGTGCTGCTCGTCATGCTTGGACTCGCCGTGCGCGACTTTTTCCGGCACGACCCGCGCTTCCGCATCGATAGCGCCTCCAACATTCAGATCCTGGGGAACAGCGAAGTGACGCGTGCGGAACTGCTTTCCGTCTTTGGCAGCGATATTGGGCGGAATGTCTTTTTTATCCCCATGGCGGAACGGCGGGCTGATCTCGAACGCCTGCCCTGGGTAGAGCACGCCACGGTGATGCGCCTGCTGCCCAATCAACTGCGTATCTCCATCGTCGAGCGTACCCCCATCGCCTTCGTGCGCCACGGCAATGGCATCGGCCTGGTGGATCGCAACGGAGTGCTCCTCTCCATGCCGCCTTCGGTCCTCGCCGCGAGACACTTCTCCTTCCCGGTGGTTACCGGAATCGAGGCCACCGACCCGCTCTCTATCCGTGCGGCCCGCATGAAGCTCTACCAGCGATTTGTCGCCGATCTCGACTCGGGCGGGGAAAAGGTCTCCGAGCAGTTGAGCGAAGTGGATCTGACCGATCCTGAGGATGTAAAGGTCCTCATGCCGGAGCGCGGCTCGGATGTTCTTGCCCACTTTGGAGAAGATAAGTTTCTCAGCCGATATAGGAATTACAAGGCTCATCTGCCGGAGTGGCGTCAGCAGTATCCCCACCTGGCGGCGGTGGACCTGCGTTATGAGCATCAGGTAGTCCTGGAGATGGAAAAGAATGCCCAGCCGGCTCCCCGGCAGGTACCCGAGACGAAAGCGCAGCCCGTGCGGAAGGCCGTGAAGCCGCACAGCACGCCGGCCCCACGGAAGGCGCATGCCAAAACCTCAACCCCGGCAGGTCACCGATGAGTGAACGACCCGATAGCCTGATCACCGTGCTCGATGTCGGCAGCAGCCGCATCCGTGTTCTGGTCGCTGACCTGAACGACGGCGCTTTGCGCTACCGCGGCCACGGCATCGTGGAATCGGCCGGCATGCGAAAGGGTCTCATTGCCGAACTCCAGCCTGCGATTCAGGCCATCACCAAGGCGGCCAATCTCGCCGAGGCCAGTGCCCGCTGCACCATAGAGCAGTGCGTGGTCGGCATCGGCGGTCCCCATGTTCGCGGAGTAAACAGTCGCGGCGGCATCACCCTTGGCTCGCGCCTGCGCGAGATCAGCCGCGAGGATGTGCGCGCCGCCATCGATCGCGCGCGCTCCGTCTCCCTGCCGCCGGACCGCGAAGTTCTCCACCTGCTGCCGCAGCAGTTCATCCTCGATGAGCAGCCGGGGATTCACGATCCTGTCGGCATGGTGGGCAACCGGCTTGAGGTGAACCTGCACATCTCCACCTGCTCCGGCAGCGCGTCGCAAAGCGTCATCACCTGCGCCAACCGGGCCGGACTCGAAGTGACGGAGACAGTCTTTGAAGCCGTGGCAACCGCCGAGGCCACCATATCGCCCGACGAGCGCGAGCTTGGCGTGTGTGTAATGGATATCGGCGCCGGATCGACCGAACTGGCGGTCTTCTTTGAGGGGTCGGTCGCGCATACCGCGGTCATCCCGGTGGGGGGAGATCACTTCACCAACGATCTGGCGGTTGGCCTGCACGTGCCAGTGCAGGAGGCGGAGATGCTGAAGTGCCGCTACGGAAATGCGGTCGTCACCTCCGTCTCGCAACAGGCAGAAATTGAATTGCAGGGAATTCAGGGCTATGCGCCGCGCATTGTGCGCCAGCGCCTGCTCAGCGAGATCCTCGAGCCCCGCGCCCGTGAGCTCTTCCACCTGCTGCGCGAAAACCTGCGTCAGGGAGGCGTCCTGGAAGCGATGGGCGCCGGTTGCGTCATTACTGGAGGCGGATCGCGCCTCCCCGGGCTCCTGGATGTAGCCGAGAGCCTGCTGCGCGTGCCGGCCCGCCTGGGCTACCCCGTCCCGTTATCGAAGATGCCGGAAGAGATTGTGCAGCCGGAGTTTGCGACGACTATCGGGATGCTGTTGTATACCCATCGCACCCGCATCCTGCGCGCGGCGGAAGATCAGGGCCTGCGCGCGAAGCTGCGCGCCATGTTTGCTGGTAGTTTGTAAAGAGTAACTGGTAGCCGAAGGAGCTGGAGCCAATGAGTCAGTCAGAAGAAATTCGTATTCAATATCACGACGAAATCCCCCGCGGAGCGAGGATCAAGGTCATTGGCGTGGGTGGCGGTGGTGGCAACGCGGTCAACCGCATGATTGCGGCCAAAGTCGAGGGCGTCGAGTTTATCGTGGCCAACACCGACGTGCAGGCGCTGCAGTTGTCGCAAGCTCCGGTGAAGCTGCAACTGGGCGTGAAGCTCACCAGCGGTCTGGGCGCAGGCGCCAATCCGGATGTGGGCCGGCGTGCGGCGCTCGAAGACTCCGACAAGATCATCGAAGCGCTGGAAGGCGCGGACATGGTCTTTGTGACTGCCGGACTCGGCGGCGGCACAGGCACTGGCGCGGCTCCCGTCATTGCTTCGCTGGCGAGCGAAATGGGCGCGCTGACGGTGGCGGTGATCACACGGCCGTTCTTCTTTGAGGGCAAGCGCCGCATGGCCCAGTCGGAACGCGGCATGGAGGAACTGCTCGAGAGCGTCGATACCATGATCGTGATCCCCAACGAAAAGCTGCTCGTCGTCGCCAAGGACGCCGGCTTCTTTGAGTCGTTCCGGATCGCCGACGATGTGCTGCGCCAGGGCGTGCAGGGCATCTCGGATATCATCACTATCCCCGGCATCATCAATCGCGACTTTGCGGACGTAAAGACAACCATGGCCGGCATGGGCTATGCGGTGATGGGAACGGCAATCGCTAGCGGCGGCAATCGCGCGGTAGAGGCGGCCCAGGCTGCGATGGCATCGCCTCTGTTGGAGGCGGGAGCGATCGACGGCGCCAAGGGCATCCTTATCAACATCAGCGGCTCCAGCAACCTGAAGCTCAGCGAGGTCAATGAGGCCTCCACGCTGATCCAGAGCGCCGCGCATGACGAAGCCAATATCATCTTCGGTGCCGTGCTGGACGAGTCGATGGGAGAACAGGTGAAGATCACCGTTATCGCCACCGGCTTCCGCCAGGATATGCCGCAGCGCCGGGTCCGGCTGCTTAGCGGCGCTCTGAATCCTGATCATTCGCTTGTTCCGCAGGTCCGGGTGGAACCACGGCCGGTCACGGCGAGGTTTATGTCGGAGGAAGAGGAGCAGCGGATGGAGACTCCTGTTCCGGCACAGGCACCACAGCCTTCCGCAGCCTTTGTGAGTGCGGAGCCGGCCCACTCGAGCGCAGAGGAAGCATTCTCCGCGCCAGCCGCTCCGGCTCCCCTGGTTGAGGAGGATTTGACCCCGGCCCACCCCGTGCAACCCGAGAGGATCGCCGAGCCTTTCGCGGAACCGCATGTTGAAGCGCATCCCGATCCCTGGGCTGAGGCGCCGGTCGAACAGAACCAGATTCCGGTAGCCGCCGTCACCGCAGAGCACGACCTCTTTCCCCGGGAGACACGCAGCATCTTTGGTGATTCCGATTCGGAGCAGGGAGCCGAGAACCTCGATATTCCTGCATTTCTGCGCCGCGGAGGCCTGTAGGTCACCGCGGAATTGTTATAGTAAAAGCACGACCTCAACATGGTAACCAGCCCGCAGTTACTTTTTGATTGCGGACCGCATCACTCCAATCGGAGTAGTGTTTTACATGGGGAGTGGTGTTGTTCCAAAGCTAAATGCTGAATCGAAGTGGGTTCGGCATGAGTCCCATATTTGTAGGATGTTCCCCGGTTGTATCTGTGCGTACGATTTATGCAGAGTGCCTGGGCGTCTGGAGAAGAGACGACTGATGAAACGCATAGGCGTATTGGTTTTTTTACTGCTGATCTGCGCGGCTCCGCTGGCGTTGCTGGCGAATACCCGCCACGCCACCTCTCCGCATAAAGCAAAGGGTTCCCATATTCAGGAATCCACCAGCGTTCAGCGCAATATCGCACATATGCAGCACCGCAGCCGTACCGCGGCAAGCCGCAGGGGACGCGGCCGGGCCCATCTGCGCAATGCCAGCCTCACGATTCGCCGCCACCGCAGCTATGAGCGGTTTACCGGCAACTCCTTCGCAGACGGTGTGAGCGACGGCGACCAGATACAGGGCGAGGATCCGGTGGTTCGTGCAGCCGCGATCGATGCGCTGGGCAACATGAACGGCACCGTGGTCGCGATCGATCCCAACACGGGCCGCATCCTGGCGATGGTGAACCAGAACCTGGCTCTCAGCAGCGGAGCCGAACCCTGCTCGACCATCAAGGTTTCTGTAGCGCTCGCGGCCCTTCAGGAAGGCATCATCACCAAGGACACCCCGGTGAATCTTGGCGGCAGCTACCACATGGACTTGACGCAGGCGCTGGCGCATTCGAACAACCTGTATTTTGAGACTCTCGGGCGCCGACTTGGATTTGAGCGCGTCCGCCACTATGCCAATCAATTCGGCCTGGGAGAATTGGCCGGATACAACATTCCCGGTGAACAGCTCGGTGTCTATCCGGATCAGGAACTTCCTGCCAGTGAGGGCGGCGTGGGCCGCATGTGCTCCTTCGGTGAAGGGGTTTCCATGACCCCGCTCCAACTTGGCGCTCTGGTTTCGGCCATTGCCAACGGAGGAACGCTCTACTATCTGCAGCATCCCACCTCACCGGAAGAGGTAAGCAACTTCCACCCGCGCGTCAAGCGCACGCTGGATATCGCGCGCATCATTCCCGAGATCAGCGATGGCATGCATGCCGCCGTGCAGTATGGCACCGCCCGCTCTCTGCGGACCAGCTTCAACCAGTTTCCGGTGTTGGGCAAGACGGGAACCTGCTCGAATAATGGCACCCGCTACGGCTGGTTTGCCTCCTATGCGGATACGCAATACGGACGCATTGTCACCGTCTTCTTCCTGCAAGGCGGACGGCCTACCTTTGGACCCAAGGCCGCCGAACTTACCGGGCATTTCTACCGTAATTTGTGGGATCACAGCTACTTCGCTGCGAAGTCCCCCGCTACCGAGAAGTCCGCAGTGCAGGAACTCAACGGCGCTTCGCAATAAGCCTCTGCACCTGGCTTGCATCCAGCTTGTGATACTCAAGGTAGTAACAACAAGGCCCTCATTTGAGGGCCTTGTTGTTTGATTGGAGCGGATGTCTACGGATCGCCGCGTGCCCCATGTTTGCGATTTGCGGTAGCATTCAGGTGCAATGAAGATCCTTACCGCGGACGAGATGCGTTCCACCGATCAGCGCACGGTGGAGCAGTTTGGCGTGGATTCGCTGACTCTGATGGAACATGCGGGAACCGCAGTAGCTCAGTTTATTGTGCGTGAGTATCCTGCCCACCTGCGCATCACTGTGCTGTGCGGAGGCGGCAATAACGGCGGCGATGGTTTTGTTGCTGCAAGGCTGCTGCGGCGTGTCGGGCACGAGGTCTCGGTTCTTCTGCTCGCCGATCCCGCCGACGTGAAGGGCGATGCTCGTACCATGCTGGGGCGGATGAGCCTGACCCCGACAGTTGTGCGCCAGGCGGCGGATCTTGAATCTCCCGAGGTGAGGGATCTTTTTCATCAATCCCAGTTGTTTGTAGATGCTGTTCTGGGCACCGGATTCAAGCCTCCGCTACGACCTCTTGCGGCCCAGGTCGGCACCATGATCAACGCATCTGCGGTTCCGGTTGTCGCGGTCGATCTCCCGAGCGGCTGGGATGCGGATACTCGCTTGTTACAGGCTCCGGGAGCCTTCCGCGCAGATGCGGTTGTCACCTTTACCGCACCCAAGCCGGCACATATTTTCGGCAATCTGACGCGTGGCCCCATCGTGGTCGCAGCTATTGGATCGCCGTCCGATGCGATCCAGTCCGCTGCCAATCTCAGTTGGGCGGGCTCTTCCAAGAAGATCGTCGAGCAGCCTCGCCCGGTGGAGAGCAACAAGGGAGCCTTCGGCCATGTACTGGTGATTGGCGGCTCTAAGGGAAAATCGGGCGCTCCGTCGATGGCCGCCCTGGCCGCGTTGCGCGCCGGAGCAGGCCTGGTTACCGCGGCGATTCCCGATTCAATTCTGGCATCTGTTGCGGGCGTCACTCCGGAGCTGATGACGGCTCCGTTGATCGAGGGGAAGTATGGCGAAATCGTCTGTCGCAACCTTGAAGCCGGCAACCTCAAACCCTTGCTGGAACGTAAGACCGTAGTAGCCCTCGGTCCCGGTCTGGGACGGGAGCAGGAGGCCGCGGACTTCGCCATGGGTTTGCTGAACGAGACCAGCCTGCCTATGGTGATCGACGCCGATGGGCTCAATGCATTCGCGGATGGGCACACGGATCTGCTGGACGGACGCGATCGCACGCTGATTCTAACTCCGCATCCGGGGGAGATGGCGCGGCTGGTTGGCATGACCATACCCCAGGTGCAGGAGCGGCGTGAAGAAGTGGCGCGGGATTTTGCCGTGGGCCACTCCGTCACCCTGGTGCTGAAAGGGCATAGAACCCTGGTTGCGCACCCCGACGGGAGCATCAGCGCGAACACCAGCGGCAACCCAGGAATGGCGAAGGGAGGCAGCGGAGACGTTCTCACCGGCATTGTCGCCGCGATGATCGCGCAGTATCCTGAAGACGTCCCTAACGCTGTCAATACTGCGGTCTATCTCCACGGGCTTGCCGCCGACTTCGCCGTGCGCGAACAGGACGAGCATACGCTGCTGGCGACGGACATAATCGCAGCACTATTTCACGCATTTCGCTTTCGGCCTCAGGATAAAGACGGGTATGTTTGGATACAGGGGATCAGTCGCGAAGCAGTTACCAGGACGCAGTAGAAGCAGAGTTGCTCAGAACGTGGAGAAGTCGATGGCGGAAACGGCGGACATCAAGGTTTACGAATTCGAGTCAGCGAGCAGTGCGGAGACGATTCAGGTGGGCCGCGAGCTGGCCAAATTGCTGGTGCCCCCGAAGTTTCTGATTCTGCGAGGCAACCTCGGAACCGGCAAAACCACGCTGGTCAAAGGGATTGCCCAGGCCCTCGATGCTGCCGACCCCGATGAGGTCACCAGCCCCACGTTCACGCTCATCCACGAATTTGAGGGCACCCGCAACGGAAAGCCGGTGCTGCTTTACCACCTGGATCTCTACCGCATTGAGGGCGAGCGCCAGTTGGAAACACTGGGTCTCGATGACATCGCGACACCCGACAGCATCGTGCTGGTGGAGTGGGGAGAGAAGTTCAAGAGCGTGCTGAAGCGAAGCAACGGCGAGATCCGCCTGGAAGCCACCGGCGGCGATACCCGCAAAATCACCGTCACGCTGAAGGATTAGGGTGGGTCCTTTGTTTCGCTGGGAGAAGCAGGTCCTTCGCTTCGCTCAGGATGACAAAGAGGGCGATTACGTCCTTCGCTTCGCTCAGGATGACAAGGGTGGGGCGCTCGGGCGCAAAGTCCACACTCATGCAGCGGAGAGGCAGTCAGCGATACAGACTCTCGTTCGCTGACTCGCTGACTGCTTCGGCTGACTTGCTGCTTCTTAAAATCCCATGATGTTGTAGCCGCAATCCACGTAGATCGTCTCGCCGGTGATCGCAGAGGAAAGATCCGACGCCAGGAACACTGCCGTATCTCCAACCTCGGCCTGCTCGACATTGCGCTTCAACGGAGCGCGGTCGGCATGCAGCTTCAGCATGTCGCCCAGTCCGCCAATGCCGCGAGCGGCCAGCGTCTTGATGGGGCCTGCCGAAATCGCGTTGACGCGGATACGGTGCTTGCCCAGGTCATAGGCCAGGTACCGCACGGTCGACTCCAGTGCTGCCTTGGCCACGCCCATCACGTTGTAGTTCAGCATGACTTTTTCCGCGCCGAGGAAGGTCATGGTGATAATGCTGCCGCCATCGGTCATCAGGGGAGCTGCGGCGCGGCTCAGCGCGATCAGCGAATACACGCTCACATCGTGCGCGATCCGGAAGCCCTCGCGCGATGTCTGCACGAACTCGTTCTTCAAGTCTTCCGCCGGAGCATAGGCTACGCTGTGCACCAGCACATCCAACTTGCCAAAGCGCTCCTTCAGCCGGGCAAACAGGTTGTCAATCTCGGCGTCCACGGATACGTCGCACTGGAAGAGTTCCGCGCCCGGCAGTTCCGCTGCCAGGTCCTCGGCGTCCTTCCGCAGGCGCTCGTTCTGGTAGCTGATTGCCAGTTTCACGCCGTTAGCGTGCAGTTTTTGGGCGATGGCCCAGGCGATGCTGCGCTTATTGGCTAATCCGAAGACGACCGCCGTGCGCCCCTCAAGGTTGATCATTCTTTCCAACTCCTTCACTTGCAAAAAATAAAAATATTTAGTCTTACACGGCGGGGCTCTGGCCGCGCTCGCACGACCATATAAGAATATCAGCCACCGAGATCGACGAGCTCCACCTCTCCCATCGGCTGCCCCAGAAATGCCGCGCCCAGGCGGCGGAATTTCGCCACCGAGTCGGTAGCAAAGAAGCGGCTGGTTGCCGGGCCGGCACTGGCGTCAGGAACCGCGCCCACCGCTGCAAGCTGCCGCCGCGTTTCAAGGGCGGTCATCTCCGCAGCATCGACGACGTTCCACGGAACCGTCTTTTCGATCACCGGGCGCAGTAGAGGGTAGTGGGTGCAGCCCAGCACCAGAGTATCCGGCGACAATCCCGCGGCTGACGCCTCGGCGGCCAGTTCGGAGAGGTAGATCCGCACCACCTCCGCCGTTACCGGATGGCCGACCCAGCCTTCCTCTACCAGCGGCACCAGCAGCGGGCATGCCTTCTCCAGCGCGTTCAGGCCAAGGTTGCGGCTGGCTGTCCGGTAGGCGTGGCTCTGCACCGTTGCATCGGTGCCGATCACGAGGATGTCGCCGCTGCGGCTAGTCTTCTTCGCCTGGCTCACGCCGGGTTCGATGACGCCAAGGACCGGGACGGGGACGGCGGCGCGAATATCTTCGAGCGCCAACGCGCTGGCGGTATTGCAGGCGATCACCAGAAACTCCGCACCCTGGTCCAGCAGGAAGCGGGCGCTCGATACGGCATAGCGGGCGATTGTGGCCTGCGATTTTGAGCCGTATGGCAGCCGCGCAGTGTCTCCCAGATAGATGTATTGCGCACCAGGAATGCTGGGCAGGAGCGTCTTCAGAACCGTCAGGCCGCCAAAGCCGGAGTCGAATACGCCGATTCTGGGGCCGCTGTGCGAAGCTCCGCGGTCTGGTCCATTGCGATCAAGAGTTGAAGGGCCGAGGGTTGTAGGGCTGATGGCGGGCGAGCTTGGTTCTGTCAACGGCGGACCTCGACGGATTTATCTTCTGCCAGATACACGCGCGTCAAGTCGGCATGTCCAGCCAGCGTCTCCCGTGGCTGTCCATCGACCAGGAAGCGGACCTGGGTTATCTGCGGGAAGTTGGTGTGGAGCGTGCCAATGATGGAGAGCAGCGTCAGCGTCTCCGTTTCAATGCCGGAGGGATGCCCGTCGACGAAGGCTCCGCTCAGGTTCACCACCGCCATCTCCCCCTTCTGGCGCGGCACCGGCATCAGGAAGACCTCTCCAGCCCCGCCGCTGGCACCGATGTGGTGCGTGGATTGCGGTTCGGCGTAACCGGCCAGAAGCCGCTGCAGCAGGATGCGGGCGCGTGCCCCTGCCTCCTCCGGCAGCGCGATCTGTTGATCTACCGGGGTCAGCGATCCATCGGCATCATTGGCGACGAGCATGGTCACGGTTTCTGCGGGCGCAGCGGCAGGAGCGTTCAGCGGCATCTGGTCCGCTGTGGCAAGCAGGCGGTCATGGGCGCGCTCGCGCAGGCGGATGAGTACGACCGACATCAGGATGGCCGCTCCCAACAGAACCCAGAAGATGATTTTCTGGTAGCGCGGAATCATGGCTGCTGCCTCCAGTCTTCCCGCCACTGCTGGATGGCCCCGGCCAGCGCATCCACAATGCGGGCCTGGTAGCTGGCGTCGGACAGCGGTGCTCCCGGGCTGCCCTTGACTGCTGCCAGCGGTGCAACCTCGACCGCAACCGCCGGGCAGGCAAAGCTATCCAGCGGCTCGATAGAGGTTCGGCCCAGGCTTACCGGCACCTGCGCGTGCGCCATGGCGGAGTTGATCTCCGACGACAATCGCAGGCTCTGGGTTATGGACCCGGATTGTGCCGTTTGCCAGGGAAGGAAGCGGCTTCCTGGCTGAGTCGCCGCCAGAGAGGAGGTAAACAGGTGTACGCCGCTGCCGGTGGCGGTGGCATGAAGGCTGATGCATGCGGCGGCTACTGCGTGGTTTGCTGCCTCCGCGCGGTTCACCGCGGTAAGATTTGCATCGCTCTCCCGCGTGGTGGTCACCGCGATGCCTCGCGCCGACAGAATCGACCGCAGCCGCACCGAGAGAGCCAGAACGACGTCTTTCTCCAGCAGGCGATCCCCCAGGCGCGCCCCGGTATCGCTGCCTCCGTGCGCGGCATCCAGCACCACCTGAAAACGCGGTTGCACGGGCGGCGGAGGGGCGGAGGGAAATGGCGCGGGAAGCGGAGCCGCCGGAATAGCCGGTTTGCTCTGCACTGCTGGAGCCTGCTGCGCAGGAGCGGCAATCGCGCCGCTCAGGACCAGCAATACAAGAAGGAAGAGGGGCAGAACGGCCCTGGGCCGGAAACGTAGGCGAGCCTTGCCGGTTGCGATATTGGCTACCGGTGCAACACGCGCAGATTCCTTAGCCCGGCGCAGCTCAGTCCAGGGCATAGATCGTAAGCCCGCTCAGCAGCTTGGGGAAAAAATCGGTAGATTTCTGCGGCATCACGTCACCGGCAAAGGCTACTTCACGGATCTGGTTTATGGTCACTGGATTCATCAGGAAGGCCACGCTCGCCTCGCCTCGAACTACCTGTTCGATTGCCTCACCACCCTCGCGCAGGTAGCGCAGGTTGCGCTGCTCCAGGATCGCCTGGGGGGTAATCCCCAGCAGCTTTTCCAGCACCAAGGAGTGCAGTTGCACCACGTCCATCTGGCGCTGGCGCTCCGGAACGTCGGCCAGGGCAGCCGCGATTGCCGCGGGCCGCGACTTCAAGAGAAAATTCCCCGCTGTGGTTGCGGCGATAAACGCGGTGCCATTTTTTCTCGCGGCGGAGAGCCGCGCCTGCAGTGCGGCGGAGTCGCTCTCGCTCAGTGCTTCGACGTCGAAATATGGCTTTGCCTTCTCCAGAAAATCGGCTGGCGAGAAGCCCTCCAGCCCAAACACAACGCGGTGCGTTGGCAGAATGACCAGCCCCTCCGAATCCATGTTGACGAACGTCATCATCACCGCCGCTTCCGGATAGGGTGGCTGCGGCAGGGAATTCGAACTGCGCTCGCTGCCTTCTGCCGTCGCCGGAGCGTGCTGCTTGGAGTAGGCCAGCGCAGTCTCATAACGGTGATGGCCATCCGCAATGATCAGCTTCTTGTCCGCCATCGCGCTCAGTAGAATGTTGATCGTGTTCGGATCGCTGACCCGGGAAATGCGATGCGAGACACCATATTCATCCGTCACTTCGGCCTCGGGGCTGGCATCTTCGGAGGAGAGAATCTTGTCCGCCATCTGCGCCGGATCGGAGTACAGCATGAAAATCTGCCCGAAATGGGCATGCGTTGCCTTCAGCAGATTCAGGCGGTCCGACTTTGGCTTTGCGAGAGTCTGCTCGTGGCGAAAGACTACCTGCTGGCTGTAGTCATACAGCTTCCCCAGCGCGATGAATCCCTTGCGCTCGCATACTGCTCCATTGCCTCCGGGGACGGGAAACCGCTGCGTATAGGCAAAGATAGAAGGGGTCTGGTCCTGCACCAGAATGCCCGTCCGGCGCCACTCGGAGAAATCTCTCGCTGCGCGGGTATAAACGTTTTCGCCCTCCGGAGTGTCAAACAATTCCGGCAGCCCGAGGATGATGCGAACCAGGTTGTAGGGGCTGCGCTGGTAGTACGCCTGTTGCATTGAGGGAGTGATCTTGTCATAGGGCTGGGTAACCACGTCTTCCAGCCGTACCAGTGCAGGATTGTAGCGCAGAGCGCGAAATGGATAGATGCGGGCCATACGAGGGATCGAACTCCAGGGTTGGGTAAAGGACCGGGAAAAGGTCTATCTACAACGGGTTAAAATTTGCTCGCTCGATTGTAACGCAGCGACGGATGCCCACGCTGGAGCATGCCACTCCGGCGTGCGCAGATCGAATCCTGCTCGTCATGGGCGGCGTACTTTGCTGCTGGAGTGCTGTTCCTTCCCCGGCATCATGCGGCCTTTTTCTTCGCATCCAAATATACGGGGACAGGATGGTAAAGCGAAGGCACGCGATATAGGAACGTCGTGCTACTATTCGCCAACGAGGGCTCAGTTTTATGGCGCTCATCAGGGGTTTTACAGGTCCACGGGGCAAGGGATTTCTCGCTGGAATCGCCACCGCCAGCACGCTGTCGAGCATGTCTTCCCCAGGCTTCGGCACTTCACATTGTGGCACCAGCTACGGCGCTCTGCGCATGCGCCTTGTGATGATGGGATTGGCGCTTGCGCTGGCCGGCGCCCTTCCACTCCGTGCCCAGGAAGATACTCTTAACAAAGTACACATTGATCCTCCAGTCCCCCCGCCAGCAACCGCCGCTTCACCGGCAACCGCTCCAACGGAACCAACCGTCGCAGCGGCGGATGCATCGTCTCTCCGCGCCAGGCCGGGGCAGCGCATTCGCGTGGACGTCAACCTCGTCCTGGTGCCGGTCACGGTCACCGATCCGCTCAACCGGCTGGTCACCGGACTGGATAGAGAAGATTTCTTTGTTTACGACAACAACAGTCTGCAGAAGATCAAAAGCTTCTCCTGCGAAGACGCCCCTGTCTCGATAGGGATCGTCTTCGACTTGAGCGGGAGCATGTCCAACAAAGTGGCGCGGGCCAAGGACTCCATTATCGAGTTCCTCAAGACCGCGAATCCGCAGGATGAATTCTTCGTCATCGGATTTAATGACCGTCCTGAGCTGATCGAGGACTTCACCTCATCTATCGAGGACATACAAGCCCGTCTGATGACGGTTCGGGCGGGACACCGCACCGCCTTGCTCGATGCCATTTATTTCGGGATGAACAAGATGAAGCAGGCCAAATATGAGCGCAAAGCCATCCTGGTGGTCAGCGACGGGGGCGATAACCGAAGCCGCTACACCGAGGGCGAGGTGCGCTCGCAAGTCCGTGAAGGAGATGTGCAGATGTACTCCATCGGCATCTTTGACCCCTATGCGGCCACGACGGAAGAGAAGCTCGGACCCATGCTTTTGCAGGAGTTAAGCGAGGAGACGGGCGGCCGGCTGTTCAAAGTTGACGATCTCGCGGACATGGGCGATATGGCGATCAAGATCAGCGTTGAGCTGCGAAACGAATATGTGATCGGCTACAACCCAAATGACACCAAGCGGGACGGCAAGTGGCGTAAATTGAAGGTAAAGCTGGTGCCGCCCCAGGGACTGCCCCCGCTTACCGTCCATGCCCGAACCGGATACTATGCACCTCTGCAGTAATCGATTGGCAGTCTTAACGGGTCTTCTGTTTGCCGCTTCTATCTGGGCTTCGCCGCACGCCATCGCCGTTGCGCAGATGGCGGCTCCAACCACTGCGCAAAAACCGGCGGCTGAGGTACAACCACCGCTTGACGTAGATCGCGACCCGGTGCGTTCTCCTGATGCCGCGGGAACTTCACCCGTCACGCCTCCTGATTCCAATGCCGGCTCCGGCGACATTACCCGCAGTTCGTCGGGCGGATTCACCCTGCGCCGCGATGTGGACGAGGTGATTCTCAACGTCACCGTGCTCGATGACAGCAATCACCTGGTCAATACCCTCGGCAAGCAGGACTTTACCCTCTCCGAGGACGGCGTCCGTCAGACGATCACCTCCTTCCAGCACGAGGACATACCGGTATCCATGGGCATGGTGGTGGACAATTCAGGATCCATGCTGCATAAGCGCGCCGGCGTCAATGCCGCCGCTCTGGATCTGGTGAAGGCATCGAATCCTCACGACGAGGCCTTCATTGTGAACTTCTCCGATGAGGCATTCATCGATCAGGACTTCACCTCGGACGTGAACAAACTCCGCGAGGGCCTGAGCCATATCGACTCCAAGGGCGGTACCGCGCTCTACGATGCGGTGGTGGCCTCGGCGGATCAGCTTGCCAAGTACGGCACGCGGCCGAAGCAGGTGCTTCTCATCATCACCGATGGCGAAGACAATGCCTCCACTCTGACGCTGGAGCAGACCATCCGCAGGATTCAGGAGCTGCAGGGGCCCATTGTTTACTCCATCGGGTTGCTCTTCGGCGACGAAAACAGCAGCCGCGAAAACCGCCGCGCCAAGCGTGCCTTGCAGCTTCTCTCCAGTGAGACAGGCGGGGTGGCGTACTTTCCAAAATCTCTCAACCAGGTGGACGAGATCGCCTCCGAGGTCGCCCGCGATATCCGCAATCAGTACACTCTCGGATACCACTCCACCAAGCCCGCAAGCGAAGGCGGGTATCGGTTGATCCACCTTGAGGCCAAGGCCCGGGGTGGCGGAAAGCTCACCGTGCGCACCCGCACCGGCTACTACCCGCGAGGGGTAAAGGGAGCCCCCGTTAAGACCGCAACCGGCACCGGAAGATGAGCTGGGGACACCGGTCCGGCTTTCGAGCGCCGGAATATCCCTGTGCCCGCCTCGACGCCTGTGGTAGCCATTCTGAGGTAAGGAAGAGTGATGACGAAAGACGCGAAAACAGGCTTCTCCACCCGTGCGATTCACGCTGGCCAGGCACCGGAGGCACGCACCGGCGCGGTGAATGTGCCCATTTATGCAACCTCCACCTTCGCGCAGGATGAGATCGGCAAGAGCAAGGGATACGAGTACTCCCGCCTTGCCAACCCCACCAGCGATGCCCTGGAGGAGAGCCTGCGCGTGCTCGAGGGCGGAACGAGTGCGCATTGCTTTGGCAGCGGCATGGCGGCGATCACGGCTCTTGTCACCATGCTGCACAGTGGCGACCATGTGATTTGCGGCTCCTCTATATATGGCGGGGTGCCGCGTCTTTTTAACGAGATCGTGGCCCACTACGGCATCGAATTTACGTACGCCGATAGCGCGGACCCGGAGAAGATTCGTGCTGCGCTGCGGCCGAATACCCGGCTGGTACACGTCGAAACGCCCACCAACCCGCTGTTGTCGCTGACGGATATTCACGCCCTTGCGGAGATCTGCCATGCGGCCGGGGTGGAGTTGAGCGTGGACAATACCTTCATGTCGCCATACTTTCAGCGTCCCATTGAGTTTGGCGCCGATATCGTGATGCACTCCACGACGAAATTTCTGAATGGCCACAGCGACGGACTTGGCGGCGTGCTCGTCGGCACGCGTCCGGAGCATCGGAAACGCTTCTCCTTTGTGAAGAAGTGTACCGGTGCGATTCTCTCGCCATTTGAGGCCTATCTCGTGTTGCGCGGCGTCAAGACGCTGGCTCTGCGTATGCGGCAACACGATGCCAATGGCCGCGCCGTGGCTGCGTATCTTGACCAGCATCCTAAGGTCTCCAGGGTCTTCTACCCGGGGCTGCCCTCGCATCCGCAATATGATCTGGCACGGCGGCAGATGTCCGGCTTCGGATCGCTGCTCACCTTCGACACGGGATCCTTTGCCAATGCCAGCGCGCTGCAGCGGCGCCTGCGCCTTTGCATCCTGGGGGATTCGCTCGGCGGAGTGGAGACCCTGATGTCGCACCCTGCCAGCATGACTCATGCTGCTCTTGGCGAAGAGGGACGGGCGAAGATCGGAATCACCGATGGCATGCTGCGCATGTCGGTTGGCGTGGAAGATGTCGAGGATATCCTTGGCGATCTTGAGCAGGCGCTTGCCGGCGTGTAAGCGGAGAAGCCTCCGCCTGCACGCACCACAGATGCACAGAAGTTGCTGCATTGGGTTGTCTGCATCGGAGATATTTTTTGGCTGCTAAAGTGTTAGAGCGTCATGCCTGCACAGGCGAATGTGCAAACAAACAACAACTAATTTTCACAACCCCGGTTCGTATAGGCAGGAGTGATCTTCGCCAGGTGCGGAGATCTCGCCGCTCACTCCACGCAACCCACGCAGGATCGGGAAAGCGAGGGATGTGCAGGCAAGGTTGGTCAAAAATGCGCTCCATCTTTTCATTCCGTGTATGGCTGGTTGCTCTTGTACTGGCCGTTGTTCCGGCGCTGTCGTTCGGTGGGGTCTTTATCTCCGTCAACTTCCCGCCTCCGCCGCTTCCTGTGTATGCGCAGCCCCTTTGCCCGGGTGAAGGCTACATTTGGACGCCGGGCTACTGGGCCTATGCCGGAGATGACGAGGATGAGGGCGGCGGCTACTATTGGGTTCCGGGAACGTGGGTTCTGGCTCCGATGGCCGGTTATCTATGGACGCCTGGCTACTGGGGCTGGGGTGACGGATTCTATCGGTGGCATGAGGGCTACTGGGGTCCGCAGATTGGCTACTACGGCGGAGTGAATTACGGCTACGGCTATTTTGGCCGTGGGTATGAAGGCGGCTACTGGCGGGGCAATCACTTCAACTACAACCAGACGGTGAACAACATCAACATCACCAATGTTCACAACGTCTATAACAAGACCGTCATCAATAACTACAACAACAACCGCGTCAGCTACAACGGCGGCAACGGCGGCATCGCAGCGCGGCCCACTCCGCAGGAAATGGCTGCCGTCAACCAAAGACATATCGAGCCCGCGGCGGTGCAGCAGCAGCAGGTTCAACTTGCCCGCGGCAATCGTCAACAGTGGGCTTCGGTAAATCATGGTGCTCCGGCAATCGCGGCTACGCCTCGGCCCGGAGCCTTCAATGACCGTTCCGTTGTGCCCGCGACGAACCGGCCAGCGCCTTCGCATAACGGCACGCCGAATGAGAACAGCCCGCGTGGAGCTATGCAAGGAAACATGCAGCAGAATACGCCGCAGCGGAATGGGAATCCCTCAGGCAATGGCGCGTCTCCGTTGAACGGGCGGCAGGCCGCGCCCCAGGGTCGTGCGGGCCAGGCGATGAACAACAACAATGTTCAGAACGGGCGGCCTGGGTACAATGCTCCGCAGCCAAATCAGGGAGCGCAGCCTCGCTACAACGCACCGCAACAGCAGCGTCAGCAGGGTGCACCGCAGCAGGATCAGCGCAACATGCCGCAGCAGCGTCCGCAGGCTATGCCACAGCCGCAGCCGCGGTATAACCCTGCACCGCAGCCGGAGCAGCGTTACAACATGCCGCAGCAGCGCCAGCAGGCTATGCCGCAGCAGCAGCCGCGGTACAACCCTGGACCGCAGCAGGACCAGCGTTACAACATGCCGCAGCAGCGTCAGCAGGCTATGCCACAGCCGCAGCCGCGGTATAACCCTGCACCGCAGCCGGAGCAGCGTTACAACATGCCGCAGCAGCGCCAGCAGGTTATGCCGCAGCAGCAGCCGCGGTATAACCCCGCACCGCAGCAGCGTATGCAGAGCATGCAGCAGCAACCGCGCTATAGCGCTCCTCCACAACGCCAACAGAGTGCTCCACAGCAGCAGTTCCATGGCGGCGGGGAGTTTCATGGCGGCGCCCACTCCCGTTAATCTGTCCGTGTATGGATCCCGGCGGCTCGCAGAATTTCTGCGGGCCGCTTTTTTATTTGCGCGGATGCCACGGTGGTCCTGCTTCCTGTAGAATTTCGCGGCCAGGGCAAACGGCGTCAGCGACGCGCCGTGGATCTGACGCACCTGCAACTGCAGTACGCGGAGGAGATGCATGCCGAATCCTTTTGTGCACATTGAACTCAGCACAACCGATGTAGACAAAGCCAAGGCCTTCTATTCCAAGCTCTTTGACTGGAGCTTGCAGGACATGCCGATGCCCAGCGGCACCTATACCATGATCGACGTTGGAAAAGGCACCGGAGGGGGGATGATGAAGCAGCAGATGCCGGGCGCGCCCTCGATGTGGGTTCCCTATGTCGAAGTTGGAGACATCCACACCTCGACCGCACAGGCCAAAACCCTGGGCGCGAATGTACTTCTCGATTCTGAGCAGGTGCCGGACGTGGGGTGGATCAGCATATTCATCGATCCGACCGGCGCCTGCATCGGAATGTTTATGAAGAAGCAGGACTGAGCCTCTGCCCAAGGCCACGCCTGCCAGAAGGGTATTGCCTCGTTCTGCTAGCCGCGCTAATTTTTGCTGCATCAAATAGATGCGGATCTTTATGCATGGCTGCGGCGACAAGCCTTCTGTCCAGGTGGTACGATCACAAGTTTTCCTCTGGCCGCCGCTCTCCCGGGGGCGCGAGCTGAGTCAATCTGTGTGGACCGGAGCTTAGGCCAATGTCTATTCCTGCAATGGAAGCAGCACGGAATCCCTTCACCGCCACCCAGGAGCAACAGCAGTTGCGCAAGGAGATCCGCGATTTTGCCGCGCGTGAGATCCTGCCCAATGTCATGCGCTGGGACGAGGCGAGTGAGTTTCCCGGCGATCTGATTCGCCAGCTTGGCCGCATGGGCCTGATGGGAATTCTGTTGCCCGCCGAGTATGGCGGTTCCGATCTTGGCTATGTGGAGTACGTGCTTGCCGTGGAAGAGTTGTCGGCGGTCGACGCGTCGATTGGCATCATCGTCGCTTCGCACAATTCGCTCTGCACGAATCACATCTTTCTGGTCGCTAACGAGGCGCAAAAGCGGCGTTATCTGCCGCGACTGGCAACGGCGGAGGCGCTGGGGGCCTGGGCATTGACCGAACCCGGCTCGGGATCGGATGCGGCGAGTGCCCGCACCACCGCTGTCCGCAAAGGGGATCGATGGGTGCTCAATGGCAACAAGACCTTCATCACCAATGGACACTATGCCGATATCTCCGTCGTTATTGCGGTCACCGACCGCGATAAAGGCACCCGCGGACTCTCCGCCTTTGTCGTCGAAAAGGGCACGCCCGGTTTCCGCCCGGGCAAGAAGGAGAACAAGCTGGGCCTGCGCGCCAGCGATACCTCTGAGCTGATCTTCGAAGATTGTGAGATTCCCGCGGAAAACCTGCTGGGCATGGAAGGGGAAGGCTTCATCGATGCCATGCGCGTGCTCGATGGCGGACGCATTTCGATTGCGGCGCTTTCGCTTGGAATCGCCAAAGGCGCGTTTGAAGCGGCGCTCGAATACTCCGAGCAGCGACGGCAGTTCGGCCATGCCATCGCGGAGTTCCAGGGAATCCAGTGGAAACTCGCCGATATGGCCACGCAGTTGGACGCAGCCCGCCTGCTGACCCACCGTGCAGCCGTGATGAAGGATGCAGGCGAGAAGACGACGCTGGAGTCTTCGATGGCGAAGCTCTACGCGAGCGAGGTCGCTGTGCGCATCTGCGATGAGGCGGTGCAGATACACGGCGGTTACGGGTTCATCAAGGACTACCCGGTCGAGAAGTTCTACCGCGACGTCAAGCTTTGCACCATCGGAGAAGGCACCAGCGAAATCCAGCGCATGGTGATTGCCCGTGAGCTGCTGCGGAAGTAGCGGCGGCTTATAGCAAAGGCGTGCAGCTTGTTCGCGCCAGCTCGCAGCCTAGTGCATGGGTGCGGATGCGTGGCCCTTCTTTGGCCGCTGCATCAGGTAGGGAATCGGGATCAGGCACGCAGTCATCAGCACCAGAACCCATATCGTGTCCACGTAAGCCAGCGTGTAAGACTGCGTCAGCATCATGCGGTAGAGCTGGCCCCCGGCATGGTAGGCCGCATCCGGGGTGGCCCAGCCTTTCTGGTGGAACGCGCCGGTCATGCTCCCAAGCATGTTCTGATAGGCGGGCGACCCCGGCGCGATGTTGGCGGAAAGCATTGCCTGATGCGTCTGTGCGCGGCGGGCGATCAGCGTTGTCACGAACGAGATTCCCACGCTGCCACCCAGGTTGCGCATCAGCGAATTCATGCCGCTGACTTCGTTATTTTTGTTCTGCGGAATTCCGATGTAGCACATCGTGTTGATCGGCACGAAGAGGAAGGGCAGTCCGCAGGCGATCACGGCACGCCAGCTCACAGCGGTCATAAAGCCGATGCCGAGGTTCAGGTTGGTCATCCTCAGAAGCCCCATGGTGGTGACGAGGAAGCCGCAGGTGACAATGAAGCGCGGATCGAAACGCGTGGTCACGAATCCCGCCAGCGGAAAGAGCACCATCAGGACCAGCCCGCCCACTGAGATCGCCATGCCGGAGCGCTCGGCGGTGTAGCCCATCAACTGCTGCAGAAATTGCGGAATCAGCACCGTGGTGGAATACAGCGAAGCGCCCACCATGAACATGACCAGTTGCGTCATCGCAAAATTGCGATTGCGGAAGAGCTGCAGATCCACAATCGGGTGCTCCGTTGTCAACTCCCGCACCAGGAACAGAAGCAGGGTGATGGCCGCAGCGAAGGCGCAGGTTACGATAAAGCGCGAGCTGAACCAGTCATCTTCCTGCCCCTTGTCGAGCATCATCTGCAGCGCTCCGATGCCCACGACCAGCAGCCCCAGGCCGTAGTAATCGATCGGAATGCGCTTCTTCTTGTAGCTATCGAGATATGGCGGATCTTCCACCAGCTTGCGGGTGAAGTATAGCGAGATGATTCCTACCGGGATGTTGAGGAAGAAGAGCCAGCGCCAGCTGTAGTTATCCGTGATCCAGCCGCCGACGGTAGGCCCGATGGCCGGAGCCAGCACTACCGCCATGCCATATACCGCGAAGGCCATGCTTCGCTTGGCCGGGGGAAAGGTGTCGGCCAGGATAGCCTGTTCGCTCGGTTGCAGCCCTCCTCCTGCTGCACCCTGAATCACGCGGAAGAGCACCAGCATGCCCAGCGACGGCGCCAGCCCGCAGAGGAACGAAGTCACGGTGAACAGCAGCACGCACATCATGTAAAAACGCTTGCGCCCGATGCGGTTGGAGATCCACCCGCTGATCGGCAGCACGACTGCATTCGACACCAGGTAGGAGGTCAGAACCCACGTGCCCTCGTCTGTGCTGGCGGAAAGGCTCCCGGCAATATGCGGCAGCGCCACGTTGGCGATGGAGGAGTCCAGCGCCTCCATGAACGTGGCGAGGGTAACGGTGATCGCAATCAGCCAGGGATTCGCGCGCGGCCTCCATGTGTCATGGAAAGACAGTGGCGGAGTGCCGTCGACCTGATCTGCCGGGATGCTGGTAGAAGCCAAAAAAACCTCGTAGGGGATTGCAAGGGTTCGCGCGTTAATTTCTGGCCGCGCTGCTCTCTTTCTTTATACCCGAGATATACCCCAGAGCTTCTTTCAGCGCCGAGCACGATTGCCCCCGCGCTGGGCAGTAGCCGATAGTTGGCCAGCGGCACTGTCCGCAGGGGGCGCGGTATGATCACTCAAAGCGATTTCACGGGAGAGGTTTGCGACGCAGCGGACTTAAGTTTGGGGTTTGTGCGGGCTGGGTTTGTGCGAGCTGGGTTTCTGCGGAGGATTTTCAGCACCTTTCCCGGGAGGTACGCAAAGCAGAATTGCTCCAACGATCATGGTGGAAAAAGAAACCAGCAACGCGGCAAGACCAGAACGACCCGGACCAGAACGACCGGGGCCGGAACCGAGGACAGATCGGCAGGAGGCAGAGCGCCTGGTGGAACGCCTGCGCTCGGGCGATGTGCGCGCCCTCGCCCGGTCGATCTCGCTGGTGGAGAACCAATCTTCGTTGGCCACCGAGATTCTGGCCTGCTGCTTTCCTTACTCCGGCAAGGCTCTGCGCATCGGCATTACAGGAGCACCAGGGGCGGGGAAGAGCACCCTGGTCGACCAGTTGGCCCGCGATCTCCGTGCTGCCGGCAAGACCATCGGCGTACTGGCCGTTGATCCCACCAGCCCCTACTCCGGTGGTGCAATCCTCGGCGACCGCATCCGCATGCAGGAACACTTCAACGACGCCGGGTTCTACCTGCGCAGCATGGCGACGCGCGGAGCCCTCGGCGGCCTGGCCCGCGCCTCCGCCGATGCAGCCACGGTGCTGGAGGCCAGTGGCAAAGATGTCCTGCTGATGGAAACCGTAGGCGTCGGCCAGGACGAGATCGACATTGTCCGCCTCGCCGATATCACCGTGGTGGTGCTCGTGCCCGGCATGGGAGACGATGTCCAGAGCCTCAAGGCAGGCATCCTGGAAATTGCCGATATATTCGTCATCAACAAGAGCGACCGGGAGGGCGCAGACCGCGTCGAGAAAGAGATCCGGGGCATGCAATCGCTCGCCGCCCGCCACGGGGATTGGGTGCCGCCCATCCTCCGCACCGTTGCCACCAGCGGGTCCGGCATTCCTGAACTGCTCGCAGCCATCCGCCAGTGCCACCAGCGGCTGCAAACGGAGGCAGGCTGGAAGACGCGTCGCCAGGCCTTCTGGCGCGAGCGGTTGCGGGAGATGATGCGACACGAGTTGCTGCTTGAGCTGGGCCGCCGGGGATTCAGCGAAGATGGCCTTGCTCATCACGCGGAAGAAGTTGAAGCGGGAATGGAGAATCCCTACCGGCTGGTGCCGCGGCTGGTCAGCGAAGTCTTTCCCGCAGAGGGCAGGACGCAGCCCGGTGGCTCAGGACTGCCTGCAATCGACCATCTGGGGATCGCCGTCAAAAGTCTGGAAGCTGCGACGAGTTTTTACGCGCTCCTCGGCCTCCAGGCCGGGGAAGAGGAACATATCGAGCGGGAGCAGGTGCGGCTCGCAATGATCCAACTTGGGGAAAGCCGCATCGAGTTACTGGAGCCCACCAGCGAAGATTCCCCTGTAGGCCGTTTTCTTGCACGTCGCGGAGAGGGCCTCCATCATCTTGCCCTTCGCGTGGAGAACATCGAGTCGCACCTGGCGGAGTTGAAGCGCCGGGGCGTGCGCCTGGTTTCGGACACCGTGCAGATCGGGGCAGGGGGGCACCTCTACTTCTTTGTCCATCCCGGCAGCACCGGCGGCGTGCTGCTCGAAATCTGCCAGCATCTACCGGAGAAACCATGATCGACCACGCCAGAATTCTTCTTTTTGATACTTGCGGATCCGAGGGCGGCGTCGTGCTCGCAGAGGTTCGCAGCGGCCAGGCGAAGACGCTTGCCGAGGCGACCATTGCCGGCAAGACCTTTGCTGCGGAGCTGATCCCCGCCATCTCCGGCCTGTTGCAACGGGCGAACCTTCGACTGGCCGATCTGGACGCTCTCGCTGTCGTGCATGGTCCGGGGAGCTTTACCGGTGTGCGCATCGGCGTCAGCACCGCCAAAGGGCTGGTTGAGGCAGAGGCGATTCCGCTTATCGCCATCTCCCGGCTGGCGGTGCTGGACCGTCTTTCCGGTGTGCAGGGCCGGACGCTTGCGATTCTCGATGCCGGCCGGGGCGAGTTTTACGCCGGGATTTATGAACAACGCAAGCGCATCCACGAAGCATTGATGACCCGCGATGAAGTTCTGGCTGCGGCCGCCGGACAACCCGCTACGCTGCTTGTCTGCGAGGAGAGTTCGCAGGCTGCCTTTGCTGCGCTTACACCGGTAGTGCTGGCGCCGCCCGCTCCCGCCGCCGCTCTTCCGCTTGCCCTGGAGCGCCTTGAGGCGCGTGACTTTGACGACCCTGCGCTCCTCGATGGCAACTACCTGAGACGTTCGGATGCTGAGATCTTCTCCCGCCAGGCCCGCGACATGGAGGCCAGGCGCAGAAGCATGGATGCTGCCAGCCAGAATCCGGTTCCAGATGAACCAGCCTCCTGATCCGGCATTTCCCGGTCTGCGGATCCGCCCCATGCTGGCGAGCGACCTGCCGGCTGTGCTGGAGATGGATCGCACCACGCCTCGAGCGCCCCACTGGGGCTTGCTGGATTACCAGAACTGCTTGCAGGCTGCAGAAGCCCCCGCAGAGGCAGTAAAGGGCCTTCTGCGCCGCGCCTGGGTGGCGGAATGCGGTGGTGACGCGCTGGGGGATGAGCTGAGTGGCATCCTGGGCTTCGCCGTGGTCCGCGGCGTGGCCGTGGGCGCTCAATTTGAGTGCGAACTGGAGTCGCTGGTCGTGCGTCCTGAGGCGCAGCGCCGTGGCGTGGGGAGCACGCTGCTCGCCGGGGCGATCCACCACCTGAGGGCCGCAGGCGCCTCCCTGTTCCTGCTCGAAGTGCGCCCTTCCAACCTGCCGGCAATCCGCCTGTATGAGCGCTTCGGATTCACTCTGGCAGGCCTGCGAAAAGGTTATTATGCCGGCCAAAATGGTATGCCATCCGAGGACGCTCTATTGATGCAACTGAGCTTCTGATCCTGACTGGATTCCGCCAAAAAAAATGGGGACAGCATCAAAAAACAAGATTGCCGACCAGCAATCCTGAGTGGTAGTTTGATGAGTCTCATGGAAACAGGAGGTGTCGGCATGGATCAGGAAATCGACGGACAACTGCTCAGCGTGGAATTGCACCGGTTGGAGCAGGAACATCATGACTACGCTGAGCAGCTTGAGAGCCTTGTGCACAAACGTTACCTCTCCGAAGACGAAAAAATTGAAGAAGTCCGCCTGAAAAAACTCAAACTTCACCTCAAGGATCAAATCACCGCTAAGCGAAATCAGCACGCAACGCTGAACCTGGTTTAACCGGGTCCGCTTAACTGAGAACACGTCGGCAGTGTTTCGATTGAAAGCGAGCGAGGGCGCAGTCCTCAAAGTTGCGGTGGATATTTGTGCCATCGCTCGCACGACTCTTGGCACGCGCAGCGGGTAAGGCCTCTATAATCAGACGAGGTTCTCCCTATGGTGCGTGACGGTTATTACTACGGAATAGGTCTGCTTGCGGTTGCTGTCCTCGTGTATCTGCTCACGCATGGATGGATCTGGGCTTTGATTCCAGTGCTGCTGGCATTGTTTTTCCTCTGGTTCTTCCGCGATCCTGAGCGGGCCATTCCTGCGGAGCAGGGATTGATTGTCTCTCCGGCGGATGGCCTGGTGAGCGAAGTCGCAAATATCAACACTCCCGACGGTCCCCGCCAGCGAATCAGCATTTTTCTCAGCGTCTTTGACGTGCATGTCAACCGCAGTCCCATCACCGGGACGCTGCAACAGGTGCGGTATCAGAAGGGCAAATATCTCAATGCAATGAATCCCGCCTCCGCCGACCAGAACGAGCAGAACATTGTGACGGTGGAAGGAGAAGGCGTTGAGGTTGTCTTCAAGCAGATCGCCGGGCTGCTGGCGCGCCGCATTGTCTTCAATTACAAGGTTGGCGATCGCGTCGAGCGCGGCGGCCGCGTTGGGCTCATCAAATTTGGCTCGCGTGTGGACGTGGTGCTGCCCGCCAATGTGCGCATCCGAGTGGCTAAGGGGCAGCGGGTCAAGGGGGGATCTTCGATCCTCGGCGAAATCATTCCCGCTGGGGGTACCATGCCTGCAACGGATAAAGCAGTGGAGGCATTGGTTTGAATCGCGACGACCGTCGTTCGCAGCGTTTGCGCCGGGGGATGTACATTCTCCCCTCGGTCTTTACCTCAGGCAACATTGCCGCAGGCTACTATGCCATCACGCAGTGCCTGCAAGGCTCCGTCTCGCAGCCGCATCATTTTGATTATGCGGCTCTGGCGATCGGGTTCGCCATCCCATTCGATGCGCTCGATGGCCGCATCGCCCGCATGACGAACACCACCAGCGAGTTTGGCAAGGAGCTGGATTCGCTCGCGGACGTCATCACCTTTGGCGTCGCTCCCAGCGTCCTCGCGTTCACCTGGGGCTTCAGCATGCTCCCGGTGTCGATCGACCCCGTTTTGCGGCAGAAGCTCGTCGAGTTCGGGGCTTTCCTTTGTTTCCTATTTCTGCTCTGCGGGGCGGGGCGGCTGGCACGGTTCAACATCAGCCATAATCCTCAACCGAAAAACCCCGGACGGCCGGACCGCAAATACTTTGTGGGCATGCCGATTCCTGCCGCTGCCGGCGTGATTGCCTCGGTGGTGCATCTTTTCCATGGCAACCCGATCTTCAACTGGTGGCTGGCTGTTACGTGGATGGTGCTGGTCGCGCTGGTGGGGTTCCTGATGGTGAGCACCTGGCGCTTCTGGAGCGGCAAGGAGATCAATCTCGTCAATCGGCATCCCTTTCAGGTGCTGATTCTGATGGGCGTGATCATCTATTCGATCGTGGCGTTCTCGCACGTCGTTCTTTTTCTATTCTCCTTCGTCTACATGTTTTCCGGCATCTTTGCACGCGCGGCCTACTCCTGGCAGCGTGGCCGGAACACGGGCGCCCCTCAAGTCTCTAACCCCAATACCTCGACATCGGAATGACAGCAACCTATCGCATTGCAATCGTTGGTGCCGGCTCTCTGAGCGGCAAGGAACTGAATGAGGCACTGGGGGAGTCCACCTTTGCCGCAGCCGATTTTCTCCTGCTCGATGACGACGAGGCGCTCGGTCAACTCGAGTCGGTCGGCGACGAGGTCACGTTCATTCAGCGCCTGGAACCGAACTCCTTTGAGCAGATTGATTTCACGTTTTTCTGCGGCAGCCGCGAACTGACGCGCAGCCACTGGAAGGCTGCGCAACGTGCCGGCAGCAGCATCATCGACCTCACCCGCGCGCTGGAGAGTGAGCCCAATGTGCTCATCCGCGCTCCGTGGGTGCGCGAGGAGATGAACGGCTCCGCACCTGCCGAGGCGCCGGATCTGCATACGCCGGCCGTGGTTCCTGCTCACCCCGCCGCCGTCGTTCTCGCGCTGCTGATGCTGCGGCTCAAGAACCTGGCCGCCGTGCGCAACGCTTTCGCCACGATCCTCGAACCAGCCTCGGAATATGGGCGGGCCGCGATGGACGAGCTGCACCAGCAGACCGTCAGCCTGCTCTCGTTTCAAAGCCTTCCGCGTGAGATTTACGACACCCAGGTTGCCTTTAATTGCGTGCCGGTGCTGGGCGAGGCAGCCAGGGTCAGTCTTATTGCATCCGAGGCGGAGATTCGGCGGCATTACGCATTGCTCTCCGGAGGACGCCTCCCGCAGGTCGCGATGCAGCTTATCCACGTGCCAGTCTTCCATGGGCACACCTTCTCCATCGCAGTGGAAATGGAACAGTCCGTTTCGCTCGAAGACGTGGAGGCCGCGCTCAGCGGGGAACATGTCGACGTGGTGCTAGGCGACGTGGATGCGCCCAGCAACCTGAGCACCGCCGGGCAGGAGGACATCATGGTCCGGCTGCGCGGCGATGAGGGCCAGAAAATGCAGCGGTTCTGGATATGGGCTGCGGTGGACAACCTCAAGTTTGCAGCGGCCAACGCTGTTGCCTGCGCTCTCGAACTGCGCCGGCTTCGTCCTCATGGCCAAGTGCAATAAGGTTCAATAAGGTGCAATCGTGCAAGGGCGGCAGAGCCTTAGTTGCCTCGCCGCCACAGTGCATATTGTTTCAGGATGAAGTTGTCGGTCATGCCCGCGATGTAGTCCGCCACAAAGCGGGCTGTTCCCTGTTCCGCAATGTCCATCTCGTGCCCCGGCGGAATCAGCCTGGGGTCTGCGACCCACGCATCGAACAGGGTCTGGATAATCTGCGCTGCGTCGTGCTGGTCGCGCAAGAGATCTTCGCTGCGGTACAGGTTCTCATACAGGTAGGTTTTGGCCTCCATGCGCTGCGACTCCATCTCCGGAGAGAGCGCGGCCAGCCGCTCGGGCGCGTTGCGAATCTCCTCAAGCGAGGTGATTCCCGCGCTGGAAACCCGGCGAAGCGTCTCCTCGATGAGATCTCCGGCCAGTGCATTCAGCATCGACTTCAGCGCCTCGTTAAAGACCAGCTTCTCATCCGCTTTGGGGTATCGCTGCTGCACGGCCACGTAGAAATGTTCGAAGATGCGGACATGCTCGCGCACGTGGTTGAGCGCGAGGATGCCGGCCTCCATTCCGTCATCGAGGTCGGCGGTCAGATAGGCAATCTCGTCGGCAAGATCGATCAGTTGCGCTTCGAGAGGCGGGCGCCGATCGAGAAAGTACTCTGCCAGCTCGGGATGCTCCTGCGCCGAATAGTCGTGCGAGTGCTTGACGATACCTTCGCGCACGCCAAGCGTCAGATTCAGCCCGCGAAAGCCGGCGTATCGCTGCTCGAAATACTCCACGATGCGCAGCGCGTGCAGGTTATGGTCGAAGCTCAGCCCGTGCTGGCGCAGAGCCTTATCCAGCGCATGCTCTCCGGCATGGCCGAACGGTGGATGGCCGATGTCATGCACCAGTGCCAGCGCCTCGGTCAGATCTTCGTTCAACCCCAGGGCATGGGCGATGGTTCGCGCGATCTGAGCCACCTCCATGGTGTGCGTCAGGCGGCTGCGAAAGTGATCGGAGAAGCGGTCGGTAAAAACCTGCGTTTTGCCTGCGAGACGGCGAAATGCCCGGGCGTGGATGATGCGGGCGCGATCTCTCTGGAAAGCGGAGCGGTAGGGGTGTGGCGGCTCAGGATGCTGCCGCCGCGTGAGCGGTTCCCACGCGCCGTCTGCAACCCGACAGCCCAGCGGCAGATGCGCAAGTGGTGTCGAGGCTGTCGTCACGTCGGAGCCGCTCTCCTGATGTGTTCCGGTTAAAAGCCTAATTCTTGCCGCTCACCGTGGTCTCGTGTTTGGCGAGCCGCACGCGGGCGCCTTCCAGTTTCTTTTCCACCTTGGACACATCCCCTGGCTCGGCATCCGCTGGACTGGAGCGCGCATATTCCTTCAGCGCCAGTTCCCACTGTGCTGCGGCGTCTTTCAGCCGTCCCGTCTTGTCGTAAAGCTCGCCCATGTGGTCGTGAACGGAGGGGTCGGTGGACAGGCGTTCCAGCGCCTTGCGCAGGTACTCCTCCGCTGGCCCGTACTGGCCAAGCTTGAAGTATGCCCAGCCCAGAGAATCGAGATAGGCGCCATTCTGCGGATCCAGCAGGACGGCCTGCTGGAGAATCTTCACCGCCTCAGGCAGGCGAACGCCGCGATCTGCCAGCATGTATCCCAGGTAGTTCAGCGTCATGCTGTTGTTGGCGTCAAGCGCAAGAATCTTATGGAACTGCTCCTCAGCCGCATCGTAGTGCTTCTGCCGTTCCGCAATAGTTCCGCGGAGGAAGTACACATAAATCTTCTCTTCCTGCTTGGTCGCGAGAGGCTCAGCCTTATCGAGTGCATCGCTCGCGTCCTTCCAGCGGCGCAGACGGATGTCGATCTGTGCCAGTTGCAGATACGTTTCGCGATCGTCGGGGGTGCCGTTCAACTGTGACTTCGCCAGCGCGAGACCCTCGTCAACTTTCCCCGAGTCCGCCAGTTGCCCTGCCAGCATCAGCTTGATCTGGCGATCCTTGGGCAGCTTCTGCGCTGCGTCCTGCGCGGCGGCAGTCGCCTGTGTGTACATGCGCGCGTCGCGATACGCATCCACCTTGCTCTGATATCCGCGCTCAGCAAAATCACCGCCCATCGCGATCATCTTGTTATAGCTATCGATCGCCTGCGGAGTCTTGTTCTCTTCGCGATACACGTTGGCGAGCCGCTCCAGGAATATGGCGCGGTTGTTCTTTTCGAGTTCCGAGTACTGGTCGTTGGCATGCGCGGTGCTGGCCACCAGCTTTTCTAGAATCTGTGTGGCGTCGTCATACCGACCCATCGAGTCATACAGCAGGGCCTCGTTGAAGCTGATCTCTAGTGAATCCTTTACCAGGGCTTTCGCCTTCTTTAGAGTACCCAAGGATTGCTCATACTTGCCCTGACGGCGTTCAATCTCGGAGATGCGCAGATAAGCCTGCGGGTCTTGCGGGTCGCCGGCGGAGATGTCCATGTAGATCTTCAGCGCCTGCTCGAGCTGATTGTCATTCAGCAGGCTCTGCGCCAGCGCGCGCTCTGCATCGAGATTGTCCGGGTCGTTGTCGATCGAGCGCTGGTAGGCGGCGATGGCCTTTTTGTTGTCCTTCAGCTGATCGTAGGTCGAGCCCAGGGCGTACTCCATCTTGGCCGTGCGATCCTCTACCGGTACCGAAGTCAGAACCGCTGCGGCATGCTGCAGGTCGCCCGAATCCGTGTAGAGACGAGCCAGGTTCAGCACAACATCTTCGGAGTTGGGATCGATCTTCTGCGCCGTCTTGAACTGCTCTTCCGCCTTGGCCGTGTTGTGGTCCAGCGAATAAAGCTGCCCCAGCAGCAGGCGGTTCTCAATATCGTTCGGCGCGAGTTCGACGATCTTGCTGTACTCGGAAATCGCCAGATCCAGCATCTTTTCCGAAGGGGAATTGTTCTGGACATCGCCCAGCGAGCGCAGGTAGATCCGGCCCAGCAGCTTGTGTGCCTCCAGGCTGTTCGGGTCCTTCTTGATCATGTCCTGGGCTGCCAGCACCGCATCGCGCACGCGGCCGGTCTTGAAGTACAGCTCGGCCAGGCCGCTGTTGAGGTAGGGCGATTCGGGGTCGGCGTTCAACGCCAGCTTGTACTCCTCGATCGCTCGCGTGGCATACTCCGGACGGCCGTAGGTCGTGGCCATCTCCTCATACGTGTGAGCCAGGGCAAAGTGATAGTACGAATTGGCCCGATCCGGTGTAGAGGATTTTGCGGCTTCAGCCCGTAGTGGAGCGGCAGAGAGAGAGGCTGCGATTGCCAGGGTGATGGCTGCCAGCCGCATTGCGGAGGGCGTAGGGAAATTTAGCGAGGCGTGCTTCGATTTCGGGCTGGTTGTCATTTTTAGGCAATCCTGCGACGGGCCGCTTTGTCGGCGAAATGTGCGGATCGTACTGTTTTGCTGCTTTCCCGGCTCCAGGAAGCGCGTTATAGCTTCCTCTTCTATTAAAGACGATTGTAACCCGGGAATGGGTTCGAAGAATTCTCGAATCTTTGGCCCGCGAGGCAGCATGCTGCGTGCCAAGTTACCTCGTCTCGGTCGGTTCGGCGACAGTTGAATCCGCGGGGAGCGCGGACTTTCGGCCAAGCAGGCCGCCGCGCTCCATCGCCAGCAGCGAGCGTTGCAAAACGGCCAGTTGCCGCTCCATGCGCACGACCTGGCGTTGCCCATTGTGCTGCAGGGTGCTTGCGGCTGCCTCTGGTAAAGGAGAGGCTTCCGGCATCTGCGCCCAGTCCACGGGTTCTCCCTCCAGCGCGTGCTCCAGCAGCGTCAGCCCCTGGCTCATTCGCTCCAATCGCCCTTGCACCTCCGGCGAGCGCTTCCAGTTGTCTTCCCCCGGAAGGGAGGCCAGGGTGGTAATGCTCTGCCCGAATCGTCGCAGATAGGTGACAAACGCAATCGCTGCTTCAGTTGCCCGCTCGCCGCCTCTCATGCCGCCATGGCTGGTCCATGTCGGCTCCAGCCTCAGGCGGTCCAGGGAGTCTTCGGAGTCGTTGTGGGCCAGCCCAATCCCCCGGCGCGCCTGGGCAACTGCCTGCGAGCGGGATTCGGCTCCGTCCGCATCGCCCTGCCGCCAGCTTGCCAGCAGCCGCTCCAGGTATAGCCGATTCGCCTGCAGGCTGCGTTGCAGTTGGGTTCCGAAGCGTCGGCGTTCCAGCGTCGGCCACAGAACCGCCATCGCCAGCATTGCGATCAGCGCACCCAGAATCGTGTTGATGATGCGAACACCGGCCAATTGCCAATCCCCCACATACGGCAGAAACGCAAGGACAAATGTGGGCGTTAAGAAAAAGCAGAAAAGGGAATAGCTTACCGGCAGCACGGCGAGCGCGAAGAAGCCCAGGGGAAACAGCGCCGCGGCAATCGCCGCCTCGGAGTGGAGAAAGACCGCAAGAACGGCTGCAAGAATTCCCCCTGCCACTGTGCCTCCAATCCGTTGCAACGAACGGTAGAAGGTGCCTCCCACATGCGGTTGCAGGACGATCAGTGAGGTCAGCATCATCCAGTAGCCATGATTGATGTTGAACCAGATCAAAATAAACACGTCGACCGTGCAGACGACGGCGACCCGGGCGGCATGGCGCAGCAGAAGAGAGTCGGTGGTGAAGTTGGCGGCTAACTGCTCCAGGCGCAGCGGGGTACGCTCCAGCTTCACGGCGGCCTGCTTCTTGCGCAGTCTTGGCCGGGGATGAGGCTCCTGGCCAGTGCGCACCGCTGTCGCACTCTCCAGCGCCGTCTCAAGATTCTCCGTGGCATCGGAGATCTGGTGCAGCAGAAACTGCCCCGGCAGGTCGTCCGCCGACATGCAGTGCGCCATCTCTACGGGAATGCGCCGCAGCCGCGCTTCGTAGGTGTGGAATTCCTCGTCGATCTTCTCCACGTTGCCGCGCAGAACCTCGGAGATCCAGGACTCTGCCTGCTCCAGCAGCAAAAGTGCGCTTTTGCCGCGCATGGTGCAAGGCGAGGCATCCTGAGTTGCGGTCATCTCCATGTATTCCGCCAGCGCGATGGAACGCGCCAGCAGCATGTCTGCCGACTCCAGCAGCACTATCAGGTTGCGACCGCGGAGGGTCTCGGCGTCGCTCTCCGCCCGCACGCTGGAGACAGCGTGGCGCGCTCGTTCCAGTGTCCGCCGCAAGCGGCTTTGGTGATGCTGTGCCAGCCGGTGCCAGGCAGCGGCGCGCACCTGCTTGCGGAGATTCAGCTCATGAATACTGGCGAGGAAGCCGGCCAGTTCGCGGTAGCAGTCGCTGATGGCAAATCGCGCCGGGCGGTAGGGGTCGATCGGCCAAAGAAAGAGAGACAGCAGGATCGACCACAGGCCGCCCAGAAGCAGAAATCCTGCGTGGGTGGCGGCCAGCTTCACGTCACTTGACGGGGCTCCCACACCGCAGACGTAGATCAACTCGATCAGAGGACTTGCTGAGGCAAATGGCTCGCCCAGAACCATCAGATACGACCAGGCCAGGCACCACAAAATTGTTACCGGAATGGCATAGGCCAGCGTGCCGCCGACGAGCGTCCCCAGCATGCACCCAGCGGCGCCACCGACAGTCAGCAGCCCCAGGCTCGCGATACGGCTGCGATAGGGTCCGCCTTTATCCGCGATGATGGCTTCAAAGCCACCCAGCCCAGCCCATGCCATCTCCGGCTGGTTCAGCATGGCGCCCACCAGCAGGGGAGCGCTGATCGCGGTTCCTGCCCGCAAGCCGCGATACCAGTCAAGCGCTCGCAACCAGGCGATTCCCTCGAGCCTGGTCTTGATGGTTTCCACCCACTCCATAGCCTAAGTATCGCATCGCGAGCGGCTAAAAAGCGGTCGGCAAGTCGGCCAGAGGCAGGTGTGCCGCTGTGGATTTGCAGATCGGTCGCTCACAGAGGGCCTGAACTCAAAGCTCAAGGCCCCCGGCAGAGTCCAATCTGTTAACCGCGTGTTCGCTGACTTGCTGCTCTCTAGTGTTTGAAGTGGCGAATCCCGGTGAAGACCATGGCAACGCCGAGCCGGTTGGCCGCGGCGATTACCTCATTGTCGCGCACCGAACCGCCGGGTTGAATCACCGCCGTGGCTCCTGCTTCGGCAACTGCCTCCAGGCCATCTGCGAAGGGGAAGAAGGCATCCGATGCAGCCACACAATTCTTCAGCGGCAAAACCGCCTTCATCGCCCCGAATTTCGCTGCATCCACGCGGCTCATCTGCCCTGCGCCCACTCCCAGCGTCTGCCCATCCCGCGCATAAACGATGGCGTTCGACTTCACATGTTTGCAGATGCGCCAGGCAAAGAGCAGAGCCTGCAGCTCCTCCTTGCTGGGCGTGCGAGCCGTCACTACCTTCAGCTCGTCAGGGGTGGTGCGGGCGCGATCCGCATCCTGCAACAGGAGCCCGCCTGACACCTGTTTGATGACGCGCGAAGCCTCTGCCGGGCGAATCTCGATCAGGCGCACATTCTTCTTCACCTGCAGCCGGGCGAGGGCCTCCGGCGTGAACGACGGAGCCACAATTGCTTCGACAAACAGCTTGGCCATCTCCTCGGCGGCATCCAGATCCAGCGCGCGGTTCACGCCGATGACTCCGCCGAAAGCGGAAACCGGGTCTGTCGCCAGAGCCTTGCGATAGGCTTCAGCCAGAGAGTCCGCGGTTGCTGCTCCGCAGGGATTGGTGTGCTTGACGATCACTACCGCCGGCTCGTCGAACTCCTGCACCATCTCCCAGCAGGCATCCAGATCCACAAGGTTGTTGTAGCTCAGCTCTTTACCGTGGTGCTGCGTTGCTCCCGCGATCCCGGTGGTGCTGCCATCGGAGTAGAGCGCTGCGCGCTGGTGGGGATTCTCACCATAGCGCAGGTGCATCGCCAGCGGATACGCGATTCTGAGTGCCTCCGGGAAAGGGGCACGATCCAATGCATAGAACTGAACGGGCTTATGGCCGGACTCCGGCGCTTCAACGCGTTCCAGCGTGTTGGCGATCGCGGTGTCGTAGGCTGCGGTGACGGCAAAGGCCTGCTTTGCCAGCCGCCAGCGCGTCTCCCGGCTCAATCCGCCACTGTTGGCCTGCAACTCTTCGCCCAGGGCCGCATAGTCGCCGACCGACGTCACGATGGCCACGTCCTCGAAGTTCTTTGCCGCGGAGCGCACCATCGAGGGCCCGCCGATATCGATGTTCTCGATCACATCCTCGAAGGCAGCGCCCGGCCGCGAGGCCGTTTTCTCAAAGGCGTAGAGATTGACCACCACCATATCGATGGGCAGAATGCCGTGCTCCGCCACCGCGGCCTCGTGCTCCGCCTTGCCGCGTATGTAGAGGATGCCGCCGTGGACGCGCGGGTGCAGCGTCTTCACACGGCCATCGAGCATCTCCGGAAAGCCCGTCAGCTCCGAGATGTCCTTTACCTGCAATCCCGCTTCGCGCAGGGCTCGCGCCGTGCCGCCGGTGGAAACCAGGTCCACGCCGTGGCTCGCCAATTGCCGTGCGAACTCTACCAATCCGGTCTTGTCGGTAACACTCAGCAACGCTCGCTTAACATGCTTTATCCCGCTCAATCGTGTGTCCTTTCCAACGCCTGCCACAGATCCGGTTCAGATTCCGGGCGAAAGTTGATTGTATAAGTTGCCGCCTTTTCGCGGGAAACGGAACTCGCTGAAATCTGCGGAATCCAATCGCCGGGCCATGCAAAATCCAGGCGCTTGGCACATTTTCTATCGCCCCCTGAAAGAATGAATACAGGGCGACGAAGCCATTCCGGCTGCGTCGCCCTTTTCTTTTCAGGAGAGAAGTCATGGCGTTCCAACAGGAAGCCTTTCTGCAGAAAGCCGCGTTCGCGGCCCACGCGGCGGGGCATATATTCCCCGAGTATGCGGCTTGTGAGGCAGCGCTCGAATCTGCCTGGGGCCAGTCCCGGCTGGCCATCGCTGCAAACAATCTCTTTGGGCAGAAGCAGCTTCCATCGAGCTCGCCTGTGTTGCAGACGATATCGCTTCCCACTCGCGAATATCTGCATGGCAAATGGGTGACGGTCAACGCAAGCTGGGCCAGCTTTCCGGACTGGAATGCGTGTTTCCAGGCCCGTATGCACCTGCTCGTCGCAGCGAGCAGGATGTATCCGCACTACGCCGCGGCGCTGGCCGCGACCAGTGGAAGGCAGTTCGTCCTTGAAGTATCACAAACCTGGTCGACAGACCCGGCTCGCGCCAGCAAGGTGCTCGCAATTTATGACGCCCACCAGGCATGCCTTGGGCCATCCCTGCGCCAGGCCTGATTGCAGGGCGGTGCTATGCGCCTTTGCGTAACCGCGAGGTAGCAGCGTGCTCCTGCAGTTTCTGATGCGCGGCTCGTATTATGCTGGTGCGCATGGCCTTCTCCTGCAGGAGCAACTCCGTGGCCTGGATCGCGGGATTCTCGTGGAACCACTGTTGGACCACGTTATCGCGCAGCAGGTTCAAGACTGCCAGCAGCGACATGCCCTGGTGATGCGCCATCCACTCGCGCACCAGAACGGGCCGGGCCAGTGAGTCGGAGTAATCCGCCGCCTCATAGAGTCCGAAGGCCCCGGACCAGCCTGCCTGCTGCATCCAGTGCAGATTGTGTAGCGCGTCCGACCGCGCCACCCCGAGTGCCAGGAAACTGGAGTAGGGCGAAACCACAGGCCCTGCCGCCGGAGTTCCTTTTAAGGCGATCTCTGGAATACCGAAGGCGTAGTACTGGTAGTTTCCTTCGGTATCCTGCGTTGCATAGCCACTCTCGGAGATCCCCCAGGGAATCCTGTACTTGTTTCCGAAGGCGATCTGGATTTCGGCATTCGCCCGCAAGGTACGGCTCATCAGCGTATTGGGATAGCTACGCATCCACAACGCGGGCATCATGTATTCGAACATCGTGCCGGTCCAGGAGAGCAGGATGGGACGGTCGAAGGCTATGGTATGCCCCCGGCCCATGCGGAACCAGATCTGCTGAGGGATGTCGCCCTTTGCGATGGCGATAAAGCAGGCAGTGCGCGCTTCTGATGCCAGCAGATCGTAGCAGGAGGCAAGCTGGCGGCCTTCGGTGACCTCATAACCGATCGACAGCAGCTTTCGCGAGTGATTGAGCAGGAAGCCGAACTCCATCTCCTCGACGTTCCGGCAGGCATCCTGCGATATGGCGCGAAGACTCTCGGTCAACTCCTGCAGGCGACGTGTCGCCTCCGGCAGCAGCGCGCGCAGTTGTTCTCCCAGCACGAGATTGGGCGACTCTTCGTCCAGAGTGGCCCAGTTCCTTTGCAGCGCGGCATCCAGCTCAAAGGCAAAGGCGGCTGTCTTCTTCAATGGGGGAGCCACGTAACTGTTGATCCCCATGCTGGATATGGTCCGCAGAGGAGCGAACTCCGGCAGCATCCAGGGCAGGTAGTCATGCGCCAGGGAGGTAATCGCACGGATTCGGGCAAGGGCTTCGGCGCGCCACCAGCGCGTGTCCGCCTGCTCCAGTACGCCCGATTCACGGGAGCCCGCCTCTTCTTCTTCCTCAATGCTGATTGCCCAGCGAAGCCATGCTTCGGTCGATGCTTCTCTGGCCGGCATGGCGGGAAAAACATTTTGTAACCATGGTAGTTTCAAAATATCTTCCAGCCCGCGAAAGAGCTTTCTGGAGAGGAGCGGCTCGTGCAGGAGGGAACGAATCCCGGCGTCAAGAGTGTAAAGCGATGCCGCTAGGTTGCCGCTATCCACGGTGGAGACGACCGCTGGCGCGAGGATCGCAAGCGTGCGCGTGTCATACCAGTTATAGAGATGCCCGCGGTAACGCACGAGTCTTCCAATGCTGCTCAGGCTCTGCTCGGTGAGGAAGGCGAATTCGGGCAGAGTGATATAGCCCAGTTCGCAGGCAGCCTGGCGCGCGTTCAGCAACAGCCCGATATTGGTTGGCGAGGTACGCGGCGCGGCGACCATACCCTCTTCGCGCACATTATCGGGAATCAGGTAGTTGTGCTCCCTGTCTCCGAACTGACGGAAGTAGCGCCACATCAGCAGTGCCTGTTGACGGGCAAACTCTTCGCTCTGCCTGCCCAGTTTTCCGGAGTCATCTTCGCGTGGCGGCTGATTCAACCAGAGGGTAATGCCGCTCTCCGAAATCCAGAGCAGCAGCACAGGAGCCGCAACCTCAAGCGCGTGGAGATGCACAGCTCCTATCAGCAGCGCCAATCCGATGGTCAGCGGGACGGTCGCTTTCAGATAGCGGTCCACGGGGGTTACGCGCTTGGCGTTGGATTCGGCCTGCGCTGCTGTCTCCCACTCCAGCAATCGCTGCCCGGTAACAAAACGCCGCACGAGCGAACGCACAATCGCATCCAGCGAGAGAAGCGTCTGATGCGGCAGGAAAACCAGATTGAGAAATGCCAGTCCAGCCGCCTGCAGAAAGTCGGCGAAGACCTCTCGCGTTGCGCCTTTGGCGGGGTTCCGAAGCATTCGCAGGATGCTGAAGCCGAGTTGCAGAAGGCTGGGAACGAACAGCACAAACAGCGTTGCAATGGTCCAGTAGAGCGGACCTCCGGGAAGCCCAAGCCATCCCGCCATCAGCAGAAAGAAGGTGAATGGCTGCACCAGCGAGCGACGCAGGTTATCCAGAATCTTCCAGCGCGAGATGGTGCTAATGGGATTCCGTCCCCAGTGTCCTGACTCATCCGGCACCAGTTGGAACAGCCACTGCGCGATCTGCCAGTCCCCTCGCACCCAGCGATGTTGCCGCCGCGTGTAGGCGCTGTAGTGCGACGGATAGTCATCGATGAGCTCCACGTCGCTCAGCAGTCCTGCACGCGCGTAAGCTCCTTCGATCAGGTCGTGGCTCAGCAGGGAATTCCTCGGGAAGCGGCGGTCGAGGACCTTGTGCAGGGTGGAGACTTCGTAAATTCCTTTGCCGGTGAAGATACCTTCGCGGTAGAGGTCCTGGTACGCATCCGAAACGGCCCGGCTGTAAATATCGAGTCCCGTTTCTCCAGAGTAGATTGCCGCCAGTCTGGAGCGTGCTGCCGATTGCACGCTGACACCGATTCGCGGCTGCAGGATTCCGTACCCCGAGGTAACAATGCGCAGATTGGGATCGATGATTGCCCGGTTCAGCGGGTGTGCTAGAGCGCCTATCATCCTGTGCGCAGAGCCGCGCGGCAATTGCGTATCGGAGTCGAGCGTGATGACATAGCGCACCTGCGACAGCACTTCAAGGTTCCCCGCCTTCACGGGAAAGCTGTCGTAATCCGAGTGGAGGTACTGGTTGAGATCCAGCAGTTTCCCTCGCTTGCGCTCCCAGCCCATCCACACACCTTGTCTTGCATTGAAGATGCGGTGGCGGTGCAGCAGTAGAAAGGATCCCACGTTGCGTCCCTTATGGCGGCGGTTCAGCTCGTCCACCAGCTCTACGGCAAGGTCGACCAGGGGATCGGAATCATTCTCATTCGGCTGCGTGACGGAGTCGGGAAGATCGGTGAGCAGGGCAAAGTGAAGGTTGGGATCGGGGTTCGACAGGAAGCGAATCTCCATGTCCTCGAAGAGCCCGCGCACCTGCTTTTCATTCAGCAGCAGAGTTGGGACGGCGACCAGCGTCGTCGATTCCTCTGGAATCCCCTCGCTGAAATCGAGCTTGGGCAGTGCCTCCGCTGTCAAAAACTCCGTAGTGATGCTGTTCACCAGGTCGACAGCACCTTGCGCCGCGGGAAGCAGCAGTAAAAGAAATGCGATCGTCATCCAGCCAAAGACGGAATAGTCCGGCACCAGCGGAAACACAATCAGGGCGATCAGCAGAATCGTTGCCACCTGGATTCCACCAATGTAGAACTCGTCCGGATGCTTTCGGAGAAGGATGCGCAGCCTCTCCGCCCAGGGTGGATGAAAGCTGACACGTGCAGCGAGATGCTGGAATCCCTCGTCGACCAGGTAATAGCCGATGTGCGTGCGGCGCAGCTCCATTCTTGGATCCTTCGAGGAGGGCGACGACCTTGCTCCCTCTGCCAGTTCCAGCACATGGCTTGCTACCTCGTACTCCGTGGATTCGGAGTAGCGTGCGACAAAGGCGATGCGCCGGCGATATGCATCGCGGCTTTCGAAATCCATTCGCGGATAGACGCCCGATGGATCGCGATGCAGCACAGCGTCAAGGTGGATCAGAGGCTCCATCAAAGGCGTCCAATCCAACTCGCCCATCTCGCGAATGGCGTCCAGGCGACGCATCAGCAATTCGGTCCGCGATCCAGTGGCCTGCGAGGCTATCATTTGCCCGATCTGTCCCAGGCAGCGCTCCAGCAGCACAAAGCGCAGCGCGGTCGGCAGATTCCACACCTCTCCGATTTGCAGCGGCTCCCTGCGCTGCAATTCGTCGATGTAAATATGCAAGGCGGGCCACGACCAATAAGAATTTGTAGCGTCGAGGAATGAGGAGGCGATTGTGATGATCCGCGGCTCCTCGCCTGCCTCGGATTGCACCCTGGGCAGCTTTGGCACCGTTTCCCTGGGCTCATCCCACAGTGCGGAGCGCAGCAGCCTGGCGTTGCCGCGAAGCTCCCACAGCGGACTCGTCTCGTCGATCGACTCCAGAGAATCGTTCAGGCTCAGCAGCGATTGGCGCACCGCCTCCGCGCGCTGGGGAAAAGTACTGCGTCCGGCGGGACGATGGTCCACATGCCAGCGAGCGGAGGCATCCCGCGCGTGAGTGCGCAGTTGTGTCTCGTCGATCGTGGCGAAAGACTTTGTGGACAAGTTTTCCTGCGGAGCGTATTCGGTCATTGGATCTTTTTCCATCAGCGGTAACTTGCAGCCTGCATTTCAAACATGGTGGCGTAGCGGCCATTCAGTCGGATGAGCGCGTCGTGACTGCCCTCTTCCACCAGCCTGCCGCCCTCCAGCACTACGATGCGGTCCGCCATGCGAACGGTGGAGAAGCGATGCGAGATCAGCAGTGCCATCTTACCTTCCGTCAGCTCGGCGAAGCGCTGAAACACCTCCAACTCGCTGCGCGCATCGAGCGCCGCGGTCGGCTCATCCAGAATCAGCAGTTGCGAATCCCGCAGGTAGGCCCGCGCCAGGGCAAGCTTCTGCCACTCTCCTCCGGACAGATCAACGCCGCCCTCAAAGCGCCGTCCCAGCATCTGGTCGTAACCGCCGCGCAGCTTGGCAATGACTCCGTCGGCAAGGCTCTTGTGCGCGGCATACTCGATATCCTCCTGCGTGGGATTCTTATCGATGCGGCCCACGGCAATATTTTCCCGCGCCGTCATTTCGTAGCGCATAAAGTCCTGAAAGATGACACCGATCTCATGGTGCAGGTCTTCGATGGAATACTCGCGCAGATCGATCCCATCCAGCAGGATCTGGCCTTCCGTAGGATCGTACAGCCGCGTAATTAACTTGACGATGGTGGTTTTTCCCTGGCCATTTTCCCCGATCAGCGCGATCCGCTCGCCCGGCGCCAGGTGGAAATTGAAGTTCTTCAAGATGCGGCGCGGGCTGCCCGGATACGCAAACGACACATCGCGAAATTCAAAGCCTCGCCGAATCGGCCGGGGAATCGGCAGGGCTCCCGGCTTCGACTCGACCAGCGGCTTCATGGCAAAGAAGGCAATCAGGTCGGTGAGGAAGAGAGCCTGATCGGCAATGCTCGAGATCGTCGAAAACACCTGCTGAATATTGGAGCTTGCCTGCACGATCGCGCTGGTAAGAAAGGTGAGGGTGCCGATCGAATACGCCCCGTGAATCGCTCGCCAGATCACATAGGTGTACGCGCCGTAGTAGCCGAGCGTGCCCACAATCGAGAGCAGGCCGCCAACAAAAAGCCGCTTCCGCGAGAGGGCGATGTTTTCCTTGTAAATGGCCTGTGATAGTTGCGCGAAGCGGTTGGTCAGATAGCTGCTTAAGCCAAAGAGCTTCAGCTCCTTTGCCGCTTCCTTGCTGCCGCCCACCTGCCGCAGATAATCCATCTGGCGTCGCATGGGCGTCTGGCGGAAATTCTTTGCGTAACCCAGAAACGCAAAGTGGCTCTCGCCCAGGAAGGCGGGGAGAACGCCCGCAATCAACAGCAGCAGCAGCCATGGGGAGTAGTACAGCAGCGCCGCGGAAAATGTAACCGTCGTGACTACCTGTTGCAGCAGACGTCCCATCGACTGGATCATTCCCAGTCGATCCGTCGCCTGCACCCGGGCCCGCTCCAGCCGGTCGTAGAAGACTGGGTCTTCATACGCGGTTACATCCAGGGCAGCAGCCTGGCGCATGACTTCGACGCTGACGTGGTTGGTATAGCGGTCTGCCAGCAGACTGTCGCAATAATCGATCAGCCGCGTAAGAAAGCCTGCCAGTACCGCCAGGCTCAGCTCCAGAACCACCAGCCACCAGAAGCGCGGTGCGAGCGGCTGGTGATAGCTGATTACCCGGTTGACGCCATCGACGATGTATTGCGCCACCTTCCCCAGACAGATCGGCAGGAAGGAGATAACCACCCGCAGAGTCAGGTTCCAACTGACCACAGCAGGCCCCGACTCCCAGACAATGTGCAACACCGGCGGGATATTCTTCAGGGCGCGGAGGCGGTCTCCCCAGGCGCTGCGCATACTCTGTGCATCGGTTTCAGTCATTGCGTGGGAGCACCCTCGGCCGTTTCAGCGGCCAGTCCGGAGATCATTTACGCGGTCATCTTCGGTGCATGTCCGGAGTGGCCGGGCCGGCGCAGTCATTCCGTTTCGAAGATCCGCCCTTAACCTGTTCCATTCAGAGCGCAGTAAGGGATGATTTCACGCGCAAAGTTAACACGCAATTGGATGCCGTGAGCTTTTTATCTGTTGCGTGTGCGGACGTTATCCGTTACGAGTTCATCACGCCAGCGAATCATCACGCCAGGCTTCTCAGCGACGCGCAGGCGCGGGCCAGATCCGGCCCCTTCTTGGCAAAGCAGAAGCGCAGCAGATTCTCTCCGCGACCGTCGTGCATGAAGGCTGTACCGGCTACGGCGGCCACGCCGGTTCTTGCCAGCAGTGTCCGCGCTTTCTGCCTCGCCGTTGCTCCTTCGAGCCTGGTGGCGTCTGCCAGAACGTAGTAGGCGCCGGCAGGCACCGAGGGCATAAGCCCTGCGGCGTTCAGAGCCGCACAAAGCTCGTCCCGCTTCTGCTGATATTCCGTTGCAAGCGAATCGTAGAAAGACTGTGGCAACTGCAACAGGCCGTGCGCGGCTGCGTGTTGCAGGGGTGAGGGCGCGCATACATACGTCAGATCGTGAAAGTAGCTGATGGCTGCCGCCCATTTGCGGCTCGCAGCCAGGTAGCCCAGACGCCAGCCAGTGATACTGAAGGTCTTGGAGAAGCCAGAGATGGAAATCGTGCGCTCCGCCATGCCGGGAACCGTGGCCATGCTGATATGTTTCAGGCCGTCATAGAGGAAGTATTCGTAAATCTCGTCCGTCAATACGAAAAGATCATGCTCCAGCGCAATTTCTGCTATCGCTTCCATCTCTTTCCGCGAGAAGACCTTTCCGCAGGGATTCGATGGGGAGTTGAGGACGATGGCGCGGGTTCTCGGTGTAACTGCGCTGCGCAGCCGTGCAAAGTTGATTTCCCAGCCCGGCTCCTCCAGCGGAACGGCGACCGGCTTCACGCGAAGAGCCAGCAGCGTGTGCACGTGGTAGCCGTAGAAGGGCTCAAAGAGCAACACCTCATCCCCCGGATCGAGCAGCGCAAGGCAGGCGGAGTTGAACGCGCCGGTTGCACCGGAGGTGACGATGATCTCATCTTCCGGATCTACGGTCAGGCCGTTGTGGCGCTCCAGCTTGGCGGCGATTGCCTCCCGCAAAGGCGCGATGCCATCAGCCCGCGTATACATGTTGTAGCCGTCGCGAATCGCCCGCTGGGCGCTTTCCAGTACCTCATCCGGGATGGGAGTGTCGCACACTCCCTGCGCCAGGTTGATGCCGCCGACCCGGTCACATTCCACTGACATCGCACGAATCTCCGACTGCATCACGTCCTGGGAGATCTCGCTCAAGCGAAGAGAATCCACACGCATCCTTCATATCTACCACGAAAAGCGCAGCCAGGAATCGCGTTTGACATCGCTCCCCTCCTTACGTTGAATGTTGAGTGCTCTCCAGGCACTAATTGGTTGGGACGGAACGCGGACGCATCTCTGCCGCTGCTGATGAAGTGCCTTGGGGGAAGGGGCTGCAGAATGATTCGGAAAAGACTTTTGCCGGTTGCTCGTTTGATCCTCTGCCTCGGCTGCGGAGGGGTTGTTTGCGCCGCGCCGCTATCCCCGGCCACGCAGCAGGAGGCGCTGCTGTGGAGCGAGGACTTCAATGCCACCGCGCCGAGCGCTCCCAACCCAGCTGTCTGGACCTTCGATACCGGAGTCGGAGGCTGGGGGAACCACGAACTGGAGCATTACTGCGCCTATGGATCGAGTAAGCCGCCTTGCGATCCGGCCCAGCCAAACAGCTTCGTCGGTACGGATGGGTATCTCCACATCGTTGCCCGCAAAGATGCCAGGGACAACTACACTTCGGCCCGGATCAGGACTAAGGGATTGAAGAGCTTTCAGTATGGCCGCATTGAAGCGCGCATCAAGATGCCCGTCGGGCAGGGAATCTGGCCGGCGTTTTGGATGTTGGGCGATCGTATCTCCTCTGTCGGCTGGCCGGCCTGCGGCGAGCAGGACATTATGGAGACCATCGGCTCAACACCTTCTGTAAACCACGGCTCCGTGCATGGCCCCGGCTTCACGGGCGGCATACTCGGTCAGTCCTATACCCTTCCGGGAACAGCCAAATTCTCTGATGACTTTCACATCTATGGAATGATCTGGACGGCGAAGAAGATCGCTTACTACATCGATAGCCCAGGCAATGTTTACGCTACTTTTACCCCGGACAGTCTGCCGGCTGGCGCGGTGTGGCCCTTCGACAATGGCAAGGCATTCTTCATCCTCAACGTCGCCGTGGGCGGCGACTGGCCAGGACCTCCCAACGCTACCACTGTCTTCCCGCAGGAGATGCTGGTGGACTATGTGCGCGTCTGGAGCGCACCCGCAAAATAGAGCCGACCCGCTCTGCCTGCGATGGGGACTGCGTCTTTGCGGATTGCTATTTGGATTTGGTTGCTACGATCACCATCGCTACGCCGCCGATAACTACCAGCGCGCTGAGCCAGGGAGAGATGGGAAAAACCCGTGTTTCTTTATGCTGAATCTGCAGCGAACCCAGATCGACATCTTTTTTCTCGTGGGTATAGCTAAATCCACCCACCACGAAACCCGCGATACCAAGCACCACCAGCAGAATGCCAACTACCATGGAAGGTTTCATCTTTCAGCTCCGGTTCCTTATGAAGTCGATGGGATGCGATTCCGCTGCGATGAGGATGTATAGCGGAGGTTAGGCTCTCCAGGGGAAGAGAAAAGCTTTTCCCAGATGCCGCGCACGGGATAAGATCTATGCGTGACACCACTCCGGAAGCGCAAGAGCTCTCGCACGAAGCTGGACATTCGCACCGTGGCACAAAAAGCGGGTGTCTCCATCGCCACGGTTTCCAGAACGATAAATTCGATCCCGACAGTGAGCCCGGTGCTGGCCGAGCGCGTCTGGAAGGCTATTCACGAGCTCAATTACTATCCGAATACGCAGGCCCGCAGTCTGGTCTCCGGTCGCAGCCGCATCTTTGGACTGATCGTGCCCGAGATCACCAATCCCTTCTTCCCGGAACTGGTGCAGGGCTTTGAAGACATCGCCGTCAAAAACGGATTCGAGATGCTCGTCAGCTCCTCTAACAACGATCCTCGGCGCATGAACCTCTGTATCCGCCGCATGTTGGAGCGGAAGGTGGAGGGCGTCGCAGTGATGACCTTCGGCGTGGAAGAACCGCTGCTGCAGCAGTTGTGCGAGCGTAAGGTTCCCCTGGTGCTCACCGAGTTTCTTCTCGACAGTCCTCACGTCAGCACCCTGCTGCTTGACTATAAGATGGGATTTCGTCTGGCTGTCGAGCACCTTGTAAAGCTTGGCCATCAGCGCATTGCCTTTATCAGCGGACCTCTGGCGCTGCACTCGGCGCGCAGCCGCCGCGATGCCTTCCTCCAGGCCCTGAAGGAGTTCAAACTCCCTCTCCGCGATTCGTGGATGATCGAAGGCGATCATACGATGGAGTCGGGAGTCCGCGGCTTCCAGAAGATAGCCGCGCAGAAAGAGAATCCGAGCGCGATCCTCTGCTCCAACGACATGACAGCCATCGGCGTGCTCAAGGCTGCATATCACGCTCGGGTCCGCGTTCCCGAGGATCTCTCGGTCATTGGCCTCGATGATATTCATTTCTCGGAGTACACCTTGCCGCCGCTTACTACCATCCGGCTCTCCGGAGTGGAGATCGCTCAGGCGGCCTTCCATGCCCTGCAGGCGCAGGTGGAACCAGATGTGGCGAAGTCAACGGGTCGCAAGCATCCCATCTCCACCAGTCTCGTTGTCAGGGAATCGACAGGACCGGCGAGAAAGACCAGCACCTTTTCCACCCCTCGATCCACTCGTACCCGCAAGAGACTCGAGAGCTAGACTCGGCGACGACGCGGCAACTGTCACCAAGGCAACGGGAGTTACCGGATGCTTCCCAGGTGGAATGCTGCCGTTTCTGCTCTAACCTGCGACTACCGGGTGAGCAGGTTGCGGCATCGCTTCCGCAACGCCGGTGCTGGCAGCGATCTGCCGATCCCGCAGAGCGATCACCTCTGCTCGTGTGTGCCTCGCGGCTTCCTTCCGATTCTCGTAAATCACTCCCCGCTGGGCGAAGTCGAGTCGGCTGACTACCCGGCGCAGTTTCAGCGTTTCCAGCAGGCGAGGAAAGAAGGTGATGTCGCCGTAATAGCAGATATCGCTCTCGATATAGCCCTCGCCCCGCGGATAGCCCACTGCGGCTGCCGTGATCCGGGAGTGACTCAGTACCGCCGGCTCAAAAAATGAGGAATAGAAAGCCAGCACATGCGATCCGTCTGTGCTCGTACCCTCGGGGAAGAGCACGACACACACGCCTTCTCTAAGTAGTTCTTCTACTCGTGCCGTCGCGTCGCTACCGATCGCGCTGCGGGAGCGATCGACAAACACCGTTCCGGCCAGCGCTCCGGCCCGTCCAAATAACGGCCACCGTAACACTTCGATCTTGGAGATGAAGATGCACGGGGTCGCCGCTCCGAAGACCAAAATGTCGAGGAAGCTCAGATGATTGGCGACGATCAGCCCGTCCCTCGGAGGCTGGCCATGGAGGTCGAGCTCGATCGACAACCGGCGCAGCAGCATGCGGCAGGAGCGCTGCACCGCCTCTGCGCGTTGTCGTGTGCTGATGTGGCCCCTGTTCCGCAGAATCAGCAGCCAAAGGCTAGCCATTGCCTGCACCAGAGAGCCGAGTAAAATGACGAGCCGAACCAGTCCCCGAAGAGTCTTCAACATCTTTCTATCGAACTATTGAGCGTCGTTTGCTACGAAACGGGCTCTCGCGGCGGGCGTAAGCTGGTGAAGATCAAGCAGGGTCAGCAGATCGATCGTGCCAAACTCCCGATCCCACGCCGGTGTGCCGCAAATTCTTGCACCCACTCCAATATACGTCCGAAGCAGCTTCGGTACCTTGGCAATCGCCTGTGGCACCGCGTCCTCTGCAGGAGGGGTAAACGGCGGCAGGGCAAATGCCGTGGTTGGCTGGGTTTGCAGCTCGGGAGCTACCAGGAACCCTGACAGTTGCTGAAACATTGACCACCCCGCCTGCGGGTCCTGCGAGGTCAGCGAGGAGCAGCCGATTAAATACCTCAATCCGTGGAACTTGGCATATTGTGCAATCCCGCGCCACAAGAGGGTCAGCACTTCACTGCTGCGGTGTTCGCGATCGATCGAGGCGCGTCCCAGCTCCAGAAGTTCTCCCCGCAGTGGCTCATAGGGGGAGAAATCGAACTCCTGCGCGCTGTAATAGCCCAGGTTTTGCGCGGCCGTGGCGCCGGATTGCATTCTATAGGTGCCCACGATGCGGCGGTGCAGCTTCTCCTCCACGATCAGGTGGTCGCAGAAGAGATCGTATTCGTCCCGGTCAAGGCCCGTGTTGTAAGAGGACTGCAGGCCCTCTCCCAGCTCGATGTTGAAGACTTTAAAGCGCAATCTGCAGGCCAGTTCGCGCTCCTCCATGGAGGCTGCCAGGCGAACGCTGTACTTGCCAAACTCCCCGCCAACGTAGGGCTTTGGCTGCGATTCTTCCTCAATCCTGGGGTGCAGCGTTGGCGTCTGGGCTGCTGTCTCATAGCCGGACAACTCTTCGGCTAGCAAGGAGAGCCTGCGGGACACAGTTGGACTATTCGGGGTGAGCACAGCCCATCATCCCCCGACTTGACGAAATAATTTTTAAAATTCCGAGAAGAACTCGCGAATTCTTGCACGTGGGTAACTGCAGTCTTTTCCGTACCTCCACGACGTTTTTGCATCTAACCCTTCAGACGAAGCTGGGATTTTTCTCATCCTTAACGTTTCAGCTATTGCATTTTTTTTCAATATCGGGGTACACTTGCAGGACGTCGAATACGGATTTCGGTTTTCTGCTCGTTCTGCACTTGCAGTCGCACTACTTGCTGACACCCCGAATTGAATTCAGCGTAATTTCAACAAATGAAGTGAAGGAAAAGAAACAATGGAACAGGGAACAGTGAAGTGGTTTAACGACGCAAAGGGATTTGGATTTCTGAGCCGCGCAAACGGAGAGGACGTCTTCGTTCATCACACCGCGATTCAGGCCAATGGCTTCCGCACGCTGCAGGAGGGTCAGGCGGTTCAGTTCAACGTAACCAAGGGACCGAAGGGCTGGCAGGCAGAGAACGTTCAGGTTCTGTAGTTCGATCTGAATTTTCAAAGAAAAGGGACGGCATTCCGCCGTCCCTTTTTCTTATGCATCCATCCTCGGATCTCGTTTTCGATCGAGTACAGAGTTACGCCTCTCGCTTTGCCGCTTCCGTGTAGCGCGGCAGGTATGCACTAGAATCAGAGAGACCGCAACTCATGTCTCATACCCGTGCAGCACTTGCCGTTTCGAAAACCAGCGAAACTCTCGATGAACTTCTGCATCGCGCCTTTGGCTTCCGCTCCTTCCGGGCCAACCAGAGGGCTGTTTGCCAGGCCTCCATCAAGGGCCGCGATGTTCTCCTTGTCATGCCGACGGGCGCAGGCAAGTCGCTCTGCTATCAACTTCCCGCGCTGGCTCGTGGCGGCACCACTTTGGTGGTCAGTCCGCTCATTGCTCTTATGGAGGACCAGGCGGCCAAGCTATCGGCGCTGGGGCTTTCGGTCGCTCGCATCCACTCCGGGATGGACCGCTCCGCCTCCCGCCAGGCCTGTATCGATTACCTGAACGGATCGCTGAACTTTCTCTTCATCGCCCCGGAGCGGCTGCGCGTCCCCGGCTTTGCCGAGATGCTGGCCAAACGCAGGCCATCGCTCATCGCCATTGACGAAGCGCACTGCATCTCGCAATGGGGGCACGATTTCCGGCCTGACTACCGCACGCTGGGCCAGCACATGCCGGCGCTGCGGCCAGCGCCCGTCATTGCGCTTACCGCTACCGCAACGCCCGTGGTGCAAAAGGACATCGTCCAACAACTGGGCATGGTTCAGCCTGCGTGCTTTATTCATGGTTTCCGCCGCGAGAACCTGGCGATTGAAGTGGTGGAGGTGGTTCCGTCGCGCCGGTCGGAGTCTGTCTGCACTCTGCTCTCCAAGGAGGAGCGCCGGCCTGCGATTGTCTACGCGCCTACGCGCAAGCAGGCGGAGGCCCTGGCGCGCGAGCTATCGCAGATCTTCCCCGCCGCCGCGTATCACGCCGGGCTCGATCCCGAGCACCGCGATAAGGTCCAGAGGCAATTCCTTGCCGGTCGCCTGCAGGCCGTCGTTGCCACGATTGCCTTCGGCATGGGGATCGATAAGGCGGATGTGCGCACGGTCATCCATACTGCGTTGCCTTCCAGCCTCGAAGCCTACTACCAGGAGATCGGCCGCGCGGGCCGCGATGGCAAGCCCAGCCGCACCATCCTGATGTATTCCTGGTCTGACCGCCGCATGCAGGACTTCTTCTTCGAGCGCGATTATCCCCGCGCCGAGGTGCTCGACAATATCTATCGCAAGCTGGCCCGCGATCCTCGCAATCGCGAAGAGCTTCGGGAGTCGCTCCACATGGATCCGGACACCTTCGACAAGGCGATGGAAAAGCTCACGATCCATGGAGGCAGTGTTCTCGACTACGCGGATAACGTTACTGCCGGGGATACGGGGTGGCGTACTTCCTATGTCTCCCAGGCGCAACGCCGCCGCACGCAGATTGAGTTGGTGATGCGCTTTGCCGAGTCCACCCAGTGCCGGATGTCCGCGCTGGTGCGCCACTTCGGCGATAATGCCGATGGCCAGCGTGCCTGCGGAGTCTGCGATTCCTGCGCTCCGGAGCGCTGCGTCGCACGCCGCTTCCGCACCGGGACGGGTGAAGAGCGCAGCACGGTGCAAGCTATCGTTGAGGCTCTGCGTTCCACCCTATCCCGATCCACCGGGAAGCTCTACAAGGAGCTCTTTCCCCGCGAGGACATGAGCCGCAATGATTTCGAGGATCTGCTGGCGGCAATGGCTCGCCTGGGACTGGTGGACCTTGAAGACGCCGAATTTGAGACCGAAGGCAGAACCATCCCGTACCGCAAAGCCACACTGACACTGAAGGGCGAGAATCTGGAGAAGGCGGCCCCGCTCAACCTGGTCATGAAGCACTCTGCCGCTGCATCGGGTGGGAAGCGCCAGGGTTCCGGAAAGAAGCCATCAAAGCCGCGGCAGGAGCCAGACGTCACCCTCAGCTCCTCCGGCGAGGAGCTTGCCAAAAGACTTGTTGAGTGGAGGATGGCGGAAGCCAGGGAGAGAAATGTCCCGGCCTACTGCATCCTCAGCAACAAGACACTGCGCGCCATCGCTCATGAAGCGCCCGCGACGGAGGACGATCTATTGACGATCCCCGGCATTGGCCCGGCCAAGGCGGCGAACTTCGGCGAAGCCATCTGCCGCATCTGCTCCGGTGGTTCGCCCGCCTGACTCCCTTTAGGCCTTGGCGCGTTTCAGCGCCTGGTCCAGATCCGCAATCAGATCCTCGGTATTCTCGAGCCCTATGGACAGACGCAGCAGGTTCTGCGGTGTCTGGCTCTGGGGTCCCTCGGCGGATGCGCGATGTTCTATCAGGCTGTGGGTGCCTCCCAGGCTGGTGGCGCGAATCAGAATTTCGGTGGCTGCAGCCACTCGCATCGCCGCCTCCGATCCTCCTTTGACCAGGAACGAGAGCACACCGCCAAACATACTCATCTGGCGGCGCGCGGTCTGGTGCCCTGGATGGCTTGGCAGCCCGGGATAAAACACAAGCTCCACCGATGCGTGTCTATTGAGAAACTCCGCGATGGCCTGCGCGGAAGCCGATTGCACCCGCACCCGGCAGGGAAGTGTGGCAATGCCTCGCAGCGTCAACCAGCAGTCAAACGGAGAAGGCACCGCTCCTCCCAGCCGCTGTGAGCGCCGCGCGTGGTCAAAGACGGCGTTTTCCTTGCGGCAGATCAGAACTCCTCCGACCACATCGCTGTGACCGGCAAAATACTTTGTGGTGGAGTGCGCTACCAGATCCACTCCAAAATCCAGCGGCCGCTGGAGCACGGGAGTGGCAAAGGTGCCGTCACACACCGTCGTCACGCCTGCCTTGCGCGCGATCTCGACAATCGCCGTGATATCGGTGATCTTCAGCAGCGGATTTGAGGGCGTCTCCATCCAGATCAGCCTGGTGTTGAGACGCAAGGCGGCCGCCACATTTGCTGCGTCAGAAAAATCCACGTAGCTAACTTGCAGGGACATGTGATCGAAGACGCCGCTCACGGCCTTGCGGAAGCCGTGATAAATGTCGGAGGGCGCGAGAACATGATCCCCGGGGCGGAGCGCCTGCAGCACTGCCGACGCCACTGCAATGCCCGAGGGAAAGGCCAGTGCACGCGTTCCACCTTCCATTGCAGCCACGCACTTCTCCAGCGCAGCGCGATTTGGGTTGTCGTCTCTCGAATAGGAGAACCCACGTGGATAGTCCCCCTCCACGCCGCGCTCAAAGGTTGTGGACAGATAGATAGGCGTGGCCACCGCGCTCGTTGCCGAATCGACGGGTTGGCCCGCATGCACTGCCAGCGTCTCAATATGCCGGGTTGGATTAGGATTGGTCGGGTTCGAAGCCATAACGAATCATAAGCGATCCTGCTTTTGCCTGAAGTAATCCGCATCACGATCCGCATCTTTCGTGCGCTGTCACGGCGCTGTTTCGGCTTTGCTTCTTGGACTTCGCCCAGCGAACCCTATATATTTTCGCCAATCTTCAAAAGCTATTGGAACTCGTCGGCAGAACCATCCGCTATCGCTCTTGTCTCTCGCGCGTTGCCATGGCCGGACGGGTACTTCGCTCGCCTGGATGGAGGTAGTCTGTTGAGCCGGTTTACAAGACGTTCCTTTGTTGGAGGTGCCCTCGCTGCCACGGTTGCCAGCGGTGCGAGCGGTGTGGCCGGGCAGCCGGGAAGCAAGCCCGGAGTTGCGGCTGCATCCTGGTGCGAAATCCTTCGCATGCCTGACCGCGTCACCGCCTATGCGGAAGATTCGCCGCGGGCCATTGCTCTGGCCCGCTCGCAATCTACCTGGCGCGCCTCGGGCATCGAGGTCCGGACTGAAGTTAGGACGGGGATTCAGTCCGGCGAGCTGTCCATTGACCTCGCCGCCGCTGCGGTGCCGCTCACCCGTATCCATCTGCGCTGGAGCATGCCGGTCAACGCCTCCGTTCTCATCATGGGCGATGCATGGGAGCGCAGCTATGGCGATCTGGCGTGGCGAGGCTTTGTTCCCGAGCGGGCCATGCCCTGGTACTTTGCCACCCAGGCCGCAGACGGCGTGCATTGCTACGGAGTGCGTACCGGCGCTCGCGCCCTCTGCTTCTGGCAAATGGACCGGGAAGGCATATCTCTCTGGCTGGATGTGAGCAACGGCGGCATGGGTGTCCTGCTGGGCCAGCGCGAGCTTCACGCAGCAACGGTGCTGGCGCGGCGTGGTTCCACTGGCGAACAGCCTCTTCAGGCGGTCGCCAGCTTCTGCCGCCTCCTGTCTCCCCACCCGCGCCTGCCCCAGGGACCGATCTACGGCACCAATGATTGGTACTACGCCTATGGCAAGAACACTTCGGCGCAGATCTATCGGGATACGGATCTGATCGCCTCCTTGTCGCTCTCCGGAGGGTATCGCCCCTTCTCCGTTATCGATATGGGGTGGGAGGGGAACAGCACCTTCCCCGATATGGCGCGCGTCGCCGAGGAGATTCGCCGCCGCACGGTTCGCCCCGGTATCTGGGTTCGCCCGCTGGAAGCGCCCAAGGATGCCAACACTAACCTGTTGCTTCCTGCTGCGCGTTTTGGTTCGCGCCGCAGTCGCGCCGCAGAGCTGGCCTACGACCCCACGATTCCCGAGGCACTGGAGGCCGCTTTGGCCAGAATTCGCCACCCGGTCCAGTGGGGCTTCGAACTCATCAAGCATGACTTCTCCACGTATGACCTGCTGGGCCAGTGGGGTTCCGAGATGGGCGCGCAGCCAACCAATTCCGGATGGCATTTCTCGGACCGGTCCAGGACCAATGCGGAGATCCTCCTCGATTTCTATACCGCGATCCGAAAGGCTGCTGGAGACAGCCCGCTTATCCTCGGCTGTAATACCGTCGGCCATCTCTCGGCGGGGCTGTTCGAGCTGCAGCGCACCGGGGACGACACCAGCGGTCAAGCGTGGGAGCGTACGCGGCGCATGGGCGTCAACACCCTCGCCTATCGCCTGCCGCAGCACGGAACCTTCTTCGTGCAGGATGCCGATTGCGTCGCAATCACCAAGGCTGTTCCTTGGCCGCAGACGCGCGACTGGCTCGATCTGGTTGCCCGCAGCGGAACCGCTCTTTTTCTCTCTCCTGCGCCGGACGCGATCGGCGAAGAGCAGCGCGCAGCGATCCGGGAAGCCTTCGCCATTGCCGCCGCGGGAGACTCGCACGGTCGCGCACTCGACTGGCTTTCAGAGACTACTCCACAGGATTGGCGCTTCGAAAATGGGTCCTCTGCATCATCGGCAACGAGGCATTACAACTGGTCCGGCGAGAACGGCTGCGATCCATTTTCTGTTTGACTTAGCGGGCTTGATGTTTAGAAACCATTCACGAGAGGACTTTCCTTTTATGGCATACCGCGTTGCGTGCCGCACTGCCGCCAGTTGTCTTTCTGTTGCGCTGTTTGTTTGCATGCCTGCGTCCATCGCGCAGCAGTCGCACGCGGCTGTGCCGCCCAATGCTCTCTACAAACGCGCCAATGCTCCCATCGAAGCACGGGTTCGCGACCTGCTCCAGCGCATGACGGTGGAAGAGAAGGCGCGCCAATTGGATATGTATGCCGGAGTTCCCGGGCTCATTGATAAGAAGACGGACGACACCCACGCCGCCAACGATGCCATGTTCCTCAGCGACCAGGCAGAAAAATTGTGGGGCACGCTTGGCGTAGGCAGCATCCATGACCTTTACGGATCAGCGTCACTCAACAACAGCATCCAGACCTGGATCCTGCAGCACTCGCGCCTTGGCATTCCGGCGCTCTTTGCCGAGGAGGGGCTGCACGGATTCAGCAACGGTACCGTCTTCCCGGCGCCGATCAATCTTGCCGCGACGTGGAACCCGGCGCTTGCCCGGGAAACAGCAGCCGCAATTGCGTCGGAGGCGCGCGCCACCGGCGTTGGGATGCTCTTTGCCCCGGTGCTCGACCTTGCCCGCGAACCGCGCTGGGGCCGGGTGGAAGAGGATTTCGGCGAGGACCCGTACCTTACCGGGCAAATGGGCCTGGCTTATGTTCAGGGGTATCAGGGGGATTCGCTCGCCAGCGATCACACCCTGATCGCAGAACCCAAGCACTTTGCCGGCCATGGTTCGCCGGAGTCGGGCACGAATACCTCTCCTGTCCACATCGGCGAGAGGGAACTGCGCTCCATCATGCTCCGCGGCTTTGAGCCGGCCTTTCGCGAAGGCAAGGCCATGGGCACTATGGCTGCGTACCATGAGATCGATGGCATCCCGGTTACCGCAGATCCTTTCCTGCTGAAAAAGATTCTCCGTGACGAGTGGGGATTTCAGGGTTTTGTGCTCTCCGACCTCGGCGCAATCCGCCGCCTCTATGACACCCATCACGTCGCCGCCACGCCAAAGGACGCTGTCGTCATGGCCATCAACGCCGGAGTCGATATGCAGTTCTACGACTTCGATCACGCTATCTTTCAAGGAGCAATTGTCAGCGGCATCAAGGATGGCTCCCTCTCGCCGATCGCCCTCGACCGCGCCGTCTCCTCAGTACTCCGCGTCAAGTTTGCGCTCGGCCTCTTTGATCGCCCGATGGTCGATCCGACGCTGGATGCGAAGGTGCATCGCTCTCCCGCGCATCTTGACGTTTCGCTGGAGTCGGCGCGCCAATCGATGACGCTGCTGAAAAACGACAATCACCTGCTGCCACTCTCCAGGGATCTCGGGCATATCGCTGTCATCGGCCCTAACGCCAACGTTGCCCGATATGGGGATTACGCTGTGGAGGGCCAGGGCGCTCATATCAGCCTGCTTGACGGCATCCGGCAGGCGCTGCCCCACGCCGAGGTCTCCTTCGATGAGGGAGCCGACATTTCCTCTGCCGTTGCCAGGGCAAAGGCCGCCGATGTCGTGATTCTCGGATTAGGGGAGAAACAGGGTATCTCCGGCGAAGGCTTTGACCGCACGAGCCTCGATCTTCCCGGCAATCAGGAGGCATTGCTGGAGGCGGTCATCGCCACCGGGAAACCAACCGTCCTGGTGCTCCAGAATGGCCGTCCACTCACCATTGGCTGGGCCAAAGATCATGTTCCTGCAATCCTGGAGGCCTGGTATCCCGGCGAGTTCGGCGGCCGCGCCATCGCCGAGACGCTCGTTGGCGACAACAATCCCGCTGGACGCCTGACCATCACCTTCCCGCGCAGCGTCGGCCAGCTTCCGGACTTCTACAACTTTCATCCATCGAAGAGCCACAAGTACATGGACGACGACGGCCAGCCCCTCTTCCCCTTCGGCTACGGCCTTAGCTACGCGACCTTTCGCTATGACGCGCTCAGCATCCAGGCGCCTGCCACCAGCAGGGAGGACATAATCGCAACCGTGCAAGTTACAAATACCGGCAACGTGGAGGGCGATGAGGTGGCCCAACTTTATCTGCGGGAAGACGTCAGCAGTGTGGAAACCCCCGGTCGTGCGCTCAAGGGTTTCTCCCGCGTCCACCTCCATCCGGGAGAAGTGAAGACGGTTACCTTCCGCGTGCCGCTTGCCCAGCTCGCGGTCTGGACTGCCGAGGGCAAATGGTCCGTTGAACCTGGCGCCTACACGGCGTGGGCCGGACCCTCCTCCGCCGCTACGCTGACGACAAAGTTCCAACTGCCCGCGTTTCGTTGAGCCTGTTCCGGAGATCCAAAGGGGTTGTGCAAAACAGACCCATCTTTGCGGGGGTTCAACCTTTTTCTATGGTGGAACGTGCCGATTCCGATTTATGCAAAGATCGTGTCGATATAGTCACAGCTTCCATTGGTTCTCTTCTAGGCTTTTGTCATACACTCTCCATAGCAAGATTCAAAAAGTGATACGAATCACAGAAACACCCTTCACGCGGGGCATATGATCGCCAAAGTGTGGAAGGGCTTACCCTGGGCTGCGAGACATTTTCCGATGCGGGATGCAGGCAAGGTAAGTGACTGAAATAAAAGAGTAGTTTCGAACAGAGACGGTTTCGAAAACGATGATGAACGGTGCCTATCTGACTCTCCTGATTCTGTTTCTCTGCGCCATCGGCTTTGGCGTGGGGCCGCTTTTGCTGGCCTGGATATGGGCAAAAGTGTATTCCCCGGAGAAGCCCGGACCGTATAAGAACGCTACCTATGAGTGCGGTCTGGAGTCCAAGGGAGAGGCCTGGATTCAGTTCAAGGCTGGGTATTATCTCTATGCCATCGTCTTTCTGATCTTCGATGTGGAGGCGGTCTTTCTTCTCCCCTTTGCCGTAGCCTTTACGGGTTTGACGGTGGGAGCGTGTCTGGCCATGCTGGTCTTCCTCCTGCTGCTTGTAGAAGGTTTGATTTGGGCCAGCCGTAAGGGCGTCCTGCTCTCCACGTAAGTGGAGCAGCCGCTGGGAAAGTCAGCAGTGTGTACTTGGAAGTCAGGTCAAAATACGTGATCGATGAGCAACTCAAACTCGAGATGAGCCGGCAGGGGATCTTCACCACGACCCTGGAGGAGCTCTATAACTGGGGCCGGAAGAACTCCGTCTGGCCGCTGACCTTTGGCCTCGCCTGTTGCGCCATTGAGATGATCGCTACCACCATGGCACGTTATGACCTGGCGCGCTTTGGCGCAGAGGTCTTTCGTCCGTCTCCCCGGCAGGCCGATCTGATGATTGTCTCCGGCACGGTCACCAAGAAGATGGCTCCGCAGGTGGTTCGCCTCTACAACCAGATGCCTGAGCCCAAATACGTCATCGCGATGGGCGCCTGCGCCATCTCCGGCGGCCCCTTCAAGCAGGGCTATAACGTGCTGAAGGGAATCGACCGCTACGTGCCTGTTGATGTTCACATCCCCGGATGCCCTCCGCGGCCGGAGGCGCTCATTCACGCATTCATGACGCTGCAGAAGAAGATCGACGAGCAGCATCTCACCGGCGCGGACCGTGCAAGACACCTGAACGAGAATCTGCCCAGCGAGTTTGTTGTACCCGAGTTTGGCGAGCACGATCTGGAGCCGCGCAGCAACACTCTCGTCTGGCCAATCGCTAGCAGTAAGGATGGCGCGCAGGGATGACAGTCGAGCAGATTCAAGCCCAAATTCAAGCTGCCGTTCCGGGAGCCAGGGTGGAGATTGTTTACAATCCCAGCCCCTCCGCGCAGCACTCGCTGCTGCTCGATTCCGAGCACGCGCTGGCGGTCGCGAAGTTTCTGCGTGACGATCGCGAGCTCTGCTTCGACCAATGCTCCAATGCCAGCGGCGTCGATTGGCTGCCCCGTGAGGTCAGCGAAAAAGTAAAGGTGAAGAAGTTGGTCGAGGGCGTCGAGCAGGAAGTCGAGGAGGTCCAGAAGACAATGGTTCCCGGCTACCTGGAGGTTGTCTACCACCTCTTTTCGATTGAGAAGAAGCATGGGCCGGTCATCCTTCGCCTGCGAACCGAAGACCGCGCCGACAAGGTGCATCTCCCGTCCATGACGCCGGTCTGGCGCTCCGCGGAGTTCCAGGAGCGGGAGATATTCGATCTCTATGGAGTGATTTTTGACGGTCATCCCGACCTTCGGCGAATCCTGATGTGGGAGGGCTTTAAGGACCACCCCATGCGCAAGGATTACGTGGAGGCGGACGATTATGAGTACGAGCCGACTCCGCATGACCATGTCCTGCAGCGGGCACGGGAGGAGTCGAGCCGCCAGCAGTCTTAGCATCGGCCTTCTCCGCGAGGGAGACCGGCCAGAAGAAACCGTTACCGCGGCGATGAACCGCAGATGAGCAGCATGACAGAGACCACAGCAGCAACGAACGAAGAGCGGACGCGAGAGCTTACCGGCGAGATTGGCGAGGAACAACTCCTCGAAGTCTCGATGGGGCCGCACCATCCCTCCACGCACGGTGTCTTCCGCATGGACGTGGTGCTCGACGGCGAGCGTGTCGTCAAGCTCAAGCCGGTTTTCGGTTACCTGCATCGGAACCATGAGAAGCTTGGCGAAGGCCAGAGCTATCTGGCATCCATGCCGTATACCGACCGCCTGGACTACATCTGTTCGCTGACCAATAACTGGGCATACGCGCTCTCTGTCGAAACGCTGGCTGGATTCGAAGTTCCCGAGCGCGCCCAGTATCTGCGGGTCATTACCGCCGAGCTAACCCGCCTGCAGAATCATGCCGGCGTGATCGGTTTCCTTGTGCAGGATCTGGGAGCCAGCGGCACTCCCTTGATGTATGCCTTCCGCGAGCGCGAAAAAATCCTCGATCTCTTCGAGTCGCTGACCGGCTCCCGCATGATGTGCAACTACATGCGCTTTGGTGGATGCCGGGTGGATTTGCCTCCTGGCTGGCTCGACGCCGCGAAGAAGGTCGTCGATGCCTTTCCGCGCTTCCTCGATGAGTTTGAGAATCTGCTCGGGACGAATGAAATTTTGATGGCCCGCACCCAGGGCGTCGGAGTGCTCTCGCGCGAACTGGCCATCAATGCTGGAATCACCGGGCCCCTGTTGCGCGCCTGTGGCATCAACTACGACATCCGCAAAGTGGACAAGTATGGCATCTACGACCGCTTCGACTTCCGGGTGCCTCTGGCCGAAAACGGCGATGTCTACGACCGCTACATGATCCGTATTCTCGAGATGCGCGAGTCGATCAAGATCCTCGAACAGGCCATGCGAGATATTCCGCCAGGCCCCATCATGGATCCCAAGGCGAAGCTCCGAGGCTTCCGCCCCAAGGCAGGGGAGGCTTACGGCCGCATTGAAGCTCCCAAGGGCGAACTCGGCTTTTATCTGATCAGCGATGGTACGGGAAATCCATATCGCTACCGCGTGCGGGCTCCCAGCTTTGTCAACCTTACGGTGCTTGAAGATATGTGCATCGGCAACTACATCGCGGACACCATTGCCATTCTCGGCAGCATCGATATCGTGCTGGGCGAAGTGGATCGATAAGAAGTCAATCTTCAGGAGAAGTTATGCTGGGCGAAGGAATTGTAAAAGGGCTGGCGGAGACGGCGAGAAACTTCTTCGGCAGCTACGTCAGCAAGGAGCGGCTGACTACCGTTCAGTATCCTGAAGAGCGCCTGCCTCTGCCGGAAGCCGCGCGTGATTATCCATTCCTTGTGTATGACGGAGACGACTGGCAGGCCGGGCTGCGTTGCGTCGCCTGCCAGATCTGCGAAAAAGAGTGCCCACCGAAGTGCATCTACATCGAGAAGAGCAAGGACAAGAAGCCCGATGCCCTGGGTAAGCTGCAGTTCTATCCCGCTCGCTTCGATATCGACGTCTCTGTCTGCATGAGCTGTCAGATCTGCGTCGAGGTCTGCCCCTTCGAAGCCATTAAGATGGATAACGTATACGAGCTCAGCACCGATGACCGCTTCGGCGGCCTTTTGTGGCATAAAGACAGGCTCGCCAAGCCGGATGCGCATTACCACGCGATTCATCCGTCCGAAGCCGCGGTGACGGACCAGGTGCTCGCCGAGGAGAAGGCCAAGGCCGAGGCGAAGGCCAAAGCGGCGGCTGCCAAGGTGGCCAATCCCGTGCCAGCAGCTCCCGTGGAGGCGGCAAACGAGAAGTAACCGGGCTGCGGGAACAGTAGTCAGTTGCGGGCGATACAGGTTAGTATGAGCATCGCCACCCCGCGGCAGTACAGAATCGACGAGCGCTTTACTGCCCGTCAGAAAATAGATGTGTTCGACTTGCAGGGATTGATGGACTGGAACGATGACTGAGACGATCGATCAGATTTTTGTGATTCTGAAGCACTGGCTGGTGGGATACGTGCCCGCCGCTGCGCAACCTGTTGTTGCCGGATTGATCTCCGTTGTCCCCATCATTCTTTTCTTTCCGCTGCTCTTCGCTCTCATCACCGTCCTCGAACGCAAGGGACTGGGGCGTATTCAGAATCGCTACGGCCCTAACCGCGTCGGCCCCTTCGGCATCCTTCAGCCCATTGCCGATGGCGTCAAGACGCTGACCAAAGAAAACATCATTCCTCGCTCCGCCGATAAGCTGGTTCACCTGCTCGCGCCGTTGCTGCTGGTCGTGGCTACCTTCCTTGGCTTTGCCGTGATCCCCGTGGGACGCAACATGGTGGCCACCGATATGGATGCTGCGGTGCTGTACTTCTTTGCTGCCGGATCAATTACCGAGCTGGCGGTCTTCATGGCAGGCTGGTCCAGCCGCAACAAGTACTCTCTGCTGGGAGCCATGCGCGCCATCGCGCAGATGATCAGCTATGAAGTGCCGCTGATTCTCTCCGCCGTCACCGTGATCATGATCGCCGGCACGCTCTCCACTGTCTCCATCGTCGAGTTGCAGTCGGGGTACACCGGCATTTTTCCGCACTGGTATGTATTCACCCCTTGGGGATTCGCCGGCTTTATCCTCTTTATGATCGCTGCGACTGCAGAATCGAATCGCTCTCCTTTCGATTTACCTGAAGGCGAGTCGGAGCTGATCGCTGGCTACTACACGGAGTACTCGGGCTTTAAATTCGCGCTCTTTTTTCTCGCGGAGTATATCGGGATGATGTCCATCAGCGGTATGGCCATCACCCTGTTCCTCGGCGGATGGGCGGCGCCCTTCTCTTTTCTTACATGGATTCCGTCGTATCTCTGGTTCTTTGGGAAGCTCTTCTTCCTGATCGCTGGATTTATCTGGATCCGGGGTACCATGCCGAGGCTTCGCATGGATCAGTTGATGAATTTCGCATGGAAGTTCATGCTGCCGATGGCACTCATCAATCTGGTTACCGCTGGCGTCTGGCGCTTCTTGTCTCCGGGAGTTCTCCGGTGGCTCATCTGCAGCGTTATGGTGGTCGCCCCTTACATATTGCTGGGGCGCGGACTGGTGCCGGGAAAGAAACTGGAGAAGCGGGCATATCGTTTTGCCGAGTAAACGGGAGCAAGCAAATGCCGTGCTTCCGCCTACCGGAGAAATTTCGTGATGAGGGTCACATCATATTTCTGCTTGACTATGAGAAGTTCATTTTGACAACCCTGCAGGGGCAACACATTAACCGTAGCGGGTACGGCTACACGATAGAATCCTGGGAAAGATGACACTGCCGTTCGCCATCATTGCTGCGCTGACGATTGCCGGAGCCGTGGCAGCAATGAGCCTTCGTAATCTAGTGCACTGCGTCCTTGCGCTTACCCTGGCGTTTGCCGGGCTCGCCGGAATGTTCCTACTCCTTGGTGCGCAGTTTGTCGGATTCGCCCAGGTCCTGGTTTACATCGGCTCGGTCGCAATTCTCACCGTCTTTGCCATCCTGCTCACGCGTGGTGCGGAACCGGATGCTTTTCCCCAACTTCGATCGGCGTGGCTGCCCAACATGGTGATCGTTGCCGCAGTCTTTGGCGTGCTGGTATGGGCCGTGCATGCGAGTCCATTGTCGCGGAGCGCACTACCGCCCCAGCCCCAGGTGAGCGTCAAGCAGATTGGCTTCGCTCTGATGGATAGATTCGTGCTGCCGCTCGAGGTGATCGGCCTCCTGCTGACGGCCGCGCTGATCGGAGCAGTCATTATCGCCATGCATGAAAAGCAGGCCAGCAAATGACGTTATCCGGATACCTTATCGTTGCGTCCCTCCTCTTCGCCGTCGGATTTGCCGGCGCATTGACCCGCCGCAACTCGATTCTTGTCCTGATCGGTATTGAGCTTATGCTCAACGCCGCGAACCTTAACTTCATCGCCTTCTGGCGCTATGGCCCCCATCCTGAAGCTTTGACCGGCATTCTGTTTGCGGTCTTCTCCATCGGGGTCGCGGCGGCGGAGGCGGCGGTTGGACTGGCCATGATCATTGCCATCTACCGTCATTACAGAACCACCAACCTTGACTACATCGACTCCATGAAGGGATGAGGAGCCGGGCAAATTGATTCGGGAAGATCCTCGTGTTCTTCCTTGTCGCAGAGAAAGATGGATCTACTGAGTTTTTGAGGCAACATGAACTGGATAGTGCAAAACCTGTGGCTGATTCCCGTTCTGCCGCTGCTGGCAGCCGGACTCAGCTCCGTAGCCCGCCAGCGGAACCGTGTCTTTGCCGCCTCGCTGGCCATTGGGTCGATGGTTTTGTCCTTCCTCCTCTCCCTCGCTGCGATTGTCCATGTGTACGGTCTTACAGGTAGCGGAACCCCAGCGCGAGAGGTCTTCAACTTCCGCTGGTTCCAGTTTGGCAGCGAATGGCTCAGCCTGGGATGGGTACTGGATCCACTTACCGCCATTATGCTGGTGATGGTCACCTTCGTCGGCACGCTGATCTTTATCTACAGCGTTGGCTATATGGCCCACGACGAAAATTTCACCCGCTTCTTCTGTTTCCTGTCGCTATTCGCAGCCGCGATGCTGGGCGTGGTCATCGCCAACAGCCTGCTGCTGCTCTTCATGTGCTGGGAGCTGGTCGGCCTGACCTCCTATCTGCTCATCGGCTTCTGGTATCACCGACCGAGTGCTGCAGCAGCAGCGAAGAAAGCCTTCATCACCACCCGCATCGGCGATCTGCCTTTTCTGCTCGGCATCGTCTGGCTCTATGCCCAGACCGGCACACTGCTCTTTTATAACGGCGGCGCCGGAGCCATCGAGCACTCGGCACTGACCGCGATGGTTGCGCAAATCACCAGCAGTGGCATGGCCGTGTCTACCGCCATCGCTCTGCTGATCTTCTGCGGGGCGGTTGGTAAATCCGGCCAGGTTCCGCTGCATGTGTGGCTCCCCGATGCCATGGAAGGTCCTACCCCGGTCAGCGCGCTCATCCACGCGGCAACCATGGTGGCGGCTGGCGTCTTTCTCGTAGCCCGCGTCTATCCTCTGATGTCTGCCTCGCCGGCGCTGCTTGCCCCGGGTGCGATTGAGACTGCAATTACCGCGACTACGGCGCTCAAGGTCGTTACCTGGATCGGTGCCATCACCGCAGTGTTTGCGGCCAGCATCGCAGTTGCGCAGAACGACATCAAGCGCATCCTTGCCTACTCCACCGTCTCCCAGCTTGGCTACATGATGCTGGGATTGGGAGTGGGAGGTGTCGCGGTTGGATTCTTCCATCTAATTACGCACGCGTTCTTCAAATCGCTTCTCTTTATGGGCGCCGGATCGGTGATCCACGGTTGCCATGAGGAGCAGGACATTCGCCGCATGGGCGGTCTGCGCAAATGGATGCCGGTTACCTTCGCAGCCTACTCCGTCGGCATGCTCGCGCTTTGCGGCTTTCCGCTGTTTTTCTCCGGCTTCTGGAGCAAGGATGAGATTCTCCACTCCGCGCACCTGTGGACCGTCTCCCGTATGCCTTTTTATCTCGGTGTCATCGGAGCGTTCTTGACAGCCTTCTACATGACCCGGCAGATGTTCTACGTCTTCTTCGGTAAGTCGCGCCTCGCATCGGCCGACCAGCACGAGACGCCCCACGAGAGCCCATCGGTCATGACGACGCCGCTGGTCATCCTGGCCACGTGCTCGGTACTGCTCGGCTTCGTTGGCACGCCGGCATGGAACGCCTTCCACGCCTTTCTGCAGGGGGAGCGCATTGGCGTCGATTTCTCACGTTTTGGCGAGAATGGAATCCTGCCCGTCATGCTCTCTTCCTCGCTCGTCGTCTTCCTCGGCCTGACACTCGGATGGTGGTTCTATGGGCGGAAACCGGTTCCGGCGGCGGATCAGCCCGATGCTCTCGACGCAATCCAGCCGCAACTCTTTCGTGTGTTGGCCAATAAGTTCTACGTCGATGAACTCTACGAGGCCACCTTCATTCGCTTCAACGCCTGGGCGGCTCGTGCCAGCGATTGGCTTGACCGTTGGGTATGGGGCGGAGGCGTGCAGCTTGTTTCCCGCAGTGTCCTCGCACTCTCCTGGTTTAATCGCCTTCTGGATACCAACGTGGTCAACTCGGGATTTGATGCGGGTTGCCAAGGCGCTGCTCGTGGTGCGCGGATTCTCTCCCACTTGCAGAACGGCCGCGTACAAAACTATCTGCGCATGATCGGAGTGGCACTCGTCTTTTTTGTCCTGTTCCTGATCTGGGGAAGCAAAGGATGACGACCTTGCCGGTGCTCACAATTCTTACCCTCATGCCGGTCGTCGGCGCGCTGCTTATCCTCTTCATCGGACAGGCGTCGGACAGTGTCCGCACAGACCGCGTTGCCCGCGCCCTCGCAGTCGGCTTCAGCCTTGCCGCGTTGCTCTTCACGCTGGGGTTATGGCATGCCTTCCAGCCCGCTTCCAATGGGCTCCAGTTTCAGGAACAGCACGCCTGGATACCGTCGCTGAACATCCAGTACCACCTCGGCATCGATGGGCTGGGACTCCTGATGGTCCTTCTCTCGGCGATCGTTGTCCTCATAGGCATCGCAGCCTCGTGGCGTGTCACCGAGAGAGTGCCTCTCTACTTTTCTCTGGTGTTGCTGCTCCAGGCGGGACTCTTCGGTACCTTTACCGCCCTGAACTTTTTTCACTGGTTTCTCTTCTGGGAGCTCAGCCTTATTCCGGCCTTCTTCCTTATCCGGCTCTGGGGAGGACCGCAGCGCGCTTCTGCCGCTACACAGTTCTTTATCTACACCATGGTTGGCAGCGTAGCCTTGTTGCTTGCCTTCCTGGCGCTCTTTCTCGCGACCGGCAGCTTTGACTTCATCGATCTCGCGGCCATGGCGCGCGATGGACAGCTCCTTCCGGCTATCACCGCAAATCTGGGTGGGCACGGCATGGCGGGCAGCCGCGTTGCGCTGCTCCTCTTCTTTGCCGCACTGCTCGGCTTTGCCGTCAAAGTGCCGCTGATGCCGTTCCATACCTGGCTGCCCGCTGCTTACGCCGAAGCGCCAACGGGAACGACCATTCTGCTGACCGGAGCCATGTCCAAGATGGGCGTGTACGGATTCCTCCGCATTCTGCTGCCGATTTTTCCGCAGCAGATGTTGTGGATGCGCAAGCCGCTCCTCATCCTCGCCGTTGCCACCATCGTTTTTTCCGCCTGCGCTGCTTTCGCGCAGAAGGATCTCAAGCGCATATTCGCCTACTCGTCCATCAATCACCTTGGCTATTGTCTGCTGGGCATCTTTGCCGTGGCCGGAGCCAGTGGGGACAGCGCCGCAATGCTGACGCAGAAGGCTGCAGCGATTGACGGCGTATTTCTGCAGATGTTCAACCACGGCCTTACCGCTTCGGTGCTCTTCTGGTTTGTTTCGCTGATTGAGAAGCGCAGCGGCGGAGTTCGCGGCCTCAATGATTTTGGTGGTCTGCGCAAGGTCGCTCCTGTCTTTTGCGGATTGATGGGGATCGCGCTCTTCTCTTCGCTCGGCCTGCCGGGTCTCAACGGATTCATTGGCGAGTTCCTGATCTTTAAGGGAGTTTTTCCGCTCACACCCTGGGCCGCGTCCCTTTCGCTCTTTGGGCTGCTGGTCACGGCAATTGTGCTTTTGACGATCCTGCAGCGCGTCTTTTCAGGTCCGTTGAACCCCCGCTGGTCGGGCTTTGCTGACCTTTCGGCGCAGGAGACGCTGGTGCTGGCGCCTGCTATCGCGCTGATGTTTCTCCTGGGTCTTTATCCCCAGGTCGTGCTTGGTGTCGTCAACGGGACCGCGCTGGCGATTGCCGCGCAACTGAGCTTTTAGCTGGTGGTTTTAGATGTTTTTAGCAACGTGTTTTAGCAAAAAAATATGTATGAGAACGGATCAAAGACGGTAGTCAACAGCAACAGCAGAGCGCTACGCCGTATAGCTGTCGTCGCATTCTAACTATGCTTGCCTGGACCATTTACGTTTCGTTTCTCGCCGCAGCCGTGCTCATGCTGCTGCCGAAGAATAGCGCTCGGCTTGCGCGCGTTATCGCGCTGCTGGCGGCGATGGCTGGTCTGTTCTTCGTCTTGAGAGCCTGGGCCACCCACCGCACCGGCGAACTGGTCACCGTCGTCCATCACGCTTGGATTCCATCGCTCGGTATCAGCTATCATCTCGCCGCCGATGGCATCAGCATGGTCCTGCTTCTCCTTACTGGCATCATGGCCATTGCCGGGATTCTCTTTTCCTGGAATATCGAGAATCGCACCCGCGAGTTTTTCGCCTTCTATCTGGCTCTTATTGGCGGCGTCTATGGCGTCTTTCTCAGCTTCGATCTCTTCCTGCTCTTTGTCTTTTACGAAATAGCGATTATTCCGAAGTACTTCCTGATTGCCATCTGGGGATCCACACGCAAGGAGTATGGAGCGATGAAGCTCGTGCTGTACTCCTTCATTGGCAGCTCCATGGTGCTCATCGGCATGATCGCCGCCTATGTAGTAGCTGGCTCCCGCACCACCAGCCTTGAGGAACTCGCGCGCTTTCCGTTCCCTGTTCATTTCCAGATGTGGGCCTTTCCGCTTGTCTTTGTGGGATTCGCGATTCTTGCTGGTCTGTGGCCCTTCCACACGTGGGCGCCCACCGGTCACGTTGCCGCTCCGACGGGAGCTTCGATGCTGCTGGCCGGAGTGGTGATGAAACTGGGTGCCTATGGCTGCCTGCGGGTGGCTATGATGCTCTTCCCCCTCGGTCTCGACCCCTGGGGCTTTCACTTCCTGGGTCTTGGTTCCTGGCGGGATGTCTTTGCCCTGCTCGCTGTGATCGGCATCGTCTATGGCGCTATGGTTGCCCTGGTGCAGGAGGACTTCAAGTTCGTCATTGGCTACTCCAGCGTCAGCCACATGGGGTTTGTCCTCCTCGGACTCATGACGCTTAACCGCATCGGACTTGATGGAGCCGTACTGCAGATGTTCTCCCACGGTGTAATCGCGGGCCTGCTCTTCGCTGTTGTAGGGCGCATGGTTTACGACCGCACCCACACCCGCGACCTTGCCGCGCTGGAGAAACTGCACCTCAGCAAAGTCATTCCATTCGCCGCGGTGACCTTCGTGCTTGCCAGTATGGCCTCGATTGGACTGCCCGGCTTTAGCGGATTCGTGGCGGAACTGCAGATTCTCATCGGCGCCTGGCGCACCTTTCCCGTTGCCGCACTCCTTGCCGGGGTGGGCCTCGCAGTCGGGTTCGCGTATACCTGGCGTGCCATGCAGAAAGCCTTCTTCGGCGCGGGATCCGTGGCTGGCCAGAGCAAACCTCCGGCTCCAGCCGAACACGCGCAGCTGCCTCCCATCACCCTGGCGGAACGCGCAGGTGCAATTCTCCTCTTAGGAGCCAGCGTAGCCGTGGGTCTTTATCCGCAGATACTTCTCAATCTGATCATCCCCGCTTTCAATTCGCCGTTGTTTGAAGGCTTGCGGAAAGGGAGCTGGCAATGACCGGACTTAGTTACAGGGAACTGCTGCTGCTCGCCTTACCGCAGACCATTCTTGTCGTGGCGGGCCTGATCGCGCTCGCGCTCGATCTGACTCTCTTCCGCAAGTCAGCCAGCCGTGTGCGCTTCTCTGCGGGAGCCATCGTCACGTTTGCCGGGGCGCTTGCCGCCGGATGCTGGATTCATCTTGCGCAGGGCCAGACAATCCTCCAGGGCGGAATGTTGTTGTCGAATCCGCTGACGCAGCTAATTCAGATCGCACTTCTCGTGCTGGCTGTTCTTACCATCCTGCTTTCTGTCGATTCCGACTTTACCAGCCACATCGGCGAATATATCCTGCTCATTCTTCTGGCAACCGCAGGCATGATGTTTCTGGTCAGTACGCAGGATCTGCTGCTCATCTTTATTTCGCTGGAATTGCTGAGTCTGTGCCTCTATATCCTCACCGGCTTCAATAAACACAGCGTCCACTCCGCAGAGGCGGGGCTGAAGTATTTTCTTTTTGGGGGCATGTCGGCAGCCTTTCTGCTCTTCGGCTTCAGCCTCCTTTACGGACTCTCCGGGTCTACCAACCTGGTTCGTATTGCCGCCGCCACCCAGGGGCCTGCGATGGATCCTCTGCTGATGGTTGCCATCGTAATGACGGTGGTGGGCTTCGGATTCAAAGTAGCTGCCGTACCGTTCCATCTCTGGGCGCCTGACGCTTATGAGGGAGCTCCTGCTCCCGCGGCCGCCTTCATCGCTTCGGCTTCCAAAGTCGCCAGCTTCTTTATCTTTGCGCAGGTCATGATCCTGGGCTTTGCCGGTTCCGCTGGCAGCGCGGGATGGCATCTTCGCACGCCGGGATGGGCGCCGCTCATCGCGGTGGTTGCGGCCTTCTCGATGATTCTGGGGAACGTTGCCGCCCTTGCGCAGACAAGCGTAAAACGGCTGCTGGCGTATTCGGCGATTGCCCATGCTGGCTACATGCTTGTGGCCTTCGTTTCGCACAACCAGCAGAGCATCGCCGCGCTCCTCTACTACGTTCTTACCTATGCGCTGACTACGATCGGTGCCTTCGGAGTTGTCGCCGCAGTCGAGCGCCCGGCCGGGGGCGACAAGTTTTCAGATTTCGTCGGGCTTAGCAGGCGCGCACCTCTTCCATCGCTGTGCATGCTGGTCTTCCTGCTGTCGCTCGCGGGAATTCCCCCGCTGGCCGGTTTCTTCGGAAAATTCTTTCTCTTTAGCGCAGCCCTCGCCGGCACAACGTCGCTCTCTCTCCTTTGGCTGGTAGTCCTGGCCGTCGCGATGAGTGCCGTCTCGCTTTATTACTATCTGCAGGTGCTCAAGCGGATTTACGTCGAGCATCCTCCGGCAGATGCCGCACCTATCCAGGTCTCCGCATTCAGCCAGATCATCCTCTGTCTCATTGCAATTGGCGTTGTCGTCCTTGGCTGTGCGCCCAATCTACTGCTGCGTTTTCTGCAGAGTGCTGTCGCCGCCGTCGCTTCGTAAGCCGGTTGATCTTTATCCCGCGACAGGAATAAAGATCCGATCAGGCGAAATTGCAAGGCGGCTCACGACTCTGGAAGGCGCAATACGATCAGTGCTTACGGAAGGGCAGCCTGGCGATTATGCCGGAGCGTTCCTTGATCGTCAGCGTTTCATCTCCGCCAACATTCGTCAGCTTATCCACGGCGCCGCTTGGCCAGTGGACCTCAACCACATCCGCCTTGGTGGATTGGCCTAGTCCAAAGGTCAGCAGTAGCTCGCTGGAGGAGAGATAGCTTGATCCGCTGCGCAGCATCGACTTCTGCGCCAACTTTCCCGACTGCACGAATACGACGGAGCCTATGCCGTCACGATTGCTCTTTGTTCCCACCAGCTTGATGCGGAGGCCGTGATTGGTTGTCCCTGTGTTCCGGAAGAGAACAGCGGGCCCGCCATTCGTGGTTACTACCAGGTCTGGGCTGCCGTCGTTGTTGATATCACCATAAGCTGCGCCGCGCGCCACGCGAGGAGCAGCAAACGAGCTGCCCATTTCACTGGCCACATTGCGAAACTCGCCGTTGCCCAGATTGTGAAACAGATGAGCTGGCTCCGCATAGTGCACCGTTTTCTGCACCCGCTCGATGTCCGGATCGATGTGTCCATTGGCTACAAATGCATCCGGCCAGCCATCGAGATCATAGTCAAAGAAGAAGCACGCAAAGCCCAGCGTCAGCAGGGAAGTGCGCCCCATCTGTGATTGCGCCGCTACATCCACAAACAATCCGTTCTGCTCGTTGTGGTAGAGAGCCATCATCTGGTTGGAGAAATTTGAAATCAGTATGCTCGGATAACCGGAGTGGTCGTAGTCCACCGCATCAATTCCCATGCCGGCGCGAACCACGCCGTCTTCGCTGTATGCGATTCCCGCGGAAACAGCTTTCTCCGTAAAAGTTCCATTTCTATTGTTGATATAGAGCTTGTTCGGCTGCGTATCATTGCTGATGGCTAGATCGGGCCAGCCATCCTGGTTCGCATCCAGCACCGCAATTCCCAGGCTCTTCGAGGAGCTGTCTCCCAAGCCGGCACGCTGCGTCACTTCTTCAAATGTCCCATTTCCACGGTTATGCCATAGCCGCACTGAAGCTCCGCGATACGACTCCGGTGTGCAGTAGGACTTCGTTTTTCCGTCCAGGGTGCAATATAGATCTGCCTGAGGCGACCACTGCACATAGTTCGCGACTACCAGATCAAGGTGCCCGTCGCGATCGTAGTCAACCCAAGCCGCGGTTGTGCTGAATTCATTCGGTCCCCAGAGCCCCGCCTTCTTCGTCACATCGGTAAACGTTCCGTTTCCGTTGTTATGGAAGAGATGGTTTTGCCCCATCGAAGTCAGAAACAGATCGTCGAAGCCATCGTTATCGAAGTCCCCGACCGCGACACCCATGCCGAAGGTGCTGATTGCCAGTCCAGCCTTTTGGGTGACATCTGTAAACGTACCGTCATGGTTGTTGTGATAGAGCGCGGGCGTTGTTCCGTGCCCGGACTGCGCCGAGAAGCTGGTTCCGTTGACAAAGAAGATATCCTGCCAGCCATCGTTGTCATAGTCGAGAAAAGCCACACCAGACCCCATCGTTTCGGGGAGATACTTCTTTCCGGTTGCGCCGTTGTTATGTTTAAAGTGGATTCCCGCACTCCGGGTGATATCTTCGAAGCGCACCCGGTTCGACGCCGATTGCGCCAGTGCGGCATGGCCCGCGATACAAGTCCCGATATATGTTCCGTTCAATACCAGCATCAGGGCAAGGTGCAGACGATTCAGCTTCCTTCGATTCAATTCTCACTCCTATATGCAATTGCAGCGGAAGGCATCCCGGCATGTCGAGCGCCACTATGAAGCGCGAATTGATTCGTGGCCGCACCTTGCTTCGTACGTACCGCTACAGTTGAGCGCAACGGAAGTGAGATTGAAGCATGCTCGTGAACGGGTTGGCGCTCCAGGTTATCCTCTGGATGCTTCTCCCGGTATGGCCCAGTCAGCGTCTGGGACATTTCATCCGCCTTAAACCGCATATAGCGTGCCTGGAACTCGGCGGAGCGAGCGGCATCTCCCATACCCGTATAGCACAGCATCAGGTTGTAGTTTGCTTCCAGATCTTCCGGATCGACCTCAAGTGCTTTATTGAATTCATCGCGTGCAGCTGCGTAGTTATGCTTCAAAAACAGCACTCGGCCTAGATCGTCCCGCACAACGCGATCTTTCGGATATTGTTCCACTGCGGTCCGCAGGTGCGAGATAGAACCGTCGTAATCGCCAACCTGCCGGAGCACTCGAGCATAGAAATAGTTTGTGCGCGCCAATGATGGAGCTATCTTCAAAGCCTTCTCCAGCACTTCGCGAGCGCCGGGGATATTCCCCTCCTGCAGTCGCACCCGGCCAATGTTTACCCACCCATCCGGATTCTGGCTGTCGATCTCGGTGACCTTCTGGAAGGCGGCCTCTGCTCCCCTCAGATCTCCTTGCAGCAGCAGGCCGATGCCATAGTCGTTCCATCGTTGCCAATCCTCGGGAAGCAGGGAGGGCCGCAGCTGCGGCCGCGGTGCGTTGCTTGGGAGAATGGCAAGATCTACATTCGAAACAGCCATTGTTACGATAGGCAAGTCGGGGATCGCCTTCACTTCGCCGGAGACATTCTTGAGGTTCCCGGTAAAGCTGATCTCGCGGTCGTCGTACTCCCTGGTTACATCATTTGGATGCTTGCTGTGTGAAACTCCGGCGAAGGAAAACTGCGTGTTGAACCATGAAAATTTGCGATAGTTCAACTTGGCCTGCAGATGGATATGGCCGCGCGCATCCTTGGGGATATGTAACCGGAAATGTGCTGTATCCGCTGCTCCCGGCGGAATCAGGTGCACATAGACGGTTGCCCGGGTAGCCCATGCATTGCGCTTATTGATGGGATTTCCATGTGCGTCGATCTGCAGCGACTTGTAAAAGTGAGCGCCCTTCTCCACTGGACCATGGCCATCGTCTTCCACCATCCCGCTCCAGAAGATAACGCGGCCCGCGTCATCGGTAGCCTTCAGCTCCAGCCAGCAATCGAAAGCGTCAATCGTGCCACCGGGGAAGAAGTGTCCCACGCCAACCGTACGCACGACCACATCGACGCGCTCCGTGTCTCCTGCACGTACCGAAGCATCGACGCGGTTTAGCGGCGCAGAGATCGGTGCGCTTGCAGCCGTTGCTACCTGCGCCGCCGGGATCTGCGCCTCTGCCTCTTCACCAACTGCAAATGTTGTCTGGATCTGGCGCGACGCTCCCGTTGCCGTTGCCGCTGTTTCAGCTTTCTCCTGGCTCGTCTCCGGCGAGATGGCGAAGATATCGACTCGCACCTTGCCTGCCTTGAGAAATTGCTCGGTCGCAGCCAACTGTGTCCAGTCCTTGTTCACGAACGGCAGGGCGGTATTGGCGGCGATAAAACGATGCGAGTGCACCAGTCCGTTGAGGTTTCCTGCATCCTTCGACGCCACCTGCGGCATGTGGCAGTCCGCGCAATCCATAGGCTTAGGCGGATAGTAGAACGAGCGTGCGCCCATACCGGATACGCCGCTAGCCTGCCAGTTATCGTAGTCGTTAAAGCCGCGAATCCAGCGATAGTTGTTGACCGGGACATCCAGGTGCACCTTGTGGCATGCTGAACAAAAGTTTGCCGTATCCGCGCTCATGAACGGTTTCTGAAATGTCCGTCGATGGGGCTCGGGATTTGTTTCGACCAGAAAATCTATTGCGCTGCGCACCAGCGGATTCTTGCTTGTGACCAACCGGTGCAGGGCGGGATACTCCAGAACAAAATCGCCATTGCCCATCGTGCTCTTTACTTTGCGAATCGAGTGGCACACCATGCAGCCCATGCCGGCCTGCGCTGGAGGAGTAAAGATGCGATCTGCAACCGGAGTGTTGAAGTTACCGGGAAAAAACATGGCAGCATCGTGGCAACCGGCACACCACTTGGAGGATTGCACGCCATTCACTTCCTGCATGTATTCAATGCTCTTGCGATACCACTGATTATTGAAGGAGGAGTAATGGTGTGCCGAACTCTCCCATTGGTTATAGATATCGGCATGGCAGCGCTTGCACGCTGAGGAGTCCATGAAGTAGTCCTCGGGCACGGTTTTTCCCGTCGAGGTCTCCGCGGAACTCGGAAAGTAGGGACTGGTTGCGCCGCTGCCTTCGTCCGCCATATTGGCCGGGGCCATCGTCGGGTTCTGGATTCTATATGCGCGTTGCCAGGGCACTGTGCGAAGCCACCATGCACCCGTGGCCAGTCCAGCAATCGTCACCAGGATCAGCGAGAAGCGCAGCAGGCTGGTCGCCTCGTTCCGTGCCAGCCACCCCTTGCGGCCGCTCCAGGCCCACGCCAGCACCACGATGGCGAACACGGAAAGGGCCTCGTGCGATGTCAGCAGCAGCCACTTATCGCGCCGGGCACCGGTGAAGAGCAGGACCGCTCCTATCAGGCCCGCCGCGAGAAGAAAGATCCAGCCCGCACGTTCCGGGGCGCTTACGTTGCGCAAAGAACGCCACAGCGCCGGAACTCCAAAGACCAGCAACGCAACACCCAGAACAATATGCAGGACGACAACCGCCTCGTAGACGAGCGAAGCTGCCGGGTACGCGTAAAGAAACAATGCGGTCGCCGCCAGGACGAGCGTCGCCGTTGTGAGGATTCGCCTCAATCGAGATCTCCATGGTGGGCCGGATGAACCGCACTCTTGGGGAAGGGAACTCCGGAACCAGCATCAGGATATTAATCACTCAGGGTAGGTTCTAGCATCCACCTTTCGATGGAGGCGTGCTCTAAGGAGCAGATCAAGTCGCGAACCCGCCTCTGAACCAGTCAGCCTTTAACCACCCGGCCTCTACCAGTCGGCCTCTAAAAGGTTGTGGGCTGACAGTCAGGATAGCCAGCCCACGCAGACAGCGTTCGCAATGCGCCTCTTTACATCAGCTCATCGATAAATTTCTGCGCAACCTCGGGGGCTATGCGAATCTCCTGATGCACCAGGGGACCGGCGTTCAGCACCGGCTCTGCTTCCTGCAACGATTGCAGGTCGGTGCGTTCGAAGAATCTTCCAATCGGGATCTCATCGCCCCACAGCAGCGATTTCTCCATCGCGCCTGACCAGTCGCTGGCATCGTACGACGCATCGTCCTCAAGCTTCTTGACGCGCGGACGAAACCACGGATACGTGTTGTCGTGGTTGTATGTCACGCAGGGGCTGAAGACGTCGAGGAAGGAGAACCCCTTGTGTTGGATGCCTTGCTTGATCAGCTCTGTCAGGTGCTTCTGCTCGCCGCTGAATCCGCGGGCGACAAATGTGGCTCCCGCCGATAGAGCCAGCGCCACCGGGTTCAGCGGCGCCTCGATATTGCCATAGGGCATGCTCTTGGTCTTCATCCCCTTGCGGCTTGTAGGCGAGGTCTGGCCCGTCGTCAACCCATAGATCTGGTTATCCATCACAATGTAGAGCACATCCAAATTGCGTCGCATGGTGTGGACGAAGTGCCCGCAGCCAATGCCGAATCCATCGCCGTCGCCGCCCGTAACCAGCACCGTCAGTTCGTGGTTGGCGAGCTTCACGCCGGTTGCGACCGGCAAAGAGCGCCCGTGGAGGGTATGCATGCCGTATGTATGAATGAACCCCGGAAGATTCGACGAACAGCCAATTCCGCTTACGACCACCACTTCATGGTTGGGAATCTGAAGATCGACCAGTGCCTTCTGAATCGCGGCGAGCACGCCAAAATCGCCGCATCCCGGGCACCAGTCCGGATCCACCCGGCCCTTCATGTCTGCCATCGTCAACTGCTTGGGAGCTACCACATCAGTCGCCATTTCAATCTCCTGGAGCGTTCTCACCGTCAATGTAAGAGTTGGAGCAGGTTGCCATAACCCTGACTTCAAACCATGACTTCATGGGTCGGAACGGAGAGCGTCGTCTTACCCGCAAGCTGTTCCTTTACCGCTTCCGCTATGTGGTGCGGCATGAACGGTTCGCCATCGTATTTGCGAATGTGTCCACTCGGCACAAAGCTCGTTTCGCTGCGCAAATATCGCGCAAACTGTCCGCTGTAGTTGTTCTCGACAAGAATCGTGTGCGGCGAGTCCTTCAGAACTTCCAGGATCGCCTCCCCGTGCAGCGGCACCAGCCAGCGAATCTGCAATTGGTTTGCGGTGATCCCTTCGGCCTGCAGAATCTCGCGAGCCTCCTCGATCACTCCCTGCGTCGATCCCCAGCCAATCAGCGTTACCTGCGCATTCTTCGGACCCTGCAGCGCAGGAGGCGGTACCATCGATTCGATCCCCTGCACCTTGCGCATGCGCTTTTCCATCATGGCGCGTCGCTTGGCCGCGTTTGTGTATTCATCGCTGATGAGGACGCCGTCTTCATCGTGCTCATCGCTCGACAGCGTATGGATGTACCCCGGAAGGCCTGGAATCGCCCGGGGCGAAACACCGCTCTCGGTGATCTTGTAGCGCTTGTAGCCGCCATCCTCCACCGGCGTTCCATTGGTCTTCGCGATCAACTCTCCGCGATCGATCGGCGGCTGGAAGTCCAGTACCTTGGGATCCACGCTCAGCCTGCCCTCCGAGAGCAACAGGTCGCATAGCACAATCGCGGGCACCTGGAAGCGATCTGCGACATTAAAGATCTCCGGTATCAGCGTGAAGCAGTCCGCAATGTCCAGCGGAGCCGCAATCACCCGCGGATAATCGCCAAAAGCTGCGCCCAGCATCTGCCAGAGGTCGCCCTGCTCTGTTTTGGTGGGAACGCCCGTCGACGGGCCGGCGCGCTGGCAGTCGATCACGACTACCGGAGTCTCCATCATGGCCGATAGTCCCAGCCCCTCGCTCATTAATGCAAAGCCGCCGCCAGAGGTTGCGCACATGGAGCGCAGCCCGGCATTCGACGCCCCAATCGCCATGTTGATGACGGCAATTTCATCTTCTGCCTGGCGCACCATGATTCCCGCGTCCCGCGCATGTGCCGCCATCCAGTGCAGAACCCCGGTTGCCGGAGACATCGGATAGGCGACGTAGAACTTTACCCCCGCCGCCGCGCCGCCCATCGCCATCGCCTGATTTCCGCTGAGCACCGCATAGCGGTTGTCCGTCATGGGGAGAGGGTGCGCAAAGGGGTGGAAGTTCTGTGTCGCGTAGTCGTATCCCGCGCGTGCCAGGCTGATGTTCTCCGTGATCACCGCTTCTTCTTTTTTCCTGAACTGCTCCCGCAGAACATCCTCCAACGCTTCAAAGCCGATGCCCACCATGCTCAATGCCGCGCCAATTGCCAGCGTGTTCTGGGCTACCTTGTTGCGGCTGATGTCCGCCAGCTTTGAGACCGGCAGAGGGCATAGCTGCACTCCATCTGCCGGAGTGCCGGGCTTGATTGCGTCTGCGTTGTAGAGGCATGCACCCCCGGCGGTCAGCAGTTCCAGGTGTCGATTCATCGTGTCCTGGTTCAACGGGATCAGCAGGTCTATCCGATCTCCCATATTGGTTACCGGGCCGTCGCCGGTGCGCAGCGTCAGAAATGTATGCCCTCCGCGAATGATCGACTGGTACGAGTTATATGCATTCACGTGCAGTCCACGGCGGCTGAAAATCTTGGCGAAGATATCGCCCGGCGTGGCTACACCCTGGCCGGCCGCGCCTCCAATCCCGATCGTAAACGTCTGCCCCATACATTCATCTCCCGGTCATTTCCTGCGTTTTGCACCTGTCCTGCTTACTGCGCGCAGGCATATCCCACATCGGCATTCGCTCAATCCTAAAGATGGTCCTGCCGTGATCGGCAGGCTCAAGGATCTGCCGGATCTGCTTCCATCCATGTTGCGAAGTCGCGTAACTAACCTTCTTTGAGCGCCTTGTTTGAGCGGAGACGAGCATACAACAAACCCCGGACCACAGGCACGCGATTTCGTCGATGAGATCGCATCTGCTTGCATACAATGTCCTAATCGCAGCGGCGGTCGGGCCCGCAGGATCTGGCGCTGAAGGTTTATTTCCATCCGCCCGCGGCCCGCTTCGCACGTCCTTTTTTGCCGGGCAGGACTGACCGCGACCCTGCCCCCCTACAAAGTGCGCTGCAATCGTCGTATTCTGTCAGTAGGGATATATGGTTACGCGCGTTCCCTCAACATCCACCGGCCGGGTCGTCGAATCGCACCCCCCGCATACACGAGCCCGGGCAAGCAAGCCCCGCTTTTACCTAAATTCACCTGTGTCACGCTACGAGTTGATCCCCAAATTATGAGCACACAAGTCGAAATGCCTATCGCGACGGATTTCACTGCTGAAGTTGCAGAATGGATTGAAGCCTTCAACCAGGTCGTTCTAGCAGAGGGCCCGCAGCACGCCTCCGACCTCCTAGAGGAGTTGCACGAGAGAGCGCGCGATGCCGGAGTCCCCACCCCCTCCCATCTCACCACCCATTATCGGAATACCATCCCGGTTGAAGAAGAGCTGCCCTACCCCGGCGACCGCTACATGGAGCGCCGCATCAAGGGGCTGATTCGCTGGAACGCGCTCGCCATGGTGCACCTGCAGAATAAGAAGGATCCTGGCATTGGTGGCCACATCTCCACGTATTCTTCTCTGGCTACCCTGCTCGAGGTCGGCTATAACCACTTCTTCCATGCTTCTTATGGAGACCAGCCCGGAGATCTCATCTACTTTCAGGGCCACGCTTCACCCGGCGTCTATGCGCGGGCGTATGTGGAAGGCCGCTTGACGGACGACCACCTGCTCAACTACCGCCATGAGCTGCGCGACAAGCCTGGACTCTCCTCTTATCCTCACCCCTGGCTCATGCCGGACTTCTGGCGATTCCCAACCGTCTCTATGGGCATCGGTCCGCTCAACGCCATCTACCAGGCGCGCTTCATGCGCTATCTGGAGAACCGCAAGCTCATCGAGAAGACCCCCCGTAAGGTCTGGGCATTCATAGGAGATGGCGAGACAGACGAGGTGGAGACGCTCGGGGCGCTTACCATGGGCGCGCGTGAGAAGCTCGACAACCTCATCTTTGTCATTAACTGCAATCTGCAGCGTCTCGACGGCCCGGTTCGCGGCAACAAGCGCATCATCGACGAACTCGAAAGCGTCTTCCATGGCGCTGGCTGGAACGTAATCAAGGTGATCTGGGGAGCGGGATGGGACAAGCTCTTCGAGCGCGACCATTCCGGCCTCCTGCTCAAGCGCATGGAAGAGTGCGTCGACGGAGACTATCAGGCATACAAGGCCAAGGGCGGAGCCTACGTACGCAAAGAATTCTTCGGCAAGTATCCTGAGCTGCTTGAACTCGTCAAAGATATGACCGACGACGAAATCTATGCCTTGCATCGCGGCGGGCATGATCCTGTCAAGGTATTCAACGCCTACAAGCGGGCGATGGAGCATACCGGCGGACCCACCGTCATCCTCGCCAAAACCGTGAAGGGCTTCGGCTTCGGGACCACGGAAGGACGCAACGCCGCCCACCAGGAAAAGAAGCTGACCGAGGACGGCATCACCGCATTCATCAAGCGCTTCAACATCGAGCTTCCCGAGGAAACGGCAAAGCAGGTCCATCCCTATCGCCCTGCGGAGGATAGTCCGGAGATCACGTATCTCCGCGAACGCCGCCGCGAACTCGGCGGCTACATGCCCAGCCGCGAAGTGCCAAAGACCGACTTTCAGGCTCCCCCACTGGATTACTTCAAGGAGTGGACTGCTGGATCGAGGGGACGTGAAGTCTCTACGACCATGGGTTTTGTCAGCATGCTTCGCACCTTGTTGAAGCATCCCCAGTTCGGCAAGTACATTGTGCCGATCACTCCCGATGAGGGCCGTACCTTCGGTCTCGAATCGGCAATTCGCCAGGTTGGCATCTATGCCAGCGAAGGGCAGAAATACAAGCCGCACGACGCGGATGTATTGCTCTACTATCGCGAAGAGATAGACGGCCAGATTCTGGAAGAGGGCATTACCGAGGCCGGAGCCATGGCATCCTTCACGGCTGCGGGCAGCGGCTATACCAACTATGGTGTGCCCACCATTCCGTTCTACATGTACTACTCGATGTTCGGATTCCAGCGTGTTGGCGACATGATCTGGGCATTCGCCGATTCTCGCGGCAAGGGCTTCCTGATGGGTGGAACCGCGGGACGCACCACTATGCTCGGCGAAGGGCTCCAACATCAGGACGGCCACAGCCTGATCCTCGCGAGCACGGTGCCAACCTGCATTAGCTACGATCCGGCCTATGTCTATGAGCTGGCAGTGATTCTGCAGGATGGTCTGCGCCGCATGTATCAGGACGGAGAGAGCGTCTTCTACTACATCACCATGTACAACGAAGACTATGCCATGCCCGAGATGCCGGAAGGGGTTGCGGAAGGAATTCTGCGCGGCATCTACAAATTCAAACCGGCAGCCAAGGGCAAGGCCACGGTGCAGCTCTTCGGCAGCGGCACGATCCTCAATGAAGTGGTGCGTGCGCAAGGCATCCTCGCCGAGAAATACGGCGTTCAGGCTGACGTGTGGAGCGTGACCAGCTACAACGAGCTTCGGCGCGAAGCGCTTTCCGTGGAGCGATGGAACCGCCTGCACCCTGCCGAGCCGGAGAAGACGCCATATATTCTTACCGCCTTGCAGGGAGCCAAAGGCCCCATCATTGCGGCCAGCGATTATATGAAGTCCCTGACCGATCAACTCTCGCCGTGGCTCTCCAACCGCCTCGTCACACTTGGGACGGATGGATTTGGCCGCAGCGACAACCGCGAACATCTGCGTCAGCACTTTGAGGTCAATGCGGAGTCGGTGGTCGCCGCTACGCTCTCGCGGTTGGCACGCGAAGGAAAATTCGACGCTGCTCGCGCGCAACAGGCGTTTGCAGATCTCGGATTGCCGACCGAAACCCCAGACCCGGCGCATCTGTAGTAGGTGCCGGTGGATAGAGAAGGATTGACGAAGCAGGGATCAGCGATGATCCCTGCTTCTGCATCCGCAAGCCCTTTCCTTCGCTCCGCACGCCAACCTAAGTGCGGATATTGTCGTCCTGAGCGAAGCGAAGGATCTGAAGTCCTTTCACAAGAGAGAGATGGCTTGCCGGCCAATCCCGCCGCGACTTTGCGGCATCTAAGGGAAGTATGAATTTTTCCACATTGGCAACAGACTACGACGGCACCCTCGCAGAGGAGGGCGTTGTCGCGCCATCCACTATCGAAGCTCTGGAAGCCTTACGCCATTCTGGACGCAACATCATCCTCGTGACCGGCCGCGAACTCCCCCAACTGCTGGAGATTTTTGATCGAACGGACCTTTTTGACTGGATAGTCGCGGAAAATGGCGCACTCCTTTATCAGCCCGCAACCCGGCAAAAGCAGCTTTTGACGGAGCCTCCCCCGATCCAGTTTGTGCAGGAGCTTAAGCGGCGCGGTGTCTCCCCTATTTCGACCGGGGAAGCCGTGGTTGCCACATGGAGGCCGCAGGAAACCGCTGTGCATCAGGTGATCCGCGACCTCGGTCTGGATCTGCAGATCACGTTGAATAAAGATGCCGTTATGGTCCTGCCTGTTGGTGTCGACAAAGCCAGCGGCCTCGAGGCAGCGCTCGAAGAAATGAAGCTATCGTGGAACACGGTCGTTGGCATCGGCGATGCGGAAAACGACTTTGCATTTCTCAGTAAGTGCCAGTGCTCCGTCGCCGTTGCGAATGCTCTCGATTCCCTGAAACAAGAGGTTGATTTCACGACGCTTGCGTCGCGTGGCGAAGGGGTTGTGGAACTCATTCAACATATTCTCAAGGACGATCTGTGCTCTCTCGGCGACAATGACCGGCAGATTTCCATTCCCTCCAATACCAGTTCCTAGGTGGGCCGGGTCAAAACCTTCCTTAAGTGCGAGCCCACCTCTGGGCTGCCTATTTCTGAAAGCTCGCATCAAAATAGGGAACTGTAAGATGCTTCATCCCCCATTCCTCAGTGACAGGTGCCTGCGATACCATGCGAATTCTAAGTTGGCGATTGATTGTGGCGCTGATCATTGGAGTCTCTCTGGTGACGCTTGCGTCATCCTGGTATGAGGTGCAGTCCCAGAAAGATGCTCTCCGCCACGACCTGGACCGCAAAGCCGCAACCTTAGGGGAAAGCCTGGCCGCCACCGCCGAACTCTATCTCGCTACCCAGGATCATCCCGGCCTTGAGCAACTGGTGGGACGCTTCAGCAACCGCGAACACCTTGTCGGAATCGCAGTCTATGGCCGCGATCAATCCCCCCTTGTCATGACTCCGGGCCTTAGCGGATCTCTCCCCAGCCTTGCTCCGCTGCTGCGTGATTCCGTCCGCGACAATCGGGACATCAGCGTCTTTACTCATCTACGATTCCGCCGCGTTCATGTGCTGGCTGCTCCTTTGCACGCTTCCGACAGAACGGTGATTGGCGGGATCCTCGTCATCCACGATACGGGTTATATCCGCGCCGAGATCTTTCGCATCTGGGGTCGCGTCTTCTTTCGCATTGCCATCCAGGTGCTCGTCATTGCGGCGATTACGCTATTTATTCTTCGCTGGAGCCTGACCGGACCAATTGCCCGCGTTGCAGTCTGGATGCGAGCTCTGCGAACAGGCCAGCATGCGGTGCGACCCGCCGCGACGGATCTGGACTTCCTCTTTCCGCTGGCCCGCGAGGTCGCACCAATGGCGGAGAGCATCCAGCGCGCCCGAGCCGCGGCGGAGACGGAAGCGGGCCTGCGCAATGCCAACGAATCACAATGGACTGCGGAACGGCTGGCCGATCATGTCCGGAACCGTCTTGGCCAGAGCAATCTCTTTGTGGTTTCCAACCGCGAGCCGTATATACACTCGCATCGCGAAAATGGCATCGCTGTTACGGTGCCTGCGAGTGGACTGGTTACCGCTATCGAGCCAATCCTTTGCGCGTGCAATGGAACCTGGGTCGCGTATGGAAGCGGCGATGCAGATGCGGAAACCGTCGATGCCCGCGATCGCATCAAGGTTCCGCCGGATGAGCCGCGTTACACTCTGCGCCGCGTGTGGCTGAGCCATGAAGAGGAAGAAGGCTATTACTACGGATTCGCCAATGAGGGCTTGTGGCCGCTCTGCCATATCGCCCATACGCGCCCTATCTTTCGCGCCTCGGATTGGGAGTACTACTACGAGGTCAATCGGAAGTTTGCCGACGCGCTCCTCCAGGAGATCGGCGACGAGGAGAATCCCGTCGTCCTCATCCAGGACTATCACTTCGCCCTGCTGCCGCGCATGTTGAAGGACCGGCTGCCCAATGCTCGCATTGCGATCTTCTGGCACATTCCCTGGCCTACGCCGGAGTCGTTTGAAATCTGCCCATGGCAACGCGAATTGCTCGATGGGCTCCTCGGTGCGGACCTTATCGGGTTCCATGTGCGCGCCCATTGCAACAACTTCCTCAATACCGTCGATCGCATCCTGGAGTCGCGCGTCGATTGGGAGCACTTCTCCGTTAAGCGCAACGATCACCTGACCTCTGTGCTTCCATTTCCCATCAGCGTCGAGTTCTCCGGCGATGTTCCCCCGTCCGAAAGAGACCTCACCGCGGGAGAAGAGCGCAGCGCCATCTTTGCCGAGCTGGGAGTGGAAGCCACTTACCTCGGCGTTGGCGTCGATCGCGTCGACTACACCAAAGGCATCATCGAACGATTCCAGGCGGTTGAATCTTTCCTTGAGAGGTACCCCACCTATCAGGGCAAGTTCACCTTCGTCCAGATCGGCGCTCCCAGCCGCAGCCGCATCAAGAGGTATGCCGATTTCCAACTGGAGGTGGAAGCCGAAGCCAACCGCATCAATGCCCGCTTCAAGCGTGGTAGATGGAGACCCATCGTCTTTCTCAACCGCCAGCATGATCGCCATCAAGTCGAGCGCTACTATCGCGCCGCTCATGTTTGCATGGTCACATCGCTGCACGATGGAATGAATCTTGTTGCGAAGGAGTTCGTCGCCACACGCCACGACGAGAGGGGAGTGCTCATCCTCAGCCGGTTCACCGGAGCCGCGCGGGAGTTGCACGACGCTATTATCGTCAATCCATATGACGTTAATGCGACCGGCGAGGCCATCGCCCAGGCCCTCAAGATGAATGTCAGCGAGATGGTCGACCGCATGCATCGCATGCGCAAAACCATCAAGGAGCACAACATTTACTGGTGGGCTGCCAGCCTCATCGGAGCTCTGTGCGAACTTCGTCTCGAACCTAAAGGCGGCACTTGGGAACACAAACGCGGCAGCGACGACGAGACCGTTGAGCCTGAGCACGTCTCGGTAGAGATCTAAACACCAAATCTGATATGCTTCGCCCGCATTATGGAGAGAAGATACATGGAGATCCGCGACCTGCTTGCATCTGAATTTGAGAGAGAGATGAAGGGTACCAGAGCCACCCTCGAGCGCGTTCCCGAGGGGAAGTCCGACTATAAACCTCACGAAAAATCCATGTCCATGTCCAGACTTGCTGGACACCTTGCTCAACTTCCAGCGTTAGCTGTCGTGATCGTCGACTTGCCGGAGCTTGATTTCGCGACTTCAGATATGAAGCCGCTTGTCATGGAATCCAGAGACCAACTGCTCCAGGCCTTTGATAGCAACGTGCAGAAAGCCCGCGATGCTTTTGCGCGAACCAGTGACGCTGCTCTCGCGCAACCTTGGACGCTGAGGCATCAGTCACAGGTCTTCCTGCAAGGCAGCCGCTACGAGGCCATCAGAGGTATGCTGCTCAATCACATCATTCATCACCGCGCCCAGCTTGGTGTCTATCTGCGGCTCAATGGCGTTCCTGTTCCTTCCATCTACGGACCTTCTGCTGACGAGTCCTAACAGAAGATCTCCGAAGCAAAAAACGCCCGGTTGCCGAACCGGGCCTGCTGGAGAATAGATCAAAGGGGGGGCAAATTCCATGCCCTCTTTTGACTTTCTAGAACGTGTATTTGACAGCGAGTACCACAGGTCGCAGCGAGGCAGGAGACATCCTATTGCCTATATCTTGCGTCTGGACCAAGCTATAAAATGGTAGCGTTATCAGCCAGAGCTTGTAAAACATAAGGGTCGAGCATTACACTCGGCTTGCCAATGACCCCAGAGCATAGCCCCGCATGAGTAGAAAGTCTTCCTCCGTTCCTACCATCGCCGATGTTGCACGCGAGTGTGGTGTCGGCTCTATGACCGTCTCCCGGGTTGTGAATGGTGGCAGGTATGTGAGTCCTGCCACGGCAAAGCGTGTGCGTGCCGCAATTGCCAGGCTTGGTTACGAGCCCAATGAGGCGGCTCGCATTCTGAAGGGGCAGGCTTCTCGAACCATCGGCCTCATCCTGCCCGATCTGGGCGATCCCTTCTTCTCCGCCTGCGCCCATGCTGTGCAGTTGTTGGCAGCCAGGCACGGTTATAGAACGCTGCTCTCTGTCTGCGAGGGAAATGTTGAGACCGAGCTGGAAGAACTCGCGGTCATGAAGGCAAGGAAGGTGGCCGGGATTTTGGTCATACCTTCCAATAAAGAGTCGATTGAGCCATTAGCGACGTTGCGGGCGCGAGGCGTCCCTGTCGTCATGCTGGATCGCACCCTCCCTGGTCTGGATGCGGGAGAGGTAATGGTGGACAATGCCGGAGGAGCGCAGAAGGCTGTCAACCACCTTGTCCAGCACGGTCATCGGAAGATCTTGTGCATCGGCTACAACAGCAGGTTTAACTCGATCGGCCAGCGGATAGCGGGCTATGAAAGTGCGATGACTGCGGCAGGCCTGGTTCCGCAGGTCCTCGCCGTAGAAGACGATTCTTCCGTCGGCCCGCAGTTGCTCCAGTGCTTGCGTTCCAGCAAGCCCCCCACTGCCATCTTTAGTTTGAATAATGTGACAACCACCCAGGTCTTGCATCTGCTGCAGAGGGAAAATATCCAGATTCCCGGGGATGTCGCACTGATCGGCTTTGATGATTTTGAGCTGGCGAGTCTCCTCGCGGTGCCGCTAACCGCGGTCAATCAACCGGCAGGCGAACTTGGCCGCAGTGGAACGCGGATGCTGCTGGACTGGATACGTACGGGGACGCAGGAGATGCGCTCCGTCGACGATAGAGTGGTATTGCCGGTAGAGCTTGTGATTCGCCGCTCCTGTGGTTGCGACGCGCCTCCAAGGATTCGCTCTTCCCGCCAGGACAACTGACTGCAACCTGCTCATTCTTCGCGAGGCAGAGGGTAAGAGAAACTATGCTTTCGCCCGATGCTCCGATAAACTGAATAGGGTAGCGTTATCTAAGGGAGCTTGCCTTGTCTCGTGATGCGGGAGTTGAACTTCTTGTGTTTGATGTTGGTGGCAGTCATATCGCCTGTGGTGTATTGAGCCTGAAAACAGGGACTCTCAGCCAGGTAAGGCGCACTCCCACGCCCGTGACGGGGCCCTCAGAAGAATTCTTCCGGGCGGTTGAAGTTCTCGGTAAGCAGCTGCTTACCGCGCCGGAAGCGTTGGCTGGCCTGGCTCTTGCGGTCCCGAATCCGTTTGATTATGAGCGCGGCATCAGTTACATGGAGCATAAGTATCAGTACCTCTATGGCGTTGATCTTCGGCGCGCCCTGGCGGACCGCTTCGCTTGCGATCCTTCTCGGATTCATTTCCTCAACGATGCCGCAGCATTCCTCATCGGCGAGATTCACCAGGGTGCCGCTGTGGGCATCGGCCGCTCCATAGGCATCACTCTGGGAACAGGGGTCGGGTCGGCCTTTGCGGTGAATGGCAGGATTGTGACGGACGATCCCAACGTTCCTCCCGGCGGAGAGATATGGAACCTGTCGTACCGAGAAGGCATTGTGGAGGATGTCATTTCAGGCCGTTCCATACGGGAGATCTACAAGCGACTCACGGGCAGTATGGCCGAAGTAAGGGAGATTGCTCGCCGTGCTGCTGAAGATGCGATCGCCCGCCAGGCCTTCGAGATATTCGGACAGGAGCTTGGCAAGGTCCTGCGTGCAACCTGTGCTGCATTTCATCCGGAGCGGATTGTTTTTGGGGGAGCGATTTCCCACTCCGGCGATCTCTTTCTGCCCGCGGCAAGAGCGGAGCTGGCTTCCGACACCATCGAGTTGTGCGTCTCTCAGTTGTTCGATAATGCGCCATTGATTGGAGCCGGAATCAGTTGGCAGCAACAGCAGGGTGTGGATCGGCATGATTCGCTAGCGTCACCCACAGCGCGATGAGATAGGAAAGCTCCACCACTACTTCCCGAAAACGCTGCTCTGACTCTTCCTGATCAGGATGTTTGCGCCAGCAAACCCTGATCAGGAAGAGCTTTTTGTGACCCATCCTCTAAAACCTATCCGTCGATACCACCCACCTCCCCAGAATGTGAACCCTGCCTTTCGATGCGGCAAAGTATTTTGTTGCGTGGGTGATGGGCGTCACAGCAGCCCCCTGTGGCAAAGCGTAAAAACAGCGCCGGGTTGGAGAAGAACACTTCCGGTCCTGGAACGAAGGACGCTGTGAAGGCGCGAACACAACGTCAGTTTGCAGTGAGCAGCAAGGCGAAGAATTCGATGTATCCGTCGTAGCAGCACGTGTACGGAGGCACTCGGAGATGAGCTGGCGAAAAGAATACGAGCGCAAGCGTATGGATGCAGCGCAGGCATTGCAGACCGTGCACTCTGGCGACCGCGTATGGATCCAGTCGGGATGCGGTACACCCTCGATACTGGTGGATGCATTGGTCGCGCGGGCCTCCGAGCTGCGCGATGTGGAGATCGTCCACATGATGACGCTGGGGAACGCAGATTACACGCGGCCGGAATGCGAAGGGCATTTTCGGCATCGCGGATTGTTTCTGGGGGCGAACGTGCGCGAGGCGGTGGCGGCAGGCCGCGCCGACTACACGCCCATTCTGCTGAGTGAGATTGAAGGACTATTCCTGAGCGGAGAGCTGCGACTCGATGTTGTTCTGATGCAGGTATCGCCGCCGGATGTGCATGGGTTTGTGAGCCTGGGAACGACAGTGGATTGCACGCTGACCGCAACTCACTGTGCCAGGGTGGTGATTGCCGAAGTGAATGAACAGATGCCGCGCACGCACGGAGATACATGCATTCCCGTGAGCCGGATCTCCGTGCTGGTGGAGACATCGCGGCCGCTGCTGGAGCTGCATTCGGAGCCTTTCACGGATCTGCATCTGCGTGTTGCGCGCAATGTGGCGTCTCTCATCCCCGATGGTGCAACGCTGCAAACAGGAATCGGCGGGATTCCGGATGCGGTGCTGAAGTGCCTGGGAGACAAGCGTGATCTGGGGATTCACACCGAGATGTGTTCTGACGGAGTCATGGATCTGATCGAGTCCGGCATAGTGAATGGCGAACGAAAGTCTCTGCACCGCGGCAAAGTGGTTCTGGGATTTGTTCTGGGAACGCGACGCTTGTTTGATTTCATCCACGAGAATCCAAGCTTCGAATTTCGATCAATCTCTTATACGAATGATCCTTTTGTGGTGGCGCAGAACGACAGGATGGTTGCGATTAACTCGGCATTGCAGGTGGATCTGACGGGGCAGGTGTGTGCCGACTCGCTGGGAACCAGGCCCTACAGCGGCTTCGGCGGGCAGTTGGACTTTATTCGCGGTGCAGCGCGCTCGATTGGCGGAGTGCCGATTATCGCGCTGCCATCGACGGCGCTTGGTGGCAGGGTATCAAGGATTGTCCCCGTGCTCGAACCAGGAGCGGGCGTAGTGACGTCGCGGGCGGATGTCCACTATGTGGTGACGGAGCATGGCATTGCCTATCTGCACGGGAAAACTTTGCGGGAACGTGCGGAGGCTCTGATCGCGATTGCGGGATCCGAAGTTTCAGGGCGAGTTAGAGGACTTTGCGGTGCGGGCACGATACCTGGAGCGCAAAGCGGCGATGGCCGGTTATCCCTGAGGAGCGGCGATCCAAAGGAAAGGAGCGCGAGAGATGGAGATGCGCGACAGAGGCTTGCTTCAGGTAGATGTGGAGGAGTGCAAAGGATGCGGCCTTTGCATCGAAGCGTGTCCGCCGAAGGTGATTCGCATGAGTGAGAGGCTGAATCACTACGGTTACAGGACAGCGACATACGCAGGCGCAGGTTGCACGGGTTGCGGAATCTGCTTCATGGTGTGTCCCGAGCCGGGAGCGATCACAGTTCTGTGTGCTGCGGCTTACAGGAATCCGAAGGCGAACACCTGGCCACAGGTGTAGAGGGAGACAGCAAATGCGCAAGCAACTGATGAAGGGGAACGAAGCAGTTGTGAAGAGCGCGATTCTCTCGGGTTGCCGTGCGTTCTATGGATATCCCATCACACCGGCAAGCGAGATTGCAGAGGCGGCGGCGCAATACATGACGCCGGCAGGAGGAGTGTTTCTGCAGGCGGAGAGCGAGGTAGCAGCGATCAACATGATGTACGGCGCGGCGTCGGCGGGCGTAAGAACCATGACGGCGTCAAGTGGCCCGGGGATCAGCCTGATGCAGGAGGGCATCAGCTACATGGCGGGCGCGGAGTTGCCCGGCGTGATCGTGGACATCACTCGCGGCGGCCCTGGCCTGGGGAACATTGCAGCGGAGCAGAGTGACTATCACCAGGTGGTCAAGGGTGGCGGCCATGGAAACTATCGAACGATTGTGCTGGCACCGGATTCCGTGCAGGAGATGGCGGATTTAACAGCCCTTGCCTTCGAAGTGGCAGACCGCTATCGCAATCCAGTGGTGGTGCTTGCGGATGGATTCATCGGGCAGATGATGGAGCCGGTGGAGTTTCCTCAGAGCGCAATCGCGCCGCGTTTACCGGAGTGGGCCGTAGCAGGTACGGCAGCGTCACGCGGCAATCTCATCACATCACTGCATATGGATTGCGATGAGTTGGAGGCGCATCTCCGCCACCTGGAGACGAAGTATCTCTGCGCGAAGCAGCATGAGGTGCGCGCAGAGGAGTGGCATGCGGATGGAGCAGAGGTTGTGCTGGTGGGATACGGTATTGCGGGGAGAATTCTGAAGGCCGTAGCAGCGGAGGCTCGCGCAGCCGGGCTCAATGTGGGCGTGCTGCGTCCCATCACTCTGTATCCATTTCCAGAGATGCATCTGCAGCGCCTCGCCACGCATGCGCGTGTCTTCGTGGTTGTGGAGTTGAGCAATGGCCAGCTGCTCGAAGATGTGAAGCTCGCATTGAACGGTGCGCGTCCGGTCGAGTTTCTGGGTCGAGGGGGAGGGAATGTGCCGTCAATCGAAGATGTCCTCAGCTTTGTGCGAGAACAGGCGTTCCGTTATCCGCCGGTAAAGCAGCCGGAAGAAGGGCGGCTGGTTCATGTCTAACGAGACGGTTTCAGAATACGCAGTGGTGCATGCGCGGCCCGACGCGTTTTACGAGTGCTTCGAGCGAAAGCCGGAGTTGCAGCACCAGACGCACTATTGCCCGGGCTGCGGACATGGCATCGTTCACAAGATGCTCGCGCAGGCCATTGATCAGCTAGGCATCCAGGACAGAACAATTCTTGTCAGCCCGGTCGGATGCTCAGTGTTTGCGTACTACTACCTCGACGTCGGCAACATTCAAGGCGCGCATGGGCGTGCCCCGGCTGTAGCAACAGCGGTCAAGCGCAGCAGGCCGGGCAGCATCGTGATCGACTACCAGGGGGACGGAGATCTATCGGCAATTGGGTCGGCGGAGATTCTGCATGCCGCGAACCGTGGCGAGAACTTCACAGTGATCTTCGTGAATAACGCGATCTATAGCATGACCGGCGGCCAGATGGCTCCGACGACGCTGCTGGGGCAGAAGAGCACGACAACTCCGCATGGGCGAAGCGCGGCGAGTGAAGGGTATCCGCTGCATGTGAGCGAACTGCTGGCAACGCTGGAGGCCCCGGTTTACATTGAGCGCGTTGGTTTGGGAGATAACAGGCAGATCGCGCAGGCGGCGCGCGCAGTCCGGCGAGCCGTGGAGAACCAGGTGCACGGGTTGGGCTTCTCCATGGTGGAAGTGTTGTCACCATGTCCGACGATCTGGAAGATGTCGTCGGTCGAGGCACAGCGGTGGGTGCGTGACGTGATGGTGAAGACTTATCCGCTGGCGGTTTTTCGCGACCGCACACAAGACGCACAGCCCCGCGTGGTATCTGAGGCAGCGCCGGCCCTGGAGGAGATTCCGCGAATTGTTGGCGTTGTCGAAGAAGAAGATTCGTCGGCAGTGAATTCCGCAAGTACAGAGCAAATAGCAGAAGATCTGGATCTTCGCGTGCGCGTAGCGGGCTTTGGCGGGCAGGGAGTGCTCTTGCTGGGCGAAGTGCTGGCGGAGGCTGGGCTCGATGCGGGGCTGGAGGTGTCATGGCTTCCGTCCTACGGGCCAGAGATGCGCTCCGGCACCTCGAACTGCCACGTGCGGCTATCCAAACGGCCAATCGATTCGCCTCTGGTGATGCGGCCCAACGTGCTGGTAGCGATGAATGAGCCATCGCTGCGAAAGTTCTATGCGAGCGTGCGCAGCGGCGGATGGATTCTCTACAACGGAGAAACGCTGCCAGCAGATTGCGCGCGGGCAGATGTGCACGTGCTGGCAATGCAATTTACGCAGGTGGCCGATGAACTGGGCGATGCGCGAGCCAGCAACATGGTGATGCTGGGTGCGCTGCTGGAGAACATCGCAGTTTTGCCAGAGGCAAGCGTTGGCGCAGCGCTGCGGCGGTTGGTCAAGCATGCGCAATGGGTAGCACTGGATGAGCGCGCACTTGCTCGCGGACGAGAACTCTACAGGAACTCCTCGCGAATATAGATGCGTTTCAGCGCTGCTCGCCGCTGCGGGAGTGTCTTGTGTGGATGCGCAGGAATCCCGGTGACTGCATTCCGATAAATTCTTTGCTCGGGCGGAGATTTCCGGTTGCGTGTCACTCCGCATGCACATGCGCGGGACTCTAGCCCCACGGTTACCTGCACACAGTCGCGCACATGCTCCTGCCAGGTATAACGTCCGTATTGAAAAGTACGGTTGACAGGGATGCGTGACTACTTGTGCCAACTAGCGAGTATCAATAGCAGATAAGATAACTTTTAGATGGCGTGATGCACGACGCCAACAACTAAGAAGAAATGCAGCGAGCTATTTTTGGAGGGATGCTCCTCGTCCTTTTGCCGTGAACTCCAGCGGCATGCGACTGTTATTTCCAGCCGCGATGTGCATACGGGTAGATAGGAGCTGTCACGGAAGAAAGGGAGCAGATGATGGAGCAGCAAGCTCACGATCTGCTCGGGTATATGCTTCTGTCCCTTTGCCATAAGCTCAAAGTAAAACCAAAATTGGAAACTCCCGCTAATCAAGCAAATCAGGGATAGGCAAGATGACTCTGCGTTTCTATAAAAGAATCAGATTTGAACATATGATCGACTATTTGCGCGGATTTTCAATTGTAGTGGGCTTCTTATCACTTGGGTCGCTGTTGCACCGGCTCGGCATTCCCATCCCTGGAGGAGTTCTGGGATTGATCGTGTTTTATCTGGCGATGTCGACCGGCCTGATAAAGCTAAAGTGGATGGAGAGAACGGCAAATCTGCTGCTTCGCAATATGGTGCTTATGTTTGTGCCGCTGACAGTGGGGCTGATGGACATGGGGCCTCTGCTGTCGCGGCAGGCCCTGGCGATGAGCGCCAGCCTGGTAGTGAGCCTGGTGGCTGTATTGCTAACGACCGGCGTGCTGGGCCGCTGGCTTCTGCCAACTGAGTCCATCCAGCCGGAGTTCAGCGCGCACACCGTAAAGCATGAAGCGACTGAGGATGGCCAATGAATTTCGTGCAGGGGATTGTCAGAAATCCGGTCTTTAGCATTGTGCTTACCTTGTTGGTCTATTGGCCGGCTCTTGCGCTGCACAGGCGCTGGCACTGGATTCCGCCCGTCGTTGCTACCTGCCTGCCGATCGTGGCTTTCCTGCTTTTGGTGCGTGAGCCTTACACGGAGTACAACCGCGGGGGCAGCTATCTGAGCTGGTGGCTGGGGCCGGCGACCGTGGCGCTGGCGGTGCCCATGTACCGGCATGGCATGACGCTGCGAAAGTCCTTGCCGAGGCTGGTGCTGATCGTGCTGGCTGGCTCGATCGTGGGCATGATCTCTGCCGGACTTACCGCGTGGTTGCTGGGCGCACCCTTGCCGGTCGTGATGTCCACTGTGCCCAAGTCAGTGACCACACCGATCGCCATCGAAGTATGCCGGGAGCTCAAGGGCATTCCGCAGATCACTATCGCACTGGTACTGCTGACAGGAGTGTTGGGCGCCAGCTTTGGGCTGCCACTGCTGCGGCTGGTGGGCGTGCAAGACGATCGAGCTATCGGCGCCGCCATCGGCACGTCCGCACACGGTATCGGCACAGCAAGCTTGGTACGGCACTCGGAGATGCAGGCCACTGTCTCTTCCTGGGCCATGGCCGTGGCGGGCGTATTTACATCATTGCTGGCATCACTGCTAATGCTGTTTCTGCATTGACGAGTAGAAACGCGCACTATATATCCGCTTTGGGGCAGCTACAACGGCGCCCATCTTGCGGCTGGCGTTCTTAGGGCCTGGATGGCGGCGGGTATAGACGGAAAGCATGAGCATCCAGACTTCAGCGAAATTCTGCTCGAATCGCGAAATTAACGCAAACAGTGAGGCGCGACCGTACGGCAGCCGTACAGTCTCCCCGAAATTTCTCCGGTTATTGAGTAACTGGGATTCAGGGCTCTGTTTGATTCAGAATCTTCGCATCGTGTTCTTTAATCCCAGCCAACGACAGTTTTCCGCACTCCTCTAATTTCTCCAAATCGACACGACTCATAACATACGTATATCCATCCCTATCAGTAATAAGGTAGGTCGGCTCGCCATTCTCGCCCCGGCTATTAACCACTCTCAATCCCTGGTTTTCTAAAGCCCTCTTAGGATTTGGCATGCGTTCTCTCCTGGGGGATAAGTGTGCTACAAAAGGTCACGTTGCTCATTCAACGCAGAAAACACTTGACGTCATGCAGTGGCGCATCCAAGAGTTCTCCTCTAGTCCAAGGCGATCTGTCATGGACCCATTTTAGGCTCGGGAAGATCGCAGTCGCCGCTAAGCAACTTGGCAGAAATTATCTTGGAATCGAGATGAACTCAGAACAATTGAAGATCGCGGAGGGGCGCCTCAGGCAAATCAATAGCGAAACAACAGTAAGTACGTAACAGATACATGGTTTTCAAAATGCGCCGTATGCGGCACATACCAAAAAATATGGTGGAGGCGGCGGGAGTCGAACCCGCGTCCGAAATCGATGTCAGCAGAGAGACTCCATGCTCAGTCACGTTCCGGAGACTTCAGTTTACGCGCTCAGAACGGACAAAATACGCGTAACCCTAGCCCGTAAATCTCGTTCTCTCAGCCCAGGCGTAGCCTTGAGAACCAGTCTGCTGTGCGACGTTCTTTCGCGGCCCACAGACAAAGCCACGGAGAACGGCAACTTAACTAATTAAGCTGCGTATGCCAGTTGATTATCGGCAATTATCATTTTGCAAGCGATTACGGGTGCCCGCACCCCGGCATGCCTCTTTACCGCAAACGATCCCGTCGAAACCGTGACGCCCCCACTTCTGAAGCAGCATGCGACGCTTTTTATCGCATGCCTAGTCTCATTATACCGCCGTTCCTGGCGGCTATCCGTTCGAGACTGGCCGTTTCCCGGTTTGAGAGTGTTCCCCGGTAATTGGGGCGAACAATCTACGATCCAAGATGCTCCAGGTCGATGGATTCGTATGCTTTTCGCTCCACCCCTTCGCGAATTTGCTTAGGCGTCTTCCCGAGCTTCGTCTGGCGGTAGGCGTACACCGCTTCCTTGGCGCAGGTGGAGCACTCGGCGCCGTGCGTGTTCTCAAAGCAGCTATGCAGGCTGTTATGACCAAGCGCGCGGTCACAGCGGCAATAGCAGGGAAGCTGATGGAGCACGGCAGGAATCTTTACCGCCATCCGATAGACCTGCGTTTGCCATGGGTAGCGGAAGGATGGGCCTTGCAACTGGCTGCCGGACAGAATCGGTGGAAGCTTTGCTGTGGGAGGCTGGGAGTTATAGGCTGGCACGTCATCCCCTGGATTCGACCATTGAGCAAATGCGCCTGCAGTGGCTAGTCCCATGAGCACGCCCAGCACAATACGCTTCATACACAACCCCTCGACAAAGGATGAGTGAATGTCACTTCAGATCACCGACGCGCAGCTACAGCCGAACCAGCGCCCGGTAAAGAAGCAGAAGTGGAATTCCTGACTCCATCTTAACGTACCTGTGGGTGTCGTATGACGGGCAAAAAAAGGCGGCACGAACGGTATGTTGTTCGTGCCGGGAGGCCAGTGACGCAACTTGTGACGAATCCCTTTTGCTGGACGGTGAGAGATCTATCTCGATCGAACCGCCAGAGCCACACAATTACTTAGATGCTGCTGCCTGCCAAAAAGCATCCAAACTTGTGTTGCAACTCCTGAAGTGTATCCATCTTTTGGTACATACACAAGGTAAAAGCGATGAAATAATTCATATTCCCGTATTTTTATTGCTCCTTTAATGGGGAAAGTATGGTTTCACGGATTATCGGGGGCGCTCCTGGGAATGCTCCGAGACGCAAATAGAGGAATATATGCTTAATAATGAATGGTTTGCATCATTGGCGGAGAAAAAAGAGACAGCTGATACCCATGAACTAGCCACAAGGAGCGCATCCAGGCCACTCCTTAGAACTGTTTTGCTGATGATGAGCTCTGCGCTCCTGGGAGGTGTCGCCTTCGCAATCTGGAATCGGCGGCAGATCTCCAGTATTCGGGAGAAGGACACGGTCTATCCGTGGCCACCAGTTTCCGATGACGACGACGCGATTTATTAAAACCTCGAGAGCGGTTTTCCTGTTACTAAGCTGCTGATCTTCCAATTACTTGTGGATTGCTTCGGAAGTGGAATCGCAGCTCGCCGCCAGGCTAAAGTCCATCTCGGTTAGGCCGCCGGCATCATGCGAGGTCAGCGCCAGGCGAACTTTGTTATAGCGAATATCTATATCTGGATGGTGGCCCAGGGCTTCGGCATTTTCTCCGACCCGATTGACGAATTGCAAAGCGGTTATAAAGTCCGGAAAACTGAAGGTGCGGACAATCTCATGTTGCTCCAGGTTCCAGTCCGGGATCGATTGCAGTTTGTGCTGAACGGTTTCCTCATTAAGTAGGGCCATCACCGCCTCCTTGTCCTTTAGGATGCTTATTCGGAGTAGGTCAATGGGGCATATCGCTGGTTATGATGGCGAATCTCGGCGCGCAGATCCTGCCAAAGCTGATCTGGCAGGCTGAGATAGGTTTCGACGATTGCGGGATCGAACTGCGTGCCGGCGCAGCGGCGTATCTCTCGCCGGGCTGCCTCAAAGCTGTTTGCGCAACGGTAAGGTCGATCCGAGGTGATCGCGTCCAGAGCATCCGCGATGGCAAAAACGCGCGCGCCGAGCGGGATCTCCTCTCCCTTGAGCCCTCGTGGGTATCCCGAACCGTCAAAGTGTTCCTGATGGCTGTAAACAATCTCCGCTGCGTCATGCAGGAAAGGGATCTTGTGCAAAATATGGTAGCCTCGGGCGCAATGTTCGCGCATGATGGCCTGCTCTTCCGCACTGAGCCTCCCCGGCTTCAGCAGGATGGCGTCAGGAATCGCCATTTTGCCGATGTCATGCAGGAATGCACCGCGAGCGATGACCCGTATCTCGGAGGGACCAAGCCCCAGAGCACGCGCCAAGGCTATGGTGAAGGCGGTGACGCGTTTGGAGTGGCCTTCGGTTTCCGAATCTTTCAGATCGAGAGCATCGCCGAGCGCTTCGAGCGTAATGTCGTAGGATCGCTCCAGATCGGCAACAGCCTGTCCCAGCATCTCTGTTCGGGACGAGATCAGCTGCTGGAGATTCTCACGGACCTCTGAATTCTGCTTCACCAGCCGGCGGTAATCCAGCGCCTGACGCACGGTTTTGTGCAACAGGGCATTTTCGAACGGCTTCAGCAGGTAATCGTAGGCTCCACGACGCATGGCGGTGATGGCCATCCCGATGTCGTGAATGGCGCTGATGATGACGACGGGAGTGTCGGGTTCGCGATCCTTCAGACGATCGAGCAGCCCCAGGCCATCCACGCCTTTCAGGGTGATATCGGAGAGAACGAGATCGAAGGGGTCTTCTTTTTCAATGTGATGCAGGGCATCACTGCTGCTGGCGGCCAAAAGGGGCTGGTAATCCGCCGCCTTTAATGCCGCCCCGATTGACTTCCTTACATCTGCATCGTCATCGACTACCAGGATTCGAACTGCTGTCATCCCGTCCCCGCTCTTCCATGAAGCACAAAATTGATCAACAGCGTCTGCATCAACATTACCTGCGAAATGTTACTTGCGCGGTATAAGTTTGGTGTCTTTGTGCACGTCTTCTTACGATTGGCTGTGTTTTAAAAGTATAAGCATACGTTAATGTCCGAATGAAAAAGGATGACATATGACGGTGCCGGAAACGCTTTTTCTTGATACAGTTAGCTTAGGCCTATTTACCGATCAGTGACTCCGTCATTATTTATAAGGAAACAATCTATCCGACACTGGCACGTTCTGAAACAGTAAAGCAACATCCTTACAGTCGTACAACGTAAATTGAGGGACCCTTGTTCAACCTTGATCGCGCATTTTTTGAAGATCAGACGCCGAAGCTGATTTCTTCAGCAAAGCGTTCGCTGCAAGATCGTCAACGGGATATTTACGACAGTCACCGCCATCGAGTCTACGCCGTGGCTTACTACATGATCGGCAATGAACTCGCTGCGGAAGAGACTCTGACGCAAACTTTTGTGCGTGCATTCCAAATAGCGGAAGAGCCGGACGCCAAAACCGTCGATGCCGTATTAATGGGAGAGCTGCGCGCACAGTTGGGATTCGACGAACCTGCTCCGTTCATGGAAGTCACGACTGAGGGCTCGAACGGTAGCCGCAACATCCGCAGAACAGATCTGGAGGAAGCGATCCAGCAATTACCTCCTATGGAGCGGTTAGTCTTTCTGCTGAAGGATGTGGAAGGGTACTCCACGGCAGCGATCGGCGACTTTGTCAGTCTGCCTGCCGCCGATCTTCCGCGTATTCTGCTTTCGGCCCGGTTAAGATTGCGTTCCATCCTTGCATCGGGCATATCCGCCAAACCTTCGTTCCAGGGTGATGATCCCTCGTCCGCTTCGGCAGCCGCGTAACAGTCGTTGTCTCGATAATCCCCGCCTAGAGGTTCCAGGGCTTTCTAAGTCTTCTTGAGCTTTGCCATGCGCTCGCGGCGGATCCTGGCCCATCCGGGCTTGTTCGTCTGCCTGGTACGGCCAAGCGCCAGCGCATCCTGTGGTACATCCTCCGTGATGCAGGATGCTGCGGCAATGTATGTGCCGTCTCCTACCGTGATGGGCGCAACCAGAGTGGAATTGCTGCCCACAAACACTCCATCTCCAATATTGGTTGTGTGCTTAAAGACGCCGTCATAGTTGCAGGTGATGACACCGGCTCCCACGTTCACTCCGCTGCCGATGTTGGCGTCTCCCAGGTAGCTCAGATGATTTGCCTTGGATCCCTTGCCGAGCTTCGTCTTCTTCGTTTCCACAAAGTTGCCGACGTGGGCTCCTTCGCCGATCTCGCTGCCTGGGCGCACATGGCTGTAGGGGCCGATCATGGCTCCCGCCTCAATGGTTGAGTCGGCAATAATGGAGCCCTGCCGAATGAGCACATCGTTCCCAATGGTGGCATTCTCGATCACTGAGTAGGAACGAATCCGGCAGTTCTCGCCGATCTTTGTATTACCGAGCAACTGTACTCCCGGTTCGAGAATCGTATCCGCGCCGACTTGTACCTCGGCATCGATGAGGCAACTCTCCGGGCGAAGAATGGTGACGCCCTCCGCCATAAGCTTGCGTGCGGTGTTCGCACGAAGCGTTGCGTCCAGTTGCACGAGTTCTGCAATGGTGTTGGCGCCGAGCACCTCGTTGGGGAACTCGGCCTCCAGCGCTACGACACGTTCCCCCGCATCGACCAGGATGCGCGCCATATCCGTCAGGTAATACTCGGCATGGGCATTAGCCGTCTGCAACTCCCCGATGTGGCGAAAGAGAGGGCCAGTTTGGAAGGCATAGATGCCGGAGTTAATCTCCGGTGCGTTGATTTGCTCCGGCGTAAGCGCCTTTTGCTCCACGATCGCTGCAACCTCAACCGATGCGGGAGATTTGCGCAGGACGCGGCCATAGCCGTGCGGATCCTCGGGGGCTGCGGTGAGGATGGTCATCGCTGCATGCTGCTCCAGGTGGAATTTGCGAATGCCCGCAATCGTCTCCTTGCGAATCAGCGGGACGTCTCCGGAGAGGACCAGGATGTGGTCATAGCCTTCTACAAAAGGCTGAGCGCATTGGATGGCGTGTCCGGTGCCGCGTTGTTCCGCCTGCAGCACAAACTGCACTCCGGTGGAGCGGACGGCGTTCTGGACGCGCTCGGCCTCGTGGCCAATCACGACATAAATATCCTTCGCCGGCACGATCTCCCGGGCAGCCGCGATGACGTGGGAGAGCAGGGGCTTTCCGCCGATCTCGTGCAACACCTTTGGACGTTTCGATTTCAGGCGGGTGCCTTTGCCCGCCGCCATAATGACGATTGCAACTTTGATCATCCTAGCGACCCTTTCCTCCCGGCGCTTCCATGCCTGGCGGCATGGGAATGGTGATATCCACGGGCTGAACCTTGCCCAGTTTTTCCAACGGCGTTCCGAAATCGGCAGCGTTGCCGACCACGAGGATCGCGAGCTTGGAGGGGTCGATATACTTTCGTGCGACGCGCTGCACGTCGGCTGTCGTTACCTTCTCGATGCCGGCGCGATACTTCTCAAGAAAGTCCGCCGGGTATCCGTAAAACTCCAGCCGCGCGCTTTCGGAGAGAATCTTTTCCTTGCTGTCATAGCTGAAGATGAAAGAGTTCAGGATCTGATCCTTTGCGTTCTTCAATTCCTCTTCCGTAAATGGCTGCGTCTTCAGATTGTCGATCTCCTTCAACATCGCCTGTGTCGCATCCACCGTGCTGGCGCTCTTGGTTCCAGCGACCACGTGGAAGAGTCCAGGGTGGTCGTAGGAGGCGCCGTAGGAGCCACCTACCGAGTAAGCAAGCCCCAGTTGCGTGCGCACCTTTTGAAACAGGCGTGAGCCAAATCCGCCGCTGAAGATCTCGTTCATCAGTGCCAGCGCGAAATAGTCAGGGTTTCTGCGCTCCGTCCCCAGGCCGACAATCCAGATATTGCTTTGGTTCACGTCCTGCTTGTCGACGAGGTAGACGCCCGGCGTGGGGCCGGAGAACTTTTCGTTTGGCGGAAGAATCTTCGTGCCCGGCTTCAATGGCTCGAAGGCCTCGCGAATCCTGCGCTCCATTTGCGCCGAGTCAAAGTCGCCGGAGACACCGACGATCATGTTGTTGGGCACGACTGTATGATCATGCCACTTCTTTAGATCATCGACTGTTACAGATTGAACGGTTGCGATCTCGGAGATGCGCGAATAGGGACTTTGGGCGCCGTAGACGAGCTTGGCAGCTTCGCGCGCAGCAATCCCGCCGGGGTCCTCATTCCGGCGAACGATCTCCGCCGCCGCTGCCTGCTTCGCCAGCTCCAGCTTCTGCTGGTTGAAGACGGGATGCAGCAGCAAATCGACGGCGATTGCAAAGACCTGGTCCTGGTCAGCCTTCAGGCAGGACCAGCCTACGCTGGTGGAATCCAGATCTCCGTTGGTCTCCACTTTGGCGGCTTTCGCTTCCAGCAGGTCGTCCAGCTTGTCGCCATTTATGGTTGCGGTTCCGCTGGTCCTCCATGTTTCTCCATAAAGATCGATCAGGCCGGCTTTGGCTGGATCGATGTCGCGCGACCCGCCGCGCAACTCCACAAAGCCGTTGACGAAGGGAAGCTCATGGTCCTCCTGAAGAAACACGACCACGCCGTTCGGCAGCGCGATTCTCTTCGGCTGCTGGGGATGAAAGGCATGGAGCGGAGGAATGGCGATGGACTTCCACGGTTGTGCCTGTGGCTGTGCTGATTGCGCGCGAAGCGCTGGAACCGCGAGGAGGCTCAAGGCCGCTGCCAGTGCGAGCGTGGCGTTCCGATTCACTTTGCACCCCCGTTTTGTGCGGATTTCGGTGCCGCAAATTCAATCATTGCTGAGGTCCTGTTGCTATCGACGAAGATCTTGTTGGCCACTCGCTGAATATCCGCCTTGGATACCTTGTCGATCCGGTCCAATTGTTTGAAGAGCTCGCGCCAGTCCCCGTAGCGCATCTGGTAAACGGCCAATTGCTCGGCGAGGCCCTGGTTATCGGCAAGCCCCCGAAGCAGATCGGCGCGCGCGCGGGTCTTGAACATCGCCAGTTCGTCATCGCTCACCGGAGATGTCTTCAGCATGTCGATTTCTTTATGGATAGCATCGCGCATCTGCTGCGGAGTATGGCCCGGTACGGGAACCGCGTAGAAGGCGAAGAGGCCAGGATATTTGTCTCCGGGGAATCCGCTGAAGCCCTGGGCGACAGCGGCAATCTGCTGATCCCGAACCAGGCTGCGATAGAGGCGCGAGGTGCGCCCGTTGGAGAAGATATCCGAAATAGCCGCGTACACTGCGTCATCCGGGTCGCGATAGTCGGGCCTGTGGTAGCCCTCGATAAAGAAGGGTTGCGTCGCCTCGCGGATGAGTACCGTCTTTTCCGCCCGCTGCGGAGGTTCGACCGTAGTCATCTCTTCCGGCGGGTTGCCGGCGGGGATGCGTCCGAAATACTTCTCGAGAATGGGCATAGCCGTGGAGGCTTTGATATCCCCTGCGACGCCAATCACGATGTTCGCCGGAACATAGTAGGCCTGGTGAAAGGCTCCGGCTTCGGTAGCGGTAATCTGGCTGAGCTCCGAGGCCCATCCGACGCCGGGACGCCCGTAAGGATGAGCGACATAGGCAGTCGCCAGAAACTGCTCCACCATGCGGCCAATGGGGTTGGAGTCCGAGCGCATTCGGCGCTCTTCCATCACCACCTCCCGCTCCTTATAGAACTCGCGCGGCACAGGATTCTGGATGCGATCGCTCTCCAGGTAGGCCCACAATTCGAAGCGATTCGACGGCATGCTCCAGAAGTACTGCGTGGAATCGAGGCTGGTGGATGCATTCACGCCGGTGGCGCCGTTTTGTTCGGCAATCTCCGTGAACTGGTTGGGGATGACGTACTTCTGCGCTGCCACCGTAGCGGCGTCGAAGTCCGCCTTCAACTGCTTCAACCGGGCGGGATCCTGCCCGACGCGCTTGCGGAATTCCAGGTCATAAGCGGCGTAGGCTGCTTCCACCTTGGCCAGCGCAACCTTCTCCGCGGCATAATCCGTGGTGCCTATATCCTTGGTGCCCTTGAAGGCGAGATGCTCAAACATATGCGCCAGGCCAGACTGGCCGCCGGGATCGTTGGCGTCTCCGGCATTCACGATCGTCCAGAAGGAGAAGACTGGTGCCTCCGGTCTTTCACAGACGATGAGCGTGAGCCCATTGGGGAGCACCTTGGTCGTGATTCGTTTCTCAAAGCTCGCCAGATCCTGTGCGTACGCGGACAGAGTGAGGACGCACATCAGGAGGAGCGAGCGAGCAGCCAGACGCGATGGATAGTTCATGTGCTGATTCGACCTCGGAAAACTCCTGCCGGCGTCGATTGGCCAATGGCCCATCAACGGGTGGGAGGGAGTAATTCCGAAACTACCCGCCCGCTCCCGCCATGTCAAACCTCAGTACGCCGCCAAATATGTTGGTATTTCGTCACTTAGGTCGCCGTCTTGACCAAATGAATCGTCATTCATTATGCTTCGACAGTTTTTATTAGTCTGATTCGCAGGCTTGCCGCACAGAGCGTTCCGTCACCTCGAAGGAGTTCAGCCGATGAGCAGCATGGTTTCAGGAGATGTCCAGCCGGTTTCACGCGAGCTGTCAGCGGAGCTCTCCGCGAAACTACCCGCGAAACTACCGTTGATCCGCCGCGCTGCAGTTCTGGGAGCTGGAACCATGGGCTCCCGCATCGCAGCGCATCTGGCGAACGCGGGGGTTCCCGTTTTGTTGCTCGATATCGTTCCTGCAGGCGAACAGGCGAATCGAAGCCGGATCGCGGTGCAGGCCATCGAAGCGCTGTTGAAGGCCAAGCCTGCTGCGTTCTATGAGGCTTCGCTGGCGCAGCTTGTGACTCCGGGCAACTTTGAAGATGATTTGCCGCAACTCGCCGGATGTGACTGGGTGATTGAGGCAGTGACAGAAGATCTCACCATCAAGCAGAGTCTGCTGGGGAAGATATTGCCTCATCTGGCGCCGCTGGCCATCCTGACGACGAATACCAGCGGGTTGCCCATCGCCTCCATCGCCGCCGGTTTGCCCGAGGAGTTTCGCAATCGCGGGTATCACCGGCGCTGGTTCGGGACACACTTCTTCAACCCTCCGCGTTATATGCGGCTGGTGGAGATCATTCCTACGCCGGAGTCCGACCCGGAGGTAGTCGCGGACATTGCGAGGTTCGTGGATCAGCGGCTGGGCAAGACAGTTGTTTATTCCCATGACACGCCGAACTTCGTGGCGAATCGTATCGGAGTCTTCACGCTGTTTACGTCGATTCGCCTGATGATGCAGCAGGGACTCTCCATTGAAGAGGTAGATGCGCTGACGGGTTCGGCCATCGGGTGGCCGCGCACGGGAACCTTTCGCCTTGCGGACATGGTCGGCATCGACGTGCTTGCCCACGTTGCCGCTAACTTTGCGCGTTCGGGTGGCAGCGATGGCAGCTCGGCGGATCTGCCTGCCTTTCTCAAGACGATGCTGGAGCGGCACTGGCTGGGCGACAAGGCCGGGCAAGGATTCTACAAAAAAGAAAAAGATGCGGAGGGCAAGGAGTTGCGCCTCGCCCTCGATGTGAACACGGTGGAATACCGCCCGCTGGCAAAGGCGAAGCTTGCCGCCCTGGACATGGCGAAGAACGCTGAATCCCTGGGGGCACGGCTCAAGATGCTGCTCGCGGCGGAGCCCCGAAAGGACAAGGCCGCAGCCTTCCTGTGGCCCTTGCTGGCTCGCCTGTGGAACTATGCCGCCGACCGCGTACCCGAGATAGCCGACGACATTCCTTCGATAGATCGCGCCATGCACGCTGGATTTAATTGGGAGCTGGGTCCCTTTGAAATGTGGGATGCGGCTGGCGTAGCAGAGACGGTGGAGCACATGCGGGCCATGAACGAGCCCATCTGTCCCAATGTCGAGAAGCTGCTCGCTGCGGGACATTCTTCCTGGTACAAGGACGACGCCAGCCAGGCTTCCGGCCGCGTTTGCTTCAACCCTGTGTCAGGGGAATATGAGCCCGTCATTCTGCCCGAAGGGATTGCCACTGTCGCCATGTTTCGCAAGGCACACGGCGTTGTGCGCAAGAATGCCGGAGCATCGCTGGTGGATCTTGGAGATGGCATCGGCTGCATCGAGCTGCACTCGCTCAAGAATGCAATCGGCGATGACATTGTGCATCTCGTCACCCAGGTTCTCCATCGCGACAGCGAACCGGTGCAGCAGTTTCGCGGATTCGTGATCTCGGGGGATGCGGAAAACTTCTCAGTGGGCGCAAACCTGATGCAACTGCTTCTCGCCGCACAGGAGGGGGAGTGGGAGGATCTCGATCTGGCGGTGCGGGCCTTTCAGCGAATGACCGCATCGATCAAATTCTGCCCGCGTCCGGTGGTGGTTGCGCCCTTTGGGCTCTGCCTCGGCGGTGGAACGGAGATCGCGTTGCACGCCGCGCGTCGTCAGCCCCATGCCGAGTTGTATATGGGGCTGGTGGAGGCTGGCGTCGGCCTGGTTCCTGGTGGAGGCGGCACCAAGGAGATGGCTCTGCGCGCGATCGATGCAGCCGCAGCTATCGCGAAGCCTGCGCCGAATGATCCTCCGGCAAAGTTCGCCATGTCCGGCGAGATGCTGGATGCGCTCAAGAAATCTCTGGAAATAGTGGCGATGGCTAAGGTGTCCACCTCCGCGCTGGAGGCGCGTACGCTCGGTCTTCTGGCGCCGTGCGACCGGATAACGCTGCACCGCAACCGCATCCTGCTCGATGCGAAACAGACCGCTCTTACGTTGGCGGAGGCGGGCTATTCCGCACCCGTCGAACGTGCCAGGATTCCGGTGGCAGGAGAGGCTGTGTTGCCGACGCTCAAGCTGGGAATTCATATGATGCGGCAAGCGGAGTACATCAGTGATCACGACTTGAAGGTGGCGAGCAAAGTGGCGCACATTCTCTGTGGGGGAACTCTCACACCCGGCAGCCTGGTCAGCGAGCAATATTTTCTGGATCTCGAACGCGAAGCCTTCCTCTCGCTCTGCGGCGAGCGCAAAACGCAGGAGCGCATCGCGTTCACGCTCAAGACCGGCAAGCCATTAAGGAACTAACGTTGCAAAGATCGCTCACAGTTTGCCTGCTGTTACTTGGCGCGGTCCAGGGGATATCCGCCTGCGCCCAGGCAATGGAACAGGTAGAGGCAGGGCAGTTTGATTTCGCAGGCAAGACGCTGCCGTACAAGATTCGGCGGCTGCCGCTGTCGGCATTTCCTGAACTGCCCGCGCCGGTCCGTTATGCACTGGAAGAACGCCACTGCCTGGTGCCGCAAACCTTCCAGGCGCACCGTCCCGAGAATGTCATTCATGGGGACTTCTGGCAGCGGGGAAGTCTCGATTGGGCGGTTCTCTGTTCGCATGGAGGCACGAGTTCGCTGCTGGTTTTTCGCGGCAATGCGCTTGGACTGCCCATCGAACTTGAGAACGCGAAGGACGTGGATCGGCTGCAGGTAAGTTTGAAGGGAACACTGGGCTTTGCATGGGGACTGGATGTAGCCGAGCCGCAGCTTGTGCAGCGCGTGGCAGGCAGCCAGTCCGCTTCCTACGACCACGATGGAATCCAAGTCTCCATCGTCGATCGATACCTGGAGATTCGTTACAACCAGAACGGCACGTGGCTCCAGATTGAGGGAGCGGAGTAATACAAGGAGCAAGAGACATGGCAGATGCGGTAATTGTCAGCACCGTTCGCACCGCGGTTGGGCGCTCCGGCAAGGGAGCACTTGCTACGACGCGGCCGGACGATCTGGGAGCGGTTGCGATCCGTGGCGCGCTGGAGAATATCCCGCAGCTTGATGCGAAAGAGTTGGATGACGTGATTCTTGGCTGCGCCATGCCGGAGGCCGAGCAGGGAATGAACGTGGCCCGCATCGCGAGCCTGCGTGCAGGGCTGCCGGTCGATGTTTCTTCGATGACGGTGAATCGCTTCTGCGCGTCGGGCCTGCAATCGATTGCGATCGCCGCAGAGAGAATTCGCGGTGGCGGGGCGACGGTGATTCTTGCAGGCGGAACCGAGTCGATGAGCATGGTGCCGATGGGGGGCAACAAGATCAGCGCCAACCCCTGGCTGGTGGAGAACTACCCCGATTCGTATCTCAGCATGGGCCTGACCGCGGAGCGAGTGGCGCAGAAATATCACATCACCCGCGATCAGGCAGATGAATTTTCCCTAGGCAGTCACCGCAAGGCGCTCGACGCCATCCAATCTGGACGCTTTGCACAGGAGATTGTGCCTGTAACGGTGACAAATATCTCGCCAACCCAAAAGGCAACCAAGCCGGAGACGAAACAGACGGTCTTTCGCACCGATGAGGGCCCCCGCGCAGACACTTCAATGGAAGCCCTGGCAAAGTTGAAGCCCGCATTCCACGCCAATGGAGTGGTAACGGCGGGCAATTCCTCGCAGACCTCCGATGGAGCCGCTGCCTCCGTAGTGATGTCTGCGGATCGGGCGAAGCAGTTGGGGCTGCGGCCCATAGCTCGTTTTGTAGCCTTCGCAACCTGCGGCTGCCTGCCGGAGGAGATGGGGTTGGGGCCGGTTCATGCTGTTCCCAAGGCGCTGAAGCTCGCAGGGTTAACGCTCAACGATATCGACCTGATCGAATTGAACGAAGCCTTCGCCACCCAGGCTCTGGCTGTGACGCAACAACTGGGCGCCGATCCTGCGAAGGTCAACGTAAATGGAGGAGCAATCGCTCTGGGCCATCCTTTGGGCTGCACCGGAGCGAAGCTTACCGCAACCTTGCTGCACGAGATGAAGCGGCGTGGCTCGCACTATGGCATGGTGACCATGTGTGTGGGCGGAGGCATGGGCGCTGCCGGAATTTTTGAGAATCTGAGCTGAGCCGGCATTCGGCGCAGCTCCAACCAGGGTTAAGAATCGGAAGTTAGGAGCGGATCTATGGCCACCGTTGCATCTCCCATCGCCAAGCCCGTAGCAGGCGGAAGTTTCCTGATCGAAAACCGCACAGCAGAGGAGGTCTTTACTCCTGAAGACTTCAGCGAAGAGCAGCGCCAGATCGCCGATACCGCTGCACAGTTTGCGGTGAGCGAGGTGCTGCCGGCATCCGATCAGATCGAAGCCAAGAACTTCGAGGTCACCCGCAGCATCCTGAAAAAAGCAGGGGATCTCGGCCTGATGGCGGTCGATATACCGGAGGAGTATGGCGGCCTGGCAATGGATAAGACCACGTCCGCAATTGTTGCCGACCGTCTCTCTGTCTATGCGAGCTTTTCGGTTGCCTTCAGCGCACATGTTGGCATTGGAACGCTCCCGATTGTCTGGTACGGCACGGAGGATCAGAAGAAGAAGTATCTGCCGAAGCTGGCGACCGGCGAATGGATTGGAGCCTATGCGCTGTCCGAGGCGACCTCGGGCTCGGATGCAATGAATATCCGCACGCGCGCCGAACTCTCGGCGGATGGCAAACACTACATCCTGAACGGCGAGAAGATGTGGATCACGAATGCAGGATTTGCCGATGTGTTTACCGTCTTCGCCAAGATCGATGGAGAGAAGTTCTCCGCCTTCCTCATCGAGCGCGGAACGCCGGGGCTTTCGATTGGCGCGGAAGAGCACAAGCTGGGGATTCGAGGATCGTCTACCTGCCCGCTGATTCTTTCCGACTGCAAGGTGCCGGTGGAGAATCTTCTCGGCGAGGCAGGGAAGGGCCAATATATCGCGTTTAACATCCTGAACATTGGACGCTTCAAGCTGGCCGCAGCATGCCTGGGAGGGGCGCGCGGCTCTCTCGGCAACAGCATCCGCTATGCGAAGGAGCGCATGGCCTTTGGCAAGCCTATCGCGGAGTTTGGGATGGTGCAGGAGAAGATTGCTGCCTGCGCTATTGGGATCTTTGCCGGCGAAAGCATGGCATATCGCACGGTGGGCATGATCGATCAGGCGCTGGCGACCCTTGCCGCAGATGCCGCGCACTCCTCGCGCGAGATTCAGAAGCGCGTCGAAGAGTACGCCGTGGAGTGTTCCATCCTGAAGGTGTATGGGTCGGAGATGCTCGACATGGTCACGGATCACATGGTGCAGATTTACGCCGGTTACGGTTACGTGGAGGAGTATCCGGCGGAGCGCGCCTACCGCGACTCGCGCATCAACCGCATCTTCGAAGGCACCAACGAGATCAATCGCCTCATCATTACCGGCTGGCTGATGAAGCGCGCCATGACCGGCCAGCTTGCGCTCATGCCTGCAATCTCCAGGCTGATGGAAGAGGTGATGGCGCCGCCTTCGTTTGAAGATGCCGGGGAATCCAGCGACCCGCTCGCCGGCGAAGTTGCTCTGCTGGCCAGCGCAAAAAAAATAGCTCTCTTTGCCGCCGGCGCGGCTTCGCAGAAGTACATGGCTGCGTTAGTGGATCAGCAGGAGGTGATGGGGGAGCTTGCCGACATTCTGATTCAGGTCTATTCGCTGGAGTCGGCACTGCTGCGTGCGCAAAAGTTGCACCAGTCCGGTTCCACTTCCGCGGCTATCGCTCAGGCTATAACCAGGGTCCATGCGGAGAACTGCTTCTCGGTGATCGAGAACGCCGCCCGCCGCGTGCTGGCGGCTGTCGCAGAGGGAGATATGCTGCGGACGCAACTGGCCATCTTCCGGCGCCTGTCGAAGCATACGCCGGTGAACACCATTGAAGTCAGCCGTTCCGTGGCAAGAGCGATGATCGAGGCAGGGCGCTACTCGATCTAGTGTGTACAGAAACACGATGGGGGAGGCCTCGTGCCTCCCCCATCGTGTTTCGCAGCTTCTAGCGCTGCTGCAGCGTTGGATCGGGTTGGGATGTATCGCCACTGTCATAGGACTTGACCTGCTGTCCACCTGGGGTGGTTGTCGTCGTCACCGAGATGGGGTTCTGAAGGCGGAAGTTCACCATGCTTTCGGAGGGCAGCTTTACCTGCTCTCCTCGGGTGATGGTGTTGGCTCCGGCGCCCACGCCGCCGCCAGTCGCCGCGCCGATAGCCGCACCCTTGCCGCCACCTGCCAGCGCGCCAATCAGGGCACCGATGGCCGCTCCACCGCCCACTTTCTCAGCCGTGTTCTTGCCGCGTCCCTTGCCCTGCTGGGTGTAGGGGTCGGTGACGAGGTGGAAGGTTTGTCCGTTGGCGGTGATCTGCGTCAGTTCGAGGGTCAGCACGGAGTTGCCGGTGTAGTGAGTCGCGTCCTTCGCCTCGATTACGCGTCCCAGCACGCTTGCGCCGCGAGGGATCGCAGTTACGCCGTCAGCGATCAGGTCCCCGGCCAGAGAGGCGTGGAATACCGAGTTTGGCTGTGTTTTGCCGGTCTCCAGGGCCTCGGTCAGACGCACCGGTATGGTTGTGCCCGAGGGTACCGTAACGGTCCGCGTGACTGGCTTGGGAGGCGCAGGCGGGTTCACAACTTTGACTGGCTCCGGTGTCCGTTGGGCAGCGGTGTGCACGGGCGCTGGTGGTTCCGCTGCTGGTGCCGGCGCATAGGCGCGTGTACGCTCCCTGCGAGGTGCTGGCTCCTGCATCGCCGGAGCTTCCGACCGCGCCGGCCGCACCGTCAGGTTGTTGATGACCGTCTTGACTCCGTCTACGGAAGCTGCGTCGTTCGCAGCAAGGGAACGAGACGCTTCGTCGGTTACCGTGCCGCTCAGCGTGGCCCTGCCGTTATCCACAGCCACCTGGATAGGTTGGCCACTCAACGCGGATTCCGTGTTCAATCTGCTCGTTATATTCGAGGACATCTGCTGATCCGTCGGTGCCGCGGTCGTCGCCGTGGCGGCTTGGTCCGCCGCCTGTTTCTTGCACCCTGAAGCTGCTACAAGCAAGGACGCTGCCAGCATGATTTGCAGCAATTGTGCGAGTTTTCCTGAAGTGCGCATCGAATTATTTCTCCTGAAACCGCTGTTTGTGGAACAACAGATTTGCATCAAAATTAAACCGGTGGACTGAGGCTCGGCCTCCGCCGCTCCTAGTGTAAGACGCTTTGAGGGGGAGTGGGGATAGGCGTTTCCATCCGAAAACCCTTGCTTATTCTCCAATACAGTGATTCCATAGGCGACTTAAAGGTATGGAAGACAGTATGATGAGGCCACGCAATAGGTTCCGGTTCCTTTGCTGCCTCTTTTCATGGCAGCATATCTACTAACCGAGGCATCTACATCAGTTGTGCAGATTTGCCTGGAAACCTGTATTTGGCACTATCCGGGTGTTTTACCGTCGCTTAGGGCGACTAGGAGAATCAATATGTCAGAGGAAACTCAAAGCAGTGGTTTTAGCTGGTTTCTTGCAGGTCTTGGCCTGGGAGCCTTGATTGGGGTTCTTTATGCTCCGAAATCCGGGAAAGAGACCCGCGACGATATCGCGGCTCAGGCTCGGGAAAAATCGGAGTATCTGAAGCAGCGCTCCAAAGAGGCTGCCGAACAGGCCTCCGCTCTTGCCGAGCGTGCCAAGGCCCAGGCTGGTCAGTACGTCGATCGCGGCAAGGAGTATGTCGAGCGTGGGCGTGCCCAGTGGGAAGAGTTTGTCGACAAAAGCAAAGGGTTCGTCGGGGAGCAGACTGACAGAGTCGCCGCAGCCGTAGATGCCGGCAAGGAAGCATACAATCGCTCGGCAACGCCCTCTTCCCCAACGCAAAGCTAAACCGGCTGGAATTTCAGTCTTTCTATATAAGCACGATGCCAATCGAGGGGCCAGAACTACATGCACGAATGGACAATGCAAGACACTCTCATCGCGATCACAGCAATCACCTCGATTGGCATCTTCATTCAGGCCTGTGTCCTGATCGGTATATTCCTGGGTACACGGAAAGCAATAGCTGAGGTAACCCGGCTTCTGGATGAGCTGAAGGAGCACATCCTGCCGGCACTGGCGACCACCCGGCATCTCCTTGAGGATGTCTCTCCAAAGATCAAAGTAATGGCGACCAACTTCACAGAGGTGAGCCACACGGTACGCCATCAGACCGAACACGTGAACGCCGCCGTCGATGAGATGGTGGACCGCACTCGCCATCAGGCTGAGCGAATGGACAACATGGTCTCAGGAACGCTGGACGGCCTTCACCATGCGACGGTCAGCCTGCAGGAAGGGATTGCCATCCCGGTCCGCAAGGTGCAGGGGCTGTTTCAGGGCTTCCGCGCAGGTCTTGAGACTCTTCTGCAACGGGATCACGCTCCTGGCGATCACTCCAAAAACGGCGGAAACCCGGTTCTATAGCCGCTACCCTGCAAAAGGGGTGCGTTGAGTCATACGATCCAGCCACCGCCGACGACTTCATCTTCGGAATAGAAGACCGCGGCCTGGCCTGGGGTGACCGCACGCGCAGGCTCGTCGAACGTGGCGGTGACTTCATCCGCAGCGGTCTGGCGGATGGTGGCCCACGCCGGCTCAAACCGATGGCGAATCTTGATCTGCACCCGCATCTCGCCAGCTAATTCGGGGATCGCAATCCAGTTCAATTGCCGGGCGCGCAGCGTCTTGGTGGCCAGATCTGCTTCCGGCCCAACCGTGACACGATGCGAGGTGTTATCGATCTGCAGAACGTAGAGTGGCGAGGGGGAAGAGACACCCAGCCCCTTACGCTGCCCGACGGTGAAGTGGTGAATGCCTTCGTGACGGCCCAGGACCTCGCCAGCCGCAGATACCAGTTCCCCTGTGGAGTCCGGAACGACCTCTCCCTGCTCTTCGAGGTAGGCTTCCATGAAGCGCTTATAGTCGCCGCCGGGAATGAAGCAAATCTCCTGCGAATCCGGCTTCGAGGCCAGAGCGAGTCCGGCCTGGTGAGCGATCTCGCGAACTCGCGGCTTGGTGTAATTGCCGAGCGGGAAAAGCGTACGGGAGAGTTGCTCCTGGGTAAGTCCAAAGAGAAAGTAAGTCTGGTCCTTTGAGGTATCCGCGGGCCGCTTCAGGATCCAGCGTCCACGCTCGGCGTCAAACTCGTTGCGGGCATAGTGGCCGGTAGCGATCCGGTCCGCGCCAATCTGCCGCGCGGTGAGCAGCAGTTGATCGAACTTCAAATGGTTGTTGCAGAGCGAGCAGGGAATTGGCGTGCGTCCGGCGAGGTATTCGCGGACGAAAGGCTGCACCACATCGCGCTCGAAGCGCTCCTCCTGATTCACGACGTAGTATGGAATGCCCAGCTCCTCAGCCACGTGGCGGGCGTCGTATACGTCATCAATCGAGCAGCAACGGCCCTGCACCTGCTCCGGCATGCCCTCCTTGCCGGCAAGCCGCCGCTGATTCCAGAGCTGCAGAGTCAGGCCGATCAGGTTGTAGCCCTCCGCCTTCAGCATCGCTGCCACTGTCGAGGAATCCACACCTCCGGACATGGCTACGGCGATGGTCTGCGGATTCACGCTGCCCTCGGTCATGGAAGTCTCCGCTCCTCATAACTATTCATTGCAAATGCAGTCTTCGTGGCCGCGGACTTCTTCGCATACACAGGCGAGAGTTCTCTCAGGCGCGCAACCGCCTGCGGCACCAGCGATGCGGCGAAATCTACATCTTCCTCGGTGGTCGTCTTCATCAGGCTGAAGCGCACACTGGCGCGGGCACGTTCCTCTGAGAGTCCCATGGCCAGCAATACATGCGACGGCTCAGTAGCGCCCGACTGGCACGCCGAGCCGCCCGAAACCGCCAAACCCTTCAGGTCGAGCGCGATGACCAGCGCCTCCGCCTCTACGTGGTCGAACCAGAGGTTTGTCGTGTTGGCCACTCGCGGAGATTCGCCGCCGTTGATCCCGGCCTCGTCGATGCTCCCGAGAATCTGCGTCTCCAGGCGGTCGCGGAGCGCGGCCATCTTCAGGGGCACTCCCGCCTCCAGCCCAGCCATGGCAAGCTCGGCGGCCTTGCCCAGCCCGACGATGCCTGCGACGTTCTCGGTTCCCGCGCGGCGATGACGCTCGTGGAGGCCGCCGAAAAAGAGCGGCTCAATCTGCGTTCCCCGGCGAACGTACAGGACGCCCGTTCCTTGCGGCGCATGCATCTTGTGGCCTGAGATCGTCAGCAGATCGCAGCCGATCGACTTGACATCCAAAGGCAGCTTGGCCGCAGCCTGCACTGCGTCGGTATGGAAGTAAACATCTGCTTCCTGGGCAATCTGGCCGATCTCCGCAACGGGCTGGAGCACTCCGGTCTCATTGTTGGCCGTCATCACGCTGATCAGTTTTGTCTGCGGGCGAAGGGCGCGGCGCACATCCTCCGGATCGACGAGGCCGGAGCTGGACACCGGAAGAAATGTGACCTCGATCCCCCGATCGCGCAGGTGCTCGGCCGCATGCAGCACTGCGTGGTGCTCGATCGAGCTGGTAATCAGGTGATCTCCCGGCTGCAGCATGCCGAAGAGCGCCAGGTTGTCTCCCTCAGTACCGCCGCTCGTAAAAACGATCTCCGCCGGACGGCAGTCCAGCATCGTGGCAACCGTTTCTCGTGCGTGGTCGACCGCCGCGCGCGCACGCTGTCCGTGGAAATGGATCGACGATGCGTTGCCAAACTGCTCGTCGAACCAGGGACGCATCGCCGCCATCACCTCCGGCAGCAGAGGCGTGGTGGCGTTCGCGTCCATGTATACGCGGTGCATGCTGCGATTCCCCTGTTTCTATTCTACGGTGTGCCGGGCTGGAGCGCCTTCATCCCATCACAAGCTGAGCCCTGCATGCAGGTCGAGGATCTGGTAGGCTTTTCGTCGCAATGGATACGCCCTTCTGGAGGTGTTCTGTGAAGATCCCCTACCGTTTCCCGGCATTTGCCTTTTGTTGCCTGCTGCTTGCGCCCACGGCTGCGCTGTGTCAGGCCAAGCCTGAGATGCCCCCCGTCGGCACCAAAGTTTCGCCCTCTCAGGCTTACGGTAAGTTGCTTAGCGGATTTGAGAATGTGGTGGTTAGCGCTGCCGAAGCTATGCCGGAGGAGAAATACAACTTCGCTCCCACGCAGGGCGAGTTCAAGGGCGTCCGCACCTTCGCGCAGCAGGTAAAGCATATCGCCGAGGCGAACTATCATTACTGGGGATCCTTCTCCGGATCGTCAGAGGATGGGTCGTCGATCGAGAAGCTGACAACGAAGGCAGACATAGTGAAGGCGCTCAAGGATTCCTTCGTCGTCGCCCAGAAGGCGGTGGACACGATGACTCCGGAGAACGCCTTTGAGATGACCCCGAAAGGCACCCGCGCCGGGATGACCTCGTTCGGAATCGCTCACTTTATGGACCACTACGGTCAGATGGTGGAGTACATGCGGATGAATGGCATTGTGCCACCGGCAAGTCGCAGCCGCATGGAAGGGAAGTAGCAGGCGGCTCCCTCGCCGGATCCGCAGCGGGAGTTGGCGAGGAGCGGCTCCCGCTGAAGGACCAAGCGTCACCGCCTCATCCTGAGATCATGCTTGCGTCCAGAGCGAAGCGATTGTCATGCAGCAAAGCGCCTGTCAACCAGAGCGAAGGCTTGTCATCCAGAACGAAGCGACTGTCATGCGCGAAGCGATTGTCATGCAGCAAAGCGCTTGTCATCCTGAGCGAAGCGAAGGACCTGCTTCTCCCCCGCCACGGCATCCGCGCCTGCGAGTTAAGGCCTTTGATCCATCGGAACATAAGGCGCAGGATAGACTGGCCCGATGTACTCGGCACGCGGGCGAATCAGGCGATTGTCGTCCTGCTGCTCGATGACGTGAGCTGTCCAACCCGCAATCCGGCTCATCGCGAAGATGGGTGTGAAGAGATCGAGATCGATGCCCAGGGTGGTGTAGGTGGATGCGGAATAAAAGTCGACGTTGGCGTTGAGCTTCTTTTCCTTAAGGATGAACTCTTCGATCTTGCGCGACATCTCAAACCACTTGGAATTGCCGGAGGCGCGCCCGAGGCTCTCGGACATCTGTCGCAGATGGGTCGCGCGCGGATCTTCCGTGTGGTAGACGCGATGGCCAAAGCCCATGACCTTCTTCTTTTCGGCTAGGAGTTTTTTCACATACTCCACCGGATCCTCACCCTCCTTATCGATAAGGAAGAGGAGCCGCATCACGGCCTCATTCGCGCCACCGTGCAGCGGGCCCTTCAGGGCGCCGAGGGCTCCAGTGATCGCCGAATGAATGTCGGAGAGGGTCGCTGCAATCACACGCGCTGCGAAGGTAGAGGCATTCAATTCGTGATCTGCATGCAGAATCAGAGCAATATCGAGAGCGCGGGTTGCCGTCTCCGAGGGCTTCTTGCCGTTCAGCATCCATAGAAAATTGGCTGCGTGCGAAAGGGATGGGTCCGCTGGAATGATGGGCAGATTCTTACGCATTCGATCGTAGATAGCGACGATCATGGCGATCTGCGCTGTCAGATGGAAGCTCTTGCGAATGTTGGAGTTGTGGTCGTTTATCTTTTCATCTTCGTCGTAAAAGCTGAGGGCCGAGACGGCCGTGCGCAGCACTTCCATCGGGGTCGCATTGTGCGGAAAGGCGCGCAGCATGCTGATGATCCCAGGATCCAGCACGCGAGCGTTTGTCAGCTCTTTTGTGAACTCGGCCAATTCTTCGCGATTCGGCAGCCTGCCGTTCCACAGGAGATAGGCGGTCTCTTCAAATGTCGATTTTTCCGCAAGTTCATGGATATTTATGCCGCGGTAGGCAAGGACGCCCGCCTCTCCATCGATAAAACAAATTCCTGAGCTGGCTGCGACGATTCCTTCAAGACCCTTTACCGCGACCGAGGTGGACATAACTTCTCACTCTCCCTTGCAACTGACTTCGTTGATTAAAAAAACTTGTATTAAAAATGCCTGGCCGGAATGGGGGGAAGACAAAGAATCCCGATCCTGCATGTCGGCTGCCGTTAGATATTCTTGATTTATAGCGCAGCAATTCGACATTTGTCACTTTCGAGATTTGGCGGGCGTCTGCAGACAGGTCCGAAACGGGGCGTGCGTCACAGAAAATCAGCCTTTAGCCGCCGCGAATCTAGCCGGGGTGAAGCTTTGGACGGGGACTTCGGGAGGCTCCCCGGTCAGGAGCTGGCGCATAACCCTGGCTGTGGCGGGCGCCAGAAGAATCCCGTTCCGGAAGTGGCCCGTTGCCATCCACAGGCGGTCTTCTCCGCAGTTACCCAGCAGTGGTAGCCCATCGCCCGATCCTGGCCGAAGTCCTACCCAGGTATCCACCACCCTTGCCGCGGTCAGCGGCGGCCAGAGAGCGCAAGCTTCGTCGACCAGTGTCTGAACCACGTCGCTATCGACGGCCTTATCGAACCCGGCGCGTTCGAGCGTAGCGCCGATCACGATGCGCCCATCTCCGCGAGGGACGAGGTAGGTCTCTGGCGTGCGCACCACGTTGCGGAGACTGTCTGGATCCGGCATCTGCACCGTGACCAACTGGCCTTTGCGGGGCTCGATGCCGAGGCGATCCGGCGCAAAATCTCCCGTTGCGCCCGGTAGCCCGCCGGACCACGCTCCGCAGCAGTTCAGAAAATGTCCTGCATCGATCATCCCCTGGGTCGTTTCCACCGCAACGCGTTGTCCGCTGGCTTTGACGGAGAGGACCGTCGTCTCTTCCTGCAATTCCGCGCCGGCTGCGGCCACCGCGCGAGGCAGCGCCCGGCAGAGGTCGCGTGGGTCCAGACTGTCCTCGTCCAGAAGCAGGAACTGGCGGCCTTCGCTGTTCAGCCCGGGAACGGTGTCCCTGGCCTGTGCCGCATCGACCAGGCAGGGCGTTCCCGCGGCAAAGTGCTCTCCTGCGCGGGTGCCCTGAAGGGCTCTTCGCGTGCGCAGCGGGATGCTCTGTCCGGAAAGAGCTTGCACGCGCTCAAGAAATGCCGGGTAGAGCCGGATGCTCAATTCGGAGAGTGCTTCGAGAATCGGCGGATTCTCCGGATCGTGAGACGCAAGCATGCCCGCGGCAGCCCAGGACGCTTCGTTCATCGGGCGTCCCCGTTCGACAACAACGACGCGAAGGCCCTCGGCAACCAACTCCAATGCGGTCGAGAGTCCGATGATCCCGCCGCCGGCTATGACGATGTCTGCTCTTTTCACACTTCTATTCTAGGGGCTGGGGGCAGAATGAACTATCGTAAGGGGTTCCCCTGCGTCAAAAGGAAATCGGGAAACGTGAAATGGGAACGCCAGTCGAGGAGTTCCCTTCAACTTGTGTAGTTACCCTTGTACGGAAGAAAGGCCAATATGGACGACTTGTTGGAAACACCGGAACGGAATTACTCCTCACTCTTTATCGGTGGCCTGGTGCTGGCCATCGTAGCGTCGATTGGTGGATTGATATGGAGCTTCACCCTGTCCTCGCGTCTTGCAAAGTCTGAGGTGGCTCTCGCTGCCGCGACGCAGGAGAATGAGAAGCTGGCAAGCGCGCTGAAGGAGACGAACGCACGGCTGAGAGTCACCTCTGAAACCCTGGGCCAATCCGTCGGAATGACGCAGAAGCAGCTTGAGGCGAAGGCCACCGATCTGATGCGCCGCCAGCAGGCCGACGCTTCCCGCCTGGAGAAGCAACAGAGCGAGACTCAGAAACAGATTGGCGCAGTCTCCGGCGAAGTGGCAGGAGTCAAGACCGAGGTTGGCGGTGTGAAGACCGACGTTGCCAAGACGCAGAGCGACCTGGTGGCCACGCAAACGCAGTTGCAAAGCATGAAGGGCGATCTGGGAATCCAGAGCGGCCTGATCGCGCACAATCACGACGAACTCGAGATCCTGAAGCACAAGGGTGATCGCAACTACTACGAATTCACGCTGAATAAGGGCAGCAGGCCGATTCCGGTGGGGCTTGTGAGCCTGGAGCTGAAAAAGGCGGATACCAAGAGGAATCGCTTCACGCTGAATGTGATCTCAGATGACAAGAGGATTGAGAAGAAGGACAAGGGATTGAACGAGCCGGTGCAGTTTTATACAGGCAAGGATCCCATGCTTTACGAACTCGTGGTGAACAATATCAATAAGAACCAGGTTGTCGGCTACATCTCCGCTCCCAAGAGCGCCGGGAAATAACCGAAGAGCAAAGAAGCAGGAGACAGAACAGCCGGCCTCATCGAGGCCGGCTGTATTTTTGCCGTGAGTTGCCGGGGTGAGGCCGTTACTGCGGTGCCCTCAGCGCCAAAGTCTTCTGATGAAGGAAGATTACGTCGATATCGAGGGATTTCTTCTGCTCATACTGCTCGCGCGTCAGCGGGAAGGGAAAGAGCATCAGCCCCTCCACCGTTTGTCCCGGTTCGACTGTAATTTCGCGCACGATGGGAGTGCCCTTCAGCGGTGCCAGCTCCGGATAGGCGATAAAGGCCCGTTCAAAATCGGTCTTACTGACCGCCAGGCTTGTCCGCTCCAGGTCGTTGGGCAGATCCAGCACCGCCTCCATTTCATGAAGGAATAGCGGCCCCTTGGACTGGTTGTGGAAGCGCACCTGGGCCATGACCAGAACCTCATCGAAGGTCTCGCTCTGGCCCGGCATTCCAGCGGCGGCAGGAAGGTTTGATTCTTTATGAACCGGGATCGTAGTAACACGGATCACTTCACCGGTTGCCACCGGAGGCTTCTCGCCAAGGTAGACGTAGGCGGCAATGGCTGCGACCACGATCACGAGAGCTACCAGGACGACCTTGAGGGCATGGGAGCCGGGATCGGAGGACCGGCCCAGATCATCCGGGTCGTGCACGCTTGAGAGAGAGTTCAATGTGGCGCTCACAGTGGGGAAATTGTATCCCGAGTTGCGCAGCCTCGACGATAGGGAACACTCTTTTTCTCTCGATATTTCACGGACGAGGCCGCAGCGCAGCAAGAAAATTGCTGGCATCCCGGGTATTCAGCACATCTTCTTTCGTCAGCCAGGCTCGCCGCAGCTGCAGCAATCCATAGTGCATTTTCTCCATGTGGCTGATGTGGTGGGAATCGGTATTGACGACGATTGGGACGCCCAGCTCTTTCGCCAGTCTCATGTCGCGGTCACACAGGTCCAGGCGGTCGGGATAGGCGTTGTGCTCCATGGCGACGCCGAGTTCCGCCGCCCGTCGCAGCACTCTTGGCAAATCCAGCTTGTATGGCTCGCGGCGCAGCAGGAGCCTGCCTGTCGGATGCCCAAGGATTCGCAGATATGGGTTCTCCATCGCCCGCAGCATGCGCTCGGTCATCTGTTCTTCCGGCTGATTAAAGAGGGAGTGGACGCTGCCAATGACCACATCCATCTGTGCCAGAACCTCATCGGACAAATCGAGTTCGCCCTCGGCCAGGATATCGACTTCGATGCCGGGAAAGATGCGGATGCGGCCCTCCATCTCGCGATCCACTTCCTGGATCTTCGCGATATGCTCCAGCGCGCGTTGGTCGTCGAGCCCGTTGGTCATCGCCAGATTCTTGGTGTGATCCGTGATCGCGATGTATTCGTAGCCGCGTGCCAGCGCCGCCTCTGCCATAGCTCGGATGGTGTTGCGGCCGTCGCTCGCTACGGTGTGCATATGCACATCGCCGCGAATGTCGGTGAGTTCGATGAGCGTGGGAAGCCGGTGCTCCGCGGCAGCTTCCAGTTCGCCGTTGTTTTCGCGCAGTTCTGGTGGAATCCAATCCAGGCCGAGCGATGCGTAGATCTCCTGCTCCGTCGCGCCGGCCACCACCGATCCATCGTCGAGCCGGGCCAGGGCGTACTCGCTCAACGTGTAGCCGTGCTTCAACGCGCGTTGCCGCACGGCTACGTTGTGAGCCTTCGATCCGGTGAAGTATTGCAGCGCCGCTCCAAACGAGGCACGGGGCAGCAGGCGGACGTCCACCTGCAACCCGCTGCGGAGGCGGAAGCTGACCTTGTTTTCTCCCTTGGCAAGGATGTCGGCGATAGGCGGATACGCTGCCGTGTATTCCACTGCGGCACTCACGCAGTTCTCTTCGCAGCCAGGGCCGGTGGCCAGCAGATCCACATCTCCAATCGTTTCCCGGCCACGCCGCAGCGAGCCCGCAGGAGTGACGCTATCGATCCCGGGAAAGCCCATCAGGTATCCGGCAACTTGCTGTGCTACGAGTTCCGCTTCATCGATATGGAAGCGGCCGCTGTTTCTGCGATATTCGGAGATGCCTTTTTTCAGCTTCTCGGCCTGCTTCTTGCCGAAGCGCGGCAGCGCCTCGACCTTGCCCGCATCGATGGCCGCCTCCAGCGCGTCGATATCCGCGACCTCAAGCGCCTCCCACAACAGGCTCACCGTCTTGGGGCCCATGCCCGGAAGGCGAAGAAGTTCGAGCATCGTCGGTTTGTATTTGGTCAGCAGTTCTTCGCGCAGCGGCAGCGTGCCGGTACGCTCGATGGCCAGCAGATTTGCCGCCATGCCTTTGCCGATCCCGGGAATTTGCTGGAGCTTTTTGGCATCGTCCACGATGGCGCTTATTTGCAGGGTGGTGGACTCCACTGCCTCGGCAGCGTTGCGATACGAGCGAATGCGAAAGGAATCCCCTCCGCCGATTTCCAGAAGATCCGCTGTTTCGGCCAGCAATCTGGCCATGCCCTGATTGTCCATTGGCTACCGTAACCCCCGGCGGTCATTATCGCGCGGCCGGACGCGGCATTGAAAATGCGCAGACAAAAACCCGGCATTCGCTGACAGCATATGCCGGGTTTCGGTGGATGCAGTTATTTCCCGCGAGGATTCGGGTCCGCGCTCTCAGGCCCACACCTTCCCTGCACGCGCAGGATGGATGTGTGCCAGGCGTGTGTGCTTTAGTACTGTTTACCTGAATGTGTCAGGCTACTTCGCGCAAGCGAGTGACCGCATCAGCCTGCGGACCCTTCTGTCCTTCAATGATGTCGAATTCGACCTCATCGCCTTCCTTCAGGCTCTTGTACCCATCGAGCTGGATGGCGCTATAGTGAACGAAAACGTCAGGGCCGTCCTCGCGTCCTATAAAACCGTATCCCTTCGCATTGTTGAACCACTTCACCTTGCCTTTGTAATTTGCCACAAGCCGCGTACCTTCCTTAACGCAGATCGAGGCTGGGGGAAACCCAACCTGCTTATCACTAACAGACGCGATGAGTGACCAAATGGTTATCCCTTAAAAACCAAACGAGCAGGGTCTGAAGCTTGCCTCAGACCCTGCTCGTGAATTGCGTATCGCACAACGCCTGCTATGTCAGGCCTTTGCGCCGCGTTTTGGAAGTAGACCTTTTTTTCTCGCATACAACATGACAGCGATCAGAGTCTTTCCATCCTCGATCTGTCCGTCGTCGATGAGCGACAGCACCTCCGACAGCGGCACAAGCTTGACCTCGATGTGTTCATCTTCTTCCGGCTCAGCAATGCCTGCGGAAAGTCCTTCGGCGAGAAATACCTGCATCCACTCCCCGAGAAAGCCCGGGCTGGCGAAGTAGCGCACCAGCTTGGTCCAGCGTTTCGCGCGATATCCGGTCTCTTCGATCAGCTCCCGCTTTGCAGCCGCCAGCGGCTTTTCGCCTTCATCCATCTTGCCTGCGGGCAGTTCCCACAGGAATTGTCTAGCTGCGTGGCGATACTGTCTCTCCATGATGATCAGCGGATCGCGCTTGCTTCGCGAGTCATCCACGGCGAGCATCACCACCGATCCGTTGTGGCGGATCACGTCGCGGCGCGAGACAGTTCCGCCCGGTTCGCGGACCATATCGGTATGCACGTTGAAGAGTGGTCCGGAGTAGCTCAACACCGAAGAGACCACTTCGATATTCCTGGCTGGTTTTTTGGTCAACGAAACAGGCTTCTCTGTCTTGGCTGCTTTTTTCTTTGCCATGTACCCTCGTCCTTCCGAGTTTCTCATTTACGTTACCATTCGATCTGGACCCCAATGATGAAATCACCACGTACGTCGCGCCGCGCCGGAACTGTCTCAAAAGAGAAATCGAGCTTGCCTCGCATCACGGTGATCGGGCTGGGGAATTGGGGAACCTCCCTCGTCTCCGCGCTCTTGTCTGCGGGCTTCCCCATTGGAGAAGTCGTGGTGAGGCGCCTGCCTGAGCGGGCGTCCAGAGGATTACACCTGACCACGATCGACGAGGCGACTCTCGATGCGCCGATCCTCTGGATATGCGTGCCCGATGGCGCAATCGCAGAGGTGTGTGAAGCGCTGGTGGCGCGACGGTGGGAGCTGGGGCAAACGCTTGAGAATCAGATCGTCCTCCACTCCAGCGGGGTGAGAACCATCGAGGTGCTTGCGGCGGCTTCCGAGGCCGGAGCGCAGACCGCTGCGGTGCACCCCTTGATGACCTTTCCGACGCGGAAGCCCGTCACCCTAGTGGGAGCGCCGTTTGCAGTGGAGTCCTCTTCCGCACTGCGGCGGAGGCTGTTCCTGCTGGTGCGGCGCTTGCATGGCGAGCCTTTTCGCATCGATTCTTCCGATAAGATTCTGTATCACGCGGCGGCCACGCTGGCTTCGCCGCTGTTGCTCAGCAGCCTGGTGGCCGCGCAGAGCGCCGCCATGCTCGCAGGGTTAAGCGCGAACCAGGCAACGCGGCTTCTCGCTCCGATTGCCGCTTCCACGGTGCAGAACTTTATCTCGAGTGGAGCGAGGGAGAGCTTCAGCGGGCCGATCGCCCGGGGCGATATTGCCACGATACAACTGCATCTTCAGGCACTCGCCGCGCATCCGATTCTTGCTGATGTTTATCGATCGCTGGCGATCCATGCGCTCGAGTCTCTGCCAGTCCGCAAGCGGGAAGAGATGTGGCGCGTGCTGACAGTGGGTGCAGATGCCAGTACGCTTTAACCACAGGCTTTGTCATGAGAGACTTAGGGTAGATGGACCGTGATTGCGCGATGCATACGTGCGCAGGTTTGAAGTGGGAAGTAACGAACAGGGAGAGAGTTTGGCTTTGCAAACTGAGTGTTATCCCATCTCGATTCTGCCGCACCCGAGCCATATCTTTCGGGAGTATTGCGAGCGCACGGAGCCGCTGTCACCTTTCTTTCCCGCCAGCCCGCGGTCCCATTCCTGGATGCGCGCGTCCTCGACAATCAGCTCCGCTGCACGGGCGTCCCTCGCGGATCTGCTGACGTCGCAGAATACGCATCCGCAGAATACGCATCCTAAGGCACTTGCGAATATCGAGCGCATCCGGCAGGGCGCCAGTGTTGTCGTCACCGGACAACAGGTTGGTCTCTTCGGTGGTCCGCTCTACACCCTGCTGAAAGCTGCAACGGCAATCCGCAAGGCGCAGGACGCCACCGCCGCCGGGTTGCCGCACGTACCTGTCTTCTGGCTGGCCACCGAGGATCACGATTTCGCCGAGGTAAACCACGTCACGCTGCCCTCCCGCCGCTCGCTGGAGACGCTTACCTACCAGGGTGCGCATGTGGCGAATGCTCCGGTTGGCGGAATTCTTTTTGGCGAACAGATTCGCTCGCTCGTGGATCAGGCGGAAGCCCTGCTTGGCTACGGGCCGGTGGTGGATCAGCTCCGCACAAGCTACCAGCCCGGACGCAGCTTTGCACAGGCCTTTGGCGAATGGATCGCGGCGGTTTTTGCGCATCAGGGACTGGTAGTGATGGATGCCTCTCTGCGTCCCTATCACGCGCTGGGCGAGCGGGTGCTTCGACATGCGATTGAACATCCTGTCGAGCTGCGCGATGCATTGATGGAGCGCGACCGCCTCCTCACTGCATCGGGATATCACTCCCAAGTCCTGGTCACTGCGCAATCGAGTCTTCTGTTCTTGATCGATGGCACCACCGGAGCCCGTCAGGCGCTGAAGACCTTGAGCGACGGCCAATGGCAGGCTGGCCGGCAGAATTATTCGTCGCAAGACCTGCTCGCCATCCTCGACAGTGAGCCTGAGCGTCTCAGCCCCAATGCACTGCTCCGCCCGGTTTTTCAGGACGCCATTCTGCCCACATCCGCGTACATCGGTGGGCCGGCGGAGATTGCCTACTTCGCGCAATCCCAGGTTCTTTATGAGCGGATCCTTGGCCACACCACGCAGATTCTGCCACGGCTTTCCGCGACGCTGGTTGAGCCGCAGATTGCCGAGGTCCTGCGCCGTCACGATCTTTCGCTCGACGACATTCTGCAATCCACCGCCGACGATATCGCGCAGAGGCTTGGCGCACGGTCCATGTCCGTGGAAGGGAAGCGCAAGCTGGCCTCCGCGGGAAATGCGCTCGATGCGGAGCTGACCTCCCTGACGCAATACATGAGCGCCCTCGATGCGGGACTGGGCCGATCCGCGGAGGTCGCGGCATCGAAAATGCGTTACCAGATGAACCGGCTTCGAAGGCTGGCCGCAAACTACCAATTGCAAAAGGAAGCAAGCCTGGCACGTCACGCGGAGGCATTGATTCTCGCCCTCTTTCCGGATCGCCATCCGCAGGAGCGGTTGATTGGCGCGCCTTATTTCCCCGCTCGCTATGGCGAGAGCCTGATGGATCTGCTGGTTCAGGAGGCGGGGCAGGAGTGTCCCGGGCACAAGGTAATTTTTCTTTAGAGCCGCTTTCCACGCATCCTCTGGCCGATCGTCTCCCGGGTGTCCTACAATACCCGAGGAGCCATGCCAAGCCAATCAACCAATACGTTCGATGTAACCTGCCCGGATTGCGGAGCGGTACTCAAGATCGATCCCGTGACTCGCGCCGTGGTGACGCATACACCTGCGCCGCGCAAACGCATGTTCGAGGACTTCGAGACGGCCGCGCGCGCCATGCGGGAGCAGGACGAGCGCAAGGAGAGCATCTTCCGCCAGGCGGTCGACGCGGAGAAGAACAAGGGCGACCTGATGGCGAAGAAATTTGCCGAGGCACTCAAGAAAGCAAAGGAAACCCCAGATGGGGAGAAGCCTCTGCGCGACTTCGACCTCGACTAGCCGCATCCCGACGAACCGCATCCTAGTTAGAATCAGCAATGATTTCGGCGCGCGCCATGGCGCGACAGTCCAAGTAGAAAGTTCAATCCCGTAGAAAAGAGGGTCGAGAATCCCCATGAGTCTTTCCACGATGCCAAAGCAAATCGAAGCCCGTCTCCCCAGGTCGGCAAAGGAGTTCCCCTGGACACGAACCGTTGCCGTCGGATCTTTAATCGCGGGCGTCTGTTTGTTGCTGGGGGGTAAGCGTAAAGCGGGTGTTGGCCTCGCCGCCGCAGGCACCATAATCGCTCTGGCAGAAGAGCCGGAAGTGATCAAAGAGTGGTGGGAAGGTATCCCGGGCTACGTAAAGACGGGCCAGAACCTGCTGCAGAAGATTGAAGGATTTGTGGAGCAACTGGCAGAGCAGGGCGAGTCGGTTCGCCGCATGGTTCGCAGATAAAAGTTCTCGAACGAAGAGGGAAGCGGCTGCTGTGGAGGAGGAGGGTTACGCCCTTTCTCCGCGCAGCCCGCGAGTGCTACTCGAAGCCCAGTGCTTTCCGGCCCTCTGGCGTAATTCGCTCCGGGCCCCAGGCTGGCTGCCAGACCAGGTTTACCTTGGCCTGGCTGATTTCCGGGATGCCGGCAAGACGATTGCGAATCTGCTCAACCATCATCGAGTGGGCGGGGCAATGCGGCGTTGTCAGAGTCATCTCAACGGCGACATGCTGGCGCGGAAAGGCGGGAGTTGAGTCGGCATCCGGCTGCAGCGTGACGCCATAGACCAGGCCAAGATCGACAATGTTCACCGGCACCTCGGGATCGTAGCAATCCTTCAACGCTGTAAGTACATCCTGCTCAGTCAATGCCATCCATCGCTCCATTGCCTCCCGGAACTGTACCCGGGTCAGTGCGTCCGCTCTACCAGATACCGTGCGACCGCTTTCAACCCGTCGGCGCGCTCGCCGTAAGGGGTCAATTCCTGAAAGGCTTCCGTAATCAGACTCTCCGCATCCTGCCGCGATTTTTCGATTCCGTAGACTGCGGGCCACGTCATCTTCTCGCTAGCCAGATCCTTGCCCGCGGTCTTGCCCAACTGCTCTGAATCCTGTGTCATGTCGAGCACGTCATCGGCTATCTGGAAGGCGAGGCCGGCCTTGCGTCCAAACTCCTGCAACCGCCGCACATCGTCTGCGCTGCCCCCGGCATAGATAGCGCCTGTCGCCATGCTGACGCGAATCAGCGCGCCTGTCTTTGCACGATGGATGGCATCGACCATCTCTGCCGTCGGCTTGTGGTGTTCGCCTTCGAGATCCAGCACCTGGCCGCCGATCATGCCTTCTACCGTGCCGGTTGCCTGCGCAACCTGACGCACAATCTCGATGGCTGCCGGGGCCGGGCACTTCAGGCCGGCGAGAACCTCATAGGCCTGTGTTTGCAGCGCGTCTCCGGCAAGAATCGCAATCGCTTCTCCAAACACGACATGGCAGGTAGGCTTGCCGCGCCGCAGATCGTCGTTGTCGAGTGCAGGCAGGTCGTCGTGGATGAGCGAATAGGTATGCAGCATCTCCAGCGCAGAACCGAGATCTTCAATGCCCTCGGGCAAACTGCCGTGGCCGGCGACGGTCATCGCCGCCTGCATGCATAGAATCGGCCGCAGCCGCTTGCCGCCGGCGAAGACGCTGTGGCGCATGGCCCGGTGGATGGAGGATGGAGCCTGCTCAGCCGGAGGCATCAACCTCTCCAGCGCGCGGTCTGTGAGTTCCGCGCCAGATTCGAGTATTTCCCTGACGTTGGCGTGCATTTCTTCAATCATACCTGAGGCGGCCCGGCCATTTCTTCCTCTTCCTGGCCGCGCTATTCTTCGTTTGCTGCCGAACTATCCATGTCGTCCAACCGTTCGGCCATGGCGATGGGAATCAGCAAGAGCAAAGCCAAAAAAGTGACCGCTTTGCCCCATGTCTCGTCGGGGGTGGATTGCCAAAGCACCTCGATTCGTGAGGCCCCGGCAGGCAGCGGCACCACCAGCAGCCCGTCTCTGCGCCGAGGACGGGCGGTTTGCGAACTGGCGTTGACGAGAACCCTCCAACCGGGATAATCCATAAGCCGCAACACGGCGAATCCTGGAGTTTTCATCGTGACGCGGATGAGCTTGTGCTGCGACTGCCAGCGATCCACCTGGATCTTGCCGTCGAGATGCGGAGCCTGCGGTGTATAGACAGGGTTGCTCTCGACTTCGCTCTCCTCAACTTTGCTATCTAGGACTTCGGCGTCGGGAGAGGCGAGCAGGCGCAGCCGAGGCAGGTTCTTCTGGATGGCGGAGTTGTCCGCGTTCCTGGGCGTGTACTCGTCCGTGCCTTCGACTCCCGCTCCAGAGCGGAAGGTCGCGATCTGGTGCGCCAGTGTATCGTCCTCATCCTCCGGTTGGTAGAAGGCCGTCATCTCCGCCGCGACAAGGATCGCGAGACACGCTACCGCCGCCAGCCTGACCCAGAAAGCAGAGGAGCGGCGCGCAAGGAGGGTCCATACCGCAAGGCCCGAGACAAACGCCATCACCGCGCTTTGCAACAGAAGCCAGCGCCAGGGGAACTGCAGGAACCGGATCTCAGGCGCGAAACGCCAGATGGGTTCGCTCCACGGCAGCAGGAGGAAGAATATTGCGGCGCTAATCAGCAGCGATCCAATCAGCCACCGGCGCAGGTCAGGGGCAAGAGCGGCCCGGTTCCTTCTGCGCCAAAGGATGGCGAGCGCAATCAGGGTAGCTGCCATCAGCGTAACGGCAAGGATCGATGCTGTTCGCAACACGGCTACATGAAAGGCCTCACCGGCCCGGGCGAAGAGGAAGCTGTCCTCAACCCGCATGTCCGGACCGATGGCTCGCGCAATTTCCACCCATCGGCGCTCATATGCCGCGGGGATGAGATAGAAGGAAGCGATCCCCATACCAAGGCCGCCGCCCAACCCAAGCCGGAGCAGCGTCCACGGCTCCCGTTCTGCAATCGCAAGGGCCACTGCCACGCCTGCCAGCGTATAACAGGCCATCACGGCGGCGGGAGCATTCGTAAGCCAGACGGCGGCAACCACGAGAGCCAGCGGAACCATGCAGCCACGACGGCAGCCACGGCGGCAACCGCGACGCGAGCCAGGATTGGAGCCACGACGGCGCAGCGCGTAGAGCAGGATCAGAGGCATCCACACACCGGCCAGCAACTCGCCATAGGCCGAGCGCTCATAGGCGTTGAAGAGCGCATAGGGGTTGACCGCATAGATGCAGGCTGCCACTGTTGCCGCGCTGCGCGGCATCCAGTCGCGGGCCAGGCAGTAGAGGCTGATCCCGGAGAGAAAAAGGGAGACGAAGACGAAGAGGATGGGCGCCGCTGCCCAGTTCGTCAGTGTCCCCAGCAGAGCACCCAGCATCCATGAGGCGGGGGGGTAGAAGAGAAATCGCGGCTCTCCCGCGCCATAGTTTGCGCCTGCCAGCCAGTGCGGGTAGACAACGCCCTCATGCCACTGCTTCGCTGTCTCCATCCACGAGAGCAGGTGGAAGTCGAAGTCGTGACCGAAGGAGTTTCCCCGCACCACTAATGGGAGAACAGCAGCGAGAGCACACAGAAAGATCCAGCCGATCCCAGGCAGATCCTGCCGCCGCAGGCCCGCGTTCCGTTCGCCGCGGATAAGCTCTGGAGTCGCGAGCATTATGGAACCAGCCGCAGCGTATGCCGGGTCGCGGCCTGCACCGCCGCATCGGAAGAGGGAAGCGCGAAGGTTGTGCCGCCATACCAGGCGCTCCAATGATCGCGATAGTACGGGCTGAGAGGATCGCCCGACTCTCCCATGACGATATTTTCCGTCGATGCATCCGGGTCGCTCCAGTCCATGGTGAAGCGTTGCGACGGCCCAAAGGTGCGGCCTACCTGCTTCACCGTGGTGTAGCCTCCGCTCTGCGGCTGCGCTCCCGTTCCCGTCCACTTCTTAACCCATGGGATCATGCTGTAGATGGGGTGTTCCAGATCGATGACATGCTGCGAGCCATATTGCCAATGGGCCAGATCTCGTGGGGCATGCGTCTCCTCCAGACCCTTGCTCACGGCCGCGGTCAGCAGGTCGTCCCAATCCTTGTAGCCCTTGGGAAGCCACTGCGGCGGAGCATGCATGACGATCTCCTCCTGTGCGAAGGAACTCTCAGGCCATTCGTAGATGTTCCACTCCGGTCCCAGCTTCGGCTCGAGGATCAATGGCCAGAATGCAGCGCGCGCAGCGGTCACGATGGCGGCTGGGGACGAGTCAACGCCCATCATGCCATCCCAGGATCGCAGCAGGTCTGCCGCCTGCTTCAGGCGATCGTCGGCCTTTGTCGCATGATCGATCGCGTAGGCGAAGCGCTGCGCCATCTCCTGATCGACTTCGGAATAGACATCCGTCTGCAGCGTAATCATATCTTCACGCTTCAGACCGTTCTTACCGGCCAGCCACTTCCAAATGCGCTCATTGCGATAAGGAGCGGCCCAGCTCAGTGTCAGCGGGTATGCGTAGCCATCGGGAGTGATACGGGAGTTTGCCGTTGCCAGCAGGCCGAGCGCAGGATCGAAGGTGCTTGGAAGCGCTTCAAACGGAACATAGCCCGCCCATTCGTGCTGCGCGTCGTCAATGGGAACTCCGCTGAGTCCATTCGGCCGGATCGGAATTCTGCCAACCGCCTGATAGCCGATATGGCCCTCCGCGTCTGCGTACACCAGGTTCAGCGTCGGGCCCCACCACCGCGATGCAGCATCACGAAACTCCGTCCAGTCCTTCGCGGAGTCCATATCAAAGAGGGGGAAGCCTGTGGAGGTGGAGTCGTAGGCAACCCAGCGCAGAGCAAGCGCGCGCTGCTCATGCGCCAGCATCGGGCTCAGGATTGGCCCATGGTTCGTGAGGCGCACATCGAGCGTCTGCGTGCGGCCGCCACGCACCGCGATCCGTTCCTGATGGTGCTCCAGCGGATGCCATCCATCCGGCGCCTGGTATTGGTCTTGATTGTTAAGCGTTTCTACGTAGATATCCTGCGTGTCGCCGTAGAGGGCGGTTATTCCCCATGCGTAGTGATCATTGTGGCCGGCGACGATGAACGGCACTCCTGGGAGGGCAACTCCCTCGGCATGAAAATCTCCCGATCGCAAATCCGCCTCATACCAGATGTTCGGAATGCCGAGATCGAGATGCATATCGTTCGCAAGCAGAGGCTTGCCGCTTGCGGTGTGCGCGCCTGAGATCGCCCACTCGTTCGATCCCGGCTGGCACGCCCGGCAACTCTGCCTGCCCAACGCCTCGCGCAGGTGCAGCAGATCCTCTACCGCCGCCTGCGACTCGTCGAGGGGAACATTGGGGATTTCCTGCTGTGGCTGCGTCAGATCCGGCTCGGATGTGATGGGCGGATGATCGCGCCAGGAGCCGGTAGGATACAGGTCCTTGACGAGATCGGAGGGCAGCTTTGCCGCGATCCGCTCGCGGCTCAACTTCTCATAAAAGTGTTCGTCGAGTGTCTGCACCATGCTCAGGCCGATCACGATGGAGTCCGCCGTGCGCCAGGGGCGGGGCTTGTAAGAAAGCAGACGGAACTCAGCCGGCAGATGTTGCGCATGCGTGTCGATGTAGGCATTGACGCCGCGGGCATAAGCCTCAAAATACTGGCGGTCGCGCTCGGGCATCGCCGCGGAGATGCGCTCCGCGGTGGCGCGCATCTGCAGCAGGCGCTGGACTCTGTCGTGCTCCAGCGTGCGGCTGCCCAGGATTTCCGAGAGCTCTCCAGCCGCGTTTCGCCGCTCCATGTCCATCTGCCACAGGCGGTCCTGCGCCGTTACGTAGCCTTGAGCCTCAACAAGATCCTCCAGGCTGGCAGCGTTGAGATGCGGAACTCCGTGCACGTCGCGGCGGACGGTTACAGCGGCCTGCAGACCGGCCAGATGCTCTTCGCCATCGAGCAGTGGAAGCGAATCGCGCATGGCGTGTTTCAACCACACAGCGGCGCCCGGCAAGGCAATTACAGCCAGCACCGCGAGCAGGAGCAACAAGCCGACAAAGAATTTCAACCAGGGCCGGAGCCGTTCTTCGTTCATCGTCCTCATTGGCACAGAGCATCAATCCAGAAAGCGGAATCATGCCCATTGTCTCATTGTGCACCGCGAGTTGTGGTCCGCGAGAAGGCTGGCGATGGATGCGGCCATCCGCTTCCCCGCTTGACTTCCCGCTCACTCCCAGCAATGCTAGTTGTTTCGTGTTCCAGAGTTTTGTGGACTGTTTAAAGGGAGCGTTACGCAGTGAAGGTTCGCGTCTTGTATCACGACAAGTGCTTTGATGGAGCCTGTTCGGCTTCCCTCTTCACCCGTTTTCATCGCGAGTGCATTCGTTCCGGCGATGAATATGAATATCACGGCCTGGTCCACCGCGCCGGGGCCTTGTTTCAGGAGGGTGACTTCGCGGGCGAGGAGAACGCCATTGTCGACTTCAAGTATTCGCCATCGCCAAGAATCACCTGGTGGTTCGATCATCATTTGAGCGCTTTTTTGACGCCTGCCGATCACGAGCACTTCCTCCAGGGCCAGCGCGACGGCTCCTATGCCATGCGCCATTTCTACGACCCCGACTACACCTCGTGCACAAATTTTCTGGCGGATGTCGCGAAAAAGTATTTTGGATTCGATACCCGGCCGATGGCGGAGATGCTCAAATGGGCGGACATCGTGGACGGCGCGCTCTATGAGAGTCCCCAGGCTGCCGTTGAAATGCGCGAGCCCGCGATGAAGCTGACGCTCATCATCGAGTCCGCCGAAGATCCGGCCTTCATTCCGCGGCTGATCCCCCTGCTTACCTCGATGCCGCTCGCGGAAATCCTGGAGCAGCCATTCGTGAGCCCGCTGTTGCCGCCGCTGCTGGAGCGCCACCAGGAAGCGCTGGCGCTCATCCGCGAACGCGCCGAGTGCAAGGACGGAACGATTTATTTCGACATCACCGATCACCCGCTGGAGGGTTTCAACAAGTTCATCCCCTACTACCTGTTTCCGGATGCTGTGTATTCCATCGGCTTGTCGAAGTCGAGCTTCCGAACCAAGGTCGCTGTCGGCTCCAATCCGTGGACCAGGGTTGATCCCACGACCATGGTGAACCTGGCCTCGGTGTGCGAGCGCTACGGCGGCGGAGGACATGCACGGGTAGGGGCGATCAGTTTTCCTCCCGATAAGTCGGAGCTTGCCCGTGAAGCTGCCGCGGAGATTGTTGCCGGGTTGCGTGCTCACAACCCTCAGCACGTCATGCTGTCTTCTCGTTGAGCTGGGGGCTTCTCCTCACTTCTCTTTGCGATGAGTCTTGAGAAGATGAGTCTGGAGAAGAGGGAAAGCCGCGTGCCCGCTCGGCTCCTTCAGGCCAGCATCAACACGTCGGGCCAGCATCAGTCCATGGCAGCTACTTGCATTGGCTGGGCCACACCGGTGTGCGCTTCTCCAGGAACGCCCGCACGCCTTCCTTAAAGTCTTCGGTGGCGCGCAGCTTTGAGTTCCATTCAATCGCTTCTTCGATCTCGCGGTCCAGGGTTTCTTTCGCATGCTGGCTCAAGAGCCGTTTGATTGCGATCATCGATTCCGGACTATTTCGTAACAATACGTGTGCCAATTTCTCTGCCTCCCGGATCAGGTCCTGGTCCGGCACGATGCGGGTTACCAGTCCAAGCTCCATCGCCTCGGGAGCCTTCATGATGCGGCCGCTGATCAGCAGTTCGCGGGTGCGCTTCTCTCCCACCTGCCGCTTCAGGAAGGAGGATACGATGGCGGGGATGAAGCCGATACGGACTTCGGTATAGCCAAACTTTGCCTCGGGAACGGACAGCGTGAAGTCGCAAACGGTCGCAATTCCCATGCCTCCCGCTATCGCCGCGCCATTGACTGCAGCGATGGTCGGCTTGGGGAAATCGTAGAGGGTACGCAGCACCTTGGCTACGCGCTCGGAATCCCTGCGATGCTCTTCCGGAGTCTTGGCGGTCATTGCTTCGAGATGCTCCAGATCCAGCCCCGCGCAGAAGGCGGATCCGGCGCCGGTCAGGATCACGACGCCGCATCGGCATACCGCCGCGGCCTCGAGCGCCTCTGTCAACTCTCGAATGACTTCCTCATCCAGCGCATTCCGCTTCTCCGGACGGTTCAAAGTAATGGTTTGTATGCCGCCGTCCTGCCGCGTTTGGATGTAGCGATGGTGTTCCATAGCTCTGCCTTAGCCCCCGCAAGTCTGAAGAATACACATCTTAAACCACCGTCTGGAGCGCTGGGCAGTTCCCCGCGGCAGCTACTGTTTTGGCAGGCCAAACTGCTCCTCGATGGCGTGTGTGGCCCGAATCAACGCGTCGAGGGGCTGCAGCTCCGGCAGCACCGCGCCGAGTCTTCTCAGTTCGTCCACCGCCACTTCGGTTGCCAGATTTCCGACCAGCGCATCCTGCGCAAAGGGACATCCACCCATGCCGCCTATCGCCATATCCATCCGTCGGCAGCCAGCGTTATAGGCTGCGGCAACCTTGGCTGCAACCTCCTGGGGACGAGCGTGCAGGTGCACTCCAATCTCCACGTCGCCGTATTCGCGCAGCACTGGTTTGAGCAGGTCTTCCACCTCTTGCGGAGAGGCGAGGCCCACCGTGTCCGAGAGTGAAATCTGCCGGATTCCCATGTCGGTCAGCAGATCGCAGGCAGCGAGCACTTCCTCGATGTCCCACGGATCTCCATATGGGTTGCCGAAGGCCATGGAGACGTAGGCGACCACGTCCAGCCCCGCCTGAAACGCAGCCTGGCCTACCGCTTCAAGCTGGTCAAGCGCTTCTTCGGGAGATTGCTTCTGATTTCGCCGCAGAAACTCCGGCGAGATGGAGTAAGGGAAGCCGAGTGTCTGCACGCGGCCCGTATGGATGGCGCGTTCCGCACCCTTCTCGTTTACCACGATGCCCAGGATCTCCACCTCCGGCGGCGCGTCGAGATATTCGAGCACCTGCTCGGAGTCCGCCATCTGCGGCACCGCCGCGGGAGAGACAAACGATACCGCATCGATATGGCGGAAGCCCGCGCCGATCAGCATGCGGAGATACTCCGCCTTTACCTCCGCGGGCATCGTCTTCGGCAGACCCTGCCACGCATCGCGAGGACACTCGATGATCTTCATTTCCTGTTTCAATGCCGATACTCCATCCGCTCCACGGAAACCTCGTGGCTCTCTTCCGATGCAATCACCAGGTAATATTCATCGTGGCTGGAGTGGTCATCCCCGCGCCAGTCTGAGTAGAGCAGCCGCAGTCCGATCACCGTTTCCTTGCAGGGCATCCGCTCATAGCGCTCCATAAACGTGCGGCCGCGAAACACCAGCGCAATCATCTCTTCCGTGATGGGAAAGGAGCGAAGCTCATTTGGCGGGATGACGAAACCCACCACCGGCCGGGTAATCGAGATACTCTCTTCGTCGCGGACCCATAGCCTGTAGCTGGAGATGCGCATCGAGCGCTCGCCGTCGTTCCACACATCGACGGCGTAGAAAGGCCAGTTCATGGAGTCATAGTAGTAGCTGCCGTGGGAGGACTCTTTGCGGTAGCGCGTGGCCATGTCCTTGCGGTAGGTCACTGTCTTGTCGCGTACCTTGGCTGCCGGATCCAGGGCCTGCCTTACGATCCAGAATCGCGGCTTTACCGTTATGCGCATCTGCCATTGCTCGCGCTGCAACTGGGTCGCCGCCTCGGCCGCCGCCAGCGAGCGCCGGGTCAGGTGCAAATAGACCAGCGTCACCGCGGCGGTGATGATTGCGGCGAAGAAGGTAAGCAGGCTTCCCATTGCCTCTGCGTGCGCATCCCCGTGCCGCCGCCACTCGTAGAGATATACGGCTGTCAGCGCCAGAAAAAAGACCATGAGCAGGGCCAGGGCGCCGAGAAAGCGCATCCTCACCTCAGTCAATACCAGGTGCTTCCATATCCGTTTCCCGGGCATCGCTTCTGCCTCTCCTTCGTCCTTTCCCTGGTCCTCTCCCTGGCCGCTTTCTTCCATTCGTTTCGTTGCTACTCCGCGCCTGTCACCACAACGGAACACGATACACCGCACGCGCTGAAGTTGCCGAAGAGCTTCTCTTCCAGAGGCTTACTTCGCCAGGCTTGCCAGCACCCAGAGCGCTCCCACGCCCGCCAGGTGCAACCCTGCAATCACCAGCAGCGCAAATCCAATACTCTTCCAGCGCTGCAACAGCATCGCCAGCAGGCCATACAGAGGGAACTGCAGGTACATCATCGCCTGCGATGCCGTGTCGGCGAGCGAATCGCGCAAGCCCAGGGCGTGCTCTGCCGGAAGCAGCGCGAAGGGGTACAGCATCCGCAATGCGGTGGGGCCGGTAAGGGCAAGAATGCCAGCGGCGCGAACCGCGAACGGCGTCACTAGAATGCCGAGAATCAGCGGCCACCAGGCCAGCCATCCGGCGGAATTTTTCTTCTTTCTGGATCTCTTCTTCGGTGCGGGACTCATGACTTCCAGAATATCCGGCGGGTCGGCGGCTCGAAGATAGCAAAGCAGTGTCCCATCCCGAACAAAGCAGATTTGCATCTTTCTCTCATGTCTGGATGATGCCCACGTTGAACTTTGCAACCTCGGGGTTGAGCGCCGCGGCTTCGAGCGCCAGCATCAGCGCCTCGCGCGTCTTTGCAGGATCGATGACAGCATCTACCCATAGCCGCGCGGCGGCGTAGCGGCAGTCGGTCTGTTCTTCGTAGGTAGCATTGATGGATTCGAAGAGCTGCTTCTTTTCCGCCTCGGTCAGGTGCTTGCCGCCGCGCTCCAGCTGCTTGATCCTCACCTCGACCAGGGTGTTTGCCGCGGAAGCTCCGCTCATCACCGCGTAACGCGCCGTCGGCCACGCGAAGAGGAAGCGCGGATCGTATGCCTTGCCGCACATGGCATAGTTTCCCGCGCCGAAGGAGCCGCCGAGGATGACCGTTATCTTCGGCACCGTGGAGTTGGCTACGGCGGAGACCATCTTGGCCCCGGCACGGATGATGCCGCTCCACTCCGCGTCGCGCCCCACCATAAAGCCGTTGACATCGTGGAGAAAAATCAGCGGAATCAGGTTCTGATTGCAGTCCATGATGAAGCGCGCCGCCTTCTCCGCGCTCTCCGCGTAGATGACACCGCCAAACTCGACGCGCTTCTCGCCAGTATGCGCAATCTGCGGCTGGTGCTGCTTCTGGTTGGCCACAATGCCGACCGAGTAGCCGCCGATGCGTGCGTATCCGCAGAGAACCGTTCGGCCATAGTCGGGCTTGTACTCGTCAAACTTCGAGCGATCGACCAGCCGTGCGATCACCTCATGCATGTCATAGGAATTCTGCCTGGCAGGATCAGGATCGAGCAGCGCATACAGCCCTTCGGCGGAGTACTTCGGCGCGTCGCGCGCGGGGTCATAGCTGCGGTGGTCAAAGGGAGCAGGCTGGCCATGTCCAAGCCGGGCTACCAGCGACCGCAGGCGGGCGAGGCAGAGATGGTCGTTCGGCTCCTTGAAGTCCACAGTGCCGGAGATCTCCGCATGCATCGCGGCTCCCCCCAGCTCTTCCGCAGAGTATTTCTGGCCGATTGCTGCCTGCACCAGTGCAGGTCCGGCGAGGAAGAGTCCGCTGCCTTCCGTCATCAGCACGTGATCGGTCATCACGGGGAGGTACGCGCCCCCGGCCACGCACATGCCCATGATGGCGGTCATCTGCGGGATCCCCATGGCGCTCATCACCGCATTGTTGCGGAAGATGCGTCCGAAGTCGTCCTGGTCGGGGAAGACATCCTCCTGCAAGGGCAGGAAAACCCCTGCGGAATCAACCAGGTAGAGCGTCGGAATCCGGTTCTCCATCGCGATGGTCTGGGCGCGAATCACCTTTTTGGCCGTCATGGGGAAGAAGGCTCCCGCCTTGACCGTGGCATCGTTGGCGATCACCATGACCAGGCGTCCGGCAACGCGCCCCAGCCCGGTTATGACCCCGGCGGCGGCCGCTCCACCCCACTCCTCGTACATGCCGAAAGCCGCAAAAAGGCTGAGTTCGAAGAACTCCGTGCCGGGATCCAGCAGCAAAGCCAGGCGCTCGCGAGCGGTCAGCCGATTTTTACTATGCTGGCTGGCGATAGCTTTCTCGCCACCCCCCTCGCGAATTTTTGCTTCCTGCTGGCGAATTGCGCCCAGGAGGGCTAGCATTCCGCTGGCGTTTGAGCGCGCACGGGGGCTGGCTGCGTCTAATCCAGAAGGTAGCGTGTTTTCGAGCGTCGCCGGCGCAGAGGGAGATGGCGGATTGGGAGGTGTCTTATCAGTCATTGTCGATACGCCTCAAAACCCGTCAGCATAGCACTGACTGGTCATTGCATGCCTCATTTCCGGCTTTTAATGTCCTTTGTGGCTCGTGGAGGTAGTACTTGCAAATCAATGAAGTAAGGAATCTGCAGAATAAGACGGTCATGTTGCAGTTAACCGACGGCGAAATGGCCATTGTGAAGGTCAACTCGGTAGATCTGGAGTACGAAGACATCATGGTCGATGTGCTGGAAACCAACTTGCCCGGAGCGTTTCCGCAGACCCGTCCAGATAATTGCTTCACGATACGGGCGGCCGACATTCTTTCGGCGAGCGAAATCCTTCGAGTCATCTAGTAGTTGCTATGCGGATGCGGGCGCTTCCTCCTGCATCCGCACAGCAAACAAAGCGGTAAGGTAGACGCACGTCAGGAGCAGGAGAAGCAGCACCTGTTGCCGCAACAACAGCGTGTAGAGCCAGGGACTATCCAGCACAGGCTGCCACCGCGGATGGGAAAGAAACTGGAATTGCAGGATCCGCTGCAGCGGTGACAGAACAAGAAAAAGCGCCGCCGCCGCAACTCCTCCCAGACGGCGGTTGCGATTCCAGAGGACTACCGTTGCCGGAATAGCCAGCATCAGCACACCCAGATCCGTGGCAGTGTGGTAGATCGCCAGAATGGTGATGCAGAGGATGGCTGCGAGCGCAACCAGATGTGCGTCGAAGCTTCTTCCCGCGCGGCGCAGCCCGAGCAGCCACAGCGAGAAAAGAATCAGCGAGGCTGTGTAACTAAGCCTGTTATACGTGGCCTGATCCGGCGTAAAGATGCTGAAGACCGCCTGCAGATCTGCCTGGGGCACCCAGTCCAGATGTGGGCGTGGATCGGCGGGCCTTCCCGGCAGTGCCGCGGATACGATGTTTGTCTTGAGATCGCCAACCCAGTGCGCGCTGATCGGGCGGCTATACAGAATCGCACCTCCGAGAAGCAGCATTCCCATCGCTCCTGCCAGGGCCGTGATGGCATATCTGCGTTGCACTCCGCGCACCGCCAAATAGAGCACCACCAGAAGCCCAATATGCGGCTTGACTGCGAGGCTGAGGATCAGGCAAAGGGCGGCGAATCCGGAAAGGCGTTTTCGGAGCAACAGGACCGTGCCTATCGCCAACAGGGCGATTGCCAGAGTGGCCGGCTGGCCCATGAAGATGAGCTTGTTGCTGCGGATGAGCAGCCAGGAGCAAAGCACCACTGCGAGCAGCCTGTGCGGCGGTGGGCATAATTGCAGAATCGTGCCTGCCGCCGTAACATACAGCGCTCCAATCAGCAGGAACCAGCAGACTCGGGCGGTTGTGTACTTCAGCGCGCCCAGCGGAGCGAGAACCAGCAGCGCCGATGGAGGGTAAACGGGAAGCGAGCTGTCCCAGCCATACAGATCGCTATCCGGAACCCCTTGCTGCTTGTAGAGCGCATCCAGTTGATCGGTGTCGTATGGATTACAGCCCACGACCAGGCAGCGCGCGCCCGCATAGACCGGGATGAAGTCGACTGGAGACCGCAGTCCGTAGAGTCCACGCAGAAAGAAGCACAGGGTGGCGAAGACGAAGAGCAGAACCATGGCTTGCGCGCGGAATCGTTGTTTGTCCATGGCTTCGCGAGGGACGCGCCGGCTCCGTTCCCGGCATGGGGATGCCGCGATTCTCACTATAGCGCCAACTTCATGCAAACAAAGTGCCGCGGTATTGCGTTGCGATATCTATCCCGGTTTTTCCCGGAGTTGTCCCGTTTTTTTCGGGATTTTTATGCTCGAATCACAGTTTCCACTTGACAAGAAAGGTACCTTGCCTCGACAGTAAACAGGGATGGCGATTCCCCGGCATACAATGCTGGCAATCGCCCGAGCGTCCGCTCTGGCGCTCCGTACAACTTATGGCAACTACCTTAGCTAGTGTCGAGGCACGCGAGGTTTTACGTTGCGATCATTGCAGTCTGGTGCAGTTCAGAACAGCGAACTCGCTTTGCCGGCGCTGCCACAAACCACTTGAATTAGAAGAACCGCAACCCAAAGCACCACAACTGGTCGTTCCCAGCATGGAAGCGCCAGAACCGGATGGCAGCCCCCAGGTCGCGCGTGCCGTGCGTGATATTCGCCGGGGTCGCAACCTGAGCCAGCGTCAATTGGCGGGGAGGATGCAGGTTCCTCGCACGTACATTTCGAAGATCGAGAATGGTAAGGCATGCCCGACGTTGTCGTCGCTGCAGCGCCTGGCAGATGCTCTCGAGGTCAATATCTGCGATCTGCTGCGGGATAGCCGGAGCCATCGTCAGGAAGAAACCCAATCGATCTTCGCCGATCCATTTCTGGCAGAGCTGGCGTCTTATGCATGCCAATTGGATGCGATGCAGCGTTCGATCTTCCTGAACCAGGTTCGGGAGATGGCGACAGGCCGGAACCGCCGTACCGCATAATCGCCGCGAGGTGCTCCATCCTTTGCCTGCGCAGGGGATGGTGATGCTGTCGTGGCGCTGTGGTGACAATGCCTGAGCGATGGCTCCGGTGCTGCCGTTGTTGACTGCGCGGTAAATCCCGTTCCGTTTGCGGTGACTAACTGCGTGTGCTACGGTCGAAGTTGAAGAGGAAGTCTCTTGCTATCCCCTCGCCCCAACGTGGAACTTTTGACGCCTGAAGAACGGGCCATATTTGCCCGCCTCAATCCGGATCGCCTGCCCCGGCACGTGGCCATCATCATGGATGGCAATGGCCGCTGGGCGGGGAAGAGGAGCCTGAAGCGGTTTCTTGGCCATCAACAGGGGGCCGAAGCCGTGCAGTATGTGGTAGAGACTGCCGCTCGCGTCAAAATCCCCTGGCTGACGCTCTACGCTTTTTCTCTGGAAAATAATCTACGGCGCCCCAAGACCGAGGTGAATTTCCTCATGCGGCTGCTGCGCAGCTACCTCGATAGCAATGTGCGCCGCATGGCAGACAACAACATCCGGCTGCGCTACATCGGGCGAACCCATGAGCTGCCGCCAGAGGTGCAGGAAAAGATGCGCTGGGCGGAGGAGACGACCGCCAGCAACACTGGCACCGTGCTGACTCTCGCGCTGAACTACGGCGGTCGATCGGAGATCGTGGATGCCTTTCGCGGCCTCTACGCGGAGATGAAGCAAAAGCATATCCGCCCGGAGCACATTACCGAGGAGGATCTGCATCGCCATCTCTACACGGCGAATATGCCGGATCCCGATCTGCTCATCCGGACATCCGGTGAAATGCGGGTGTCGAATTTCCTGCTGTGGCAGATCGCTTACACCGAGATCTATGTCACGGACCGGCTATGGCCGGACTTTCGCGGAGTCCACCTGCTGGAGGCCGTCGAAGATTTCCAGCGCCGGGAGCGCCGCTACGGCGGATTGAGCGAATCCGGCGACATGGCCGAAGTTCCTGCCAACGCGATTGCCCCGTGAGGCTACCGGGGTAGCCTTTCCGGATTGGCCGGCTCGTCGACGGGGACGAAGGTCGGAGCGATGAGCTTGATTCCGTGGGTCTCCATCTTAAGCTTGAGCTGTACCAGCCCATTCATAGGCTTCGCCCGGGACTTGAATTCCAGCTCATACTGGTTGTTGAGGATTTTGGAAAGCTCGGTCAGCATCGGAGTGAGAGACACCGGATTCCCCATCCCCGGATAGAGGGATTTGCCCCCTGTCTCCTGCGACATCTGCACCAGGTAGTTTTGCCCGGCTGAGGTCACGACGGGGTTGGCATCCAGCCGGCCCGCTCCCCGGTAGTAAATAGTGAACACCGGAATGGCAGCTCGCTGGGCATCGTGGATTGCCTTGGTGACGTAGGGATTCTCCGGGTTGAACTCCAGATCCGAGTAGCGATCGACGCCATCGCTGATCATCAGGATCTCCCGCCGCCCGGCTGTCTTCTCGCTCGGCCTCTGCTGCGCCGCTGGCCATTGCTGCGCCACTGCGGAGAGAGTGAAGTAGGGGCTGCCTCCGCCCCGAATGCTCTGGGGCAGCCGGAGCGCCCTCGCCGCCAGGGCATGGTCCGCGGTAAAGTTCTGGGCCATCTCTGCGCGGCCGTTCTGCATGTATCCGATGCCGACCTCGGCAGTCTTCGGAAGCGCCATGACGAAGGTCCGGATATCGGCAAGCTGGTTTGCCAGGCCGCTGGCGGAGGAGTCATCGATAAGAATCAGCAGTTGCAGGGAGTCGCGGTCTCCGGTAAACGGCTGCCAGACCGTGATCGGGACGCGTTTGCCCGCTTCAAATGCGAGGATATTCTCCCGCAGCACAGCGTCTGAATTTCCCGCCTTCTGTTCGACGGTCACGATCGTGTGCCCGGTTTGCGCGCTGGCGCAGGTGGTTACGGCGATGGCACAGCAAACCAGCAATTGTTTCCAAATCGTAGAGTACGGCATTCCTTGGCGTTCTCCCTTGTTTAGCCCTGGTGGGGCCAGCGGATTGATAACAGTAGCCATAGCGGCCGACAAAAACTACAAAGGCGAGGCAGGAAGGCTGTGCTGAGTGTATCCTTTTCAAGAAATGAAGCGAATCCTTACCGCGGCCATCCTGATTCCACTGGTGTTACTGGCGATATTCAAAGGTCCCTTCTGGCTGATGCCGGTGGGGGCGGGTCTGGTCGCGGAGTTGGCCGGCTGGGAGTTCATAGGACTTACCAATGCCAGCGGCGCCCGTGCGCCTCGCATCCTGGTACTCGTCGCCATGGCGGTACTTTTGTTTGTCAGCTTTCGCCTGCCATACCAGGTTGCTCCCGTGCTCAGCGCGCTCAGCCTGTCAATTTTTGCCTATTGCGCCTTTCGCGGTCCGATGGAGAGCGTACTGGCAGATTCAGCCTCTTCCATCTTCTGCCTCGTGTATGTCGGGCTTTCGATGGCTACGATTCCGTGGCTGGCGGCGCAGGAGAATGGTCCCTCCCTGCTAACTTTCCTGCTATGTGTGGTTTGGTCTGGAGATATTGCTGCGCTCTATATTGGCCGTGCCTTTGGCCGCCGCAAGCTGGCGCCGCATATCAGCCCCAACAAGACCTGGGAGGGAACCTTCGCCTCCATAGGCGGCAGTGTACTGATTACATTGGTCTTAGTGTTAATCGCCAGCGTCCTGGAACGGCATGGCAGCAGTCTTCTGGCGTATCCGGGCTCTGTTTTCCGCTGGGTATTTCTCGCGGTGCTGCTCAATATCGCCGCGCAAATTGGCGATCTCGTGGAGTCTGCGCTGAAGCGGGGAGCGGGCGTCAAGGACTCAGGAACCCTGCTGCCGGGACATGGCGGGATGCTGGACCGGATTGATGCATTGCTGCTGGCAGCCCCCGTGCTGTGGTACGCTCAATTAGTACAGCAGCCTTTCTAGTGAACAGTCCTATCAAGCAAGTTGCGATTCTTGGCTCTACCGGTTCCATCGGCAGGAGCACCCTCTCCATCATAGAGTCCTATCCTGACCGGTTTGCGGTAGCCTCGCTTGCCGCCGGCCGCAACGTCGACACGGCTTTTGAACAGTGTGTCCGCTGGCGTCCCAGGGTTGTGTCGCTGGCCACGGAAGCTCTTGCCTCCGACCTGGCCGGAAGGCTCAAGGCCGCAGGTGTCTCTGGAATCGAGATTCTCCATGGCACCGAGGGAACCGTTCGCGTTGCGACTCTACCCGAAGTGGATTTCGTGGTATCTGCCATCGTGGGGGTCGCCGGACTGGAAGCGACCTATGCCGCGGTGCTTGCGGGCAAGCCGATTGGCCTGGCCAACAAGGAATGCATGGTAGCGGCGGGCGAGATCCTTACCCGCGCGGCCCGCGAAAACAAGGTGCCGCTGTTGCCGATTGATTCGGAGCACAACGCCATTCACCAATGCATGCGAGGCGGGGCGAAAGCAGAGGTCCGGCGCATCTGGCTTACAGCGTCCGGCGGTCCATTCCGCACTCTGCCTCTGAGTCAGTTCCGGCAAATTACCGTGGAGCAGGCACTGAAGCATCCGACCTGGGTGATGGGCCAGCGGATCACCATCGATTCCGCGACTATGCTCAACAAAGGGTTGGAGATCATTGAGGCTTGCCGCCTCTTCGATCTGCCGCCTTCGGCGGTAAAGGTCACGGTGCATCCGCAGTCGACGGTGCACTCGCTGGTGGAGTATGTGGACGGCAGTATTCTGGCCCAGATATCCGTTACAGATATGCGCCTGCCGATTCTTTACGCCCTCAGCTACCCGGAGCGCATCCAATCTGAGTTGACATTTGATATGGCAGCGCTGGGACATCTTGAGTTTGAGCCGCCGGATTTCGAACGTTTCCCCTGCCTGCGATTGGCGTATGAGGCTGCGGAGACAGGTGGTGCCCATTGCATTGCGCTGAATGCAGCAGATGAAGTCGCGGTTGCGGCATTCCTCGAAAGACGCATCCCCTTTATGGGCATTCCGCGTACAATTGAAGCAGTTCTCGAGGCGACGCCCGAGAGCCATCCGGCTTCGATTCAGGAAGTGCTTCGACTTGACCAGGAAGCTCGCGGCAAAGCTGCGAGTCTCCTCGCAGGAGCAGGGCGGGAATCCACTGTCGCCCGGCTCGGCTAAACCGGCTGCACTCGACGAAACAGGTTCACCCTAAACTATGCATTTCGCGCTTACCGCTACTCTTTCCATGCTCGTGGTTCTTGGCATCATGGTCCTCGTCCACGAGTTCGGCCATTTCGCTGTCGCCAAGTTGTGCGGCGTGCGGGTGGAAGTTTTTTCCATCGGTTTTGGCAGGCGTCTGCTGGGTTTCAAGCGCGGCGATACCGACTATCGCATCAGCCTTTTGCCTCTGGGCGGATACGTCAAGATGTCGGGCGAAAACCCCAACGAGGAGCACACCGGGGATGCGGGAGAGTTCACCTCTCACCCGCGCTGGCAAAGGATCCTGATCGGCGCTGCAGGGCCGGCTGCGAATTTCGTCCTGGCCTTCACGCTGATGACCGGCTTTTACATGATGCACGACGAGGTGCCGGTGTATCCGAGCCAGCCGGCCATCCCTGACTTTGTGCCGCAGAACACTCCGGCTGCGCGCGCCGGGATTCAGGCGGGCGATCGTATCGTTCGTTTTGACACCGTCGAAAATCCGACCTGGGAGCAGGTTCGCATCCGTTCCCTGATCAACGTCAACCAGACTGTCCCAGTGGTCCTCGAACGCAATGGCGCCCGCATCTCCACCGATCTGCGGATTGAAGACAAGAGTAAGGGCGAAGATTTTGACATGCCGGATCTAGGGCTCCTGCCGCGGGTGCAGGATACGCCGCTCGTGGTCAAGGCGATTGAGCCGAACATGCCTGCGCTGCAGGCGGGTTTGAAGCCAGGCGACACGATTCAGGCAGTCAACGGCATGGAGCTTCACTCCGTCTGGGCGGTGCTCGCATATCTGCAACAGGAATCCGGCAAGCCCGTGGACCTGAAGGTTGCGCGCAACGGTCAGACTCTGGACCTGAACCTCGTTCCGGCAAAGGCCGACGATGGTGCGGGCCACCGGATCTACCGCCTCGGATTCGAGCCGGTTCCTCCGCCGTTCAAGGTGCAGCAGATGTCCGTGGGTGCTGCGGTCCGGCAATCCATCACGTTTAATGCACACAACTCCGGCCTGATTCTCGAAGTGCTGAAGCGTATGTTCACGCGGCGCATCGCGATGGAGAACTTGAGTGGTCCTATCGGCATTGCGCGCCAGACCGGTCTGGCGGTCTCTATGCCGGGATGGCAGCCGATTATCGGGCTGATGGCGGTGATCAGCCTGAACCTGGGCATCTTTAACCTGCTGCCGATTCCGATTCTGGATGGCGGCCTGATACTTCTGCTCTTGATTGAAGGCACCATCCGCCGCGACATCAACCAGGAGTTCAAGGAGAGGATCTACCAGGTGGCATTCGTTGCCCTGGTGCTCTTCGCGGTGTTCGTCATGTTCAATGACTTCGCCAAGCTGCCCATCTTTGCAAAGCTAAGACCGTAGAACGCTGGATTTTCCTAAACGGCCCGTGCGGATTGCACGGGCCGTTCCTCTTTTAGGGCACTCTTTTTCCCAGCCTCCTGCGCTCAGGCCTGCCATCTGAATCCGCAATTCGGACACTGGCTGGGCTTCCTTCCGGCCAGGAGCGCCAGCAGTCCTACGGGGAACAGGCAAATCGACATAAGAACGGCCCATACAGGAAAACCGCTCACTTTGGTTGCTGCGCCGCACTTCGGACAGGAAAGTATCAAGGCTGTTTTCTCCTTACATCGCGTGATGCATCAGGGTAGAAATCCATGCTGTCATCAGGGCGGCAACGGCTATCCGCCCCAGCCAGCAGGAGGCACGGTCTACGAATGCAGAGGCACTGAGGTGAGCCATGGCGATGGGCCTGGCAATGAGTTGAAATGCGATGGTCGCGGCAATCGCCAGCCCGGCTGGATTTGCCATCATGCTCTCGCGGAAGCGGGAGGACATGGCCAGCAGCAGGGCATGGGTTACGCCGCAGCCGGGGCAGGGAATTCCGATCACCGCCTTCAGCAGGCAGAGATGCGGCAGCAGGTGCACAAGCGGCAGCAGCGCCAGCACCAGAAGGTTCGAAAGGAAGTAGCCCAAGTGCATCCGCAGCCTTGGGTCGGAGAGCCCACGGTCCCCAAGCCAGTGAAAGAGCCACGCCGGAAGCAGGTAGATTTCCATGACGAGAGAGGAACACCCGGTCGAGCCATGATGTCACAGATAGAGACGGACAGGGTAGTTCCAGATGCTCCCGGCGACGCGATTCGCGCCTTACACACTCGGTTCTCTGGGGAAATCCCGGGCAATGATTCCGGGCAATGGGTACACTGGAAGTATCATGCCCCTGCATCCTCCTTCGCTTTCCCATGTCCGGGTCCGCTATGCGGAAACCGACAAGATGGGTGTTGTTTACCATTCCAACTATTTTGTGTGGTTTGAGATTGGCCGCGTCGAGCTATTGCGCGGACTCGGTTTCGATTACAAGCAGATGGAGATCGAGGACGATTGCCATTTGCCCGTAGTGGAAGCCAGTTGCCGGTATCGGGCCTCAGCCCGCTACGATGACGAGCTTGTGATCGAGACGCGCGTGACGGGGATGCGCAGCTTTGTGCTGAAGTTCGGTTACCGGCTGCTGCGTGCGGCGGATTCGCAGCTACTCGCCGAAGGGGAGACGGTACACGTCGTCTGCGACCATACGATGGCGAAGCGTCCGCTGGCGGAGAAGTATCGTCAGGCGATCCGGCCGTTTCTTGAAGAGGCCTAAATAAATCGGCAAAGCGGCTTAAAAGTCGCCAGAGTGGCCAAAAAATCAAGCAGAGAGTGGCTTCAATAAAGTCAGGCGGCTACGCCTCGGGGCTTGACGTTTTCGCGGATAAAATTGACCGTCGTATCCAGCGGCGTTCCTGGCCCGAAGATGGCGGCTACGCCCTGGGATCGCAGGAATTCGATGTCCTGCTGGGGTATGGTGCCGCCAAGGACCACGAGGATGTCGCTCGCACCACGCTCTTTCAGAAGCGCCGTTACGCGCGGCACGATGACGTTGTGCGCCCCGGAAAGGATACTGAGGCCCACACAGTCCACGTCTTCCTGGATGGCGGCGTTGACGATCATTTCCGGTGTCTGGCGGAGTCCGGTGTAGATCACTTCCATCCCGGCATCGCGCAGGGCGCGGGCGATGACCTTGGCGCCGCGGTCATGTCCGTCCAGGCCGGGCTTTGCCACCAGCACGCGGATCGGGGTTTTGGAAGCTTCCGTCATACGGGTTACCGGCTAGCGGCTTTGCTCTGCCGCAGGCCACGCAAGGGTATCACGATTGAGGCTGTGGGGTGTTCCGGGTTGCGGAGTGATTACTTGTCGCGCGCAACGACGAAGTCGGGAACCCACATCAGTGCGCGTTTGAAGTCGGAGTCGGGCAGATCGCCCAGTGCCAGGCGGGCAGCATCGGCAAAGCGAAGCGCAGCCTGCATGGCATACTCCACTGATCCGTTGCGTATCAGGATCTCAAGCACCTGCGAGTGCTCGACGTGCTCGAAGCTGCGGTCGTCCAGCACCTGGCGGATGATCTTGCGTTCGTCTGCGGTGCCGTGCTCCAGGGTGTGGATTACGGCGAGGGTTGCCTTGCCTTCGCGCAGATCGCTGGCTACAGGCTTGCCGAGCACCTTCTCCGAGGCGGTGAGGTCGAGCACGTCGTCCACGATCTGGAAGGCGAGGCCAAGGTTGCGGCCATACTCGCCAAGCGCTGTTTCGACGGCATCGCTTGCTCCCGCAAGCACCGAGCCCAGCCGCATGGAGACGTGAAAGAGGCACGCCGTCTTTCGGTAGATCAGGTCGTAATACTCAGCTTCGGTAACGAGGCGGCCGAGCTTTTCAATCTGCAGCAGCTCGCCTTCCACCATCTGCTGCGTCAGGCTGATGAGCAGATCAAGAACCTTGAAGTTGTGCTCATCGAGGGCGATGCGAAAGGCCTGCATGTAGAGCCAGTCGCCAGCCAGGACGCACTTTTCGTTGCCCCAGGTGGTGTTGGCGGAGGGCCGTCCGCGGCGCTTATCCGCACCGTCGATGATGTCGTCGTGGACCAGGGTGGCAGTGTGCAGCATCTCGACCACAACGCCCAGCCGGATCATCCCGTTGCCGTTATAGCCTTGCGATTTGGCAGAGAGCAGCAGCAGCGAGGGACGGATGCGCTTGCCGCCGCCTGCGCGCAGGTAGTCGGCGATCTCCGTGATGGCTCCAACGTTGGAGACGGCGTCGGCGCCCAATTCGCGTTCAATCGCGCGCAGATCGTCGCGAAGCAGGTCGAAGACCTCTTTCGCCGTCGCTATCGCCAATGTACTCACTCAATCTCCCGCTGCGCCCGAACACTATCCCAGGCTCTTTCTGATTCGTGCAACACAAAATTTGATTCAAACTACCTTGCTGATGATCTCAGTTTGATCGGTAGTTGGTGAACTGCATATCAATGCCAAAATCATGTCCCTTGAGCAGTGCGATGGTCTCCTGCAAAGCATCGCGATCTTTGCCGCTGACGCGCAGAGAGTCTCCCTGGATCGAGGCCTGTACCTTTTTCTTCGAGTCCTTGATGAACTTGGCGATTTCCTTAGCCTTCTCGATGGCGATGCCCTGCTTCAGGGTAATCTTCTGGCGCACGCTCTGGCCGGCGGCCTGTTCCACTTTGCCATACTCCAGCGACTTGAGCGAGATGCCTCGCTTGACCAGCTTCTGCTGCAGGATTTCGACCACCGCCTTCAATTTGTAATCGTCAGCGGAGGCGAGTTGCAGGGCCTCGTCGCCTTCGATCGTGATCTCGGAGTGCGAGTCCTTCAGATCAAAGCGGGCGCGAATCTCCTTGATCGCCTGGTCCACCGCGTTTCTCACTTCCTGCACATCCACTTTACTCACAATATCAAAGGTATTCTCTGCGGCCATCGAGTTCTCTCTTATCCCTATTATCTGCGCAAAGTGCGCTGTCCTGTTATCGGCGACTTCGAACTATACCAAGCCAGGCGTCAGACCAAAAAAACGATGAAAATTTTCCGTGGTGCTGGACGCGACGGTTTCCAAATCTATTTCCTGCACTTCGGCGATCTTTGCTGCTACCTCACGCACCCAGGCCGGCTCGTTACGCTTGCCGCGATTGGGAACCGGTGCCAGAAAAGGCGCATCGGTCTCTACGAGCATACTGCCCAAAGGTACCTTTCGTGCAACATCGCGGATTGGTTGAGCTTTAGGAAAGGTTACATTACCGGCAAAGGAAAGCAGAAATCCATAGTCGAGCGCATGGCTGGCATGGTCCCAGTTTCCAGTAAAGCAGTGCAGGAGCCCGCCCAGTCCCGTTGCGGCCCATTGCTCGCTGATCATCGCGAGTGTGTCGTCCCATGCGTCGCTGCTGTTCTCGGAGGGCCTGCAGTGAATGATGATGGGGCGCTTCCTCGCCGCGGCAATCTCCATCTGGGTGGCGAAGACGCGCTTCTGCTGGTCGCGGGGGGAGTGGTCGTAGAAGTAGTCCAGTCCGATTTCTCCGCAGGCGATCACCTCTGGCTGCTGAAGAAGCTGATCGAGAGCCGATAAAGCATCCTCGTCCGCAAGGCTGGCTTCGTGGGGATGAATCCCCGCAGTGGCCAGGATGCGAGGCATCTCAGCGTGGCCGGCATACTGACGGCTTAGCTCAAGGGCACGATGCATGGTCGACGGCCCATCCCCGATTCCGATGGAGAGGATGGTGCGCACGCCTGTTTCCCAGGCACGGCGCAGCATCGCTTCGCGATCTTCCTCGTAGCGGCTGCTGTCAAGATGTGCGTGCGAATCTACCAGCACGTATTTCCCTTTCGCGTCCGGGCTACTTCAGCCGCGCACCGATCTCGACATCTTCCAGAAAACCGGCAAGGACAGGCTTGCCCTTCTCGCCCAGGGAAGCCGCGACGATCATGCCGTTCGACTCCAGGCCGCGCATCTTGCGGGGCAACAGGTTGGCGACGATGACCACCTTGCGCCCGACCAGGGAGGCGGGCTCGTAGGCCTCTGCGATGCCGGCAAGAATCTGCCGCTTCTCATAGCCGAGGTCCACTTCAAGGCGAAGCAGCTTGTCGGCCTTGGGGATGCGCTCCGCGACGAGGATCTGCGCCACGCGCAACTCTACTTTGGCGAAGTCGTCGATGGTGATCTTCGGTATCTCCGGGACGGCAGGGGTCGCCGCGGCGGGTTCCGCCGGTGCGCTCGCCTCGTCCGGTATACCGAGCAGAGCCTCGCCAATGGCGGCGGCGGCTGCGCTGGAGCTGGTGGATTCCGCCACAGCGACGGCTACGCCCTCCAGCCTGGAGACGAGCTTGGAGATGTGCGGCGCGGCCTCTTTGCCGGTCTCTGCCACCTGCGATGTCTCCGGCGTAGCTGCGGGCTTTGCGTTGTCAACGGGATTGCTGTTGTTGTTCTGTTCCAGATCCTGCATACGTTCGATCGCGTCCTTTTCCGCGCGGGGGAAGACAGGGGTTACTTCGCCAAGTTTTGTCCCGGGTTTCAGGCTGCCCCACTTCAGCGAGGTGAGTTCGCCGCTCTTCACTGCGTCCTGAATCTCGCCCAATCCAAGCTGCTGCCAGATGCGCGCCGTCGACTCCGGCAGGACCGGGTAGACGAGTGCCGTGATGATACGCAGCGACTCGGCGCAAGTTGCGAGAATTCCGGCGAGCCGTTCCCGGTTTGGCGGATCGTCGATTTTGGCGCCCAGCTTCCAGGGAGCCTGCTCCGTGATATAGCCATCCACGGTCCCTACGAAGGCCCACACCGCTTCCAGCGCGCGGGAGAAGTCCAGCGCCTCGAAACGGTCCTGAAAGACGGATTGTGCTGCCTCTGCTGCCTGCTGAATGCGGGGCTCCAGTTTGCCTGCAGGCAGAACGCCATCGAAGTACTTGCCAATCATGGTCAGAGTCCGGCTGACGAGGTTGCCATAGCCGTTCGCCAGATCGGAGTTGTACCGCTGCACCAGCGCGTCAAAGGAGAAGCTGCCATCCTGGCCGAAGACGACCTCGCGCATCAGGAAGTAGCGCAGCGCATCTGCACCCAGGACCTCAAGAATGGTCTCCGCGCGAACGATGTTGCCCCGCGACTTCGACATCTTGCTCTGCTCGAACAGGAGCCAGCCGTGGGCCACGATGCTCTTCGGCAGTTCCAGCCCGGCAGCCATCAGGAACGCTGGCCAGTAGACGCAATGGAAGCGGCTTATCTCCTTGCCGATCATGTGGATGTCGGCAGGCCAGTATTTCTGGAAGCGGGCGACGTCTTCCGGTGCATCGCTGCCATAACCGATGGCGGTGATGTAGTTGGCCAGGGCATCCATCCACACGTAAATCACGTGCTTCTCATCGCCCGGCACCGGAATGCCCCAGTTGAAGCTGGTGCGGCTGATGGAGAGATCCTTGAGCCCGCTGCGCACGAAGGACAGAACCTCATTGCGCCGTGCCTCGGGGCGAATAAAGTCGGGATGCTCCTCGTAGTACGCCAGCAGCCGCTGCTCAAAGGCGGAAAGCTTGAAGAAGTAGTTCTCCTCGCTCACCGTCTCCGTGATGCGTCCGCAGTCGGGGCAGGGGGAACCGGGAGGCGCGTCGACGTAAAGTTCGTCCGAGACGCAATACTGGCCGGTGTAGGTGCCCTTGTAGATGAACCCCTTGTCCTTGAGCGTGGAAAACAGCTTCTGGACGCCGCGGCGATGGCGTTCTTCGGTAGTGCGGATGTAATCGTCGTAGCTGAGGTGCATGCGGTCCCACAGCGAGCGGAACTGCGCGGAAACACCTGCGGCGAACTCGGCCGGCGTGCGGTTGGCGAGCTGGGCGGATCGCTCGATCTTCTGGCCGTGCTCGTCCGTTCCTGTCAGGAACCATGTGTCGTAGCCCTGCGCCCGCTTGCGGCGACAGATGGCATCGGAGACGACGGTGGTATACGTATGACCGAGATGGGGCCGCGCATTGACGTAGTAGATCGGCGTAGTGAGATAAAACTTGCCTGGATTGTGCATGAGCTTTTAGGAGGTACTTCGCGCGACGCGGATTTCTACTTCAATCTTAGGGGTAGGAAGGGGGAGCGTCAAACCGCTAGGGGAGGAAGCCCCGAGCCAAAAACCTGTTAAAATCGGCAACAAAATCAGCTATTTCCGCGCGACGACTTAGCCGCGCAGCCGGGGCGGGTGTTCCCAAGTGTATCTAAAGCAGCAGCAAATTCTTCTGGAGCGGCTTCGCTCCGTTCTAAAGAGCAAGTACGGCATAGAATTGGCGAACCTCGCCATCGAGCAGCCACCGGAGATTCGCTTTGGCGAGTATGCGCTGCCGGTGGCCTTTGAGCTCGCCAGGCGGCTGAAGAAGGCTCCGCGAAAGATCGCCGAAGAGCTGGTCGCAGAGTTGGCGCCGCTGCCGGGTTTTGCCTCGTTTGAGGTGGCGGGAGCAGGCTACATCAACGCTCACCTCGATCGCGCTGCGGCTGTATTGGCCTTCACCCGGGAGGGAACAACGGTTCCAGCCAGCGGCCCCCACGTGCTCGTCGAGCACACCAGCATCAATCCCAATAAAGCGGCACACGTCGGGCACCTGCGTAACGCGATCCTTGGCGACACGTTTGTGCGCCTGTTGCGTGCGGCCGGACAAAAAGTAGATGTGCAGAACTACATCGACAACACTGGAGTGCAGGTGGCCGATGTTGTCGTCGGATTGCAGCATCTGGAAAAGCTATCCTTTCACGAGGTGAAGGCGCTGCTGGCCCTGCTGCAAACGCGCGGCGAACGCATCGACTATTACTGCTGGGATCTCTATGCCCGCGTTTCCGCCTGGTATGACGAGGGCAGCGACGAGGAGAAGCAGCAGAAGAAGCAGATCCGGCTGGCCACCCTGCACCTTTTGGAAGAGGGCGGCAACGAGACCGCAGAAATCGCGGAGATCTTCTCCACGGCTGTGCTGCGGCGGCATCTGGAAACCATGCTCCGGCTGGATATCGAGTACGACTTTCTGCCGCGGGAGAGCGAGATTCTGCACCTGAAGTTCTGGGAACTGGCCTTTGAGCAGCTCAAGGCAAAGGGCGTGCTTTACCACGAGACGGAAGGCAAGAACAAGGGTTGCTGGGTGATGAAACGTGCGGGTAACCGCAGCGAGCCCACCGCGGATGCGGAAGAGAAGGGACTCGCCGGGAATGGCGACGCCGAAGCCGGACCCGATGAAGACGCCAAGGTGATCGTGCGCTCCAACGGCACCGTCACCTATGTAGGCAAGGACATTGCCTACCATCTGTGGAAGTTCGGGCTGCTGGGCCGCGACTTCGGGTATCTGCGCTTCTTCTCCTATGCCGACCGCGAGTGCTGGATCTCCGCCGAGCACGGTGAGGCGCAGCATCCGCATTTCGGCGGGGCTCAGGCGATCTACAACGTAATCGACAGCCGCCAGTCCGATCCCCAAAGCATTGTGATCGAAGCGCTGCGTGGGCTGGGCTATACAGCGGAGGCGGATCACTACACGCACTTCTCCTACGAGATGGTGGCGCTGACGCCGCGTTGTGCCACGGAACTGGGCTACCAGGTGGCAGAGGCGGACCGGAGCCGGCCATTCATCGAGGTCTCCGGGCGCAAGGGCTTTGGAGTCAAGGCAGATGATCTGATCGACAAGCTGGTGGAGGCCGCGAAGAGGGAAGTGGACAGCCGCCAGACCGAGCGCGAAGAAGATGAGCGCAACCAGATTGCGCAGGAGATTGCCGTCGGAGCCTTGCGCTATTTCATGCTGAAGTACACGCGCAATTCCGTGATCGCCTTTGACTTCAAGGATGCGTTGAGCTTCGAAGGTGAAACCGGGCCATATGTGCAGTATGCGGTCGTGCGCGCGCGCAACATCTTCCGCAAGGCCGGGACGACGCCCGAGGAGGTGTTGGCTGAGTTTAGTGCCGAGGGCGCGAACGCCTACCTGGCTGCCGAAGGTGCGGAAGACATCTGGTCGCTCTGGGTGAGGGCTGCCAAGCGAACCCTGCTGGTGGAGCAGTGCATTGCCACGGCCGAGCCCGCCTACCTGGCGAAGCACGCATTTCAACTGGCGCAGGAATTCAACAACTTCTACCACCGCCACCACATCCTGACGGAGGAGGACCCGGCCAGGAAGCAACTGCTGCTGGCCACCGCTGCGATTGCGCAGCGTGAATTGATTCAGGCGCTTGGCTGGATGGGCGTGACCGCTCCGGAAGTGATGTAGGCAGGCTGAACGCTGGAGCGGCGTGGCAATAAATATTTGCCAATGAATACGTGGCAATGAATCAAGGGCGTACCCAAATCGAGGTACGCCCTTGTTATTTAGCTGCTACTTAGTTTTTAGCTCTACTTGGCGTAGCTGCGAACCCATTCCACGATGCTGCGGACGGGGATTCCCGAGGGGCCCTTGGCAATCCAGGGCTTCTGCTCTTCCATCCATGCCACGCCCGCGATATCGAGATGGAGCCACGGCGTATCCTCGGCAAACTCCTTCAGGAACATGGCTGCGGTAATGGCTCCGCCCCACCGTCCTCCGGTGTTCAAAATGTCGCCGATATTGGAGCGAATCAAATCGCGGTACTCTTCTTCGACCGGGAGCCGCCAGAAACGCTCGCCTGAGACAGCCAGGGCATCGGTGAAGTGCTGGTAGGCCTCGTCGTCATTGGAGAAGACTCCGGCGTTGATGCTTGCCAGTGCAACGACGCATGCGCCGGTCAGGGTTGCAGCGTCGAGCAGGTGGGTGGCGCCAAGTTTCTTCGCGTAGGCCAGGCCGTCCGCCAGAACCATACGTCCCTCGGCATCGGTATTGATGACTTCAATTGCCTTGCCGGACATCGCGATCACGACATCGCCGGGCTTATATGCCTTGCCGGAGGGCATGTTCTCCGTGGCGCAGACAACGGCGACCACCTTGACCTTTGGCTTCAGCGCAGCGATGGCGCGCATGGCGCCGATCATGGAGGCTCCGCCGGCCATGTCGTACTTCATCTTCTCCATGCCATCGCCCGGCTTGAGGGAGATGCCGCCGGAGTCGAAGGTGATGCCCTTGCCGACGAGTCCGAGTACGGGTTCGGCGGGCGCGCCCTGAGGCTCGTAGGTCATGACGATCAAGGCTGGAGGCTCGTCCGAGCCCTGGGCGACGGCCCAGAAGGCTCCCATCTTCAGCTCGTGCAGTTTCTCCGTGCTGTATACCTCGCACTTCAGGCCGGCTTCCTTGCACATGGCGACGGCACGCTGGGCGAGGATTGTCGGCGTCATCCGGTTGCCGGGTTCGTTGACCATGCTGCGGGTAAAATTCTGCGACTCGCCAACAATGACGCCTTCGGCGTATCCGGCTGATGCCTGCGCCTGATCCGCTCCCTTGGGGGAAAGGATAGTGAGCGACTGAATGCTCTGGTCCTTGCGGTCGGACTTATAGACGTCCGGATCGAAGTCGCCGACAAAGGCTCCTTCTACAGCGGCGCGCGTTGTGGCCTGGGCGGGAAATGCGTCGCCAGCCGGGAGTGCGATCGCCAGCTCGCGGATGCCCCGTGGCTTGGCAAAGCGAACGGCCGTACCCGCGCCTTTGCGGAGATCGTTGACGGTGACCTTTGCCTGCTTGCCCAGGCCTACGATCAGCAGGCGGGCAGCCTTCAGGCCGGCGGGAGCGTGCAGTAGGACAGTCTCACAGCTTGCCGCTTTGAACTCGCCGCTGGCGAGAACAGCTTGTGCTGCTTTCAGCAGGGCCGCTTCCTCTGTAAGAAGGGCGGGTTCAGCCTTGGCATTGGGATCTTTCGAGGTCGATTGGTCGGCGGCGAATGCGACCAGAAGCTCTGTCGTGGTCGTGGCCGCTTCATTTTGCAGCAGTTCTGTCTTCATTTTTACCCCTGTGTTCGAATCTTTACCGGTCCATCTTGCCCTTGCTGCGGGCGATGGCGGCACGCGCTTCCTTGTCGGCTTCGCGGCGGCGTTCGGTTTCGCGCTTGTCCCAGTCCTGCTTGCCCTTGGCCAGGGCAAGTTCGCACTTCACCCTGCCGTGCTTGAAATAGAGCCGGGTGGGGATGAGCGTATGGCCTTTGGCCTGCGTCTTCATCAGTAGCTTACGTAGTTCCTCACGATGCAATAGCAGTTTGCGGGTTCGTGTGGCATCGTGATTGGAGATATTGCCGTGCGAATAGGGGCCGATGTGGACGTTCAGCAAAAAAGCCTCGCCGTTGTTGATGATGCCGTAGGCGTCCTTGAGATTGGCTTTGCCTTCACGGATGGACTTAACTTCGGTCCCGCGCAGGGCTACTCCCGCCTCAAATTTCTCCAGCAGGAAGTAGTTATGGCTTGCGGCACGATTGACGGCAGCGTCCCGGTTGCCGGCGGCAACCGGATCCCGTGGCTTGGTTTTCTGTGGAGATTGTTCCGTCGAATGGCTGGATTGGCGTGGCATACTGTCCGAACTTCCATGCTAGCACGCAGCGGCGGGAGCGGTTCGAATCAGCACATTCTGCATGGCCGCGATGTTATAATCGCCCCACATTGGGCAAGCAAATGGATCGCTTTGCCTGGCGCTCGGGTTTCACTTGGTATCCCATTTGCGTTAGAAGCAGAGTGCGCTGACTCGCCGGTTTTCCGGGGGAAACCAGTGCTCTCCCAGGATTTAGCCTGCCACTCTGGAGCTCGATGAACCACCGAATCCTTCATCAAATTCGTCTCCCCTTGCAGAAATGGGCCATGCTGGCGGCTGTGTGTTCGCTGACAACTGGCGCTGCAGTTTTCTATGCGCACGCCGAGTCTGCCGGTTCGCTCTATAAACAGGGCCAGCGGGCCGAGGCGCGGGAAGATATTCCAGCCGCGTATGAGTTCTTCTACAAGGCATACCAGCAGAACCCCAAGGACCTGCGCTACAAGACCTCCTATTACCGCCTCAGGCTGTCCGCTGCGGCCTATCACGTGCATCTGGGCGAGAAGCTGAGCGCACAGGGGGACGACCCGGGAGCGCTGACCGAGTTCATGCGCGCGCTCGAGATCGATCCCAGCGACGAAATTGCCAAGCAGGATATCGATGAGGTGCGGCGGCGCAGCGGCACGGCTGCGGCCTCCAGTGTGGGCGAGTCGTCGGTGCAGAAGAATGCCGGTGCAGCGCTGAGCGAAGTTGCGGGACCCGTGGAGCTCAAGCCGATCTCCAACGATCCCATCACCCTGCACATGTCGGAAGACAGCAAGATTGTTTACCAGACGGTGGGGAAAGCCTCGGGCGTGAATGTCCTGTTCGATCCGGAGTACAACTCAAAGCGAGTCCAGATCGACCTGACCAATGTCTCGCTCTTTGACGCGCTCCGGATTGTCGGAACGGTATCGGGAACTTTCTGGCGTCCGGTAACCGCGAATACCATTTTTGTGGCGCAAAATACCCGTGCCAAGCGCACTGAACTGGATGAGCAGGCGGTACAGACCTTCTACTTGTCGAACGCTGCCCAGGCAAACGATCTGAACGATATCCAGACCGCGCTGCGCAACGTGCTGGCGAATGCCAAACTGTATGGCGTGCCCAGCCAGAATGCGATCGTCATGCGCGCGACCCCGGACGAGCTGCTGCTGGCGCAGAAGCTCATCAGCGATCTTGATAAGGCAAGGCCGGAGGTTGTGGTCGATCTCGCCGTGCTGGAAGTGAGCCGCGACAAACTGCGCAACATCGGCATTGCTCTGCCTGGTACGGCGACCGTCGCCCTGCAGGGGAATACCTCCAATACCTCAAGCAACACGACGGGGACTGGCACGACCAGCACCTCCACCACCAGCAGCACCGGGAATCTCACGCTGAACACGCTGGCGAATCTGAATGCAAACAACTTTGCAGTGACGATTGGCCAGGCGACGGCAAACCTGCTGCTCTCCGACTCGAATACACGCATTCTGCAGAATCCGCGGATTCGCGCCACCGATAACCAGAAGGCAACGCTCAAGATCGGTTCGCGAATTCCGATCGCAACCGGATCGTTTTCGAATGGCGTTTCCTCGGGCATCGGCGTGAGCGCAGTGCAGACGCAATTTCAATACCTGGACGTCGGCGTAAACGTGGATATGACGCCGACTGTGCACTATGACCGCGACATCACGCTGAAACTTGCCATTGAGGTCTCCTCGCAGAACGGCAACGTCACGATCAGCGGCGTAACCGAGCCGATCATCAGCCAGCGCAAGATTGAGCAGGTCATTCGTCTGCGCGAGGGTGAAGCCAACATCGTGGGCGGCATCATCAGCAAACAGGACACGCGGAGCTCCAACGGTACTCCAGGGCTGGGAGAGGTTCCGCTGCTGAAGTATTTCTTCTCTTCGCAGAGCCACGAGGTTCAGAACGACGAGATCGTCTTCCTACTGATTCCGCATGTGGTTCGCGCGTCCCAGCTAAGTGCGATGAACCTGCAGAGTGTTGACAGCGGGACGGGTACATCGGTGGAGATACGCCGCATCCAGCCGTCGGAGATCCCCGCGGCACTGGCTCCGCCGGTGAATAAGCCCGCGCCAGCCCCTGCGAATGCGCCTGTGAACCAGTTGAATCAGGGGGAACCTGCAGGGACTCCCGCAGCGGCTGGGCAAAATGCAGTGCCTCCAAGTGCGGCGGCGCCTGCAAATCCGCCTCCAAACCCGAGTACCGTCAACTTGCAGGTGACTCCGGCGCAGAGCACGCAGAAGTTGAATGCGACTTTCCAGGTTGCGGTGAATCTCTCGGGCGGGCAGGATATCTACTCGGTGCCGATGCAGATTCAGTACGACGCAAACCGGCTGATCCTGACCAACGTGGATTCCGGCAATCTGCTGGGGCGTGATGGGCAGGCGGTAGCGCTGGTACATCGCGATGACGGAGCGGGTGGCCTGACCATCTCCGCTTCACGGCCGCCCGGTGTGGCTGGGGTGACCGGAGTGGGTTCAATCTGTGTGCTCACGTTCCAGGCAAAGGCGCCGGGCGATGCCACGATCGCCATCACCCGTCCGGGAGCGAAAAACAGCACCCAGCAGTCCATCCCCGCGGTCGGCTCGCAGGCCGTGGTGCATGTGCAGTAGGGAACTCAAGATGCAGCCGATGCAACAGAACGATCCTGAGTCCGGGCTATCGTTGGTAGAGCTGATTGTTACGGTTGCCATCCTCGCCGTGCTCGCAACCGCCGCTGTGCCCATTGCACGCTTCCGGGTGCAACGGGAGAAAGAGCGCGAGCTGCGCTATGACCTTTGGCAGATGCGGGACGCCATCGATCACTACAAGGATGCGGCGGATCGCGGCGGCTTCCAGACTAAAGTGGACAGCAACGGCTATCCTCCCGACCTGGATACGCTGGTGAATGGGGTGGATGTGCAGGGCAAGAAGGTGAAATTCCTGCGGCGCATCCCGGTGGACCCGATGACGGGCAAGACGGAGTGGGGGGAACGCTCCATGCAGGATGACCCCAAGAGCGAGTCATGGGGCGGGCAGAACGTGTTTGACGTGTACTCGAAGTCTACGGGTACAGCAATTGATGGAACGAAATACTCGGAATGGTGAGACGTTTGAGCAGCACTCACGACAATTCGCTCCGCAGGGCCCGCGGCAACATGCTGCGAAGCTGGAAGCGCATCCGCGCATCGGAGCGGGCCGCGGCGGGATTCACGCTGGTTGAGCTGATGATTGTCATGCTCATCATCGGGGTCCTGATGGCGATTGCCGTCCCGAATTACCTGTCGTCGCTGAAGGGCGCGAAAGAAGCGGTCCTCAAAGAAGATCTGCATGTGATGCGCCAGGCGATCGACGCCTACACGGTGGACAAAGAGAAGGCTCCGCAATCCCTCGACGACCTGGTGCAGGCGGGATATCTCAAATCGCTGCCGGTGGATCCGATGACACGCAGCAGCACTACGTGGGTGGCGGAGACGACCGACACGCTGCATACCCTGGACCAGACTGATCCCGGCATCGATGACGTGCACAGCGGCTCCCAGGAAGTGTCAAGCAACGGGGAACCCTACTCCAGCTGGTGAAACCGGCAGTCTCTCCCATGATTCCTTCGCTCGACGCGGCGCTGGTGTACGAACGTTATATCGCGCTGCATCGGCTCGCGGCGAAAAAGCTGAATGCAGCGACGGGCACATCTCTCGGCGGTCGCATGCTGCTCTACGGCGACGCAGACGAGTACGGTTCCGCGTGCGCGCTGGCGGCAAGCATCGCCGGAGCCGCCTCGCTGGGAATCACCGCGAATACGGAGCAGCTCAAGCTCGCAGTTCGTAACGGTGTCTGTGACTTTCTGGTGAATGCTCTCGACGAGGCTCTGCGGATTCTGAAAAACGAGATCCGCAAGAAGCAGCCTGTATCGGTATGCCTTGAGCAACCGCTGGATGAGACGATGCGGGAGATTGCGGCGCGCGGGGTCCAGCCAGACATCCTGGCACTGACCGCTCAGGATGTGGCGGGGAGCGGGGAGGAAACGGCTCTGCTGTTGCAGCGTGGGGCGGTGGAGTTGCCGGTATCGCCGGTGCAGGCAGCGCCGGGCCGGGAGGGAGTTCGCTGGAGTGTTGCAGAGCTTCCTGCGCTGTGGTTGCCAAAGGTCGATGCGGCTGCCGCCGATGTGCTGGGAGACGAATTGCGCTGCCGCTGGCTGCGGTTGGCTCCGCGCTACCTGGGGCGGCGTGCTCTCACGCAGCGGTACGTCGAGATGACGGATCGGGAGACTGAATCATTTCTAGCTGCGATTCGAGTGCTGCTCCGTGAAGGTAAGCTCGGGGAAGGCAGGATCGAGACTGCGGTGACGGTCGAATTTCACAGCGGCGAAGAGCGGCTCACTCTCGCACGCTAGATCAGGGCTGCAAGCCGCAGCCTTTCAGTCCGGCGAGGTCTCGCCGGCTGCATCCTCAATGGCCGACCATAGCTCCTTCATGCCCGCGCCAGTCTTGGCGGAGATCATCAGGATGGTTTCGACATCCAGGCCAGTCTTCAGTTCCTTGTAAGCCTTGGTTCGCTCATTGCCGGAGAGCTTGTCCGATTTGGTGGCGACAACAAGATATCTTCTTCCCGTCGATTGCAGGTAGCTGATCAGTTGCGCATCGCTTGGCTGCGGGGGGATATTGCTGTCGACCAGGCAGATGCACATGGTGAGTGGAGCACGGCCAGCGAGGTACGGCTCGATGAATTTGGGCCACTCTGCAGAGATCGACTTTGAGATTTTTGCGTATCCATAGCCGGGCAGATCAGCAAAGAGGAAGCGTGGAACCTGCTTTTGCGGCGTGCTGCAGAGGGCAAAGAAGTTGATGGCGCGCGTGCGCCCGGGAGTCGAGGAGACCTTCGCTTCCTTTGAGCCGAGGAGCGCGTTAATCAGGCTCGATTTGCCGACATTGGAACGGCCAAGAAAGGCGAACTCCGGAACGGAGGACGGCGGGAACTGCTCGGGAGACATCGCGGAAAGCAGAAAGCGTGGGAAGAGGCGCATGGGGACTGTTTCAGTATACGGGCTGCTATCGATCCAGGCACTCATCCGCATAGCTGCGTGGTGAATCAGGCCTGAGAAGGGAAAACCGGTATGCGGTGCAGGACAGGCCTGGCAACGCATACCGGTCTGTGGTTACTGGTGGGCGCGCGGCTCCGGCGAAGGCGGAGGAGGAACAGCGGCAAGAATCGCCGGCGCCTCCTCTTTCAGCTCGGGCAGCGGAGCCTCCAGAGCGATCTTCAGTACCTCGTCCATCTGATCGACGAAGTGCAGCTTCATCGCGCTCTTGAGATTCTCCGGCAGATCCGCCAGATCCTTTTCGTTCTCGCGCGGCAGAATCGCTTCAAAGATGCCGGCACGATGCGCCGCCAGCAGTTTCTCCTTCAAACCGCCGATGGGAAGGACCTTTCCTCGCAGGGTGATCTCGCCGGTCATGGCCAGATCGCGCCGCACAGCAATTTTGGTGAGGGCGCTGGCCAGGCCGGTGGCCAGGGTAATGCCGGCAGAGGGGCCATCCTTGGGGATGGCGCCTTCCGGCACGTGGATGTGGATGTCCACATTGCGATAGAAATCTTTGGGCAGGCCAAGATGCTGCGAGCGGCTGCGGATGTAGGAGAGCGCGGCTTGAGCCGACTCCTGCATGACATCGCCGAGTTGCCCGGTCAGAGTCAGCTTGCCCTTGCCATCGAGGACCTGCACTTCGGTGGAGAGAATGCTGCCCCCCATCTCTGTCCATGCCAGACCCGTGACCAGGCCGACTTCGCTCTTCTCGTGAACCTGCGAGTCGCGGAATTTAGCCACTCCGAGAAACGACGAGACATTTTCCGCGGTGATCTCTTCCTTATGCTTCAGTCCGTTCTTGATGACCCGGCGAACCACTTTGCGGCAGATGTTGCCGATCTCGCGCTCCAGATTTCGCACGCCCGCCTCGCGAGTGTAGGAGCGAATGACCTCCACGATGGCATCGTCGGTGAAGACGATGTTCTTGTCGCTGAGGCCAGTAGCTTCGCGCTGCTTTTTCACCAGGTACTGCTTGGCGATCTCCAGCTTCTCCGCCTCCGTGTAGCCATGCAGGCGCAGGATCTCCATGCGGTCCTGCAGCGGGCCGGGGATCGTGTGCAGCACATTTGCCGTTGCCACGAAGAGAACCTGCGACAGATCGTACTCCACGTCGAGGTAGTGATCCTGGAAGCTGGTGTTCTGCTCCGGATCAAGGACTTCCAGCAATGCCGATGCGGGGTCGCCACGAAAATCGGAGGCCATCTTATCGACTTCGTCGAGCATGAAGACGGGATTCCGCGTGCCAGCCTTCTTCATGGACTGGATAATCTGGCCGGGGAGCGCCCCGATATAGGTGCGGCGATGACCACGGATTTCGGCTTCGTCGCGCACTCCACCGAGCGACATACGGACAAATTTGCGTCCAGTGGCCTTGGCGATGGACATGCCGAGCGAGGTTTTTCCGACGCCTGGAGGGCCAACGAAGCAGAGGATGGAACCCTTGGGATTCTTGACCAACTGCCGCACGGCGAGGAACTCCAGGATGCGCTCCTTGATCTTCTCCAGGCCGTAGTGATCCTCATTCAGGACCTTTTCCGCATGATCGATGCTGCGCGTCTCTTTGGACTTCTTTTTCCACGGCACGGCGAGGAGCCAGTCGAGGTAATTGCGCGAGACAGTCGATTCCGCGGACATGGGCGGCATGGCTTCGAGCTTCTTCAGCTCAAGGATGGCTTTTTCAAAGACGTCCTTCGGCATGCCGGCGAGCTCGATCTTCTTCTTCAGTTCGTCGAATTCGCTCTTTTCGCCGCGGCCCAGTTCCTTCTGGATGGCCTTGATCTTTTCGTTGAGGTAGTACTCTTTTTGCGCGCGCTCCATTTGCCGCTTCACGCGGGACTGGATGCTGCGGTCCATGTTGAGCTTTTCGATCTCCATGTCGAGCACGTCGGCAACTCGCGCGAGCCGCTCGGCGGGGTCGAAGATATCGAGCAGTTCCTGCTTCTCTTCAATCGAGAGCTGGAGATTGGCCGCGATGGTATCCGAGAGCTTCGCCGGCTCGTCCATGCGAACGGCGGCAATCATGGTCTCGTAGTTCAGGGACTGCTGCAGCTTGACGTACTGCTCAAAAAGAGAGGTGACGCGCTGCATTAACTGCTCGACCTGCGGAGTCATCTCCAACTGGACAGTGCTCACGCGCACCGTAGCCACGAAGAAGCCATCGGAGTCGGAGATGTTCAGCGCCTTGGCGCGCTCCAGACCCTCCACCAGAACCTTGATGTTTCCATCAGGCATCTTGACGCTCTGCACGATGTTTCCGATGGTGCCTACGTTGTAGATGTCTTCGGGGTGGGGATCATCGACGCCGGCATCATGCTGGGTCGCGAGAAAAATCTTGCGATCTCCGGCGAGAGCTTCTTCGAGCGCGCGAACGCTGGATTCCCGGCCAACCACGAAGGGCGGCATCATATAGGGAAAGATCACCATGTCCCGAATGGGCATCATGGGAAGCTTTCGAATGTCGTTTTTCTCTCGTGCTTCTTTGGCCTGTGTCACGCCGTTTCCCTTTCGCTTTCCATTTTAGATGTATCAGGGGCTATCTCGATGCGGGGTCCTCGGCACGAAACGTAACTCATAAAGAAAGAAGTATTTCATACGCTACTCCGCTCTCGCTCGCTGTCATAGAGGGAGAGTGGAGAAACAAAACATGAATCCCAGGCTTGGCGAACAATGCCGGTGCTGAACCAGACTTTTTTGAACCAGTCTTTTCCTAACCAGCCTTCTCCAGAACGGTAACGGAAAGGTCACGTTTGGCCACCATCTCAGCGGTGATCTCGAGTTCCTTGACCTTCTTGCTGCTCGGCAAGTTGTACATCAGGTCGAGCATCAGTTCTTCCAGGATCATGCGCAACCCGCGTGCTCCTACCTTGCGGGCCAGGGCCTCGCGGGCGATGGCTCGCGCAGCCTCTTCGGTAAAGGTAAGCTGCACATCTTCGTATTCGAAGAGCCGCTGGTACTGCTTGATGATTGCATTACGCGGTTTGGTCAGGATTTCAACCAGGGCCACTTCGTCCAGCTCGTCGAGGATGCCGATCACGGGCAGACGGCCTACAAATTCGGGGATCAAACCGAACTTGATGAGGTCCTGGGGCTGCGCCTGGCGGAGCAGCTCCGCGTCGCGCTGATTGCGGGCCGAAGCGGCCTCCACTGTCTCCTTCTCGGAGAGAGCCTTGAAGCCGAGGGCCTTCTTGCCGATGCGGCGGGCGATGGCCTTCTCCAGCCCCACGAATGCTCCTCCGCAGATGAAGAGGATGTTGGTGGTATCGACCGGCGTAAATTCCTGATGGGGGTGCTTTCGTCCGCCTTGCGGGGGAACGTTGGCGACGGTGCCTTCGAGAATCTTCAGAAGAGCCTGCTGCACTCCTTCGCCGGAGACGTCGCGGGTGATCGAAGGATTCTCGTCCTTGCGGCCGATCTTGTCGATTTCGTCGATGTAGATGATGCCTGTCTGGGCGCGTGCCACATCGCCGTCGGCTGCCTGCAGCAGCTTGAGGATGATGTTTTCCACGTCTTCGCCTACATAGCCTGCCTCAGTCAGGGTAGTGGCGTCGACGATGGCAAAGGGCACATCGAGCATCTTGGCCAGCGTGTGGGCGAGAAGGGTCTTTCCGCTGCCCGTAGGGCCGACCAGCAGGATGTTGGACTTGGAAAGCTCCACATCGTTGCCGCGTGTGCGGTTCATCTGGATGCGCTTGTAATGGTTGTAAACAGCGACCGCCAGCTTCTTCTTGGTCTGCTCCTGGCCAATGACGTACTCGTCGAGAAACGCTTTTACCTCCTGCGGCTTGGGCAGGTGGGTGGGCGCAGCGCCCGGCTGCGTCTCGGTGCGATCATCTTCCAAAATGGAGTTGCAGACGGCGACGCACTCATCGCAGATGTAGGCACGTGGATAATCGCTGGGCGATGAGATTAATTTGGCTACGGCGTCCTGCGATTTATGGCAGAACGAGCACCGTAGTGTGTCGTCAGATCCCGTGCGCGTTTTCATGCTGCAACTCCTTTGGTCCCATTTGTTCTTTTCTTTAAGATCAGGTGCGGGGCCGGTCGATGATTTCGTCGATGATGCCGTATTCCTTGGCTTGCGGGGCATTCATGATGAAATCGCGCTCCACGTCCCGTTCAATTCTTTCGAGCGATTGCCCGGTGTGCTTGGACATCAGGCGGTTGGTGATTTCGCGAATGCGAAGAATCTCGCGAGCATGGATATCGATGTCTGTCGCCTGACCGGAGAGTCCTCCCATCGAGGGCTGGTGGATCAGGATGCGGGAATTAGGGAGAGCAAAGCGCTTTCCCTGCGTTCCCGACATCAACAGGAAGGCTCCCATGCTGGCCGCCTGACCGATGCAGTAGGTCACAACGTCGTTCTTGATGAACTGCATGGTATCGTAAATCGCCAGGCCCGCCGTGATGGATCCGCCTGGCGAGTTGATGTAGAGCTGAAGATCCTTTTCCGGATCTTCGCCGGAGAGAAACAGCATTTGAGCAATGATGAGATTGGCGACCTGATCGTCAATCGGGGTGCCCAGAAAAATGATGTTATCGCGGAGCAGGCGGGAGTAAATGTCGTAGGCGCGTTCGCCTCGGCTCGTCTGCTCAATCACCATGGGGACTAATGCCATCTTCTCTTACTCTCGCTCTCCGGAGCCGACCGCCCCGGCGGATAACGTGGAGTCAGGAGCAGGCCGTAATTCTGGGCCTGCTCAGGCAAATACGCGCTTCTGCAACCCTAAGACACCAACCTGTCGTAGAGTGTGTTTCCTGTCTTTTCTCTTCGTAGTTGTTCCCGGATTCTAGCGAGGCTGCCGTCTTCCGTCAAACGCGTGCGCAGGCTTTCCACGGGTTCGCGCGTCTGCAAGGAGAGGATCTGCAACTCCTGCTCGACATCTTCGGGGGTAACCTCAATCTTTTCTTCGTCCGCAATGCGATCCAGGACCATTGAGCCCTTGACCTCGTTGCGGGCGGAGTCATGCTGAGCCTCCCGCAGGCGGTTGAAGTCAAGCTTGCGCATGTCCTCGGCGCGCATTCCCTGCTGGGCAAGGGCGCGAAGACCACGATCGAGCCGCGCGTCCACCTGCTGCTGGATGAGGGTCTCGGGAACCGGAAAGTCGAATTTGGCGATGAGCGCTTCGATCATCTTGTCCTTCGCTTCGGCTTCCAGGCGGCGACGCTTCTCATTTGCCATGTGCTCGCGGAACTTCTCGGCGAAGGCATCCCAGGTCTCATACTCGCCGAGTTCCTTGGCGAAATCATCATTCAACTCGGGGAGAATCCGCTTCTTGATTGCCTTCACCTCGACGTCGTAGGCAACGGTCTTGCCCGCCAGGTTCTGCTCTCCGAAGTCCTCGGGGTAGGTAACCTCGAACTTCAGCTCCTGTCCGGGCTTGGCTCCGCGGAGCGCGTCGTTGAAGGACGGAAGCGTATTCTTGCCGCCAACCTCAATTACGACGTCCTCGCCCTTGACCGGCTCGGCCGGGGTTGCAGGCTGTTCATCGCCCGCCGGCTTGAAGTCTCCGTGGAAGGAGATCTGGGTCCAATCGCCATCGACCAGGGCGCGGTCCTCGGATACCGGTTCCATGGTGGCGCGTGAGTCACGCAGCCGCTCGAGCTCCGTCTGATACTCCTCTTCGGTCAACTCCGTCTCCGGCTTGGCAATCTTCACATCCTGATAGCCCTCGACGGAGAAGGTTGGCAATACCTCAAAAGCAGCCTTGCAGTGGATGGGCTCGCCATCGACCACGGTTAGCGAGGTAACCTGCGGCTGCGAGACGGGCTGAAATTTTTCCTTCTCGACGATTGCGCGGAAGCGATCCGGTACCAGGGCTTCCATGACGTCCTGCCGGATCTGATCGGCAAAGCGGGTGCGAATCAGCGACTCCGGAACCTTGCCGGCGCGAAAGCCGGGGATGCGTGCCATCTTCTGATAGCGCTTGGTCACGCTGCGGAAGGTCTTGCTGACTTCGTCCGCGGGGACTTCGATATCGACTTCGCGGGTGCAATCGGGGTTGAGCACCGGACCATGCGAGTGCTGGTGGTCATGGCCTTCGTGCTCGTGACCCTCATGAGAGTGAGCAGCCTGGTGCTCCGCTTCAGCATTGGGGGTAGGTTCGGGATTTGGTGTTGTATCGAGAGTTTCAGTTGAGCTCAACGTGTGCCTTCCAGATGCGCGCGCCCAACCTTTTGAGAATTTGCATCGCGGCGCGTGGGCCGCATCACGAGAGAGATGCGGGTTGGGCGGTCTATTACCCATGGTAAGTGGCTTTGGGAAGAGGGTCAAACCGCAGCCTGAGGGAAACCGGGGTGAAACCGCGCATTTCAAAGGAGAACCCGCCCGGAATGTATCTGCCCATCGATGGGGGAATGGATGGGTTGCCGGAGGGAGCGGCTGGAAGATCGAAGGATGGAGCGAATGGCAGGGGGAGGAGCCGATCGACCGGCTTGCCTCCCCGCTGTCCGAGAGGTTACTTCGCCGGAGTGAAGAGTTGCAGGCGAACCTTCCAACTGGTGGATTGGCCGGGCTTAAGTGTAACCATGCCGGTGTCCATTCCCTTCCAGACCTTGCTGAACGGGTCGCCGAAGTTGTACTGCTCCTCGACCGCGATGAAGGATTTCTCCTTCGGTGCATAGACCTGGATGGTCTTGATCTCTTTCGAGAGCCCTTGAATGTGGATGCCATAGCTGGCAGCCGGATCGATAACATCCACAGTCGCCTGACCGTTGGCCCACTTCAGATGAGCAAAGTTGTCGTCGAGAAACTGATCATCCAGAGCTTTGCCGTCGGGGGCGTTGAAGTCATAGGGAGTGCCTTTGACGGGGATCAGCTTTCCGGTAGGAAAGACGTCGTCGTAGTTGTTGACCTGTGCATAAACGTCGGCGGGAATATGCAGGCGAGCCTGCTTGCGGTCTCCGCTGGGCAGGTTGAAGTAGGGATGCCAGCCAATGGCCATCGGCTCCGGCTCCTTGCCAACGTTCTTCGCCGTGATGGTGGTCTCGACCGTATCGTCTTTGAGCACGATGGAGAAGTTCAGATCCGTCTCCGAGAGCCAGTGCCCACCAAAGTTGCCGGCATGGATGACGCCGGTAACAGTGGAGCCATCCGGGCTGATCTGCACGTCCTCTGTCTTGTCGGCAAGGATCAGGCCATGCATGGCATGCGGCTCCGCACCGGGGAGCTTGCCCTTCCAGTTGGCAGGCAGAGTGATTGTCTTGCCGTGCCAGGAGGTGGTTATCGTCTTGCCGTCTGCCGAGAGCGGTCCGCGAATACGGTTGGGGTAGGGGACAAGAAAGGCTCCCCCAAGACTGAAGCTCTTGTTGCCATTTTCGTCGGCTTCATTTCCGTTCAGGATGGTGGCAGCTTCCGCCAGGGAAGGCGAGGTAAAGACCTCGACCTCTCCTTTGCCAGGGATGCTCGCCTTGATCTGGTAGAGGTTCATGCCTCGTCCGGGCAGGATCGTCGCACTCAGAAATTCGGGCTTGGTGCCATTCGAGGTAGGCTTGCGCTCTAACTTCACGATCTTCTGGCCGCCCATCTCCATGGGCTCGGCGAGGGCAAGGGGAGAAGTTGCCGGTTTCGTGGGAGGTGGGGTTTGTGTGCAGCCGACGGTGAACAGGGTGGCTGCTGCCAGGGCAACAACAATTTGTGTGCGGATGAAGCTCATGCGCATGGTTCTTGTCCTTCGTGTGTGAGGTATATCCCGTAATGCGGGACGTTTACCCGGAGAACAAAAAGTAGCTCCCGGGAAGCAGCGCTGGAAAATCGACCTAATTCTACGCGTCAGAACGGAATGCCGCATCTGCTGGGAAGGGAACGATAGAATCAGCCCATGGCCGCAAAATCCCGGGGTACTGTCAACGCCGCTCCGCGCACATTGGAGGAGTTGAACCAGCACATTATCGCCTGCGAACGTTGCCCCCGCCTGCGTGAGTACTGCCAGCACATCGCCGCGGTAAAGAAGAAGGCCTACAGGGACTGGGACTATTGGGGACGTCCGGTTCCTTCGTTCGGAGACACGCGGGCGCGAGTGATGATTCTGGGCCTCGCGCCGGGGGCACATGGTTCCAACCGCACCGGCCGGCCCTTTACCGGGGATGGCTCAGGAGACTTCCTGTATCCGGTGCTCTATGAGACGGGCTATGCTTCGCAGCCGAAGGCTACATCCCGCGACGATGGAATGAAGCTGCGCGACCTCTGGATCAGCGCCACGGTTCGCTGCGCACCCCCTGGAAACAAGCCTTTGCCGGAAGAGATCGCCAATTGCTCCAGTTACCTGGACGAGGAGATTGCTCTGCTCTCCACACTGCGCGTAGTGGTTTGCCTGGGGCAAATCGCCTTCCATGCCTACCTGAAGTTTCTGGTTCGAGCCGGAGAGATTGCGCGGCGCTCCGCCTTCACCTTTTCGCATGGAGCCGAGTATGTGTTTCCCGATGGCAGGTGGCTCTTGGCCAGTTATCACCCCTCGCTGCAAAACACGAACACAGGCCGGTTGACACGGCCGATGTTCGCAGCAATCTTCAACCGGGCTCGAGAGTTATCCGCCAAGTGAGGCAGGGAATTGCCTGCGTCGATGCGGAATGAGGGCATCTTGTGGCAGTGGGAACGGCATCCACTCAAGGGAGTGTGTAGCCGGAGTGCGGAGGAAGACGAATGATAACGATTTTGATTGTCGTGCTGCTGCTGGTGCTGATCGGGGCCTTTCCATCATGGCCGTATAGCCGCAACTGGGGATATTACCCGAGTGGTGGAATTGGACTGATCCTGGTCATCGTGGTTCTGCTGTTACTCCTCCACGTCATCTAAGAAGTCTGAGTCTCCGAGATTATGACCCTCTGAAGGTGAGGAAGAATCTTTGTAAATTTCTGATTCTATGGAGCGGGAGACCGGGATTGAACCGGCGACATCCAGCTTGGGAAGCTGGCGTTCTACCACTGAACTACTCCCGCCCAAAATCGCTGAGCTTTAGAAAGTATCGCTCGCACGACTCGAAATGGCAATTCCCCCGGTCTGCGGAGGTCGGCTTGCAGAGTTTAGTCTGCAGGATTCAGTCTGCGGAGTTCGAGATTGCCTACAGCTTCATGCCTCGTAGTGGGGAGGCACAATCCTCAGCGGACACCTATACTGATCCAGAGGAAAATCTGGGCGGCATGCTGCATGCTATGGGGTGGCAATCGGTTTTGAGGTCAGGACAGAGGAAGCGTACTCTTCGGTGGCGGCTCTCATGGCCGCTCGGCATAGTTCTCTCCATTCCCTGCATCTTCTTTGCGCCGCAGGGCGTTGCCATGGCGAATGCGCAACCGTCGCCAACTTTAGATGCTGGCCTGCTGAACATCCGCACGCTTATTTCTGGCGGGAAGTATTCGAACGCAGAGGGAGCGTTACACGAATACCTGGTGCAGAAGCCGGATTCGCCAGAGGCGCACACGCTGCTCGCCTTTGTTCTGTTTCATGAGGCAAAGGCGCAAGCCTCCCTGGACGAGTACACCAAGTCAGCCAGGCTGCGCACGCCAACAGCGGATGACCTGAGGATTGTCGCCCTCGACTATGTACTGCTGAACGACTACGAGGACGCCTCCAAATGGATGGCGCAATCGCTGGCCTGGAAGGGAAGCGATCCCGAGTCGTGGTACGAAATGGGGCGCATCAAATACACGCAAAACCGTTTTCAGGAATCGATCGAATGCTTTCAGAAGTCGCTTCAATTATTGCCGCGCAGCGTGAAGGCAGAGAATAATCTTGGCTTGGCGCTGGAGGGTTTGAATCGTAACGACGATGCCATTGCTGCCTACCGTCAAGCGATTGCGTGGCAGGAGAACTCCGACAACCCCAGCGAACAACCCCTCATCAATCTTGCGATTGTTCTGGTGAATCGCGATCAACTGGCAGAAGCGCTGCCCTTGCTCGTACGGGCCCAGGTGCTCGCACCCAAAGAGACGAAGGTGCATGAGCAGCTGGGGCGTCTCTATCTCAAGCAGGAGCAGCTGGACAAGGCTCGTGCGGAGATGGAGACGGCGGTGGAGCTTTCTCCGGGCACGGCGGGACTGCACTTTCAACTGGGGCAGATCTATAAGAGATTGGGCTTAACCGATAAGGCTCGCGCGGAGTTTGCCAAGGTGGGGCAGCTTAGCGGCGGCCACTCCTCCCCTGATCCTAAGGAGTAAGCGATGCTCGAGGAGACAAGCCAGCTCGATCTGGTAACGACTCTGCTGCGAACGGAAAGCACGCTGGCGCTTGCCACGGCGGATGAGTCTGGTGGCGCAAGCATCGCTCCGTTGTTCTACATCGCGGATGAAGCGCTTGCTCTCTACTGGATCTCGTCCGGCACAACCGTACACAGCAGGAATCTGGAGAGGGATTCCAGGGCCTCGATCACGATCTATCACTCGACCGAGCATTGGGAAGAGATTCGCGGCGTGCAGATGCGCGGCTGCGCCATTCCCGTGCGCGACGAGGAGCATAGGGAGTCGGTGATCGACTTGTACGTCAATCGTTTCCATTTAGAGGCGAGCTTTCGGGAAGCGATCGCGCAAAGCACTCTCTACAAATTTTGTCCTGAATTCCTGCGGTATATCGACAACGCAAAGGGATTTGGTTACAAGTTCGAACTGATGCCTGGCAGCGATGCACAGGGCACACCATGCAAATAACTCATCCGGGAGGCTCATGTCTGCAATTCGAAAGGTGCTGAAGTTAGATCCGCGTGACAACGTGCTGGTAGCACTGACTCCGCTGATGGCGGGCGAAGCTGTGAGTTTCGCAGACAAGGAATATTTTCCGGCATCCGCGATTCCGGCAAAGTTCAAGTTTGTTGAGCGCGACATACCTGCGGGTGGAGAGATTGTCATGTACGGCGTTGTGGTGGGTCGAGCGAGAGAGCCTATCCCCGCGGGAGGCTTGCTCACCACACAGAACCTGCAGCATGATTCCGGAAAACATTCGCTGCGGAGCGCAGCGTACAAGTGGAATGCGCCGGATGTGTCGCGATGGGCGGCGCAAAAGTTTTATGGATATCGGCGCACCGATGGCCAGGTAGGCACGCGGAATTACTGGCTGGTGATTCCCCTGGTATTTTGCGAGAACCGGAACGTCGAGTTGCTGCGCGAAGCCTTCGAAGAAGAGCTGGGCTATGGCAAGGCGAATCCTTATCGCCTGCAGGTGAGGGAACTGATTCAGCGCCGCAACCGCTTCGCCGGGGAGATGCGACAGGAGGCAGCATCGAGTCCTCTCTTTCCCCATCTGGATGGAATCAAATTTCTGTTTCACCAGGGAGGCTGTGGCGGGACGCGGGAAGATGCGCGTGCGTTGTGTGGCTTGCTGGCCGGATACATCCATCATCCCAATGTTGCAGGGGCAACGGTACTGAGCCTGGGTTGCCAGAACGCGGAGGTCTCCATCCTGCAGGAGGAACTGCAACGGCGCGACCCGCAATCCACAAAGCCGGTGTTGATCTTCGATCAACAGGCGACGGGCCTTGAATCGACGATGCTCACGCGCGCGATTGAGAAGACCTTCGGGGCACTGGAAGAGGCAAATGCCGTTGAGCGCTCAGCGGCCCCGCTCGCGGCTCTCACGCTTGGCCTGAAGTGTGGCGGGTCGGATGGCTTCTCCGGCATTTCTGCAAATCCTGCGATCGGACACACATCAGATCTGCTTGTGGCTCTTGGCGGAAAGACGATTCTTTCGGAGTTTCCGGAACTCTGTGGCATGGAGCAGAACATCATCGATCGCTCGGTGAATGAGCAGGTCGCGAGCCGTTTTGTTGCATTGATGACCAGCTACGCCGCACGTGCCAAGGCCGTACATTCCGGGTTCGACATGAATCCGTCGCCGGGAAATATTCAGGATGGGCTGATCACGGATGCGATGAAGTCCGCCGGGGCAGCACGCAAAAGCGGAACCTCTCCGGTCATGGATGTGCGGGATTTCCCCGAATATGTAACTACCGCTGGATTAAATCTTCTCTGCACCCCAGGCAATGATGTGGAGTGCGTGACGGCGCAGGTAGGTGCAGGCGCGAACATGGTTCTTTTCACAACCGGGCTTGGTACGCCGACCGGGAATCCAATTGCCCCGGTGATCAAGGTCTCGACCAACAAGAACCTGGCGACGCGCATGAGCGATATCATCGATCTGGATGCGGGAAGCATTCTCTCGGGAGAGAGCACGGTCGAAGATATCGGTGCTGCGCTGCTGGATACTGTGCTCGAAGTGGCCAGCGGACGCCAGCATACCAAGGCAGAAATGCTGGGGCAGAACGACTTCATCCCCTGGAAGCGCGGCATCTCGCTTTAATCGCGGCATCTCGCTTTAATCTAAGCGGCGCGAGGTCCGTGAAGACCTCGCGCCGCTGGACGCATGTTTCCTTTCAAGCGGATCGTGCCAGCTAAAGGGTTTCCTGCGTTGCGCTCTCAAAGGTCGTGTCTTTTACACCCTTCGTCTGGAGAACGCTGAAGTTCCGAACATCCTTGAGGGCGAACTTCGGTACCGACGCAGCCTCTGTACTGCGGATGCGGAAGAACTCCGCTCCATCGACGTCCTGAAGCACAAATGCCGGGCGCTCATCGAGCGAGGCCGCCACGATGCGAACGTTTGAGATGTCGATATTTTTTGCGTGGCGAATGTAGAACCCTTGCGAGGGCATGTCCCCAAACATTTCGGGGTCAGGATAGGCCGCTTCTTTCTCTGGCGGATTGAGCGCAGCCTGCGCCTTTGTGCCTCCACCGCGATGCTGCAAATAAATATTCGAGATGGTTACGTCTTCAATCGGATGCCCGGGAATGCCGCTGATGATGCAGCCGAACTGGGAAGCCGCATTGGAGCAGACGATATTGCTGATGAGAACTCTGCGCAGAGCGCCGACCTGTGTGCCCTTTGGCCCGCGCAGCCTGCTGCCGAGACGCAGGAAGATGGGAGCCGAGTTGATGTCGCGCATGGTGATGTTGGTAATGGACATATCTTCCAGCAGCGCACCGTCCTCGCTCTCCAGTGCCAGCCCCTGGCAGCCTTCGAAGACGCAGTTGGAGACGACGATGTTCTTGAAGCCGCCATTCGATTCGGTTCCGAACTTGATGCGTCCGGTACGAAAAACTTTAGCTGCCGGGTCCAGGCGCTTCCATGTGCCGTCCAACATGCTTCCCAACTCATAAGCCGCGGTTACATAGCAATTTGTAATTGACACGTTTTCCGTAGCCCGGTTGTAGCCCAGCGCAAAGCTGCTCTTGGGGACGATGGCGTCGTCCCAGGGAGAGTTAACGGAACAGTTGGAGACACGCACATTGCGGCAGCAATCGATGTCCATTCCATCGCGATTGGTATCGATGGTGAGGCCATCGATGGTGAGATTATCGACGCCGGTGGCCAGAATGCCGAACCACCCTCCCTGGAGAATCTGGAAATCCTTCAACAGTACGTTGTGGCAAAGCTTCAGGCTGATGGCCTTGTTGCCCACTCCAGGCTGGCCTGAGACCGGGCCAGGGCCGTAGCCTTTGCTTAAACCGCGGCCCCAGATTCTGCCGGGACCGAGGATGGATATATCGTGCAGATTCTCGCCCCAGATCAAGCTATCGTGCCAGTGATTGTGGCCCGAATCCTGATACTCCTCCCATGGCTGGCGAGGTTCCGCGAGATCGTATCCCCCGGCTTGCCCGGCAGCAGGAGGCTCCGCGGCGATGAGGACCGCACCCTGATCGAGATACAAGGAAATATTGCTGCGCAGACGAATCGAGTAGCAGAGGTAGTTGCCTGCAGGGAAGAAGACGGTTCCGCCGCCACTCTTCTCCGCAGCCTCAATCGCAGCGTTGACGGCGGTGGAGTCGATCGCATGGCCATCGCCTGCCGCGCCAAAGCTGCGCACATTCAAGAAGGATGCATGCTGAGAAGCTGTGCCTGCTGGAGCTTGTCGAGGCATCGCGTGAGTCATCTGGGGGCTGGCGGCATCGATGGCCGCTCCTGCTACCCCTGCTCCAACCATACCGATGAATCTTCTGCGGTCACTCGACAACATCCTCTTGCTCCTTGGCTAGTTTTTATGTGCAGCGTGATTCCAGATGCGGCCTTCGCGGTAAGAAGAACGAAGGGCCAGTTGCGGTCTACTTCTGATCTGAGTTGGTTCAGGGAAAGAAGTTACGCGTGAGGGAATGATAGATGGCGAGCATCGTAACCGCAACAGCAGCAGGGAGATCGCAGCGGGATGCATTCTCTTTCATTCCCGGTCACGGCATGTTTCCGGTTAGCGTCTGCAGGCTTGCCAGTGCCAGATGGTAGCGAACCACGCCGTCGGCACGCGAAGTCTCGGCAAGGATCACGGCGTTTTGCGCGTCCACGACCTCAAGCGCGGTAGCTTCGCCGGCGCTGTACCTCAGGTTGGTCAGCCGCAGGCTCTCCCGCGCGGTATCTACGCTCTTCTGCAGGGAGACGAGGGCGTCTCCCGAGGTCCGCATCTCCGCGTAGAACTCCTCCAACTGCGCCAGCAGCCGGCGCTGGGTAAAGTTGAGGGCGGTCCTGGCCGCATTGCGCCGCAGCTCTCCCTGCTTGACGCGGTCATGGGTTGCCAGCCAATCCCATACCGGGATATCGAGAGTCGCGGTTGCGGAGTAGCCAAGGTTCCGAACGCCGTCAGGGCCATTTACCGCGAATTGCGGAGCGTCGATGCCATAACTGTAGTTCAGCGACAACTCTGGCAGGTACGCGGCTCGTGCGAGCATTACCTCCTGATCGGCAGCGTGAGCCGCTGCGATTGCGCTCTTCAGTTCAGGATTGTTTCGCGAGGCCGCAGCCTCCACTTCTTCGCGGAGCGGCGCGGGCGGAGGCTGATCGGTGTCATCCGCCAGTTTGTAGGGAGTGCGGGGATCGGGGAAGAGCAGCACTCCAAGATCGAGGCGCGCCTTCTGTGCAGCCAGCGTGGCATCGGCGAGGTCCCGCTCTCGCTGCTGCGTCTGCAGGCTGGCCTTGACCACGTCCGCGTGCGCCACTTCGCGTCCTGCCTCCAGTTGTTGCGACAGCGTCAGGAAGTGCTGTGCCTCGGCGGCTGCTAACGTCGCGATCTTCTGCTTCTGATCTGCCGCCAGCAGCGTGTAGTACGCATTGACAACATTGGCAATCAATCCTCGCCGCGCAACTTCCAACTGTGCTGCCGCCTGGGCAGAGAGAGCTCCAGCTTTCCGGAATCCTGCGATTCCCTGCAGACCGAAGGTTTCGTTGACCTGTGCCTGGCTGACGTACTCGTGCGCAGCGTTGTTGGCGATGAACCTGGGGGTAGTCGGCGTGTTGGCCTGAGTGCTGCTCTGGGCCGTGGATGGAGTGTTGGCGGACAGGGAACTCGGCTGGGTATAGATGTATTGATTGTGATAGACGACCGAAGGGAGAAGCGCGGCGCGGGCTATCGAGCGGTCCAGCGCTGCGACGCCGTGATCGGCAACGGAGGTAGCAAACGCCGGATCATTCGCCTGGGCTCGGCGGATGACTTCTCCAAGCGTGAGGACGGCCGGTGAAGCATCGACTGTGGGGGCGCGTAATGGAGCGGTCTCTTGTCCCAGGCCACGCGAGAGCGGCATCAAGAGCAGAAGGGCCACGGCAAGCCAGCGATTCTTGTCCAAATGGATGGTTCCCTCAGTGCTGCTCCTCCAATGTACAACGGGATGCCAGACAAGCTTGTCCATGGAAGACAAGCCGGCGGAAGGCGAAGACGGAAGAAACCCTCGGGAGCGGGAAAGAGTGCTGCACCAGACGACCGTAACAGGCGACCGTAAAGGGAGAATTCTGCGGCCCTGAATCTGCAATCCTGAAAATCTGCAACTCCAAAATCTGCAACCCCCGGGAAGGAAACCGTCATCTCAATTTAGAGATCAGCAAAAAAGGACGCACTCCGAGGAGGAATGGATGAATACGTTCAAATTCTGGGCAGTCTTTGCAGTCGGTGTCGCTGCGGGCGCTACCGTGGCGCTCATCTATGCTCCGCAATCCGGAGCGAGAACCCGCAAGCAGTTGAAACGCAAGCTCGATGATGCCGCCGATTACGTGAAAGGCGTGGGAGAGGACTTCGGCGATCGGGCTGGCGACGCGGTGAGTCGCGGCAGAGATGTCGTAGATGACTTGGTAAGCTCTGCACAGAAGGCAGCGCAGCAAGCTGCCAGGCGGGTTACGGACTTCTCTTTGTAGCGCCTATCCTGGTAAACGCATATTTTCGCAATCAAATAAGGAAAGGCCCTGCCATCTCGACAGGGCCTTTCCTTTTGCGCATCCGCACTCTAATTGCTGAAAAGCAGGATGCCGGTTGGTTTCTCCTCGCCCACATTCGTGACGGAGCGATAGAAGAGCTGGTTGTTTTCGAGGTAAACCTCAAGGAACGCCGGGCGCTCCGAGATGCCGCCCGCGATGAGGGCCTCGGAGAGCGGATCTTCCACGTAGCGCTGTAACGCGCGACGCAAAGGACGAGCCCCATAGGTGCGATCCACCAGAGTCTTTTCCAGGATCCACTTCTTGGCTTCCTCCGTTACCGAAATGGTAATGGCCTTCTGCGCAAGATTCGTATTGAGCTGCTGTACCAGCAGTTCGAGAATCTGGATCAGGTCCGCATCCGACAGCGACATGAAGATGATGACTTCATCGAGGCGGTTGAGGAACTCGGGGTTGAAGGTTCGCTTCACCTCGCTCTTGACCATCTCCTCGATCTTGTCCATCACCAGGTCTTCGCGGTCGGACTGGAAGCCCAGGCCCTGCTTCTTCTGCAGGTGCCGGGCGCCGATGTTCGAGGTCATGATGATGATGGTGTTCTTGAAGTCAACCGTATTTCCCAGACCATCGGTAAGCTGCCCATCCTCAAAGACCTGCAACAGGATGTTGAAGACATCCGGGTGCGCCTTCTCGATTTCGTCGAGCAGCACGACAGAGTACGGCGACCGCTTGACGCGTTCGGTCAACTGACCGCCCTCCTCGTAGCCCACATATCCCGGAGGCGAGCCAATCAGCTTGGAGACAGAGTGCTTCTCCATGAACTCCGACATATCGAAGCGGATCAGGGCCTTCTCGCTGCCAAACAGGAACTGGGCAAGCGTGCGCGCCATCTCCGTCTTGCCCACACCGGTGGGGCCAAGGAAGAGGAAGGAGCCGATCGGCCTTGCGGGGCTCTTGAGTCCGGCACGCGAACGCCGGATGGCCCTGGCCAATGCCGAGATTGCCTTGTCCTGCGAGATAACGCGCTTGTGCAGCTCTTCTTCCACGCGCAGCAGCTTCTGCGTCTCCTCCTCTTTGATGGAGGTAATGGGAACGCCAGTCCAGCGGCTCACCACATCTTCAATGTCCTCGCGGCCGACAATTCCGGCGGTCGAGTCATCGAGGTGGTACTTGTCGCGCAGTGCGCGCAGGTTCTCGCGCTCCTTGCGCTCTTCGTCGGAGTAGAAGCGTGCCTTCTCGAATTCGTGGTTCGCAATGGCGTTCTCCATGCGGTGGACGATGAACTTGATCCGCTTCTGGACCTCGGTAATCTCCTCCGGCAGGGAAGTCTGGCGCAGCTTGACGCGAGCGCCTGCTTCGTCGATCAGATCGATCGCTTTATCCGGCAGGAAGCGATCCGGGATATAGCGGTTCGAGTGCGAGACGGCAAAGGTAATGGAGTCATCGGTATAGCTGACCGCATGAAACTTCTCATACCGGTCCTTGATGCCCATGATGATCTGCACCGCATCTTCCTCGTTGGGCGGTGGCACCTTGACGGCCTGGAAACGCCGTTCGAGGGAGCGATCCTTCTCAATAGATTTGCGATACTCCGCCGGAGTCGTGGCGCCGATGCACTGGATTTCGCCACGCGACAGCGCAGGTTTAAGAATGTTGGCGGCGTCGAGCGAGCCCTCCGCCGAGCCGGCGCCGACCAGCGTATGCAGTTCGTCGATGAAGATGATGGAGTTCTGATTCTCCATCAGCTCCTTCATGATCGTCTTCAGCCTTTCCTCAAACTGGCCGCGATATTTGGTGCCGGCGACGATGAGCGAGAGGTCGAGTGCCAGCACGCGCTTATCCGCGAGGAAGCTGGGAACCTCTCCATCGGCGATCTTCTGCGCCAGTCCTTCTACGATGGCCGTCTTGCCCACGCCTGGCTCCCCTATGAGCACAGGATTGTTCTTGGTGCGGCGGCATAGAATCTGAATCACGCGCTCCAGCTCCAGATCGCGCCCTACCAGCGGATCAAGCTGGTTATCCATGGCCGCTTGCGTCAGATCGCGGGAGAACTCGGCCAGCAGGCTGGACTCGCGATTCCGCGCCGACGGAGGAGCTTTCTCCTGCGTAGCGCGTGCAAGTTCCTCGCGAATGGCCAGCAGCTTCAGCCCGCGCTCGTGCAGGATCTCGGCGGCAAAGCACTTCTCTTCGCGCAGCAGGCCCAGAAGCAGATGTTCGGTTCCAATGTGCTTGTGGGAGAGCCGCTCCGCCTCTTCCGCCGCATAGGCGAGCACACGCTTGCACTCATTCGACAGCGGCAGGTCTACCGAAGTAGAGACCTTCTCGCGAATCGTCGTGTGACCCTCGATCTGCTTGCGGATGGACTCGACCGACGCATGGGAGCGGAGAAAGCGGTTGGTCAGCGCCTTATCCTCGCGCAGCAGGCCGAGGAGCAGGTGCTCGGTCTCAATGTATGGGGAGCCAAACTGGCTGGCCTCATACCGGGCGAAGAATATGACGCGACGGGCCTTTTCTGTATACCGTTCGAACATGTTTTCCCTTCACTGAGAGCTAACCCCACTGCCGCTACCGTTTCGGGCGCAGATCCGAATGGCAGCGTATACAGCAGCGAAAGCTCCAATTTCCTGCCTGTCTCTTTGCGAACAGCTATTTCGCTCAAAAGAGACGATTTAGGTTGGCTGCCGGTAGCCTGGTTTGGCATTTCCGGTCGCCTGTCCCAGGAGAGATTTCCCCTGGATCAGGCGGTTTTAGCCTTCCTGCCTGCCCTGCATCCTTCTGTTCTTTAAGACGCAGTTCGAACAAAAACGGTTCAAAGCCGACTTTGCTCCGCATTAAACCTCGAGCGGAGACACTTCTTCCATCTGGCCCTTTTCCAGCCGTAAAACCCTGGAACATCGCCGCGCCAGGGCCAGATTGTGAGTGACGATCAACGACGTCAGGCCGTGGCTGTGGTGCAGCCGCTCAATCAGGTTAAACACCGTTTCCGCGGTTTGGATGTCCAGATCTCCGGTTGGCTCGTCGGCAAGGAGGAGTTTTGGACCCGTAACCAGGGCCCGGGCGAGCGAAACCCTCTGCTGCTCGCCACCGGAGAGCTCTCCGGCCCGGTGACTCGCCCTATCTCCAAGATCGACCTCATCCAACCATTTCTCCGCGCTTCTGAAGGCATTTGCCTTCGATTCTCCCCGGGCCAGCAGCGGCATGGCTACGTTCTCCAGCGCTGTGAACTCGGGCAACAGGTAGTGAAATTGCCAAACGTAGCCAATTTCGCGGTTGCGGAATATCGCTGCCTCTTTGGCGGACAGTGACGCCAAATGATTTGAGGCGCAGTATACGTTACCGCTGGAAGGGGTATCAAGCGCTCCGAGCATGTGCAGAAGCGTGCTCTTGCCGGCGCCGGACTGCCCCACAATGGCGAGCAGGTCGCCTTTCCGCACCTCAAAGCTAACGCCATCAAACAGAACCAGCCGGCCGCGGCCCGTGATGTACTCCTTGTGCAATGCCTCCACGCGCACCAATGGAACCAGATCGGTTATCAGGCCAGGGGCCAGTGGAAGGCCGGATTGCGAGGCATTGACAGAGGATGAAGCGTCCATACTCTCTATTCTAATCGGCAGAAATCGAGAGGGGACCGTCCGGATGGTGAACTATCGTGCTATTCGTAATTCTTATTCGGGCCATTGCTATTCGTAGCGGAGCGCTTCCGCGGGTGCAATTCGCGCTGCGGAGGCCGAGGGGTAGAGCGTGGCCAGCAGCGATACGGAGAGCGAGACGACGGCAACAATCAAGCCATCGATCCAGCGCGCAGCGAAGGGAAGATAGTCGATGGAATAGACCTCGGCAGAGAGATGGATGAAGCGGTAGTGCCCGCCGATCCAGGACAGGGAGTATCCCAGGGCCAGGCCAATCGCGGTTCCCAGCACGCTGATCAGCAATCCCTGCAACAGGAAGATGCGCCGGATCTGCGCCGGCTGAACGCCAAAGGACATCAGGACAGCGATGTCGCGCGTCTTCTCCATCACCATCATGGTCAGGGCGATGAGGATATTGAGCGCAGCCACGCAGACAATCAGGCCGATGACGATAAAGGTGACAATCTGCTCCAGACGCAGGGCACGGAAGAGCTCGCGGTTCTGCTCCATCCAGTTGGTCGTCAGGAAGCCGGGGCCCGCCGCTGCCTCGATCTCTTTGCCAACACGGTCGGCGTGGTACAGATCATCCACCTTAAAGGAGATAACGGATACGAGGTCTGGCTCTCCAAAGAGAGCCTGCGCGTCTTTTAAGCGCAGAAACGCCATACTGGAGTCGTATTGGTAGAAGCCGGAGTGAAAGATGCCCACCACGCGAAAACGCTGGTACTTCGGCACGATGCCTAATGGCGTGAGCTCGCCCTGAGGGCTGGTCACCATCACCGACGAGCCCACCTTTACATCGAGAGTATCGGCCAGATCGTAGCCGATCACCAGCGGCGGTTCGCTGCGGTTGCCGGGCTGGTCTTCGGCTGTCAGGGGTGCGTCTGCCTGCTCCAGCGGCTGGGTGCTGCCTGCCGTCACCTTGTCGAGCAGGTCGCTGACCGTGCGTTCCTGCTCGGGCAGAATGCCCTTGACCAGCACGCCTCCCGAGCGGGCTCCGCGGGAGATGAGAACCTGGCCATAGAGTCCGGGTGCGGCGGCGGTGACATGCTTCAATTGCCGGAGCCGCTCGGTCAGTGGCCGCCAGTCGCGGATGCCATCGCTCTGCACGCGCATCAGTTCAACGTGGGCGGTGGAACCGAGCAGGCGGGCCTGCAGATCGCGGCGCATTCCATTGGTGATGGCGAGAGCGATGATGAGCGAGGCGACTCCCGCCGCTACTCCCAGGATGGAGATGACGGTGATGACTCCGACCACCGCCTGCCGCCGCTTGGCTCGCAGATATCGCGCCGCAATAAAGAGTTCAAAAGACATTCTTGCTCAGACCAGTTTCCAGACAGCGTTCTCAAAAAAATCAGGCAGCACTTTCTAAACCTTACGATAGCCGCTTAACGCACCACAATCTTTGCTGCTGTTCCATTCTCTCTCCGGTCATAGACGCGAACCGTGAGGATGTGTTCGTGAGCAGCGCCGCTGGATTTGTCGTCCGTCAGCTTCTTGTCGGATGAGGCCAGATCGGCGAGCGAAGGCACGTTGGCGCGGAAGTCGTAGTGTTCGCGAAGCGAGTCGGACAGAGCCCCCACCGGCTCCAGATACTGCCAGGGCCCCGCATCTACAGAGTACTCTGCGTGTCCGATGGCGGTGGTTGTGTCGGCTGCGTCCAAAGTGGCATGGATGGTGTTGCCCTCAAGCTTTGCCGCGAATCCTGAAACTACCGGTGGCGCCGTGTCGACCAGGAACAGGTCGCTCTCCCGCTCGCCGCGCAGGTCTTCGCCGGGGTTGTGCGAGGGGGTGTCCCGGGCCACGACTTTGATCCGGTACGCGCCATCTGGCACCGTCGCTGTGTCAAATGAGAGATAGCGGTCGGTCACGTTCCGCTTCAGCAGCAGCCATCGCTGTTCCTGCTCTCCGCGATAGTAGACATCAAAGACCATGTCATCGCCGTTGTCGTCGTGTGCTGCCCATCTGGCGGTGATGGCCGTGCGATCCTTGACCGCGGCAAGAGGCGCCGTGCCGGGATCCGGGGAGAAGCTGACGATGTTGCTCTGCACCGAAGGAAAGGTAATCGAGACGGTGGTCGAAGGCTGGGCCTGGGCCTGCGGATTGACGCGTGCTCCTTGCTGCACAACGATTTCGTCCACCACCGGCGCGACGTTCACTGGCAGGTAGTTGAGGGTGACCCTTCCAAGATGCGCCCCGGGACGCATTATCGCCTTCCACTGCACAAAGCGCGCCGAAGGCACTCCGATCGTAGCCTGGTCCGGGGCCACTCTCTGCCACGGGCTCCAGCCGCGCTCGGGGTTTTCCACGTTGCCGCTCCGCGCGTACAGGTCGAACTTGCCGGGTGTAGCGTCTTCTGTCTCCGCGCGTCCCCAGCGAGAGAAGAGAGCAGCGTCGAAGACATCGCTCTGGTAGGTGGCCTCGGCTGCCGGCGCTTTGTCGATGCGGTACAGCTTGCCGATGTTGCTGGTGGCGACAAAGAGGCCGCCGGGCGCATCTGCGAATCCGACTGCCTGCGATGCCTTCAGATGCGCGATATCGGCGTACTTGCCGCGATCTTCTATGCGATAGATCCGTCCGCGATTCCCGCTCGCGGCCAACAGGCCCTGGGGCGTCGAGCGGACCGCGTAGACGATGTCGTCGCGGCTCGACCACAGGGAGCGTGGGGCTCCGGAGACAGGCACTTCGAAGATCTCTGTGCCATCGGGAATGATGGTGTTGCCGTTGAAGGTCTGAATGGATCCCGGCTGCACCAGGGTGATGGTGGTGCTGACGACGGCATTCCCCTGGACGGGTAGCGGAGGCAGGCTGCTGCGGTTCTTATCGCCAACGTTCGCGGCATAAATGGTGCCAGAGGGGCTGACAGCCAGCGCGGTAATCTCCCGGCGGGGAGCATCGAAGAGTACGAAGCCCTGACCGGCCTTGTCGACGCGGTAGATGAGTCCGCTGCCGTCCGAACCGGCGATCAGGCTGCCGTCGGGCGCGAAGGCCAGGCAGCGGATGTGCGGCTCGTCACTCTTGAAAAAGAGCTCCGCCTTGGCAGATGGTTTCGCAGGATCCCAGCGGTAGATCGCGCCGGGTCCGCCCGTGGCGATGTAGAGCCTGCCCTGGGCATCGAAGGCCATATCCCAGATATAGCGGGGTTTCTCCTGCGTTGTCTCCGGATCAAAGATGACCTTGGCGGTTTCATCGTTCGCGGCTTTGCCTTGTCCCGCCTGGAGCCGATAGATGCGGCCTTTGGGCAGTGTCGCTGCATAGACCGCGCCATCCGGCCCTACGCGCACGGATTGCACCGAGAGGTCCTTGGTCTCGAAGAGGGTGGTGAGCTTTCCGCCGGGGCTGATCTCAAGAACGGTAGCGGGTGCGCCGGTGCCCAGATAGGCATTGCCGAGAGGGTCGGAGCTGATCGACCAGATGTAGGTCGAGGGCGTCGTCAGCAGTTCGTGCGCCTCGTTTCCGGCTTCCAGGACGCCATCGTTGCGGATCGTCACCGATTGCGGCGTGCCCTTCTGAAACTCCTCAAAGCGGGATTGGGTCCATTGCTTCGTCCCCTGAGCCAGCGAGCGGCAGGGAGCGGAGAACAAGGGTGCAAGGAGAAGCAGGGCGACGGAAGGGACCAGCGAATTTCGCATCATGCTGATTGGAGTCTACTAGAGCGGCGAGCCCGCAAGTGGCGGAGTCAGCCGGAACGGGTAATCCCGCTGCCTGCTGACTCGCTGCCCTGCATGCGTCAGCTGTTTATCAGAACGGCACGATAGCGTACCTGATTCTTTTTCACCCGGGCGATGGCGTCGTTGACCTTGGCCATGGCAAAGCGCTCTGTTTTGGCCTGGATGCCGTGACGTGCGGCTACATCCAGCATTTCGCGCAGCATCAGGGGGCTGCCGATATTGCTGCCGGCGACGCTCTTTTGCCCCGAGATGAGGGGGAATATCGGCAGAGATGCCGGCTTTTCCGGAGCGCCGACAAAGCAGAACGTGCCGGTGGGGCGAAGAGCCGTTACATATGCGGACCAGTCCTGATCGGCATTGGTCGTGGACAGAATGAAGTCGAAGGACCCGGCCAGGGCCTTGAGCGACTTGGTCTCCCGCGTGTTCACAAAGTGATGCGCGCCGAGTTCCAGCGCCTCTGCTTCCTTTGAAGCGGAGGTGGAGAGAGCGGTGACCGCAGCACCGAATGCGCGGGCAAACTGGATGGCCAGATGGCCCAGGCCGCCAATTCCAATCACTCCAACTCTGGAAGAAGGGTTGACGCCATGAGTCCGAAGCGGATTGTAGACAGTGATCCCGGCACACAGCAGCGGCGCGGCGTTTTCACTCTGCAGCTTTTCCGGCATAGGAATGACGAAGCGGCTGTTGATGCGGATAGCGTCCGCATAGCCACCGTTGCGGTGGACGCAGGTAGCCTGGCTCTCTAAGCAGAGATTTTCCTTGCCCTGCAGGCACCACTCGCAGATGCCGCAGGAACCCGACTGCCAGCCAACGCCGACACGTTGCCCGACGGAGAGCGTCTTGACGTCCGCGCCTATGGCGGAGACAGAGCCGACAATCTCGTGGCCGGGGATGAACGGGTATTCACTCATCCCCCAATCGTTGTCAATCAGATGGATGTCGCTATGACAGACCCCGCAGTGGGTTATCTGAATCTCAACTTCGTGCGCCTTCAAAGTACCAGGCGAATATTTATAAGGCAGTAGTTCAGCGCCGGCAGCGTGTGCGGCAAATCCATTTATAGAACCCATGTCAATTCTTCCAGCCCTCAGTGAGTGGAGCGCTCTTTAGCAACCCCTGAAATTATCCTAATAGCCATTGTGAGAGAGCCGGTGCTCAGTTAATCAATATGCAAAGAAATAACTTGCTGACCGGTGAGCACGGCATCCACTGGTATTGATGTTACCGGAATTGCGGATTCTCCGTTAAGCGTCATTTCATGGGCGGATCGGAGGGGTTCCAGCACATTCGCCATGGAGATCGGGAGTTCCGGAAGGGTTCGCCCTTCCAGCAGAGCCTGCGCGCCGGGCATCAGCAGGGTGACGTAGAGACGGTCATTGGCACGTATGCCCTCGATCTGGGCAATGGTCGCGTTCATATCGAGGGGGTGGCTTCCGGTGAGAGCTGGCTGGGTGATGCGGTCGAGAGCGGCGCTATCGCTCACCAGTAAGCGTAGCGGTCCGCCAGGCAGCGACACGGGCAGCTTGACGGGAATCCGAATGTTCCGCGCGGGCCCACGATAGGGGCGCACGGTCGCCTCTACCGTGATCGTATCTCCAGCGTGAACCTCCTGGGTTGAGGTGCGCGCGGCTTCCAGCTGCAGAGTCCGCCGCTCGGGAACAGCTTCGACGTTCAGGGTTACGCCGCGAATTTTGGCTTGCCGGGTGGAGTTGCTGTAGATCTCGCTAAAGCGCTCGCCCACCATAACGGCCGCGCTCAGGTTGGCAGGCCGGTTCTCAGCGGGCGCTATCCAGCTATCCAGCGGAACCGGGGCGTAGCCGTCCAGATCGACATTGCCCCGGAGATGGAAGCTGGTGTCTCCGCCAACGCTGTTGGAGTCCAGCAATGCCTGGTAGACGGAAACCATCAGCGCGGAGGGCGTAATCTGCGGCTGATCGATCACCTCGAAGTGCAGCTCGCGCGGCCGGTCCGTACCGTGAATGGAGACGGTGACCGGAACCATGCTGGCGTTGCGGTGAAAGACTCCGCGGATGGCCGAGTGCCGGTCGTCCGTGAATGCGCCGACCGTCTCCGTGGTGTTCACAATCTTGAATGCGTTGAGGGGCGAGGGAAGAGTCGCCAATACCACGGCCTTGGTCATGGGAATGGAGACGGAGCCGAATTGCGTGATGGGATGTCCGCACGCCAGCAGTTGATCTTTATCGACATAGGTAACGGTGCAGGTCGCGGCTATCTGCAGGTCGCCTTGCACCAGCAGGGCGCTGACGGCCGAGCCGGGGACGATAGGCTCCGGTTGCGGCTGCGTGGAGGCACCGCCTCCCACTCCGGCGACCGGCATCATGCCGGTTCCGGAAAAGCGATCCTGCCAGAGCTTGATGGCCTGCGGGCTGAAGCCGGAGAGGACCAGCGGAGTTTCAATCGGAACAAATCCCTGCGACGCCACAACCGGGCTGGCGGCGTCGGGATGCGAGGCGCTGGAATCGTCGCGCACCTCCAGCATTTGTGCGATTGGGGTAATGCCGGCAATGGGTTCCTTGCTGAATTCTCCGATACGATACGAGAGTGCCCCGAGCAGTTTGCCATCCACGTAGACCGGGCTGCCGCTCATCCCCGCTACCACGCCGGTGTACTCTGGTTTGGTGCCGTGGAGTCGCGCCAGGATCATATCCTTGCCGGGTCCCAGTGCTGCTTTCAACACTCCGAGGATCTCGACATCCATTGCTTCCGGTTGCGTCCCCTCAAAAACCGTGTACGCTACTCCTCGCAGACCACGATGCACCTGGTCCAGGGGATAAATGCCTGCATTCGAAGGCGGTGGAGCGGAGGGTGTCTGCGCCAGCAAGGCAGCAGATTGCAGGAGGCCTGCGGCAAGAATCAGTCGGCATGTTTCCTTAATACGGTTTCGCACGTCTACAGAGTAGCTGTTACCGCGTCTGCCGCATAGGGCAGCGCCTTCCAATGCATCCTGGGGTTGTTTATGACATCGATTATCTGCTGCCGTTCCTGGACCTTACGCAACCGTCGCCCAGCCGTATCGCGCCAGGTCATCTTGCTGGTGCTGGTAGCTCTGCTGCTCCTGCCATTCGGGCTGCTTCCCGGCCGTGTCGCGGCACAGACTGGCCCGGCCAGCCAGCAGCCGCAAAAGCCGGAAGATCAATCGAGTCCGGAAGCGGGCGGCCCAGGCGGCGATTCGGGATCGATTGCCATTCCGAAGAAGAGGCCGGCCCCCGAGGAGGCTCCCGCACCCGTTGAGCCTAAGGTGAAGAATCCTCCGGGCATGGGCGCGTATTCGCTGCACGTCGATGTTCCCGTTGTCACGGTCGACGTCGGAGTAATCCTGCAGAAGACACACCAGTTCGTTCCCAATCTGAAAGAAGAGAACTTCCGCGTTTATGAGGATGGTGTGGCGCAACCCCTGGTAGGTTTCCAGCGGACACAGGCGCCCATTACCGCCTTGCTGCTCTGCGAGTTCGCGGCGAACAGCTACTACTTCATCTGGGATATGCGGAACGCAGCTTACAGCTTTGCCGAGCAATTGAAGCCCGACGACTATGTCGCGGTGATGACCTATGACATGCACACCCAGATCCTGACCGACTTTACCCAGGACAAGAGGGTGGTCTACAACTCCTTGAACTCTCTCCAGATTCCCGGATTCAGCGAGACGAACATGTTTGACGCGCTCTATGAGTCGCTGGACCGTTTGAGCCGCATTGAGGGGCGCAAGTACATCGTCCTCATCGCCACCGGCAGGGACACCTTCAGCAAGATCAATCTCGACAAGGTCCTGCAGAAGATCAAGGCGACTCCGAACGTCACCATCTTTACCGTGGGCACAGGGCAGGCGGCTCGTCTTATGGCGGAATCCCGCGGAATGATGGGGCCGATGGGCCAGCTGGATTTCCTGCAGGCCGACAACCAGATGACCACCTTTGCCCGGATGACCGGTGGCATGTCGTTCTTTCCCCGCTTTACCGGCGAGATGCCGGATATTTTCCACACCATCAACGACACGATTCGCAACCAGTACCAGTTGACCTATAAGCCGACGAACTCGAAGCAGGATGGAACCTACCGCAAATTGCGGGTGGAACTGATCGATGGCGAGGGACAGCCGCTGCGCATTCAGGACGAGAAACACCATCCGCTGAAGTACGACGTCATTGCCCGCGATGGCTACCGCGCCAAGCCCAAAGTCGATTAAGCTGTCTCGTTCAACGCGTCCCGTCGAGCCGCAGGATGGTGATCTTTTCTGGGGGATTCGTCTCATGCGCACTACGCTTTGCTCTGTCTTGTTGACCGCGCTCTCGCTGGGGAGCATGCCGGCAATCGCGGCCGCCGCGACGCCTCACACCACCGATCCGAATCAGTGGCAGGCGAGGATGGAATCGGCGCTGCCTCTGATGGGACATCGCAACTGGATCCTGATTGTGGATTCCGCATATCCTCTGCAGACCTCGCCGGGGATCGAGACCATAGAGACGAATGCGGATCAGATGGAAGTGATCCGCGCGGTGATGAGCGCACTGGGCAAGTCCCCGCACGTCCGATCCAATATCTACATGGATGCAGAGTTGCCTTTCGTCCCGGAGAAAAGCGCTCCTGGTGTGACGGAGTACCGGACACAGATCACACAGCTTTTCCATGGGCAAAACATTCAGACGCTTCCGCATGACCAGATCATCGGGAGAGTCGCGGAGGCAGGAAAGTCGTTCAAGATCCTGGTGCTGAAGTCGAAGATGACTATTCCCTATACGTCGGTATTTCTGCAACTGGACTGCAAATACTGGAGCGCGGAATCGGAAAAAGAATTGCGCGGGAAGATGATCGACGCTGGTTTGAAGTAAGCCGCAACTGGACCTGCCCTTGCATCGGTGCGCCCAGCATGGCAGCATGAGGATTCGCTCGGAGCGCGATACACGCCATGCCGCAGCGTTGGAAAGAGGAGCAGGAGATGGTACGAGGAACAACCATGGGACGAAACATGCGGAGACTTGGAACAGGCGCGGCTGCCTGCGTATTGCTGCTGCTTGCGGCAGGATGCCAGTCCAAGACGGCTGCCACCAAGGAAAACTTTACTGCAGCACTCAACACTTACTATGCGAGCCACGACGACTGCCTGTTTCCGGGTGGGCTGCGCTTTCCTTACGAAGTGAGTTCCAAGGGTGGAACCACGGACGGGCCGGTGACCGCGAAGCAATTGGATGCTTTGACGGCTGCGGGAATGCTGGAGAAATCCGATGACAAGGAACTGCATGTGAATCGCTACACGCTGAGCGTTGCGGGGGCCCGTGCAACCGCCCGCTTCTGCTATGGCCATCGGGTGCTGACAAGCATCGACAGCTCGACCGAGCCGGTCAAGGTAAACGGCTTTCCTGAGACGCAGGTGGAGTACCACTACACCCTGATGGACGTGCCAATGTGGGCAAAGGCGGAAAGCATCCAGAGCGTGTTCCCGGAGCTGGGCAAGGCAGTGAAGGGAGAGGGCCAGGGCAAGGCGAGGCTCTCCCAGACCATGGCTGGCTGGCAGGTACCGGAGTAGGGCCGGCACAAACCTCGGCGGCTGTGAGGGGCTAATCCAAGAGGGCGCGGCTTTTCTTTCCAAAGAAAGGAAGGCCGCGCCCTTGCTGTTCTAAAGGGTGTGTTGCGCGGTGCTGTTGCGCGGATGCTGTGCGGTCTAACTATCGCGCAGGCTGCGCAGTGCCGGATACAGTCGCTGGTAGATCCGATAGCCTGCGTCGTAAGCACGGACGGCATCAGCATCGGGCTCGACGCGCTCTGCTACCTGCAGAGTGGTGGTGCAGGCAGCATCTGCCGTTGGCCAGACCCCAATCCCGACACCAGCGAGCAGCGCCGCTCCGAAGGCTCCGCCCTCCTCGGCAGCAAGGATCTCTGCGGCGTGGTTGTAGACGCTGGCCTGGATACTGCGCCAGAGCGGACTGCGCGCTCCGCCCCCTCCAAGCCGCACTCCCTTTACCGGAATGCCCAGGTCCGCAAAGAGCGTGAAGCTGTCACGCAGCGAGTAGGCGACGCCCTCGAGCACAGCTCGTGCAAAATGTGCCAGCGTGTGACTGGCGGTAACGCCGATGAAAGCCGCGGTTGCCTGTGAGTCCAGATGCGGGGTTCGCTCGCCCAGCAGATAGGGTGCCCACAGCAGGCCGTTGCTGCCCGCGGCAACCGTGGCAGCCATCGCCGTGAGTGTGTCGTAATCCGTGTCCGACGCAAAGGTATCGCGAAACCAACGCAACGACAGCCCTGCGGATTGCGTCACTCCCATGACGTGCCAGCGCCCGGGAACAGCATGGCAGAAGGTGTGCAGCCGACCCCGGGGATCGCGCACGGGACGATCCGTTGCGGCGAAGACCACGCCCGAGGTGCCGATGGTTGCCGAAACCGAGCCCGGCATCAGAATGCCCATGCCGACAGCGCCTGCCCCCTGGTCCCCTGCGCCGGCGACCACTGGCGTTCCTTGAGCCAGCCCGAGCGTCGAAGCGGCTTCCGGGGTTACATGGGCGCATACCTCCGTGGACTCGAAGAGCTGTGGCAGCCACGCCTCCGGGATGCCGGCAGCCCTGGCCACAGTGGAAGACCACTTCCTGTTGGCAACGTCGAGCAGCAGGGTGCCGGAAGCTTCCTGCACATCCATGGCAAAGGCTCCGGTGAGGCGATAGCGCACGAAGTCCTTGGGGCAGAGGACGTGGCGAATCGAGGCGAAGACTTGGGGCTCGTGGTCCTTGATCCAAAGCAACTTCGTGAGGGTAAAGTTGGGGAGCGCAGGATTGCAGGTCAACTCAATCAGGTGTTCGCGTCCCAGTTGCTGGTGCAGCCAATCGCATTGGGCTTCGGTGCGCTGGTCACACCAGATGAGCGCTGGCCGCAGCACCTTGCCATCGCTGTCCAGCACCACGGCACCGTGCATCTGGCCAGTCAGGCCGATGGCGTCGATCTGCTGATTGGAGTTGCCGCTGGCAACGCGCGCTGCCGCGAGAGCGCCGGAGATAGCTTCCTGCGCCGCATGCCACCAGTCCTCCGGGTCCTGCTCTGCCCATCCCGGCTGCGGCGAGCGGAAGGGGGCATGCTCGCAGGCCGCAGCGGCGATTACCTTTCCCCGCTCGTCTACGATGAGCGCCCGAGTGCCGCCTGTGCCGACGTCAATTCCGAGTAGCCACACCCTGATTCTCCTAAATGGTTGTCATAAATCGGTTTTCTATTGCCAGCAAGCATACCATCGGTGGGGAAACTCTCGATGCTGGAGGGAGTTAGCAATTCGTTATACCCCAAAAGTATTACCGTGCGTACATCAGGTTGTATAGACCGGCGAGATAATATCGACGAGTGTAATTGCTACCTGGGCGGACACGTAAAAGTTACCAGATAGTAATCAAGGTAATATTTCGAGGCTCTGCATGCGACGCATTTTAATCATCGACGATGAAGCGGATATACGGGAAGTGGCTGCGCTTTGCATGGAACTATTTGCGCAATGGGAGGTAATCAAGGCCTGTGATGCCTGCGAGGGAATGGAGCGGGCGTTGCAAGAGCAGCCCGATGCGATTCTCCTCGATATGAAGATGCCTCACACGGATGGGCGTGCGACTCTGGCCATGCTCAAGGGCAATACGGTCACGGCCCATATCCCGGTCTTACTGCTTACGGCTCAGGCCTTGACCTCGGAACGGCGGCAATTGGAGGCGCTCCCCGTCGTGGCTGTGCTGACCAAACCATTCGATCCCCAGACGCTTGCGGAGGAGATCGCCAGTGCCCTGGGATGGAACCGCCAGAAGCCAGTGCAGCACTGTGCGATCCCTGCGAATAGTTTGCTTATCGCGAATTAGGGTCCAGGCGTACTCCTCTATCCACTGTATTCTCAACTCAATAGAAGCGGATTGCCACCCTTCACTTTAGATGGAGGGGGCTAGCAGGCGGAGCAGGAAGAAGATAGCTACACCCGCGAAGAAGATCAGCGCCATTCGAATACCAGGTTCGCGGTTCACCTCGGGAACCAGGTCTGTAGCCGCCACGTAGATAGCAACTCCCGCCGAAAGCGGCAACCCGGCGCGCACCCATGCAGGGAAGAAGTTGATCAGCAGAACTCCGGCGATAGTAGTGAGCGCCAGCAGCACGGAGGAGTAGAGCGCCATGGGCCGGCTGCGCCCGCTGGCCAGCATGACAGACGCCACGGTGAACCCCTCCGGTACCTTGTGCAGGAAGACAGCAAAGAAAAGAATCCAGCCCAGCCAGGACGAGAGCGCGAAGCCGGAGCCGATGGCAACTCCGTCGAAGAGCGCGTGGATTGCCAGCCCGCCTGCAACCGAATAGCTGGTGCGCTGGGAGAGGAATTCGCCGGGATGGGTCTCCTCTCCAAAGTGAAAATGCGGCGTAATCGTGTGCTCAAGAAAGTGGATGGCGCAGTAACCGCCCAGCACCAGCACCGGGGCCCATCGCTCCGAGAGATGAAAGCTCTCGGGAATCATCTCCAGGAATGCCGCCGCGATCATAAATCCTGCGCCAAGTGCAACAAAATAGCGCAGGTAGCTCTTCTCCATGTTGGCGCGGACCAGCACCACACCGCCGAAGATATCGGCGAGTGCGGCGCAGGCTCCGAGAGTGAGAGAGAGCAGAAAGTTGGACATGAGACGCGAGACTTTCAGTGACCGGGGTTAGTGACTTGGGTTGAGCGACATGGTTTCGGGGTCAGCATTCCGGGTCCGGACGCTATCCGCTGTGCCGGATGTGCATTACGTCGCCATCCTGAACCAGGTAGTCCTTTCCTTCAAGGCGCAGCGTGCCATGCGAGCGTGCCGTGGCTTCTGAGCCTTCCGCCAGCAGCGTGTCCCAGTGGATGGTTTCCGCGCGGATAAAGTGCTTTTCCAGGTCGGAGTGAATCGCCCCGGCAGCCTCCTGCGCGCGTGAGTTTACGGGCACGGTCCAGGCACGGCACTCGTCCTCGCCGACGGTGAAGAAGCTGATGAGGCCCAGCAGTTCATACGACTTGCGAATGAGCCTGCGCAGGCCGCTTTCCTTCAATCCATAGCCTTCGAGGAAGTCCGCGGCCTCCTCGTCTTCCATCTCCGCCAGCTCGGCTTCCACCTTGCCGCAGATGGCGGTGGCGCCAGCCGAGGGCCGCGAGGCGACTTCGTCCAGTTTGTACTTGGTGACGGCGGCATCGAGGTCCGCGCCGAGGGTGGTGCTCTCGGAGATATTCAGCACGTAGAGAATGGGCTTCTGCGAGAGGAAGGTGAAGCCGCGAATGAGCTTCTTCTCTTCGGAGGTCATTTCCAGCTCGCGCAGGGGCTTTTCCTCCTCTAACGCAGCCTTGGCGCGCAGCAGCAGGGCCTGCTCCTTCATGAGCTCGTCGGTCTTCTGCTTCTTGAGGTCCTTTTCCAGTCGCTCCAGGCGCTTCTCGATCTGCGTCAGATCGCTGACCATCAGATCGAACTCGACGTTTTTAATGTCGCGCAGGGGATCGATCTCGCCGACGTGAGGAATGGAGTCATCCTCAAAAGCGCGGAGGACGTGGATCAATGCATCCACACTGCGCAGGTTTGCGAGCAGAGCGGTCTCCTTGAGGGCCTCTTGGCCGATGGCGGCCACGTCGGCGTACTCGACCGTCGCGTAGATCGTTCGCTTAGGGTCGTAGAGCTCGGCGAGTTTTGCCAGCCGATCGTCGGGGACGGTTGCAATGCCGATATGCGCTTCGCGCGAGAATGCCTTCTCCTCGACCTTGGCGCGGGTGAGGATCTTAAAGAGGGAGGTCTTGCCCACCTGGGGCAGACCGATGATGCCAGTTTTCATGGTCTTCCTGGAAGAGGTTCAAGTGCTTAGTTCCATTCACCATGATACAGGGATATGGCGCCGGGACTCTCTCTCCGATCCAGTGTGTCCGCTTGCGCAGGGTGACTATGCCTTCTTGCAAGCGGTAGGATCCGCCGCAAGCACGCCAACCAGTACCAGGCCTAAGAAGAGAACGGCTTCCTCAACATGCTCGGAGGTCTTGTGCAGGTGCTGGAAGGCGACGCGCGCGGGATCGTCGAGAGCCGCTGCATTCACGCTGCCGCCCGCTTCCACGCGATATGTCTCCATGCGCGGGATGATGCCGAACTGCGATACGGCGGTGAGCGAGAGCATCACCACAAGCAGCGTCAGCGCGATGCGCAGGCTTCTGCGAGAGAGCATCGCGAGCCGGCTGGCGGCCACGGTGAGAACCAGCAGCAGCACCCCGGCGACCAGGCCCTCCCAATGCAGGATACGCAGGCAGGTGCCAACGATGCGTCCGGCTGTGTGGGTATCTGGCGAGAGTGTCGTAAAGGTGACGGCGGCCAGCCCAGGAAAGAAAAGCTCCGCCCCGATCCAGACAGTGAGACAAAGAGAGATGAGCGTACGAACCAAAGTCTTCATGCAGGGCTGATTGTACTGCGATCTTGCCAGAAACACTTGAACCCTGCCGGTTCCGGTGCAACGGAGGCGACAGGGTTCAGGAACGAGGATCAGGGATGGGGTTTACTGAGGTCCGGGGCCGCCCAGAACCGAGTCTCTGCCGATCAGCCGATGGATGCGCTGAGGAATTGGCGGATGGGTGGAGAACAGGCTGGCGAAGCTCACACCGCTCAGCAGCGGGGCGACGATAAACATATGCGCGTTGGAAGGCGATGCCTGCAGTGGCAGGCGTTTGGAGTACAAATCCAGCTTCTCCAGCGCGCTGGCCAGGGCATAGGGATTCTCGGTAATGTGGGCTCCGGTCGCGTCGGCCTCATATTCGCGGGAGCGCGAGACGGCGAGTTGGATCAAAGTGGCGGCGATGGGCGCCAGGATGAGCATGAGGAGAGCACTCATGCCGCCGCCGCGATCGCGGTCGTCGCGGCCACCGCCTCCGCCAAAGAGCGTGGCGAAGTAGCCCATCCTGGAGAGCATGGTGATGGCTCCGGCAAGCGCCGCTACGATGGAGCTGGTGAGAATGTCGCGGTTGCGCACATGGCCCAGTTCGTGGGCCAGAACGCCCTCCAGCTCATCATCGTTGAGCAGGGTGAGAATGCCATGCGTGACGGCCACGGCAGCATGGTTGGGGTTGCGTCCGGTAGCGAAGGCGTTCGGCGATTCGCTCGGGATCACGTAGATCTTCGGCATAGGCAGGTTGACGCGCTGCGTCATACGCTCGACTACCTGGTATACGCGAGGCAGCTCTTCGCGCGTGACCGGCTGTGCGCGATACATGGCGAGCGCCAGCTTGTCCGAGTAGAAGTAGCTGAAGAAGTTCATACCCAGTGAGACCGCGAAGGCAAGAATCATGCCGTTGCGGCCTCCATAACGGGCACCAACCAGCACCAGCACTACGGTCATCAACGTCAAAAGAAAAACTGTCTTGAGTGTATTCATAAACTTCGGGTCTTACCCCTGACTTTCCTTACTTGCTACGTTAGACGAGTCTGCGCCGGGAAAGATGCGGCGGCAAGTTCGCCTTGCAAAAAGAGGAGCCCGAAGGCTCCTCAGAATGGAACTGCCTATACTCAGGCCTTAGTCTCCCTGGCGAGCCAGAGCGCGGCGCAGGACCGTCTCCAGAGCACCTTTGAGCTTGGCGTAATCCGCGTCGGAGAGGTGTCCTTCCAGTCGCTCCGTTTCGAGAGCGAATAATTCGTCCTTCAGCGCTGCCAGCGTGGAGTTCTGGGATGCCGCAGCTGCGCCCGCTGGTGTGCTGGCTGAAGCAGTGGTAACCCGGGCAGATGTGGCCGAAGGAGCCGGCACCGGCAAAGTGGAGGGCCTGCGCAGCAGAAATCCTGCGGCGATCGCCAGGACCATCGAAAGACCTCCGAGAATCCACCAGCGATATTTGTTGATGGGGTCTTCGCCACCTACGGGAACACCCAGGCCGCCGCCTGGACGATTATCTCCACTGGCGGCGCCGGGAGCAGGCATCGATGCTCCGGTGCCGTCGGCGCTGCCGCCACCCGCCTGCGAGTCCGCACCTTGCGCTTCGCGGGGCATCGAACCCGTTCCAGAGACAGTGAATTCAAGCGGCTGCCCGGGAGCGACGTTTTTTGCGAGGAAAGTCTGCGCGGTTACATCGTCGTTGACGGGTTGGAAGGCAGCGGCATTGGCCGGGGTGAACTTCATGCTCTTGGGGAGCATGATCGCGACATTATCGGCCGCCATCGACTGCCGGACTGTGAACTTATAGCTGCCGGTATAGGGCAGGCTGTAGCTGAGCTGGAAGCGCGTCTCGCCGGGCCGAATCGGAAAGGCAAAGGCATAGTGGCCCTTATCTCCGAGAGGCACGGGAGAGGAGGAAACCGGCATGCCGTTGGGCGCCATCGCCGCCGAGCCCTCAATCTTCGCGTCCGCCGGCAGATAGATCTCGTAGGCGTGATCGCTGAACTGCGTGCGGGGGGGGGAAGACTGGTTCTTTACGAAGTAGTTCTCCGTGATTTTCAAGCCGGAGTTATCGGCCTCCACGCGCACGACATCGGCCTCCGTGGAGATGCCCTCGACCTTGGGGGCGACGTCGAAAACATCGATCTCCACAGACTGCGTCCCTGGAGGGGCCTGCTTGAAGTAGGAGCCCTTCTGATGCTCGACGCGGATGAGGTGCGGGCCAGCGTCCGGCAACTCGAAAGTGAAGTGACCCTTGGCGTCGGTCTTCGTCCGGCTGGTCTCTGTCATGCCGCCCTGAAGCTGCATCAGGACGACGTCATCGCCGACAGCAGGCTTATTCAACGTCTGGTTGGTCACCGTTCCGGTGAGAGAGGCCGCGAGAGAGGACAGCGGGCTGGCGAGGAAGAGAGCAACCGCAAGGGCGGGAAAGAGGGATCGAAGAGGCTTCATGGTTTCCGTTGATTCTAAATGGTTGAGTGACTAGTATCGCGCGGCAAAACCGCCAAATTGAGATGCTGCCTTTCCCTTAGAGGGGCTGCGCCATCCGGATGGCATCGATCTCGGCGAGGATTCCAGCAGCCTCGTTTTCCAGGGTGGCACGCTGAGCGGCATAGTCCTCTTCCGGGTACTTGCCCGCGTGATACTCAAAGTTCAGATCTCGCAGGTTGTCGTAGACTACGTCGCGCCGCTCCTCCAGAAAGTCGAGCCGGCTCTTTTGGACCTGTGCCTCCACATGCCGTTCCGGCCAGAAGACATAGCCGAAGAGGGCGATGAGCAGAAGTCCGCATGCAATGGTGCTCATGGGCGGGAATCTCCTTGGAACTCGTCAGTGTCGTGGCGAATGCGGTCGCGCACGCGTTCAAAGCCCGGCGTGGCAGGCACGTGCGGCATATCGACGGTGCGCAGCTTCCACTTGCGAACCAGCAGCACGGTGGCAAACATGCCGAGCAACAGCACCGCAAAGGGCATGATCCAGGCGACGCGGTTGAAACCCTGCGAGCTGGGTGCGGCCAGCACGGTTGGACCGTACTTCTGCACAAAGGACTGGAGGATGAGGTTGTCGCTATCCCCCCGATCGATGCCGGCCATCAGCTCGTTGCGCATGCCTTCGGAGGCCGGGCAGCCAACGTGATTGCACTCCAGCAGCACCTGGTTGCAGCCGCAGCTGCAGATCATCCTGTGCCCGAGATCGTTGAAGCGGCTCCCGGGATTGGACGCTCCCATGGAAAAGATGACCAGCACAGAGAGCAGGACCACCTGAACAACGCGCAGCGCCGGGCTGGAGAAACAGCTCGATTTCTTCATTAGTCCGCTCCTCGCAAGGCGGCTGCAGCTTCCGCCGGTGCGGCCGCCGTTGCGCGGCTTCTCTGGGACGCGAGCGCCGCGGTCAGGTTGGGCATGAGGGCGACTGCCGTGCCGAAGACCACGATGGCTACGCCGATCCAGATCCACATAATCAGCGGATTCAGAAACGCCTTGATGATGGGAAGCCCGCTATCGGGATTCTTGCCCTCGTAGACGAGATAGAGATCCCACATGGGCGTGGAGTGATTTGCCACCATCGTCTGCGTCTGCTGGCTCGCCTGGTAGAATCGCTTTTCCGGCGCAAGCTGGAACTGCTTCTTACCGTTGCGGTAGACATCCATCAACGAGTATTCGGTGTCGTAATTCGCATTCGTTTCCTGCGTAAAGCTTTGGCAGACAAGGTGGTAGGGGCCAAGATCCATACTCTGACCGAAACCGAGCTCCTTTTCCACGCTGCGATTGAAGGCCGAGCCTGCCAGGCCAATGAACATCACGACAATGCCGAAGTGAACGATATAGCCGCCGTACCTGCGTGTATTGCGGCGGGTGAGCTGCACCATGGAGGCGATGAGGTTCTGTCCCGTGTGCCGCTGAATGACGGCGGCTCCGCGGACAAACTCCGCCGCGATTGCAGTGATGACCAGCGCCGACAGCGAGAAGCAGACCAGGGAGTAGAAGGAGCCTTGATCCTCCCAGAAATGCACACCGCACAGGGTGAGGACGATGGCCGTGACGATTGCGGCGATGCCGGGCACAACGAAGTTCTTGCGAAGGCTCTTAAACGAGGAGCTGCGCCAGGCCAGCAGGGGACCGACGCCGGTCAGGAAGAGCAGAAACATTCCAATGGGAACAGCGACACGGTTGTAAAAGGGAGCGCCGACCGTGACCTTGGAACCTTGCACATACTCCGACAGAACCGGAAAGAGCGTGCCCCACAGGACGGTGAAGCAGGCGGCGAGCAGCACCAGGTTGTTGAAGAGGAAGCTTGACTCGCGGGAAACCAGCGACTCCAGCTTATGCTCGGTCTTCAGGTGGTCTCGCTGCAGCACAAACGTGAAGGTGCAGACAACCAGCGTGAGCACCAGGAAGCCGACAAACCAGTTGCCGATGGAGGATTGCGCAAAGGCGTGAACGGAGCTGACGATACCGGAACGGGTCAGCAGTGTTCCGAGAATCGAGAGCAGGAAGGTGGAGAAGATCAGCCACACATTCCAGTTCTTCATCATGCCGCGCTTTTCCTGCATCATGACCGAGTGGAGGAAGGCGGTGCCGGTAAGCCATGGCATCAGCGAAGCATTCTCCACTGGATCCCAGCCCCAGTAGCCACCCCAGCCCAGTACGGCATAGGCCCAGTGCATTCCGAGCACGATGCCACAGGTGAGGAAGACCCAGGTGACCATGGTCCAGCGCCGGGTGATGTGGATCCACTTTTCGCCGGGATAGCGCATCATCAACGCTCCCAGTGCAAAGGCGAAGGGCACGCTGAAGCCGACGTATCCGAGATAGAGCATTGGCGGATGGATGACCATCTCGGGATATTGCAGCAGCGGGTTCAGGCCAAAGCCGTCTGCGGGAATCTCTCCGGGAACCAGGGCAAAGGGAAGCGCCGCAAAGTTCAGCAGGAGCAGGAAAAATACCTGAATGCCCGCGAGAATCGTAGACGCATAGGCGGTAAGGCGGACGTCCACCTTATGCCGCAGGCGCAGTACGAATCCATAACCAGCCAGCAACCAGGCCCATAGAAGCAGGGAGCCTTCCTGACCAGACCAGAGCGCGGCAAATTTGTAGGCACCGGGCAGCGCGCGGTTGGAGTGATGCAGGATGTAAGCGATGGAGAAATCGTCGGTGAATACTGCGTAGAGGAGTGCCACGGCTGCGCCAGTGATGGCGATGAAGCCGGCGATTCCTGCGCGACGGGCGGTTTCTGCCAGTCTTTCCGGCGAAATGCGACCCTCGGTGCCCGTGGAGAGTTGGCGCAGAGCGATCGTCCCCGCGATCAGGTTATAAGCGCAGAGCACCAGTGCGAGCAGAAGAGCGAAACTACCAAATGCCGCCATAGGTTTCGATTTCCAAATGAGTATCGCTTCCGATTGTCGCATTCCCGGACGGGCACCGCAATCCTACCAAGGTTGGAGGCTCGAGGGAGAAACGGCGCAGTGGCGAGGGGAACGCGGAGGAGACCAGTTTAACTCAATGCTGAGAAGGATTTAGGCAGTGCGGCTCATTGGCTCGTCGAGCAACTCTCGGGAGAGAGAGATCAGCGCATCCGGAGGGAAGGGTTTATTGCGAAAGACCACGTTCATGCCTCGGTACTCCTCTTCCGCATTGGGTAAGCCACTCAGAATCAGGATCGGAATAGTGGAGTAGGCCTCGCGGATTCTGCGCACCAGTTCGGGGCCATTCATGCCCGGCATCAGATGATCGCTGATGATGAGCCCCAATCGTTGCAGGATCTCGGGATTTTCCAGTAAAGACAGCGCCTCGAATCCATCTGTGGCGACGGCGACTCGCTGGCCTGCTCGTTCCAGAATCGCTTTGCGAGTCGCGGCCTGGACCGCGTTGTCATCTACCAGGAGAGTGATACGTTTCATCGGCAAGGCTTCAACTACTTCCTAAGGGAAAGATGCGTCCTGCAGAAATCGGTTGCATTTACGGCTAAGAATTTTTACTGAAATTTTAGCTGAAATGCAATGTCAACGTAATCTTCGCAATGCGGCGGATTGCTCCTGCGAAACCGCTTGAATACATCTCTCCCTATGGAATTCCCAGTTTGTGCTGCATCTGCTCGAGGGTGTAGCCCTTTGTTTCCGGGTAGATAAAGAGCACAACGAAGAATTGGACTACCATCATGGCCGCGAAAAAGATAAAGGGGTATGCACCGGAAGTGCTAGCCATGCGGGGAAATTCAAAGGCTATCAGGGCATTCATGATCCAGTGGGCAGAGCTTCCGATGCTCTGACCCTTGGCGCGAACACGGTTGGGAAAGACCTCTCCTATATAAACCCAGATCACCGCCCCCTGGGACACGGCGAAGAACCCGATGTAGGCGATGAGCAGCCACAGCAGGGCGCCAGCATGCTGATGCGTAGCAAAAACATAGGCGACACCAGAAAGACAGATGCCGGTTCCAGCCGCCCCGATCAGCAGGAGAGTTTTGCGCCCCACTTTATCGATTACGGACATGCCGACGAAGGTGAAGATCAGGTTTGTGAAGCCGATCGCTACTGCCTGCAGATCGCCGGAGAGCTTACTGAATCCAGCCTGCTCGAATATCTGGTTCAGGTAATAGAGAATCGCGTTGATTCCCGCGAGCTGGTTGAACATGCCAATGGTGATGGCGAGAAAGAGCGGCAGCTTGTACCTGGCGGCGAAGACTGGCTCGGATTTGGCCTCCCGCTCCAGGTGGATCGAGTCCACGATCTCGCGGAGTTCGGCCTCGGATTCCGGAGAGCCCATCATCTGCAGCACGGAGCGGGCCTCATCGATGCGTCCCTGGGTGACCAGCCAACGGGAGCTGCGCGGGATGCCAAAGAGCAGGACGAGGAAGAAGAAAGCCGGTATGGCAGCAACGCCCAACTGCCAGCGCCATTCGTTGGCCCCAAGGTTCAGGGTTCCGATGACATAGTTCGAAAAATAGGCCAGCAGAATGCCGATGACGATATTGATCTGGAACATTCCTACGAGGCGGCCGCGCAATTTTGCGGGGGCCAGCTCCGCGATGTAGACAGGGCCCAGAACCGAGGAGCCTCCGACGCCAAGACCGCCAATAAATCGGAAGATAACCAGTGCCGGCCAGTTCCACGCGAAGGCGCAGCCAAGAGCCGATATCACATAGAGGATGGCTGTGATGCGCAGGGTTTCGCGCCCACCCAATCGCTGGCCGATGGCACCGGCGCTCATAGCGCCAACAACGGTGCCCCAGAGTGCGATGGAGACGGTAAGACCAAGGCTTTTGGGCGTGAGGTGGTAGACCTGCGTGAGGGAATGAATGGTGCCGGAGATAACAGCGGTGTCAAAACCAAAAAGAAGGCCACCGAGAGCACCTACAAGGGTGCTCTTGATTAGATACCGATTCAACATGTCTTGAGACTCCGCAAATGAATGTAACAGAACGGTTCAGCGGGCCCTGACAAATAACGGCAGAAAAGGTGGTCTCTTAATCGGCAGAAGCAGTGTTTTTTCTCAGCTGAAGAGGAATTCCCTGGTGCGCAGATCCTTGATGGTGTCGCGAAGACGAGCGGCCTTTTCGAACTCGAATTTCTTGGCGGCTTCGCGCATATCGGACTCCAGCTTGTTGATGTAGGTATCCAGCTCCTCCTGCGTTTCGAAGTCAGGCAGGTCGGCGTTTTCTTCGGTCAGGTCGGCGTATTCGGTCTTCAGGATGTTGACCAGCGACATATCGATGGGGCGCAGGATGGAGGTGGGCGTAATGCCGTGCTCCTCGTTATAGGCTCGCTGCACTTCGCGGCGGCGATTGGTTTCGCCGATGGCCTGGCGCATGGAGTCGGTCATCTTGTCGGCATACAGGATCGCTCGCCCGCGGATATGGCGGGCAGCGCGGCCGATGGTCTGGATGAGAGATCCGGAGCTGCGCAGGAAGCCCTCTTTGTCGGCATCCAGAATGGCGACAAGCGAGACCTCGGGAAGATCCAGGCCCTCGCGCAGAAGATTGATGCCAACGAGCACGTCGTACTCGCCCTTGCGCAGATCGCGCAGCAGACGGATGCGTTCCAGCGTCTCAATCTCCGAGTGCATGTAGCGGCAGCGCACGCCCACCTCGGAGTAGTAGCTGGAAAGATCCTCGGCCATGCGCTTGGTCAGCGTGGTGACCAGCACGCGCTCCTTCCTGGCCACGCGGTCGCGGATCTCGGCGAGCAGATCATCGATCTGGCCGCGGACAGGGCGAATCTCGACCTCGGGATCGACGAGGCCCGTGGGCCGGATGATCTGCTCCACGACGACACCGGCGGACTTCGTCAGCTCGTAGGGGCCGGGCGTTGCCGAAACATAGATCACCTGATTAGTGCGGGTGTCGAACTCCTCAAACCGCAGGGGGCGGTTGTCCATTGCCGAAGGCAGACGGAAACCGTAATCCACAAGGTTCTGCTTACGGGAGCGGTCGCCATGCCACATTCCATGAAGCTGAGGAACGGTGACGTGGGATTCGTCAATAAAGAGCAGGTAGTCGCGTGGGAAGTAGTCCAGCAGTGTCGGAGGCGGCTCGCCGGGCAGACGGCCGGAGAAGTGCCGGGAGTAGTTTTCGATGCCATGGCAGTAGCCGACGGACTTGATCATCTCCAGGTCAAAGCGCGTGCGCTGGTGGATACGCTGCGACTCGACCAGGCGGCCTTGTGACTCCAGCTCTTTTTCCCACCAGGCGAGTTCCTCAAGGATGGAGGAGACTGCCTCGCCCTTGCGCTCCGGCTGAACCACATAGTGCGACTTGGGGTAGATGGGCAGGCGCGCGTATTTCTGCCGAACCGTACCGAAGAGGGGATCGATCTGCGACAGGGAGTCGATCTCGTCGCCAAAGAGCTCAATGCGGTAGGCGTTCTCGTCGTAGGTGGGGAAGACTTCAATGACGTCTCCCCGAACGCGAAAGGTTCCGCGGCGGAAGTCGTTGTCGTTGCGTTCGTAGAGGATCTCGACCAGTCGCCGGGTAATGTCTTCGCGGCGGATCTTCTGGCCTTTTTCCAGCAGCAGCAGCATTCCGAAGTAGGCCTCCGGCGATCCCAGTCCGTAGATGCAGCTTACCGAGGCGACAATGATGGCGTCGCGGCGTTCAAAGAGGGAGCGGGTGGCGGAGAGGCGCAGCTTGTCCAACTCCTCGTTGATCGTCGCCTCTTTCTCAATATAGAGATCGCCTGCGGGGATGTAGGCCTCGGGCTGGTAATAGTCATAGTAGGAGACGAAGTACTCGACTGCGTTCGAGGGGAAGAACTGTTTGAATTCGTGGAAGAGCTGGGCGGCGAGCGTCTTGTTATGCGCCAGGATGAGAGCCGGACGGTTGAGCCGCTCAATCATCTTGGCCATGGTGAATGTTTTGCCCGAGCCGGTAACGCCGAGCAACACCTGGTGTTTTTCGCCCGCCGCCACGCCGGAGGTGAGTTCTTCGATGGCGCGGCCCTGATCCCCGCGGGGCTGGTAATCACTGACGAGCTGAAAGTCCATGTCTGTCTATGTTAGATGCTCCCCGGCAGGGAAGGGCGCAAAGGGGATCTCTTCTTCAGCGGGGAGGGGTGGGGTAGTAGACCTGGCGTCCCCGGATGAGCCAACGTGCGAATAGATAGAAGACCCAGATGATCCCCGCGATGACCAGCAAAATCGGCAGGAAGATGACGGGCGGGAAGATAACCCTGTCGCCGCCGATGGCGTGACTCTCTTCGCCGTGAAGGCTGCCGCCAAAGATGACGAGGTCGTGGGCGATGGAGGAATCGCCGTCGAGCGATACGTCACCGGCGAATACAACGACGTCTCCCCCGGCGCGCTCTTTGAGATGGAGATTGCCGCCAAACACGACGATGTCGCCATGAACCGGGCTTTTGGCGTCTACCGAACACAGGAAGCAGACCAGGTCGCCTGCCGATTCTCCCTCGGAGATGACGATGCTGTTTCCGAAATGAACGATGTCGGCTTCCGCCGAGGCGGGCAAAGTGCAGGCGGCAAACAGAAAGACGACGGCCAACCAGCGCTGAAGCATGGCGCGGATCTCCTTGTGACAATGCAGCACACTGGTTATACGCCAGCCAGGGGCGTTGAGTTCCACAAAGAAAGCTGGTAGCCGAAGAAATTACTACTTCGACGAATCGCCTGTCAGCGCCGGAACCCAGTCGAAGGCGCTGTCCACGAGGCAGTCCGGTGGATCAATCTCCAAAGTGTGCGGCGACAGGCCGAATTTGCAGCCCAGCACCCAGGCATCAGCATTGCGGCCGGTGAGCACATCCACGTTGGAGTCACCGATCATGAGCGTTTGCTGCGGCGTAACGTTCGCTTCTTGCATCAGGGCGAGCAGTCCGGTTGCGTCGGGCTTCTTGGTGGAGAAGCTGTTGCCGCCGTAGATCCGGAAGAAGTAGGGGCCGAGCCCGAGAGCTTCGCAGATCGCCTGGGCAGGTCCGACGGGCTTATTCGTCAATACGGCCATCGCGCGCGGCGCTCCGTTGGGAGCGATCTTAAGAGCCTCAAGGGATTCGAGCACCCCGGGGTAGGCGTAGGTATTGTCCAGCTTGTGCTCGCGGTAATAGTCCAGGAAGAAAGTGATCGCTTTCTCCAGGAAGATGGCGTCGTCTGGATCGCCCAGCGCGCGGCGTACCAGCATGGAAACACCGTCGCCGATGTAGCTGGAAATTACGGAATCAGGCAGCGGGTGCCTGCCGAAATGCCGCAGCATCCCGTTGATCGAATTGCATAGATCGGTACCCGAGTCTACCAGGGTTCCGTCCAGATCGAAGACGAGAAGGCGGAGGGAATCCGTGGGTACGGGGCGCAGGAAATGAACCATGTACCCAGTCTAAAGGATTGCGGTCCACTCCAAGGCGAGAACCGCGGAGCACGCCACTTCCGCTTCGGAAGGGATGAGACAGGGCCCCGATGCGCCGGGACCTCAATGAATATGAATGCTGCCGGAGCCGGTCTCTACGCGGACAACCGGGCCGCCGCCGTTGACCTTGCCGGTGACGTGGTGCCGGTTGGGGCTGCCTTCGGCGGCGAGCGATACATCTGCTCGGATATCGCCGGAGCCGCTGGATGCATCCAGGTTGAACGCGGCATTGCCGGTTGAGAGCGTCACGTCTCCGGAGCCGGTTCCGACCTTCCAGCCTGAGGAGGGCTTTCCGCTGACCTCGATGCTGCCGGAACCCGTCTCGGCTTTCAGGCCGCCATCAATATTTTGCAGATGAATGTCACCGCTGCCGGTGCCCGCCTTTACGTCTCCGCTGCCACTCTGGCTGGCGGTGATGTTGCCGGAGCCGGTTTCGAGCGAGAGAGTTCCGCTGATGCCATGGGCCTCAATGTTGCCGGAACCGGTGCTGAATTTTACGTTCTTTCCGACATCGGTGATCCGGAGATCGCCGGAGCCGCTGTTGGCGCTCAGCGCCGTTCCGCGCGGAGCGGTGACGTCGTAATCGATGGAGACATTGTTGAGAGAGTGGGATTCCTTGCCAACGCGAATGATGTTGCCGGTCTGGTCGATAGGCGGATGGCCGACGACCTCGTTCACCCGGTCTTCCGCGCTGCGGCTTGAGCCAAACAAGCTCCAGTTCCCGCTGGATTTAACGTGGCCGATGATGTGGACCTGATTATCCGAGCCGGGCGTGACATGGATGTATCCCGAACCCGTGGAGATCTCGAGGAAGACGTTCCCGTTTACGTTCAGGGTCTTGTCGAAGGTGCCGTCTGCTGCGAATACGCAAGCGGGCACCAGGAGCAGCGCGGCTGCGGTGATCGCCGGGATTGCAAGGGAAATCGAGGGACGCATGGTCTTCCTTTCTCTTCGAACCAGTACAACCAAAGAATTGGTGAAGCTAAGAATCGGGTTTATTGCTGCAACACGACCGAGTCGCCTTCCTTCAGCCCCTCCAGAATCTCCGTCCTGCTGCCGTTCGAGATTCCTGCCTTCACCGGGACGCGTTTCTTGCCTTCCTTGGCTGCCGGGTCCGGCACCTCGACGGAGGCTCGCTTCTGGTTGTCGTAGACAATGGCGTTCTCCGGTACGGTGAGGACGTTCTTGTGCTCTTCGATCAGGATCTCGGCATTCGCGGTCATCAGGGCCTTCAACTCTCCGCCGGGGTTGTCGATGGAGACGCGCACTTCAAACGTGGTTACGTTGTCCTTTTCAACGCCGAGTGGCGCGATCTTTGTCACCTTGCCGTTAAAGACCTTGTCGCGGAAAGATTCGACCTTGATGCGCGCAGGCTGGCCCAGGTAGACGTGAGCGATGTCCGCCTCATCGACCTTGCCCTGCACGTAGACCTGCTGGGTGTCGCCGATGGTCATCACCAGGGTCGCCGTCGAGCCCAGCACCAGGATGGAGCTGACGGCATCGCCAATCTCCACGTCACGGGAGAGGATCACGCCATCCATGGGAGAGGTGATGGTGGTGTAGCTGAGCTGCTCTTCGAGTTGCTTCAGGCTTGCCTCGCTCTGGGCCACCTGTGCTTTTGCCTGCTTCAGGCGCGCCGTGTCGACCGAGATTTGGGCATGGGCAGCATCCCGTTTGTTCAAGGCAGCTAGGTAGTCGCGGTTGGCATTGTCCAGCACCTGCTGCGAGACGACGCCTTCTTTGGCCATCTGCTGGTTTCGGTCGAGGGTGCTTTTGTAGAGCGGAAGATCGGGGGCGGCGGCATTGACCTTGTCCTGCTCAATGTTCGCTTCATAGGTGGAGACGTTGGCCTCTGCTGCCTGCAACTGCGCCCGCTGCGCCGCTACCTGCGCCAGAATCTCCTGCTGGTCCAACTGGGCCAGCAGGTCGCCTTTCTTCACCACCTGGTTGATGTCCACGTAGAGCCGGGTCACAATGCCGCTGGCCTTGGACTTGACCTCTACCTTGGTAATGGGCTGGATCTTGCCGGTAGCGACGACGCTCCGGGCGATATCTCCGCGGGTAACTTTGCCGAGGCGGTTGGGATCGATCTTTGTCCCATGGCCACGCGCCACCAGCACTCCGCCAATGACTGTTATGAGCACGACTCCGAGTCCAATCCAGAGCCAACGTCTTTTTGGTTTGCGTGCAGCCACTTCAGCCCCCACCCGGATCATAGTCTGCCGCCAGGATCGAAATACACCCAGCGGGGCATTGGCAGATAGTACGCACATCCCGCGCGGGTGGTTCCCGGCTGACTGCACTTTTCCGGCTCAGGAGCGGGCACGCCGCGCAGGGCTGGGAATCCGTTTGCCGTCAGGATGCTAGACTCGGAGGCGAAATGCTTGGATTCCTGCTCTTCCGCGTCTTCTCCGTGGCCGTGTTGATTCTGGCCAATGGATTCTTTGTGGCGGCGGAGTTCGCGCTGGTCAGCGTCCGGGAAACCCGCATTGAGCAATTGATCGCTCAAGGCAGGCCGGGGGCCAGGGCCGTCCGCCGCCTGCAGGACAATCTGGATGACTTCTTGCCGACGGTGCAGTTTGGCGTCACCCTCTGCAGCCTGGCGCTGGGCTGGGTTGGCGAGCCGGTGGTGGCAGACATTTTTGTTCACTGGATGCGAGGGATCCCGCATTCCGGTGTCTACGCCCACGCCGTGGCTGTACCCCTGGCCTTTGGACTGATTACCTACCTCCACGTTCTGCTGGGCGAGCTGGTACCCAAGTCGCTGGCGCTGCGCAAGGCGGAGGATCTGGCGGTTGCCGTCTCCGGACCGATGGAATTCTTCATCGAAATGACGCGCCCGGCGGTGCAGTTCATGAAGCGTTCGGCGCATATCGTGTTGACGCTGTTTCGCGCTCCCATGATGCAGGAGGGCGGAGTACACTCGCCCGACGAACTGAAGCTGATTGCGACCGCGGCGCGTCGCATGGGCCTGTTGCCCGAGTTTCAGGAGGCGATCATCCATCGCGCCGTGGAGCTGAACCAGATACCCACGCGCGAGATCATGACGCCGCGCCAGCAGATTTTTTCTCTCCCCGCCGATATGCTGATTGAAGAGGCAAGCGCGCGCGTGGTGGACGATCAGCACTCGCGCATCCCGGTGTATGACCCGACGCGAGGGCCGGAGTACATCATCGGCGTCGTCTACTCCAAAGATATTGCACGGCTGATGCATTTCCGAATGTCTGCACAAACACGATTCGCGCGAGCACCCTTTAGCGACCTGACCCTGCGGCAGGTGATGCGTGACGTGCTGGTGGTTCCGGAGACCAAGCCGGTGGTGGACCTGCTGAAGGAGTTTCAGGAGCGGCGCCGCCATCTCGCGATCGTGGTGGATGAATACGGCTCGACCGTTGGGCTGGTGACGGTGGAAGACGCGATTGAGCAGGTGATTGGCGAAGTGGAAGACGAGTTTGACGAAGCGGCCAAAACCGTACTGACCTCGGCTTCCGGAGCCCTGCTGCTGGATGGCGGCGTGAACCTGCGCGATCTGGAGACACAGATGCACTGGCACTTGCCGCGAGAGGGCGGAGTAGAGACTCTCGCCGGATTTATGCTGACCCGCCTGGGCAAGATTCCGCGCGGCGGGGAGAAGGTCGATTTTGAGGGGCGCAGGCTGACCGTTGTCGAGATGAAGGGAAACCGCATCAGCAAAATTCGAGTGGAACGCCTTGTGCCGGAGAAGGAATCCGTTGCGAAGGATGCTGCCGGGGAGAGCGAAGGTTGATGGCTGCCTTGCGCTCGATGCTGGCGCGAATCCTGTACACGATCCCGGTGATATGGCTGGTGGTGTCGATGGTCTTTCTGCTCATCCACCTGGTGCCGGGCGATCCAGTTCAGCAGATGCTCGGCGAGGGCGCTACCGCCTCCGACCTGGCGACGCTGCGCCATCAATATGGCCTGGATGTGCCGCTTGGTCAGCAGTATCTGCACTACTGGCATGGTGTGCTGCATGGAGATCTCGGTCGATCGCTGCGCTTGAACGACTCAGTGACGCATCTGATCGTCGCGCGCTATCCGTACACATTGCAATTGACGTTGCTGGCACTGATCCTGGCGCTGCTGCTCGCCGTACCAGCGGGCGTGATGGCCGCTCTGCATCGTGGAGAGTGGCGCGACAACGCAATCGGAGTGGTCAGCCTGCTGGGGCTCTCCTTTCCCGGCTTCGCGCTGGGGCCAATTCTTATTTTGCTGGTGAGTATTCGCCTGGGCTGGCTGCCCGTCTCGGGATCGGGGTCGCTGGCGCATCTGGTCTTGCCGGCGTTCACCATGGGCGCAAGTCTGGCCGCGATTCTGACCCGCATGGTCCGGACGGCGATGCTGGAAGAGCTGGGACAGGATTACATTCGCACTGCGCGGGCCAAGGGGCTCCCGGAACGGACAGTGGTCTATAAGCACGCGCTGCGCAACGCCATGATTCCGGTATTAACGCTGGTGGGGTTGCAGTTTGGCGCTTTGTTAGCGGGAGCCATTGTGACGGAGACGATCTTCAGTTGGCCGGGGTTGGGGCGGCTCACCGTATCCGCAATTTCGAATCGCGACTACGCACTGGTGCAGGGATGCATCCTGGCCATCGGGCTCACATACGTGCTGGTGAATCTGCTAACCGATGCGCTGTACGTCGTCGTCAATCCTCGCATCCGCTCTTAGACGCCAGCGATCCGCGGCTAGAGCAGCGTGACCAGTTCGGGCTGGATGGTATTGTCGCGGATGATCAGGAAGCCCATGGATACGGGGAGCGAGAACCGGCGTGGGCCGCAACTTCCGGGGTTGAAGTAGAGGACCTTTCTGCGATACTCCGCTGCCGGGCTGTGCGAGTGCCCGTAGACGACGGCAGCAAAGCCCGCCGTTGCGGGATTCAGATCCAGCGTGTTGATCTCATGCAGCATGTAGACATTTTGGCCGTTGAGCTCGCGGATCTGGATGAGAGGAAGCGTGCCACAAGGGCCGCGTCGATCGATGTTGCCGCGCACGGCGGTGACCGGAGCAATGTATTGCAGGCGCGAGATAATTTCAGCGTCGCCCACATCTCCTGCGTGCAGAATGTGGTCGCAGCCCGCTAAAGCCGAAAGCACCTCGGGCCGCAACAGGCCATGTGTATCCGAGATGACGCCGACCTTCATGGTTGAGCTCTCTCTCATTTTTCAGCCTGTGATGTGGCTCGCGCAAAAAACTTGCGAGATCATAGTCCGATGCTCAAGCGTGTCCTGGGGTCGAGATAGTCGCGGAGCGCATCCCCGATGAAGTTGAAGCTCAGCACGCAAAGCATAACGGCAATCGCCGGAAAGACGATCATGTGCGGGGAATCGAAGAGGTGCGAGCGCGCGTCGTTGAGCATGGATCCCCAGCTTGCGGCGGGAGGCGGAACTCCCAATCCCAGAAAGCTGAGGGTGGCCTCGGCGAGCACCGCTCCCGCCATGCCAATGGCCGATTGGACGATGATCGGCTGCAGGATGTTGGGGAAAATGTGCCGCGAGAAGATGCGCAGATCACTGGCACCGAGGGCGCGCGCCGCTTCCACAAATTCACGTTCCTTGACCGCGAGCACCTGTGCCCGCACCAGCCGGGCGTAGCCCACCCATCCACCGATGGAGAGCGCCAGCACGAGGTTCAGCAGTCCCGGTCCCAGGAACGCCACAAACGCGATGGCGAGCAGAATCCCGGGGAGGGCGAGAAACGCGTTCATCAGGAAGATGTTGATGATCGTGTCCAGCAATCCACCGTAATAGCCTGCCAACCCGCCAAAAATAAGCCCCAGGAAGAGAGAGCAGCTCACGACCGAGATGGCGACTACCAGAGAAATCCGCGAACCGTAAACGACCCGCGAAAGAATGTCCCGTCCCAGTTCATCCGTGCCGAACCAGTGCGTGTGCGAAGGAGGCGCCAGCCGCGCGTTGAGGTCAAGCGCCGCAGGATCCGCAGGGGCCAGCCAGGGAGCGAAGAGAGCGCACATGACGAAGAGCACGAGCAGGAGAAGACCGGCGATTGCCAGCGGCTGGTGTCGCAGGGTGCGGGTGATATCGCTCGTAGCCAATTCGAGACGTCCTTTAGGGTCCAGGCAATGCCACTTCCGAAGTATCCAAAGCAGGCCCGGGACACGGTAAAAGTGGAATTGTTCTAAGAATAGCGCGCCGCTGAATTCCTGCGAGACAAAGTTCCTGTCTCAGTGTTCGATCGATAGACAGGCTGCAAGGTATTCCATCGATAATTCTTTGAGAAACGGTGAAAATTTTGAAATCACGATTCCTGGTCTTTGCGTGCATTGCGGCGTTTGTGCTGGTGGCTGGCGGCTGCGCTGTGGCGCTCGGGCAGATGAGCGCAGAGCGGCGACTGCTGGAGCTTACGAACCAGTCGCGCGCGGAGCAGGGGCTGGGACCGTTGCGCTGGGACCGGAATCTGGCAGCAGCAGCGCAGCAGCATGCGCAGTGGGTGGCGCGCTCATCCGAGTTGTCTCACCAATATCGTGGTGAGCCTGAGCTTGCATCTCGCGCATCGAGGGTCGGTGCACGGTTCCAGGAGATTGCCGAGAACATAGCCGAGGGCCAGAGCGCGGACTCGCTGCACGACCAGTGGATGCACTCTCCTCATCACCGTGCCAATATTCTCGATCCCAGGCTGGATGCGATGGGGGTCGCCATCGTCAGGCGAGGCGGAATTCTGTATGCCGTCGAAGATTTTTCCCGCAGAGTGGAGAATCTCGGATCGCAACAGGTTGAGGAGCGAGTCGCAGCCCTTATCGCCAATCGCGGAATTTCGCCCAGCGGATCTCGCGAAGCTGCGCGGGCCACCTGCGCCATGGAGCATGGAAACGCGGGCGGGACTCGGCCCGGCTTCGTGATGCGCTGGGAGGGTGCGGACCTGAGCCGTTTACCGGGAGTGCTGGAACAGCGCATTCGGACCGGGAGGTATCACCGCGCAGCCGTGGGCTCATGCTCCGGCGGCCAACAGGCTTTTGCCAGCTATCGCGTCGCCGTGCTGCTGTATTAGTGAGCGGCCAGCCTTACTTTGTAGGTTCCATTTGCAGCGCGTTATTAAAACGATTGAAGTAGTTGAAGAGGCCAATTGCGGCCATCAGCTCCACGACTTCTCCTTCTTCATAAAACTCGCGTACCTGTGCAAATTCAGCGTCGCTGATGTGGGTTGAATCCAGCGTCATCTTTTCGGCCAGTCGCAATGCGGCTTTCTCTGCGGGAGTAAAGTCGCTTCGCTGTTCGAAGTTTGCCAGGTCCTCGACCTGCTCCGGCGTCCATCCGAGCTTTTTCGCGATGATCGAGTGGGAGGCGAGGCAATATTCGCATGCGTTGAGCTGCGAGGTTCGCACGATCACCAACTCCTTTAGCTTGGTGGAGAGCGTGCCTGTAGTCAGAATCGCCTCAAAATGCGCAATCATCGTCTCCAAGATCTGCGGCCGATGCGCCATGGTGCGAAACATATTCGGAACGTTGCCGCGGGTTCGCATGTAACGGTCGTAGATGGCTCCGGTTGTTTCCGATACATCGTTTCTACCCAGGCGTGAGATTCGTGGCATCTTCCGTCCTTTCTGTTGCAGGGATCAATGAGAGGAATGCATCTCCGCAGCGGCGAGAATGGCATCGAGCGCGGAGCTCTGATTTGCGGCATTTGCCGCATCGAATGGGCCAGCCCAGTGCTGGCCAAAGTGATAGCTTGCATCGCGCGCGTTGTTCCAGATGCTCTGCGCATTGGTGTCTACGAACGAGCGGTACGTGCTATTTGGGAACGCGTCGTTGAGCGCCATCAGGTTCCGCACGAAGATGCCTTTGAACTGGGGAACGTCGCCTCCGCCATGTGGGCCGCCCGGCTCCCGGAGAACACCATTGGCATCCGGAAGCTGCGCCAGTGTCGCGCCGGCGATCTCCTGTGCAATCCGGGGCAATGCCGGGTCTCCATGAGCTCGATTCAACTCCACTAACCCGCCGAGGACCACGCCCTGGTTGTAAGACCAGGTGTTTTGCCGGTTGTTCACGCAGGCATTTGGATGGGTTGAGTCCAGCCCATCATTGACGAGGTGCTGTGCGTTGATCATGCCCGAGCGCTGGAACCAGTCCCATTCCTTGACGGCCCACGCCAGGTAGTGGGAGCGATCCTTTGCGCTGGCCGCGCGGTTGGCCAGATGCGCGGCGACCGAGAGAAACAGCTCATTGGCGATGGCATTCTTGTAGTGCTTCTCTTTGCTCCACCAGATGCCGCCTCCGCAGGTGTTGGTTTCCCATCCGCCTGCCATATCGGTAAAGATCGTCGCGGCCATCTCCAGGTATTGTGGATTCCTGGTCAGGTCGTAGGCATCGATCCAGGCAAGCGCCCACCAGCCTTCATCGTCGTAGTAATCGTTCAGGAAGTTTTTGCTGGTTGTTTGTGCCGCCGTAAAGGTGTTGGCAATCGCAGGCAGATACTTTTGCGACCCACTGACTCGCGAGTAATTCACCAGGACGGTGATTGCATTGGCGGAGTTCCACCACCCCGTCGTCTGATACAAGCCCGTACCCTGGACATACCAGACCTCGAGTGCCTGCATCCCAAGAGTGGCCTGCTCCGTATAGTTTGGTTTTGAGGAAGAGGCAGATGTCTGTGCCGGGACCATCGGCGAACAGAAAAGAGCAACCAGGCAGACTAGCAAGATAGAGATGAGTTTCATGGGCACTGTCCATATTGACATGATTCGCCGCCGAGGAACGGGAGAGAGTTATGCTGACGAAGTTTCGGTGTGGCTTCCGAGCCGGCGCAGTGCGTTTGAGAGTGGGGGAAGATGAAGGATGTAGCGGTAATTGGCGCGGGGTTAGCGGGCCTGGAGTGCGCACGGCTGCTCGAAGAGGCTGAACTGGACGTCACTCTGCTGGAAGCTGCGGATGCTCCCGGTGGGCGCGTGCGCACGGATGTTGTCGATGGCTTTCGGCTTGATCGCGGATTTCAGGTTCTGCTCACGTCGTATCCTGAGGCGAAGCGGTCCCTCGATTATTCGGCTCTCTCGTTGAAGGCGTTTCGCCCTGGCGCCATGGTGTGGCAAGGAGGCCGTTTCCACCGTTTTGCAGATCCTTTGCGAGAGCCCGTAGCAGCGCTTGGCTCTCTCTTTGACCCGGTGGTTCCCATGATGGACAAGATCGGCATCATGCGACTGCGCCGCGACATGGCGCGGTGGAAAAACATGGAATACTTCGAACACCCCGAGCGCACAACCCGGGCGTTCCTGCGGGACTTCGGCTTTTCCGATCTCGCAATTGAGCGCTTCTTTCAGCCGCTCTTTGGGGGAATGTTTCTGGAGCACGAGTTGGTGACCTCCAGCCACTTTTTCGAGTTTCTGTTTCGCATGCTTTCCTCGGGTTCCGCGTGCGTGCCTTCTCTGGGGATGGAGGAGATTCCGCGGCAACTGGCTGCGACCCTGTCGCCGGGCACACTCATTACTGGTGCCTGCGTAAAGACGCTGAAGCGGTCCAAGGGACGGTTTACCGTGGAGGTGGAAGGAAAGGCTCCGGTGGAAGCGCGCGCCATCGTGCTGGCGGTGGATGAGCGCGCCGCAAGGCTGCTTCTATCGCAGGGCAATGGAGAAGGCAAGCTAGGGGCGCCGCGCGAGTGGAATGCGACCACCACGTTCTACTATGCCGCGGGGCAGGCTCCTGTTGATGAGCCGATGCTGATGCTGAACGGTGAGGGATCGGCTGCGGGTCCAGTGAACCACCTTGCCGTGATGACGGCAGTCTCTAAATCCTATGCTCCCAGCGGTACGCATCTGCTTGCCGCGAACGTCGTGGGCGTCGCGCCGGATACCGACGCGGAGATTGCAGCGCTGGAGCAGGAGGTGCGTGCACACATGACGCGCTGGTTTGGGCAACAGGTAGGGAACTGGCAGATTGTCGGCGGCTATCCAATTCGCTACGCAGTGCCACGGCAGCAGATGGCAAGGTGGGAGAAGGCCGATACTTCCGTGCAGTTCGGAAGTGGAACGGATCGAGGCGCCAGGATTTACCTATGCGGGGACTACCGCGAAACCTCGTCGATTCAAGGCTCAATTGCCTCGGGGAGGCGCGTGGCGGACGCCCTCATTTCCGCACTGAAGAAGCGCACCACATCTCAATAGCATCGGCACCCGTACCGCACAAGGAGCACAGGACGCAGAGTAGGGCACGCAAGTATCGGGCAAGGGCGTCTTCGAATCACAGGATGGGAGAATGAGCGGGAACCCTTCCTGCGTGCGCCACCTCTGCGTGAGGAGCTGGATATCGTCGATCAGCAGTCGATTAATTGTATTGAGAGATATGTGTCGCGGACGCTCACCTTTGCGATAGCGCAGGAACAACGGGCGGATGGAGCAGCGGCGCTTTTCGCTCATCGCGCTTTTGCTCTTTTTTGACTCACTTTTCTCCCACCCTTGACTTGTTTTTTGAAGCAGGACTTTTGACGCGGAACTGGGGTTTTGATATAACCTCTTAAGACAACTGCGCAATTCCCGCCAGACACTCCTCAGTAGCTCAATGGCAGAGCATTCGGCTGTTAACCGAAGGGTTGTAGGTTCGAGTCCTACCTGAGGAGCCAATAAATCAAGCACTTACAGCCTCCCTCCCAATCGACTTCGCCGAACTTCGCCGAATTTCATTCAGACCTTTCAGATTCCTCCCCTTCAAGCCCAAACGATCTTCCGGCATGCTCCAATCGCCGAGCACCGCTGACGTGCGCGAGTTGACCGCCGCAAGAACGCTATGTTCGATTGTTTGAACGTAGACATCCCCCGTGGTTTTGATGCTCGCGTGCCGCAACATGCCCTGCGTGTCCTTTAGCGTGCCGTGCTGCTGCATGTCTGTTCCCAGTGTCCGCCGCATCACCTGAAAGGTGACGAGCCGGTCTGGGATACCCAGCTTCCGGGCGATTGGACGGACACGCCAGCGGAGGAAATTCTTCCCCCAGCGCGGTACCGCCTGCCCCTTCCGTTCCCCGCGTCCGAATGTTGGGAACATCAGAGCCTCCGGCGAGGAGTCTTTCGAGAGCCGTCGCCAAGCCTCGATCACAGGCCGAACTTGCTCGGGAACCGGGATCGGAGCCTTGCTCTGCTTCGTCTTCAGACGACCGGCGAAGAACTGTCCCTCGTAGGCCGTCCCGTAGGGCAACAGCGCTTCACCCGTCCAGGACTTCCATTGCAGCCCCATTACCTCGCTCGCGCGAGGGCCACAAAAGATCCCTATCTGAAGCAGACATAGATCGTGCATATCCTCAACAGCGTTGACCAGGCCCAAAATCTGTTCCTGCGTCATCACTGGTTTTTCGACCGTTTTGGTCTGAGGCATGTTCACGTCTTCTCCGGGGTCTTCCGCGAGGAACTTTTGCTTGCGGGCCATCGCCGTAATCGCGCGAATGTTCGAAAAGCAGGATCGAACGACAGATTCGGAATACTTCTCCGCCATGCCGTTCAACCAGATCTGAATCTGAAAGGAATCCAGCTTGGCGAGCGGAACGTCCCCAAACCTCTTGATCACGTACCGTTCAAGTTGATCGGTGTTGGTTTGCTTGTATGCCGGGCTCCATTTGCCCTGGCGCATTGGGATGTATCGTTCCTTCACGAACCAACGGAACGTCACAGCTTCCTCTTGCTGAACGCGAGGTATTTCAGAGAGAATCCCGCATTCTTTCAGAATCATCTCTCGCAAGAGCTGCTCTGCCTTCCATTTCGGATTGCCGGCTTTGGGGCAGATTGCAACGTTGCGATGCTTGCGGACCTCCTTCCCTTCGTTGTCCTGTCCGTAGATCAGGTACTTCCCGTACCACATCTTCACCTTCTTGCCGCTGGGGTAGACGGTGCCCTTCTGGTACTTCATTGCCATGTGGTTCTCCGATTTCTGCTTCTGGTCCTGGTCGTGGAGAACAATTCAATTGTTCACCAAACTAGGAGCGACGGGAAGAGGGTTGCGTATTTAGTTCGGCCATAAAGATTGCGACATCGGCGGCACGATAGCGAAGGAGCTTTCCGAGCTTTACGCCGGGAATCCGCGGAGACCGTCTCGTTGTGTGGTCGCGGATGAACCGTTCCGATACGCCCAGCTTGGCGGCCACCTGGCGCGCATCGAGCAGACGATCATCTTCTCGATCTGACGTGGCAACTTCTTCCAACTCGGGTTCGGATGTGGTCGATTGCATTGCGGTTCGGGCCGTGGCAGTTGCCATGGTTCACCTCAGGCAAGTCAGCAGATTTGCGTCCATCGGCATATCGAAAGCTGTAACTCTTCCAGCCCTGATATCCGACTCTGCAACAAGCCTCCTGTGATCTCGATTCTTTGTCCAAGACTTTGCACCAATAGCACCATTGGTTTTCTCTATAGCGCTCGCTACTCAGCCGACAACAAGTGGGTACCTGAAGGTGCCCGATTGACAGTCTTGATTCATCCAAGGGACTCTGATTACGTCGCTGATTTCCACAGGGGCCTGCGCGATGTGCTTCTGCCAAACCCTCAGCCCAGGAGATCAAACCCGTGTCGGACCTTCTTGAATTCAGGCTTCTCAAGTTCATAGTCGCGATTGCGGAAACGGCCAACTTTACGCGGGCTTCCGAGCGCCTGTTCCTGGCCCAACCAACACTCAGTCAGCAGGTCATCGCTCTCGAAGAAGGGATCGGAGTTCAGATCTTTGTTCGACGGCGAGAAGGGGTCAGTCTGACGCCCGCAGGGCAGATGCTCTTCGCCTATGCGCAGGAAGCGCTGGAACTGCGAGACGAAGTTGTGAGCGCCGCTCGCGCGATGGATCGCGGCGAAATACCGGTCCTACGCGTCGGCTTGTCGAGCTTTATCAATCCAGACTCCGTGCAATCATTGCGGCAGGCGTATGCCCGCCTTTTTCCTGACAGTCCGATCCAGATGGCGGGTGGCCATCCAGTCCAACTACTTCACAGAATGGAGGAGAGATCGCTTGACGCAGCGATTATGCCGTTGCCCGTGACGGGTGCGAATTGGGTCGTCTCGCATGTCGCATCCGATCCTCTCGTAGTCTGCATGAGGGCAGATGATTCCTTGGCGTCAAGCCGAGAGGTGCAACCATCTGAACTTGCCGGTCGGCTGAAGGTATTTCGCGATCCGGAGACTCATCCTGCTGCACACCATCGACTGATGGAGATGCTGCTGGAAATCGGGATTCGCCCGGAAGCGTCCTGCCTCGCGGCCACGCCAGCAGACATTCAGATGATGGTTCAAAGCCGGTGCGGTTTGGCTCTCATTGATGAAAGAACTGCGTTGCCTTCTGACCTCACTTCCAGACCAATTGCAGGAGCACGGTGGACGGCCGACACGGCGTTCGTACATCACGGGAGCGCCAATCATATTGCGCTCTCAATTCTTCTTCGGCACCTTCCCAAAGCTAAACGGATACCGCTACGAAAAATGCCGGTTCAGCAACGTGCATTGAAATCGATTCAACTGGAACTGCTAGCGTAATGTTCTGCCGAGGGTCGTTGTGCCGATCCGTGAGAGGCAAGGAAGCGATTATGTCAAAAGTGATTGGGCCTGATGTAATCAGCCGAGGTTCGACTTCCTTGATCAGAACACCAGCCGATCCTTCTTCAATATTCTGCACGATGATATGACGGATCAGAGATCACGGCGCTCATTCAGGTCCACACAGCCCAGGGGCACACGGACCTTTCGAAGACGAACTTTGTGCTAAGGATTCAAGGTGTTGAGCATGAGCACCATTTGTGCTTCGATCTCGTCTCGCCTCTCTCCAAAGTGAGCTTCCCTGTGATCGTTGGGACAGAGCGCCATCACGTTCGTGACCCTGTCTTCACCCTCATTGGCCAATGCAATCACGTGATGCGATTCCAGGTAGCGTGTTCCGTCGGGCTTCACGAAACCGAGCTTTCCACAAAATTCACATCTTCCATTGGCCCGCAGCAAGACTGCTTCACGCACCCCGGGATCACGCGAATACGTCCACACTTCCGATATTGATCGATCTGGTGTGACCGAACCGAGATCGTCGATTGCATTTGACTTGCTCTCGGCGTAATCACCTATAAGTCTGAGATATAGGAGATTGCCCGGATATAGATTCTCTACAAATTGCCATGCCCTTACGGCTCCTTTGTCTCCCAGATCTTCTAGCCCCGTTGCTATGGCTTGAAAGTCAGCCGCCGTAAATTTATGGTTCTGAGACCTCTGAATTATGTTCTGCCGTTGAGCTTCATCGAATTCTCTCGCGAAGGCGGCCGGATTGACCTCGCCTGTTTGCGAGCGAACAGCCACAATGGCGACAAGCGGAACATCTGCGAGACACGCCGCGGCATCAAGAAGATTGCATGTGGATGCCATGGCGCGGGAGTTGTCAGCAGGACGGCCCATGGTCACTGCCAATCCTGAATAGGTCAGCAATTCATTTTTGGCTTGGCTACTGGCGATAATCTTGAGTATCTTCCGCGCGTCCTGACGCTGTATACCTGCCATTGGCCACCTAATTACGTTTCGCAGAACTACTGCCTTGGGACCCTAGAATTGGAGCTTTTTCGCCACTTCGACGATTCACCTTTGATTTGTGCTGATATAGTTCTACTTCTTCTCCTGAGACGAGAATGGCGTCTCCTGGCGTTCGGCCTAGTAAGAGGTCATCAAAGCTGCTCCCCCTAAACCGTGCGGTTGGGGTTTTGAACGTGATATCTTCGCATATCACATGGGCATATCGGGCTAAACCGGCTCCGTATAAGCCGTTCTTCCCGCGTGGGAATGTTTTGAATCTGACGGTATTATATTCCGGCTGCAACAGCTTGCTAAATGCCTTTTCAGCATCCGCAGATGCCTGCTTCTCTGTGAAAGGCATCGGTGCGCCAAAACTTGAGAAATCGTCTACTTCGTCGAAGGCGCGAATAAAAAGCGGGTCGGACTGAAAGAAAAACAGGTAGATTTCATCAGTCAATCGAGCGTCTGGGACATACTGAGTTTCATTCGAGAGAATCGCTACCCGTTTGTGATGGGCGTTCGCTAGAAGGCGATCGTAACTATCCTGATCCGTGGATATTCCCACATAATGCAGATCGTATTCGGTGAACTCTCTGTAGTTGTCCAATCCTTTAATTCGCGGATCGCCCCGCCACTTGGACCAGAGCAATGATTCGGTTGAATACCACCAGACCACCTCTCCGATCTCTTCACCCTTTTGGGGCTTGAGGGAGCAGCGCACGTGTTTGTCACCGACGTCGTAATATAGGGTCTTGCTACTTCGAAGATCTTTTTCTATCGAGAGTTCTACCTCGGATGTCGCCACCCCTGGAATTTCGAACTTGAAACGAATTCCTTGCCCGCCGAACACTCCGAATCCTAGAACATTTTGCTTGTCCCAAACGAATTTGGCTTCTCGGCGTTGACCGATCATATAGAGATCACTGCGCCTGAGCATTTCTTCCACTTCGCTATCCTTCTTTAACCATTCGCCTTCTTGATTTGAAACAGGCGGGTACACAAGGCGCAGTGCATTCAATGCGGATTTCATGCTCCCATACTATCGAGAGGCAATTAATCCAGCCAAACGGGCTCTGCTCCAGCAAAAACGTCAACCAGAACCACAAGTCTTCGGTCTATGCCAAATCCCTAGTCTCTGAGCGGGAAGAGACAAACAGCTGAGTGCCTATGGAACACCGGAAGGATTCCCACTTTGCTGTTGCCAGATCGGCATACAGCATCGGTCATTGGCTAGAGCAATAGCACTATAGATAAGAAGTCTTGGACGGAATTTCCCAGTGGCATTACCTTCCGAAACATGACGGCCAACACCAGTGCCGTCCGGAGGAGCAAATGCCCCAAACATCCCACCCCGTTCTCCCGATACAAAAACAGAGTGAACGCTTCATCTCCAAGCCAATTCCGTACCGTCTCGCACGCCTATTCGCCCCCTACCTGTTTGCGGTGGCGATCGCCACCGCAGCCCAAGCCCAGGGAACTATGGACTTCTCTGGCGCGCAAACACTCATGTCAACCTTCAAAACGTTCGCGATGTACGCTGGCGCTGTCATCTGTCTCGGCGGCCTCATTTTTGCGGGAATCCGCATGATGAGCGGTCGGTTCCAAGACGCAATTCCTGGTCTCTTCGGCGCGCTGTTCGGCGCCGGAGTGCTCGGATGGGGCGCAGGATGGATCGGGTCTTTGACCGGTCAGTCCATGTGAGGTGCGCCCATGACCAAGCGGGGAGAGCCGTTACCGATCAATCAGGCGCTTAACCGGCCACGAGCCAAGCTCGGATTGGACCTCAGCGCATGGATGGCGATTGTTTTCGTCTGCGTAACGGTTTTCCTCCTTGGGTTTCGTCTTCTGGCGATGATGGCGTTCCCCACACTAGCAATAGCAGCGTGGCTCATCGTCCGCAAACACCCAAAGATGTTTCAACTCTGGGGCCTGAGCCTCAGCCAGAAATCCTACTATGACCCGCGCAAATACTGAACGCGCCAAATTCGTTCCGTGGTTCGCAAAGGCCGGTGCCGCTTGCAGCATCGTTCCGATTGCGCGCTTCATTGGCCCGAATATGTTCGCCCTTAAGGGCGGGGGCTACGGATGCCTGTTTAAGCTCACAGGCATCGACGAAGAGAGCTTGACCGATCAGGAACTCGAATCTCGGATGCGTTCAATTGAAGGCGCGTTGCGGGGACTCCTGCAGGATTCGTGCCTGTATCAGTACACGCGCGTGATGTCCGGCTACGAATTGCCACGACAGAAGGCGTATGGCAATCCCGTCACGCAGGCGTTCGTCGATGATCGCCTCACTTTTCTTGAGAAGAACGCTGGATTTAGACGCATTGACCTTCACTGGTGCCTCACGCTGGAGCCGTCCAAACTGAAAGCCTTCGAGCGCAAGCCGCAGGAGAACTCCGCGGTCACTTCGCGGATGCTTGCAGAGCTTCAAAAAGCGGCAACGACCTTGGAGGCGCACCTCGGCAGCCTATTGGGGCTGCGGATGCTGGACAAGGTCAGAGCGTTTCAGTTCTTTTCCTATCTCTTCAACCTTGAACAATGGACGACGCAGGCACAGCTCCGCGACGATACAGGTGTAGACCGCCAGATCGTCAGCAATCCCGTCGCATGGCACAGCGATCATCTGCGCGTAGGCAAACGGCACGTACAGATGTTCTCGCTCAAGACAACTCCGGAGGCGTCGAGGCCATGTCTCTTCTCCGGTCTGTTGACGCTCGATTGCGACAGTGTGCTGTGCTCGACCTGGCGGCCGAAGTCAACAGCCGCCGCACGGCACGAGATAGACGCACAGGAGAAGTTCATCTCGTTTTTTAAGGTTGGTGTCTTGGCGCGTGTGATGAGCGGGCGGGATACGGCTTCGCTTGAAACGGGTGCCGGAGCGAAGGCCGCCAACAGCAGTGTCGATGATTTGAGCCTTGTCATCCGCGAACTGGATAAGAAGGCGCATGGCGAATATTCGCTGCGCCTGTTGCTTGCCGCCGATAGCCCGGAACAACTTCGCAATGCCGCGCCGGCCGTACATCGGATCTTCGTCGATGCACGAGCGCAGGTGATCGAAGAGACGCTTGGCAACCTCTGTGCCTTCTATGCCATGTTCCCCGGCAACGGGAAGTTCAACGTCTTTCCGATGTGGCTTTCCGAGGAGCATCATGCGCGGCTGTCGTCGGTGTTTGCGCCACACATCGGCCATCTGCACTCGGACGATCTCGACTCCGAATACCTCAATGTGTTCGAGACACGTACACGGACGCCGTTTTTTCAGGATGTGTACGTGGACGGAGTGCGCGTGATGCTCATCATCGGCCCGACCGGCTCGGGGAAGAGCGTGATAGGGAACGCGACCGTCGCGCTGGAGCAGAAGTACGGCGGCTTTACGTACATCTTCGACATCGGAGGCAGCTACGAAAGCGTAGTCGACCTGTATGGTGGGCGTGTAGACCGCATCGGCAAAGACGGGCCTCGCGTTGCCCCTTTCGCTTTGGAGCCGACTGAGGCCAATGTCAGATTTCTCTTCAGCTTCATCAAGCTCTTGTTGACGAATGGCGGCGCGGAGTTGGAGCCGGAGGACGACGACGTAGTCCACAAGGCGGTTCAGGACATCTACCTGCTCGCCCCAGAGAACCGCCGACTCTCTAACCTCTTCCTCCCGAAGAAGCTCGACCGCTACTTGTCGAAATGGGTCGGCAAGGGCGTCTACGGTGCAGTCTTCGACAACGTTGAAGACAGTCTGTCACTGTCCCGCGTGCAGTGCTTCGACTTCCAGGGAGTGAACAACGAGCAGAATGCGGACCTCATTGAGCCGGTGATGGTCTGGCTGCTCCATCGCATCAACGATGTGCTCTACGATCCCGCGAACCTCGGAGTGCCCAAGCACGTCCTGATCGAGGAAATCTTCTCGTCGATGAAGAATCGCCAGCTGCTGGAAGCTGCTCTCGCGTCCATCAAAACCGTCCGTAAGAACCTTGGCGGCGTCACGATGATCGGACAATCCGCAGAAGATCTCGGTGAGAACGCCGACAGCATTGTGAACTCCTGCACGTCGTTCCTGTTTCTGAAAGACGCGACGTTCAATCGTAAGCGGTACGCCGATCTGTTCAAGATGACGGAACAGCAGCTCGCTCTCTTCGAGAGCTTGCAGGAGCGCGAAGCGCTCTACATGCGCCGCGATAGGCTCACAAAAGTGTTTGTTTTCAATCTCGACTCGCGCAGCTATGCGACCTTCACCACCAAGCCAAAGGACCGGGTCCGCCGGTCGAAGCTGATCGCAAAGTACGGACTCACCGAAGGGATTGCAAGATTCGCTCAGGGTGAGTCTGCCTAACCGAAAGGACCACAGGGAAATGAGACCACCGATCATCATCTTCATCGCTTGCGGACTCGGGTTTTCTGCAACCGCCGCCTTTGCCTCCGGCCCCGGCGCTCCAGATGCCAAGCACCTCCAGCCCAATGCGCCGCGCACGATCACCGTATCCGAGGCGGACACGCCCCCTGTGATTCGCGCTGGGATGCTCCAATCGACGCTGATCCTGCTCCCGGCGGAGGAGAAGGTGGCTAACGTCTTTGCCGGCGACACAGTGGATTGGGTGTTTGACGGCGGCCATGTCGCAAGCCGGTTTGTCAGCATCAAGCCGAAAATCGCGGGGAGCACGACGGACGTTCATATCGTCTCGGACCACGGCAACGAATATACGCTCCAGTTGCGGGAGGTGTCCGGCGACGACGATCCACACTTCGACTCCAAAATCTTCATTACACCCGGTGACAAGGCTGCGAAGGACAGGCTAGCCGAGATGCCTGTTTTTGTGCCCGCCGCTGAACTGGAGAAGGTGAAGCAGGAGACAGCCGCAGCGCAGGCGGCTCTGGACGCCACGCTGAAAGCGGAAAAGACACAAGAGGAGGCGTACCGCAGCAGATACCCCGGATCGCTCCACTTCGACTACACGTGGGACAAAGCAAAAGGCAAAGAGCTTGGTTTGCAGACGATTTGGCGCGATGACAAATTCACCTATTTGCGTGGTCAGTTTCAGGAGACACCCGCCCTGTATGAGGTGAAAGACAAGAAACCGTCGCTCATCAACTTCGATTTCTCGAACGGGCTGTACACGATTCCGAAAGAACTGGATAACGGCTATCTCGCCATCGGCAAACAGAAGGTCGAGTTTCATCGCACCGAGGAGGCGAGGTAGCCATGTCGGAGCTGAATCAGAACATCCCTGCAACTGTCCCCCAACAGCCGGAGTCGAAGCCTCCGCTGCGACGGAGTATGCCGGTCATAATCGCCCTGGTCGTCATCATCGGGCTGATCGGCATCGCGAATCTTTCAAGTCTGTTGAGCGGCAACAAGAAGAGTGCTCCCACGAGCGCGTTGCCCATGCGCCCGACAGCTCCGAACGCGCAGCAGGTCAGCAGCTTTGAATCACAACAGCAGTTGCAGGCGCAGCGCGATGCCGAGGCGCGGCAGCATCAGCAAGAACTCAATGCAGCCCTGCGGCAACTTCAGGAAACCGAAGGCGTTCCCGGCCCAGAGGCCGGCGGTGCGCCGCCGATGACCGCCGCACAGCGCTCAGCCATTTATGGTGACAGTCCGAATGCTCCTCAGCACACGTCGAACATGTCTCAGGCGCAGGCCGAAGCCAAGCAGAAGCAGCTTGCCAAGGAAAAGCAGCAACAGGATGCAATCAATAGTGACACGCTGGCGATTGATTTCGAGCGCACTGGCCCAGCGACAGCGACGGTAGATACCGATCAAGGAACGGCTCCGCTCGGCGCTGGCAGCCCAGGGAATGAGAAGCCTGTCAGTGATGGAAGCAAGGCTGACAACAAGGGCAAGGCGATGGCCGGGTACGACTTCGACACCTATGAAGGTCGCCTTTATCGCATCTTCGAGGGGACAGTGCTTGAGGGAGTGGTGACCAACCACATCGACGGAGGCTTCAGCGGCCCCATCATGGTCTCGCTCACGACGGATCTCTACTCCCACGACCATCAGCAGCTTCTTTTGCCGCAAGGCACGCGGCTGCTTGGCGACGTGCAAAGCGTCGGGAATGCACAACAGCGCAAGATGTTCGTGACCTTCCACCGGGCAATCTGTCCCGATGGCTTTTCGCTGGAGTTTGCCAAATACATCGGCCTCGATCAGATCGGCACGACGGGACTCGCCACAAAAGTGGACCACGGCTATTTGCAGGCGTTCGCCGCTGCCGCCGCTATCGGTGGCTTGGGCGGGTTGGCGCAGATCGGTAACGGCGGCAGCGTTCTTGATCCTTCAGTGCAGATTCGGAATGGAATCTCAGAACAATCGGCCGTCGAAGGCGAGCAAGTGTTGAATCAGTTCCTCAACCGCCTGCCGATCATCACGCTCAAAGAAGGCTCACGTGCTCGCGTCTACATCGGCACGGACCTGCTAATTCCATCTTACGCAGAGCACCGCGTCGATCCGACCCTTTAGGGAGGGATCTGCAATGAAGGACCGCCACGTACACATGATTCAGTTTGATCGCGCCTACAAAGTCTCCGGGATTATCAGTGCGATCATTCTCTCCCTGTTGTTCCTTGGGACAGGTACTGGAAGGAACACCCTCGCGTGGATCTGCATCCGGTCCACCGAGGCTGTCACGAACGCGCAACATATCCGCGCACTTTCCCTGGACAGGTTCGACCCGACCTGCCCGCAGTGCATGTAGTTCAACTCAACCACAGGAGGCTCTATGAAAGTCACACTGACAAACCGGCGCAAATGGCTTATCGGGGCGAGTGCAGCTCTGCTCTTCACCGCCACACCCGGCTTTGCTCTGTTTGGAATGGGAGACATCGTCTTCGACCCCACCAGCTACGGAAGTCTCGTCTCCCAACTCACCACATTGCGGACGCAGTACACCATGCTGAAGAACAACATCACCCATTTCTCAGTAAAGCGACAGTGGCAGACAACGCTCCATGCTCTCGAAAATGTGAATGTCGCGAACATGTTTGGTGAAACCTCGGGTATGAGCGTCGCACTCAACACCAACTCACCGTCGGCGTCGAGTACGGCATGGAAAGCCGCGACTGTGGTCCTGAATGGCGGTGCTCCAGCGTACCTTGCTATCCATTCCCTTGGCGGCTCTCGCACCTCACAGCTTGCCTTGATTGAAACCTCGGATTCGGTCTCTCCCGACTGCCTCACTTCTGTGGGGCAGTACCGCAGCGAGAGAAGCGGCAACCTCGCAGCCAACAACGCGCTGCTCTCGCAACAATTTGACGGCGGCGACAGCTCAAACAGCGAGGTCCAACAGCTCAACCTTCTGAACGCTGCGGAAGCGCAGAAAGCCGCTGAAATGCAGGCCCAAGGGAGACTGCAAGCCTGCCTGGCCTCACAGATGACGCTTACGAATATGGAGCGTCGCAACGCCCACGTCGAAGACCTAAACACCGCTGTCTTCGTGCAGCAGCAGCGTTCAGTCAATGACACCAGCGCATCCAACGAAGGTAGGACCTGGAGTACCTATCTTCCATAAGGGAGGCGCTCATGCTGAAAGCGATCAACACCAAAATCCTGCTTGCGATCCTTGCGGCTCTTACCGCTATTGGGGGCGCAATCACCTATCAGCGGCATGAGGCGGCGAAAGCCGCCGCCGCTGCCGCGAAAGCCGCAGCTATCCTTCAGCAACAGCAGAAGGAGTCCGAAGAACGGAAGGCCGAAGATGAAGCGTTTCGTCGGCGCGTAGAGGCGGACAAGAAAAAGCACAATTCTGCGGCCGCAAAAGAGGGCAAGACTTGGCAGAAATACATTCCCTGATTGTCATCGAGGGGAGGGGCGATATGGTTTCCGTGGCTCTATTGGCGCAGGCGCTTCCAAGCGCGAGTTCCGGCGTAGATTGGCTCTATCAATTCACCAACAATCTGACCAATCTGACGACGCAGAACGGTGGTGCGCTTACGCAGCTTGGACTCACGGAGCTGGCTTGCATTTCGCTCTTCACCCTCATCAGCATGGTCGTGAATTGGAATACCCAGACCATGACATTGCGTTTTCACGCGCAGCCTATCCATGCGGGTGACCTGGTGAACTTCTTGGTTCGCCTCACCGTTTGCTGCCTGCTCGAAAATTACTGGGTGAATCCGTTCCCGGGCGCGAGTTTCGGTATCAATCACTTCTTTTCGTACATCGCGCAGGCGATGGTTGCGGCGTTCGATCAGAACTCGCTCGACAACCTGCTCCAGCTACTCAAGACCGCTGGCGACAATACCGCGATGCCATCGCTGATGGCCCCGGTTCAAATCCTCTGTTATTTCGTCGTGCAGGGACTACTCGGCATCGCATCCGCCATCCTATTTGTGATCAATTGCAGCGCGTTCATCCTTTATGGAGTCACGGCGCTATTCGGTCCGATCTTTGTTCCATTGTTGATGACGAAGACCTTCCGCGCGAAGTTCTTCCACTTCCTCGATGTCCTGATTAGCTTTGCCATGATTCGCGCTGTGGCAGCCGCCTTTATCTTCGTGTGGGGCGGGTTCATGAATGCTTTCATCCAACAGACATTCAACGGAAATTACTCGATTGAGATGTGGCTCGCCAATCTCATTCCGTGCATCATGGTATTCATCGCCTTCATCATCAACATGCTCTACATCCCGAGCATGACGCAGGCGATCTTCGGCGGGGCCGCCGGCCTTTCCGAGAACATTACCAAGCTGGCCGGAAGCGTAGCGTCTACGGCAGTCATGAGCGGAGGCGGATAAACGTGTTCACTTTTCTTCTTCGTGTAAAGGCGATGCACCGGCTGGGCCTTGCCCGGCCATTCAGATACATCCTGTTGGCGGTGCTTGTCGGCTGTCTCGTCGCCGGGGCAATCTACGCCTATGTCGTCCTAAACGCAGTGCAGGAAAGGAGCCATCATCCCCATGTCCACGAGCCAAGCAGCCCATGAACGCGCCACGTTGACACCAGAGCACGCACTGCTCACGGATCAGATCGGCAACGAGGTTTATTCCTCACATTATGCCGAGCGCAAAGCCTACCGCCTCATCCTTACTTGTGGAACGGTTCTGCTTTGCGGTTCAATGTGGTTCAACTTCTCTCTCGCCCACCGTCCTCTCGTGAATCGTTACATCCGCATCGACGAGATGGGCCGCGCCCAGGCGATTCAGTACAGCGATTTGAACTACAGTCCTCGTGAGGGAGAGGTTCGCACGTACGTCACCGATTGGGCGAATTATCGCTATACGATCAACCGCGACACTATCGCGAAGAAATACCCGCTCAACTATTACTTTCTGTCCGGCAGTCTTGCCTCGCAGTTGATGGCCGACGACAACCAGAATCACCTTGTCTCGCAAGTAGCAGGCGGTCAGATTGAGCAAAGTGATGTTGAGGTGAAGAACGTAACCATCACCTCCATGTCGCAGGAGACGATACAGGGCGCAATCCTGGCGCGCGGCACGGCTCTGTTGGCACTGGATAAGCTCTACTCCCCGAGCCATTCGAGGGAGCCCAGGACCGAGCATTGGATGCTCAGCCTAACCTACTACCTGAACCCAAAACAGGTCAGCGATCAGGCCAAGATCTACCCGCAATACGAGTTCATCAACCCGCTCGGTTTGACGATCACTGAGTTCCATGAGAACCGAGTCTCAGTCGATCCGCTTGCGCCGGGTGCCTTGTCCTCGGCCACAGCAAGGATTACCTCGCCAACGGCAGGAGCACCGCGATGAGCTATGAGCTGATATTGCCGTTCTTTCCCGAGGAGCTGCGGACACTCTTGCTGGACCCGTCCATCTCGGACTTGATGATTAACGGAACGACAGGAATCTATGCGGATCGGGGTGGCGTGATCGAGAAGATTACCCTTTCCACGCCCTACACAAATGACCGTCTGCAGGCTGCGATTGAGCGTGTTGCCCGCATCCTTGGACAGGACCTGACCAGTCAGAATCCGATCCTCAATACACGCCTGCCGGACGGCTCCCGGGTAGCAGTCGTGGGCTCTCCATCTTCCATCAATGGCCCAACCCTGACGGTCAGAAAATTCAATCGGTGGTTCACTTCGGACGAACTCATCAAATCCGGCAGTTTGCCGGAGCAGATTCGTGACTCCGTAGCCGGCATGATCGCAGAGCGGAAGAATGGCATCATCAGCGGCGGGACGGGTTCAGGTAAGACGACTTTGATGAAAGCGCTGCTGGATCATGTCCCCTTGCATGAACGGCTCATCGTTATCGAGCAACCTGCCGAATTGAAACTGACACATCCGAATGCGGTTCGCTGGGAAGCGGTCGAGGCAATTCCTGGCCAGGTTGCCGTGACTCCGAGCCAGCTCGTCGCCGCTGCCATGCGCCATCGTCCCGACCGGATCATCATGGGCGAGATCCGGGATGAATGCGGCTATGACCTCCTGCAAGCGATGAATACGGGACATGGCGGAACGCTCTCGACCATCCATGCAAAGAGCGCATGGGATGCTTTGAATCGGCTCTCCGATCTTGCCCTGAGTGCTCACCCCAACCTAAACCACTCGTTCATCCGTTCGGAGACGGCAGAAGCGATCGATTTCGTCCTGTACTGTGAGCGCGATCATCTAGGCCAGCGCCGTGTGCGAGAGCTTATCGCTGTCAGAGGGTACAGCCATGCGGAACAGTCCTTTGAGACAGATGAACTCTATCGTGCTCCCTCGGCGGCAGCGGCGGCATGAGGTGAGGATTGGACCCGAATCGTCATGGTACTTCTCACAGACAAATCGCAGCCGAATCTCTCGACCGGAGTGGGGGTGCTTGAGCATGACGAAGGCCAGCTGAAGACATCCGCATTCGGGGTCCACTTGCGGCTCTCTGCGGGAACCTTGGCGAAAGTGAGCGGGCCGCATTTGCCGGTTTGCAGCATCACCATAAAGCGCATGAGCAGGATTGTTCAGGCGGGTGTCTCCCGTATGTATCCCGCTTTCTGCGCGGTCACTGCTTCGGGGTCAATCCGACGCCCGGCGGCAGGCTTGTTCTTCTGCTTCGGCTTCCACCCAACCGCGCAACAAACGCGCGCAGGGGCCCGGCATTGCGCCGCCTACGGTTACGGTTTCCGGCTGTGCCGGACCCTCCGTAAATGCAGAACTTCGGCCTTGGGAGTCGGACCCACTCGCTAGGCTTCGCCAGGTGTGACCCGAGCAGATCGGGAATCTCAAAACGGAGACACAATTATGTACCTGAACAAAGTAATCCTCATGGGCTTTCTCGGCGGCGATGCAGTTGTTCGCACCGGCAAACACGACAAGCAGTTCAGCACGCTCTCCCTTGCAACCAAGGAGTCCCGCAAGGACAGAGAGACCGGCACGTACAACGAGCGCACCGAATGGCATAGCCTCATCGTCTTCGGCAAGTTGGCCGAGTTCGCCGGCAAGCTCAAGAAGGGCGCCCACATCCAGATCGAGGGCAAGATTCAGCACTCGGAATACAAGGGCGTGAAGACCGACACGATCCGGGTGACATCCATCCTCAAGCTGGACCGCGCGGAACGGTCTGCCGCAGAGGAAGAGTTCGATGAAGCTCCCGACGAGGACGCGGCCGCATAGGCCGCTCCCTCACGTGAGAAGCCCGGCCTGCGCCGGGCTTCTCTACTGCCCAAGCCCAACACAATCTTTCTCATGAGAAGTGCCACTATGAGTCAAATCGCTGCCGGTTTCCTAAGACGCTGTTTTGGCCCCGATGAGACCGTTGCGATCCTGATTAGAAATCAGAATTGCGCGGCTCCGATGCAACGTGTCGTGCGAGTGGAGCGTGTCTTGGAGACCCGCTATATGGCATGGCTCTCGTACGAAAACCAGCATGGCCGCAACAACATCTATGTCACGGCGAACCCGCTGCGGCCTGGCAGCCGGAGGCGCACCAAAGCGTGCATCTCTTCTGTCCGGCATTTGTACCTCGATATTGACGAGGATGGGGACGTGCGCCTCGCTGCGCTTCGGGCATCCGAACTGGTGCCGCCGCCCACCTCAATTCTCTCAACATCGCCTAACAAGTATCAGGTGCTTTGGCGGGTCGAGGGCTTCGACTTTGCGGGGCAAGAACAGATGCTCAAACTGCTCTCTATCGCCTTCGGTGGCGATCCCGCTTGCACCGATTGCAACCGCGTTCTACGCGTCCCTGGATTTCTGAACCGTAAGTATGATCCGGCGTGCCGAGTCGAAGTTGAATACCCGGACGATTCCGTCTGGACTCCAAAGGATTTCAGGCTAGAAGCCGGCACTGTCAATGCGTTGCTGATCGCGCGGGAGAATCCACCCAGCAATGCACAATCGAGGCACAGCAACTCGGAGAACGATTGGGCATGGGTTTCTCGCGAGCTTGCCCACGGCAAAGATGCAGCAAAGCTGACCCGAGAACTGGCCTCACGCCGCCTAGATAAGCCAAATCCTCTGTACTACGCCCAACGCACCGTCGATGTCGCTTCGGCTCAACTATGGATCATTGAAGGCATCCGATTTGGCGACGTCATCACGATGCTCGAATCACGCCGACGCTTCGAACTTCCCGCTGCCATTTGCTCAGCTCGTGCGCGGGAGATTGCGACTACGGCAGAACGCATGATTGTCCGCAGAAAATCCGCTTGATTTCAGACCCAAAGGAGAACCCAATGCCACTACTAGAAGTAACCCAAACTCGCCACGTTTGCGCTTCGATTCGCCTCACTGATTCGACGGCTTTGCTCGTCGATCAGTACGCGGCTTTTATCAAGGCCCCGGCAGACAATGTTGTTGAGGAATCGCTGAAGCATGTGTTTGCCAAGGATCGCGATTTTCAGGACTACCTGAAGTCGCCTCAAGCGCAGAGGATCACGCCCACGCTTCGAGTGCGCCGAGCCAACGCCAACGACGGCGCGGAAGCGACTACGAAGAAGCCGGTTTCTGCGGCTCCATTGGCACCCCAAACTACGGCGGTTGTGGCGGGATCGAAGGCATGACCCTCCATCTACATCTGTGGCGATATGGAAGCGGTGCTGCGCACCGGGTGTATCTCGACACTCCACCCCTCACAGGGTCATGCAGGGTGCACTTGGGTGCACCTGTTTAGAACCAGCCACATAGCAAATTCAGGTGCACCTGGGTGCACCTGAGATTTCGAGGTAATTTATGGCAATTCTCGACCCGGAAAATGTCGCAATTTCCGAGGACGACAGCGCGGCCAATCGCGTATGTCCAGTGACGGTGAAGCTCACCCAGGATGAGCATCGGGAGGTTACAGACCACGCGGAAGGATTGGGGCAGGCCCGCAGTGAATGGATGCGGGATGTGATCCTCCGCGAGTTGCGGAGTGCCTCTGCCGATCCACTCTTGGAGGAAATCGTAGGCATACGCCTTCTGCTCATCAATGTCCTCCGCCCGCTCGCAAATGGACAGCAGATGTCTCCCGAAGCATTCGACAAGCTGCTCGAACATATCGGCACTCGCAAAGTGGAGATCATTCAGAAGATGGTCTCGGCGCGGAGGAGGTAGCCATGCCAAAGACAATTTGGGGTCGCAAAGAGACGATCATCTGGCCGCAGAACAAGCCCATCTATACCTATACTGCGATCTTTGTGGCGGTCGTTCTCACCGTGCTTTTGGTGTTTGGATGGCTCCGGTTTTTCTCCGCGCCATTGCAGTGGTTCTACATGCCGGTATATGCGCGTACCTCGGTCCTTGGAGCTTTCAGCCGGACGCATCGTAGCCAGTACCGGATGCTATTTCTTAGCGGCCACGGACTGAAGCCAGGGCCGGTGATGAATGGGGATGTGGTACACGGAAAGACACCGGAACCAGATGGTCGCGACCTCCCGCTGGCGCTCTCGACCACGGCACTTCAGCGTGGTAACGACCTGCTCTTTCGCGGGCCGATCCGGAGCTACCAGGATGCCAAGCTGCATGAGTACCTGAAGGCCGCCGTCTTTAACGGACGGGAGCTTTCGGCTCTTGTCAAACCGCCTGCGTTTCTCGGTGCCGGAGTCTTTCTTCTCCTGCTGCCGTTCGCTGTCGCACTCGATTTGAAACGGCAGAAAGCACTGAAGTACGGCCGGCGTTTGAAAGGCCCGGAGCGACTGACGCCCCAGGAATTCAACAAGACTGTGAAGGGCAGCGGGATCGGCTTCAAGACCGACGGGATGAAAGAGATGATTCGGATTCCGGCCAAGGCCGAAGCACAGCACATGCAGATCATTGGCGATACCGGAGCGGGTAAGTCCGCGATGCTCTTTCAGGTGCTCCGGCAGGTACGTGGAAGGGGTGATTCGGCTATCGTGTATGACCCGGCACGGGAGTTCGTGAAGCGATTCTACGACCCATCGCGGGGAGACGTGATCCTGAATCCGCTCGATAAACGGTGCCCCTATTGGGGACCGGCCGAGGAACTGCGCAGCCGCTCCGAAGCAAAGGCGTTGGCGGCCTCGCTCTTCCAACCGCCGCAGGATCGGAAGGGCGAGTTCTTTATCGAATCGCCGCAGAAGATCTTCGCTTTTCTCATGGCCTATGGGCCGACTCCGGACGAGCTAGTCCAGTGGATGTCGAACCCCGATGAGATAGACCGCAGGCTCAAGGGTACCGAGCACGCGCATCTGATCGATCCCAAGGCCCACCAGCAGAGGGCTGGTGTTCTCGGCTCTCTCGGCCTTGTTGCGGACAGTCTGCGATTGCTACCCAAAAGAGAGGAAGCTAATGGTGCATGGACGGCTACCGAATGGGCGGAGAAGCGGCAGGGGTGGATCTTTATTACATCGCTTCCAGCCGAGCGCGAAGCCTTGCGGCCTTTGCAGAGCTTGTGGATTGACTGGTTGGTTTTGCGATTGCTGAATGAACCCACCAAAGACCAGAAACGGGTCTGGTTCGTCATTGATGAGCTGGCGAGCTTGCAGAAGTTGCCGCAGCTTCACACGGCAATTACCGAAGGGAGAAAGGGGCGCAACCCGGTCGTGCTTGGCTTTCAGGGCAAGGCGCAGCTGGAGTACTTGTATGGGCATTTGGCGGAAGTGATGCTGTCGCAACCCGCGACGAGCGTTTGGCTCACGACGAAGGAGCCAAATGCCGGAGAGTGGGTCTCGAAATTCATAGGTAAGGTCGAAATCGAGCGGCTGCGCGAGACGCACTTCGACGGCACAAGAGCAGGGCGCAATTTCACCATTGATAGACAGGTTGAGCCGCTGGTACTGGAATCCGAAATCTCCGGTCTCCCCGACTTGCACGCATTTATGAAGTATCAAAACTATGTGACATATTTCTCTTTCCCGTACTTCGATATGCCGGAGGTGGCCGAACCCTTTGAGCTACGCGAACGCCAGGACGACAAGCTGCCATACGATCCCAAGGCAGTGCGCAGCACTAGACCGGAGTCGGAATTGAAGCAGGAGCCGGAAACCGCTACGCCCGCGCCTGAGCCAAATGAGCCTTCGACCGCGAAGTCAATTCAACCCGACCTCATAGCGATTCCCGATACCCATGAGGAACACGTCGCAGTTCAGGACGGATGGAGTCTCTAATGCTGAACATCTCGAAGCCGCTCTCTGCAAGCCAGGCTCAGACCTACCATGCCAAGGAGTTCACCGCCGCCGAGCAGAACTACTGGAAGCAGGGCGACACCATTCAGGGGGAATGGCACGGCAAGCTCTCGGAGGAGTTCGCGCTGGCGGGGGCCGTTGGCGCGGAGGAGTTCGCTCGTCTCTCCCAAGGCCAACATCCACAAACCGGCCATCAGGTGGTCCTCCATCGGACTGTCCATGAATATAAGAATACGGACGGCAAGATGGTTTCTCCAGTCGAGCACCGCGCCGGTTGGGACGCGACATTCTCAGCGCCGAAGTCCATTTCACTGACAGCCCTGGTCGGCGGCGACGAGCGTGTGCGCGAGGCACATCGGGAGGCTGTCAACGTCGCACTGAACGAATTGGAGAAGTACACACAGGCGCGGATCGGCGGCAATAATCCCGCCGAAACCACCGGGAAGTTTGCCGCTGCCAAATTCGAGCACGATACCGCTCGTCCCGTCGATGGATACGCCGCGCCGCAGCTCCATACGCATGTCGTCATCTTCAATATGACCGAGCGTGAGAACGGCAAAATGCGGGCGTTACAGCCACACTCCTTATTTGAGAGCCAGCAGTTCGCCACCGCTGTTTACCAGTCCCATCTCACATACAAGCTCCGCGCACTCGGTTATGAAATCGAGCCGGGAAAGAGCGGAGCACCAGACATCAAGGGCTACACGCAGGAATACCTTGATGCCTCTAGTCCGCGTCGCCAGCAGATCGAGGAAGCTCTCTCTCGCAGTGGTTTCACAGGCCCCGAGGCCGCGCAGATTGCCGCCCATAACACACGCGACAAGAAAGTCATCCTCTCGCCGGATCAGATCCTGGCCGCGCATAGACAGATCGCCGAGGAGTTCGGCAATCAGGCCGCAAGGGTTGTCGCCGTAGCCAAGGAGCGCACGATGGAACAGGCCCAGGAGCGACCGGAGCCGGTGCGCCATCAGCAGGTGCGTGAAGCCATCACCTTTGCCCGCGATAAGAGCTTTGAGCGCGAAGCCGTCATCGACGAACGCGCTCTTTATGTCGATGCTTTGCGTCGGGGGATGGGCGAGATGACTTACCCTCAGGTCCGCGCCAATTTCGAGGCGCGTGTTGCCTCCGGTGAGTTCAAGCAAGTTCCTGCAAACGCGCATGAGGCCGGGCGCAGGTTCACCACTGCGGCAACTATCAAGGCAGAGAATGAAATCGTCGAACGGATACAGGATGGACAAGGGCGCATGTCGCAGATCATGCCAATTGAGAGCGCGGTCCCTCTCGTAGACTCACATCCCCATTTCAATGCTGCGCAGAAGAGAGTTGTCGAGGAAGTTCTCACCTCGTATGACCGCATACAGGGATTGCAGGGGCGAGCAGGCTCAGGCAAAACGTCGGTTTTGGAGACCATACGTCAGGGAGCCGAGCAGAACGGCTACTCCGTGGAAGGTCTTGCGCCGACATCGCGGGCTGCCAAGCAACTTCGCGACGCCGGTATTATGGCGGCTACATTGCAACGCTTCTTAGCAGGCGGCGGTCCGCAGGCCGCCGGCGATCCTGGGAACAGGCATCTCTACATGGTCGATGAATCCTCTCTGGCATCGACGCAACAGATGCGCGACCTCCTGAACAAGATCGAACCGCAGGATAGAGTCCTGCTAATTGGGGATTCGCGCCAGCATCAGGGAGTCGATGCGGGAAAGCCTTTCGAGCAGTTGCAGCAGGCAGGCATGAAGACTGTACAGCTTGACCAAATCATGCGCCAAAAAGATCCTGAATTGCTGAAAGCCGTCGAGCATCTGTCCAACCACAAAACCGCTATCGGTGTCGAACTCCTAGCGCAGCAAGGACGCATCACAGAAATTGTTGACCCAGAGCAGCGTGTTGCGGCGATCGCAAAACAGTACGCGGCGCACCCTGGAAAGACTCTGGTCGTTTCCCCCGACAATGCTTCGCGACGGGCCATCAATCAGGCGGTGCGGCAAGAATTGCAAACGCTTGGCATCGTTGACGGAACTGATCATTCTGTACGCGTTCTCGTTCCCCGCAACGATATGACCGGGGCTGATCGCGAATGGGCCGCAAGTTATCAGCCCGGAGACGTCCTGCATTACGTGCGCGGCAGCAAGGAGCACGGCATCGAGGCCAGAAGCTACGCCCAGGTTGTCACCACGAACCCGGCAGAAAATCTGATTGCCGTGCGAAAGCAAGACGGCAAGCAAGTGACCTATAACCCATCACGGCTTCGCGGCATCGCCGCTTACCGTGAAATTGAGCGAGAGTTTGCCGTAGGAGACAAAATTCAGTTCACTGCACCATCGAAAGAGTTGCAGGTTGCCAATCGTGATCTCGGCACCATTCAGAGTATCGGAGAAAATGACGATATAAGCGTCCGAATGGAAGGTCCGAAAGGCGGGGTTATACGGTTCGACGCCAGCGAAATGCGTCACTTCGATCACGGCTATGCCGTGACATCACACAGCTCGCAAGGACTCACCGCAGAGCGTGTCTTGGTCAATATGGACACGGAGGTTCACCCCGAATTGATAAATTCGCGCTTCGCGTATGTCTCTGTCTCACGCGCCTCGCACGACGCACAGATTTATACCAACAATGCGGCCAATCTCGCTGAGAGTCTGAACCGCGATGTGTCCAAGGCCTCTGCTATTCATTTTGGCACGAGCCAAGTTTCAGTTGCGGGCGCACGGAAGGCGGCGTTAACAGAAACGCGATCTGTTGGCCTTGGATTAGCTCTATAAGGTTAAGACAAATAGTCTCTCGATGACCGGGTAAATGTGATCTATCTTTTTATTCCTGGCGACGCGAACTCAGGGAAAACCGAAACGATTTCCCAATGCCCCTGAGCCCCGTTCGAGCCATCGATCAACTTGTCGCTCAGGTGGCCGAATTATACTGTGGAGGCCAATACTCATCCACCACCGACGGAGTCATCGCGGCATTCTCCCACTTTATTTTTCTGCGCAGGCCGAAGGTTACTCGGTGTTCTCGGTCATAAACGTCCAGGTAACGCGCATAGCCGTAAATGTGAATAGTGAATTCGCCCGACACCATTCGCTGAGAAAGCTCGCTCATGTTGTAGTCAGTTTCTATTTGCACGAAGTGACCTATCGAATCATTGGGGACGAGCAAGCGAGTAGCAGGAGCCTGCTCCTCCCCATACTTAGGCTCTTCTCTAGCGGGAGATCCATACTCCTGCAATACAGCTCTTGCTGATATTGCCTGGAGCTGAGCTGGTGTGACCCCAACATTTTTAATGGCGAGCTTAAGCTCTCGCACTGCCCGCTCACCCTCGATCTTGATTCTGTTTCGATAAGAGTTCACGTCCAAGGGTTCAGGTTTCACGAGAAGCCATGCTCGTTGTCCCTTTAGCACAGCTTCTGCATTCAGCGTAGCCGCCTTCGTTTGCCGGTAGAGGAAGAACACCGATGCGAAGCCACCACATGCGACAAGCACGTTAAACACAAAAGGCAGCCAGAAGTGCCATGAGTTGTCGTTGAGGAGCGAAACTGAATAGACCGGTGCGCTTGCCTGACTCGCCCCAATTGTGGGTTCAGGCGCAGCCATATCCTTCCGCACAGAACTCGATTGAGCAACTGCCAGAACTACCCCGAAGGCCAACAAACAGAGCAGCGCAACACGCTTCATTATTTCCATCCAGAACAGATCAGATGTGTGCCATATTGTCCTCTTGAAGCATAACCGGAACCGCCTCCATTTCTCCATTGGCGATACGAGGCTATTCAGCTGCCACATTCAATTGGCCGCGGTTCGCAAAATACCTGCCTGTTTGCCTTTAGTACGCGATCTATGGAGGCTGTCATGCTATCACGAGTATTCGTCAGTTCATTGCGTAGTTCGCTGGACCGTACAGCGTAACCAACAGTTTTCCATCGTCGCCGGTCATTGCTTCTGTGTGCCACCCAGTACAGTCGAACGGCATCGATATCCGACCCACTGGCCATAAGTTACTGTTGCAGACCATTCCTGTGCTGTCCGCCTTAGGAATGACTCTCACGAATGTCTTTGGCGGTAGAGGGACTCCATTCCATTGAACATCGAGAGACATTTGCAGGTGCTTCCACTCCCGCGGCGAATCGATATCCTCTCGCGTTACAAACCGATTCCACAACAAGTGCTGGTCGTTGCTATCCCAGAAGTCCCTTTGTGCCAACAGTTGTTCATTTTTCGAAAGCCAAAGCTTCGCTCCGAGTATGTCCTTGAACTGAGCCGTCGCCCTCTCGGTCGCCCAGATAGCGGCGGTCCGCGAAGCCAATCCAAGCTGGCAAAGAAGCGCCGCAGAGTGACTGCTTACGCCATAGGTCAATGCAAGTGCGGGGCCTTCCCCAAGCTCGGTGAACCGGGGATGCGCCATCGCAATTGCCTGCACGCGCACGGCCTCTGCGGCCCATACCAACTTGAAGGATATGGCATCTTGCAGGAAGACCTGTATTCGATTGGCGTCATGCCCCGTCCGATCCTTCAGAATCTCTGCCGCCGGGACTCCAGCGATCCATTCTTGAAGGGCAGTTTCCCAGGATTCCGGCAACGTCCTTACGCCGAAAAACGCGTGCCTCAGCACAACTTGCGCAAAATGGACGGCAGCTTCGCCTGCCAACTGCGCGTCACCGGCTACAAAGGCTGAGTGCAAATCTGCCAGACTGTCAATCAATCTATCGCGATGGTTGTCAAGAAACAGACCTGGTTCCATGCCAAGTCCCGAAGCGTACAGTGCCGATCGCTGTTGGGCCGAGGTCCGATTCCATAGCCACGTCGCCCGCGAAATCAACACATTCCGTTCAACCGACTGCGTCGGCTCATTATGCCGATTGAGCGTCCTCCTCCAAAGAGATCCGTTGAGCGTTTCGTCCAGAAGAGTGGCGATCTGAGTAACATCGGCACCGAGTTGATCGATGGTGGATAGGATTGCTACATCCAAGTCGGCAAGATCAGCGGATAAACGCTGCGTCGTCGCCTCCGACTCATCCTCCTCTTCGTCATTCGACTCAGAAAGACGCGGGTCATCCCAAAGTGCCGGATTGTTCAGAATGTACTCTGAGAAATTATTCGGATGGACCCCAAGCAAGGAAGCAATTCGATGAACCAAATTCATAACAAGACGCGCGAGTCCGCTTACAAGGCGCTGTCCAGTCGATTCCTTGATGAGGTGGGAAAAATCCCTATGCAGGCTCTCTCTCTTGCTCGCGTCAAAACTCGGAAGTACCGCAATCCCATCGAGATCGACGAACGCTCTCCCAACTCTCCCGAGCACATTGGAGAACTCAGCCTCCGGGATACATTTCCACTGCCCCTGCTCGTATCGTTGAAGAGATCGGAACACAAGAACACTGCACGACAGATCGAGGCCTTGAGCGAGCGTTGGCGACGCGATCACAACGCGGAGCTTTCGTTGATGGAGAAGCTGTTCGATAACACTCAGAAACGGCCTGGGAAGTGCTCCGTGATGGATTCCAATGCCCGCCTGAAGCGCACTGTATGCACAATGAGACTCGCCAAGCCATTCACGCCCAATCGCAGCGGCGAACTCAAAATCGGACGCCGCCAATGGATGAACGTGGTCCAAATAGCCTTGTTTCGATGCCTGAAGAAATGCCTTCGCCAAACTCTCGGTCTGTTTGCGGACGGGACAGTACACGAGAACGGAATGGCCATCTCCCGCGAACGCATCTACTGTCGCGACATGAAACTCCGCTTCGTCGTTCGGAAACTTCTTGCGCCGACGTCCTTTCGCTGCACGGATCTTTACGAAATTCGGTACGAATGCATCTTCTTCCCGGAAGTTCAACCATGCCGACTCAGATGATGTCGCCCAATCTAGCGTCGCAATACGCTGGCGGGTGGGACGCCACGAGACCTGAACCGGAGCGCCGGGCTCATCGCTGCGTAGCCACTTCGTGAAATCTTCGAAATACGGGTCTTCTGCGTTGAACATTGCGGACAGACAAACAATGCGCCTCTGCTGGGCGTCGCCCCTGCGCAGCAGCTTTTGAACTAACGCCTCGTACCGGAGTTCGCGACTTCCAAGGCCAATCATATGACCTTCATCGAAGACAATCAGACCAACATCGTTTAGTACATCTGGATCTTGACGCATCGCGAAATCGAGTTTTTCTGGCGTTGCAACGACGATACTTGCACTTGCCAGGGTTTGTGAGTCCGCTATCGTTGCGCCGGCCGCGCCGTACAACGAGGTTACAGTAAATCCAAGCGGCACGAAGGAACGAGCCAATACGCGTTCAACCTGAGCCGAAAGAGCGCGTAGAGGCGTCACATAAACCACGCGCTTTCGGCTCGCTAGGGTACACAGGATGCAAAGTTCGGCGATCCGCGTTTTGCCAGCACTCGTCGGAAGAGCAATCACCAAATCGTCGGTTAGATCGATCGCTCGTTTTGCTGCATCGAGCTGGGACGGCCACAATTCCATTTGAGGCGGACGCCTTACGCTCATCTGAGCGATGAAATTCGAGCGTAGTCTCGGCCAATCCTCCTGCCCAGCGCTTGGGCCTTCCAGCGGCAAACGTTGATGCAGGTTCGAATCCCAAAGATCTTCCAGAAGATGCAAAGTGAGCGTTGCGACCCACCAGGTCGACAGTTGGCCGCTCTGAGCAGACGCGGCGACAAGCCGCCTCAGCAAATCTATCGCGCTCTCGAATAGCTCTCTGTTCCCGAAGAGCAATCCCGAGTCCGCTGTCCCAATTGCCCAAACGTAGGCATTCGTCGCAGCAATAACAACTGCCTCATCCGTATCGAACGCGTCGTCCGCGTTCAATAGACGCGCCGCGATCTGGTCGTCGCTCCTGGTTGCGTCGGAGAACCAGCCGATCACCTGCTCCCGAAGGATGCTCATATCCTTCCGCAGAATCAAGGCCAGACAACGTTCCTGAGTAGACAGGTTCGCCTCTAGCGCCGGGACTGGCAGCATGGAGTACGAACGGGCAGCATAGCCTGCCAAGTAAAATGCGGTCGCGCTGACCACCAGATGCCTGCCTCTGTCTCGACTCTCGCCCGTATCCCTGCGCACCGCCGACTCGATCGCTTCCGCCGCGACACGAAAAGCATCCGATGTCAGGAATGCGGTGCCCGGTTCGCGTGTTCGATTTGCGTCGCGCAATTCGAGAGCGAGGACCAGCACCCCATAGCCGAAATCCAATAGATCAAGAGTAAGTGAAGGAGCGAACGCGGGAGCCCCAAACGGCAACACTCCGTCGCGCCAGAGAAGCCCGCGGGCCAGGCCCTTAGCCAAGAGTCGTCCCCGAGCCGTCGGGGCAATCAACTCGTTCAATCGTTCGACAATCGTCTCGACGTTATTTGCCATCTACGGTGTAGACCGCCTTCATGAAGTCTGCATAAGCCGATAACCTAATAGCCGCGTGTTGTCGCTGTATGCCATTGACCTTTGCCTTAGGGCATTTTGCGAGAGATGGAGTCGGATCGTTGCCGCCAAGCGCGAAAACCATCTGGATGAGATTCTTGGCTGGGAGCGGGTCCTTGGTCTGAAGCTCGCTCCACATCTTTGCTTCATCGTCCCTATTATCTTCAAACAATCGCTTCGTGATGAATGCTAGAGTAGATGGGTTAGGTCGCCCGTCGAAGCCATCAAGGCCATTGCTGGCTTCGGTGACGGCACTGTCACCGAATTGATTCCGGCTCTTGCATTCACATTTGAGAATCCTGCGCGGACTGCTTGTGTAGTTGAGACCGAGTACATCATTCCCATGCATCGGCATCTGTCGGTCGCTCTTCCATTTCAGCTTCTTAATCGGGGCAGTGAATTCCGTCTGCGAGTTTACGTATTCCGTAGCCAGCAGTTCTCCCAGATCGCCAGATTGTGTGCGCTTGTTCGTGGGGAGACTATTTTTGAGGACGGTGGAGGCTTTCTCATAGCCGCCTAACTTTAGGACGGTCACTTCTCCAACGAAGTGGTCCGCCATAAGAGGTCTCAGTAATTCTAGACCGATCTCCTGGCCGTCCTTCTTTTCGACAAAGTAGTCGATCCCCGTGCCAGACGGGGAACCAGGCTCCAACCATTTTGAGAATAGGTCGCTTGGCACAGGCACATCCTGCTTAGCATAATAGATGCGTTGCCGTCCATCTTATTGTAATCAGGGTAGATATGCCAAGTTTTCGTGCGGTGCGATACGAATAGTCGCTCTACCCGGAACCTGGGAAGTCTGAGAATGAGGTATAGAGACAGTGACCGACTCAACAAATCCTGATAAGGTCTATATCCCTTCAGTGTTTGGTTAGATGATGAGAATGCGATTCATCCTCGAACTCACCGACAACTGACTTCCCGAACTTGGCCCATCGATCATTCTCAATCAATGTGGATCGAACGACCTCGATGTCCTCTGTGTCACCGAGTTCCCTTAGCGCAGATTTAACCGACTCGGCAACTGACCGCGGCATCCATGGACTCAGATACACACGATCGATACAAGAGAGCGGAATGTCGATATCGACATAGGATCTAGGTTTGCCCTGATCCTCAAAGATCACACGGTATTCCGATTCTGGCTTGAACGGAGCTCTTTTCATAAAGGGAAGGTTAGTGATACCTTTCGAAGTTTGCGCGAGTTCACTCAGGGGAATGTATGAAACTCGCCTCCCTCTGATCCCGCCGTATTGATTCAACTCTGCCAAGAGCTCTTCTTTGTGGAAGCTGATGCATACGCCACTCGAACCAGCAGCGAACACGCTCCAATGGTGATAAGTCTCGGTCTCCTGAGAGAAGCAGACTGCTAATAGGGTATCGAGCTGCTTCTTCTCCTTATACAGGCGCATAAACAGTGAGTCGTTCCTATCATCCCAAGTTTCTGGATCAAGAAAGGTCAGCGCCTTCGTAGAGAGGAGGTGTATGAGAGACGGCAGATTACTATAGCGTCGCAAGAATTTCTTAGTCAGTGTCATTCGACTCACATGTAGAAACTGTAGCGCGGTTCGATCCGCTGATTATCCTGGCAGTGTTTGAGGACATTACCTACACTCTGTGCTGCCGTGAGAGTTAGAGGCATACCGCCGTCGAACTGGGTGCTATTCCAATTCATCTTCGTCAACGCCAGAATCTCTCTTGCATGACCCAGCGGCGTCTGGTCTCCTGCGGCGATCTTGATAGAGACTGGTTTGGGAACGTACATGCCAGGATATGTTTCAAAGAACGGCACACTCCCTTTGGTATAAAGCACTCCGCTCCGGCCGCTTGTCTGGAGAAAGGTGCCGCGCAGTGGCGGGTAGACCCCGTCTCGGTATAGACGGATCTCCGAGTCATTAACATGGATGAGGTCGTAGATGTCGATGCGCGCCTCCTTGATAGCCTTCCTGGCTCCGGCTTCCTCCTCCTGAGAAAAAGGGGAACTCTTGTGGATGACCACGCGAGCCGGCAAAGTGCGATGAACATCACGGTACTTTGCTAGGGCATCGGTGATCAATGCCTGACAATCGTCTCCAGACAGGTGCGGCTGCCTGTCGTCCTTCGAGAGCGAGGCAGACCCGCCGCGGACGACAACACCCTCTCCAAGTTCATTAAAGACCTGGGCCATGCTGGTGGTGAGCCGCGATCGGTCCAGACTTTCAAAAAAACTAATGCCGACGAAGCAAGCGGAGAACTGGGAAGGGTCGCGTACCAGACGCCACGGCGTGCCCCCAGCTTTGTAATACAAGGCTGAAAAGATATTCCAAGCACGGGTTGCTTCATCCTGTAGGGGGCGGGGTATGCCAGTCCGCTTGAGTTTCCGGGCTTTTGATTCATCGTAGGTGCTGGGCAGAATCAGTTGGATGGGAATCCGCCATTGCATCGTTCTCGCCTTAAGCAGATGATGAAGGTCTTTCCGCCCCGGACTCTTCCTCTCTTCATAGAGCATTTCCAGAAGCTCTACTGGGAGCGCGCACATGATGACATTGGGATTGCTGTTTTCCGCCAAGAATTCCACTTCTTTGATGAAAAGATCGACCGCTCTTTCGACTCGGTCTGCGATAGTAGCCTCATCGGAGACTGTCTCCAAAGAGGTGTTGGTAAGCGTCCGCGCGAGCGAGGCATCCGTAACGAAGGCGCAGCAGAACGAGCTTGTCGAAGAAATGGGCGGAAATGGAGGAAATAAATTGGGCTGCTTCGTTTGTTTCTGTGTCACGCCTTGAGAGCACTTTTCGATCCAGCGAGTGGTTCCTTCAACGGTCTCCGTCGTGCCGATCAGTCCTATTCTGACTTCCTTCGGCGCGCGCGAAGACTGAAGATCAAAAGGGCCATAGTCGCGGATGCCGAAGCGGATATCGACATGACGATTGCCGCCACCGAATTCGAGTTCCGGTTCTTCGAGAATCGTAAGATTCATAGTTCTAGCTCTGCCTGCTCCTCTTGATCTTCGGCAAAAACGGTCTCTTGGCGATCTTTCTCTTCCCGTTTTACCCAGTCCGCATCCTCGAAGCCGCTATCGGCGGTGAACTGCATCAAGGGATAAAACTTGAGCAAGTTGTGGCGGCTGAACAACGTGTCTTTTTGGAGAAAGTCGGCCCACATGAACACCTGGCCGTGTACTGCCTGGTTGTTCTCCAATCGCTTGATGCCGCTCAGAGCGTCCGCGCTGAATCGACTATCTCGGTAACCGTCTTTAGTGAATCGATAGGTTGGCGTGATTTGCAGAAACCAGTTTCCATCCAACTCCAGAAAATGCCCAAAGAAGGCCACATGCCGGAAGTACGAGGTGCGCTCAGGATCGAGTTTGGATTGATACCGCTTGAACACCTCACGGCTGGCGTTCTTGCGTCTGCTGCGGTACTTCCGCTTGCGGTCGCTCAGATCATCGCTGGCCCGGTGAAAGTAAAACTTGTCCATATTGGAAAAGTGGATGTCATCTTCACGCAGTTGGTCCTGCAACGTGACGTTCAGCAACTCAACGAAGAGCTTTTTTCTGTCCGCGTCGTGCGTCATCGACCATTCGAAGGTAAGATCGCTTTCGACTGTGCCGACATCGACGATATCCTGCCACTGCGTAGCGGAAAGATCATGAAACGAATACACGACGGAGCCATGAATGGTGAATCCTCGACAAACATCTCGCCCAGATGGCTTGGCGAGACTAAAGAGATGGTCTAAGGCTTGCTTCCGGGCTGGGAACGTTGTGCGGGCATGGTAATACCGCTCCGGAAACTGGGCCACCGGCAACAAGTCCGTGAAAATGGTCTCCTGTTTTGGGGTCGTTCCCAAATATAGGCCGCCATCGTCGGGGAGAGCCAGCTTGCGGAGGTCGTGCTCGGCAGTTTGGTCGAAGCCGTGTTGAGCTTTCACGAAGCGCATCTTGCGCGAGGCCCTGCGAATCGGATCGGAGAAGTAATCCTTTACCGAGAGCCAGTACGCTTCATCCGTTCTTGGCCGCGAATAGACCAGGATTACGGGGAGATTTCCTTTGAGCCAATAGCGAAGGTCCCGTTCACTACATGTGTAGGTCAACTCAGTTGCGGTCTCACCCTCAAAAGCGCCATCGGTAGCTTTGCTTTGCACGGAGAGGATCAGATTCGTGACCTCGGCGTTTTCATTTCGAATCTCTAAGCGGCCGTCAATGCCCGCTTCAACGCCTCCACTCGGGTACCAGAGATAGCCCATTTCCAAGATGCGCCGCTCGATGAGGTTAACTCCTCGCGCGCCGATCATGTCTGAATTCCCGATCTTCTTTGGGAGAGTCCGAATCGGTTTTACCATCTCTGCCTCCGATTTAGTTCATTTTATTGCACAAGTTTTGTTGCAGCTCTAAAAATCCAACTAGTTGTGATCTTTACTTGAGCAGACAATGCCGGGAGGAGGTCTCCTCCCGCACTGCGACTAATGTTGCGTTCTACGCTCCCCACCTCTGCGGGCCTGTTCCTGCCCGCAACGCCGGCCCTCAAATCCATGCGGAGAAATTCCTAAATTTCTTCTTTCATCGAGTGCCCCCGCTTCATGCGGCTTTATGGCAAAGCCGGTCGGAACCCGTCAAGGGTCTTCGCTGACGCTCGATGAACGGCAACAAACGCCGCCCTTGACCGAACCCGCCTCGCCCCTGCCCGCCGCGCAAGACATGAAGCGGGGGCACTCAACAAAAGAAATTTGGTTGAGAGCCAGAGGCGAAATGCCCTCCTTCAGAATCTTGCCCCACGCGGGCACCACAGGAGAGCGAACATCATGTCCATCACCAACAGCGCAGCCACCCACCACGCGCCGCACAGGAAAAATGCGGCGCAGCCTATCCGCAGCGATTCGCCCTATCAGGGGCGCACGGCGCAGAAAGATAACCCCACGCAGGCCATCATCCGGCAGGCCGTGGACTTCCTCATTCAGCAAGTGCAGGAGGGCAAGAGCGAAACCTTGACCGTGTATCTGGCGGCAATGTCGCGTTTCCGCAATTACAGCTTTGGCAACATCCTCGCCATTGCACGGCAGAGGCCCACCGCAACCCGCGTCGCCGGTTACGGCGCATGGAAGGAGCTTGGCCGGTTTGTGAAACGCGGCGAGAAGGGCATCCAGATTCTCGCGCCCATGACCGGATACCGTCGCAGGAAAGACGGTGCGGAGCGGGAGAACGACGAGAAGCCGCACCCCGTTCTTATTGGGTTCCGCGCGGTTCACGTTTTCGATGTTTCGCAGACCGAAGGCGCAGACCTGCCAGAGTTTGAAATCGCCGTCACTGGAGAAGTGGGCGATTATCGTGACCGTCTGCGGAATTTCCTCGCAGAACGGGCTATCGAGCTTGTTTACAGCGAAAACATCGCCCCAGCGTTCGGCGTCAGCTACGGCGGCAAAATCGCCCTGCTACACGGCCAATCCCAAGCGCAGGAGTTCGTGACGCTGGTACATGAGGCGGCGCATGAGCTCTTGCACCGGGCCGAGCGGCGCACCTTCACCACGCCCACAGTGCGCGAAACGGAAGCAGAGGCCGTGGCCTTTGTTGTCGGCCAAGCAATCGGCTTGGAGATGGGAACCACGTCAAGCGACTACATCCAGATGTATAGCGGCAATGCCGCGCTCTTAGCCGAGAGTCTTGAGGTCATCCAGCGCACGTCCGCTGTGATTCTCAGCGCCTTGCAGCCGCCTGTAAGCAACGAGACGCAGTCAACCGCGCCCGCCACCGATGCACTAGAGGAGGTGGCGTGATGCAGACCTTGCTTCGCATCCTAGAGCGGGCCGGAGGCTACCGGCCTTCGCTCTACCTCAAGATCGAGAACGCGCCCTATATGGCCCTTGTGATCGAGGCCGCAGGAGAGCCGGGGCCGCTCGGACTGCCCTCAATCTCCGTTGCCCACTACGGCGAACAGAACGGCGACCTGATGCGCGACCCGGAGATGTGTTTCGAGCTAGTCAAGCCTCTTGGCTGTGATTTGTCTCTTGACCCGTATTACTGGCGCAACGACTACGTCGGCGTTGAGCAGTGGTCTCGCAATCTCGTGCGCGGGAACTATGTTGCTCTTGTTGAATTGCACGACCAGCATCAACGCTTTGCCGCCGGGTGGGACAAGAACCTCAAGTTGCAGGGGTTTGCTGACGCCTTCATGGACAAATCTATTCGCGGCTAGTCCTCTCCATGTGCGGAGCGGAACAGCTAGCGTGTCTTCGCTCCGCGTGTCCTCATCCTTCAACCGCTCGAAAGGAGCTTGTCACCATGACCACTACGGCTATCAACACTCCCGAATACCGCGATGTGCCTCTCGCGTTGCTCGTTCCATCTACCACCAACCCCCGCCGCCGTTTCGACGAGGCGTTTCTAAGAGAACTGGCCGCCAGCATTCAAGCGAATGGCGTTCTGACTCCGCTGCTGGTTCGGCCCAAGGACGAACATCTCGAAATCGTCTTTGGCGAACAGCGTTACCGCGCCGCGCAGATTGCTGGAGCCGCAACCATTCCGGTCCGCATCCGCGAGATGACCGACGCGCAGGTGTTAGAAGCACAGCTTGTCGAGAACCTTCAGCGGCGCGATGTTCACCCGATGGAGGAGGCGCAGGGTTTTAAGGCGCTTCTCGATTTGGAGGAACCGAAGTACAGCATCGAACTCATCGCCTCTCGCACGGGTAAGTCGGCGGTGTTTGTGGCAACCCGCCTCAAGCTGGTTGACCTCATCTCGACTGTGGTCGACGCGTTTTACAGGGACGAGATCGGCGTGGGACACGCGCTGCTTTTGGCACGGCTCCAGCTCGGCCAACAGGAACAGGCCCTTGCCGCCTGCTTCCGCGAGGATTGGGCGGGCGGCGGCAAGGCCAAACGCATCCTGCTTCCGGTCCGTCAACTGCAAAGCTGGATTGAGCAGAATGTCTTGCTCCTCCTTAAAGACGCGCCCTTCAACAAACGTGACGCGCAGCTTGTCCCGGCGGCGGGCAGTTGCCTCGAATGCCCGAAGAGCACCGGGCATAGCAAACTGCTATTTTCGGATTTCGGTAAGCAGGATGCTTGTAGCGATCCTGCCTGCCATCAAGCCAAAGTCAGTGCCCACATCGCAAAGACGATTGCTGCGAAGCCTGAATTAGTACAGATCAGCACGGCCTACGGCGGCCAGAAGGAAGGCAGTCCGGTACTCCCACGCAACAAGTACACCGAGCTTCACAAGCCGACCAGCAAGGAAGACGCCAAGCGTTCTGAGTTCAAGGTGTGTAAGTACACCGCCGACGCCATCATCACGGAAGGAACCGGCATCGGCACCTTGCAGAAGGTGTGTGCCAATCCTTCCTGCCCGGTGCATCATCCGAAGCAGCAGCGCAGCCGCGAAGACGAGAAATGGAAGGCCGAGCAGGAGAAGCAACGGAAAGAGCAAGCCATCGCCAATGCGACGGGCCTCCGCGTACTCGCCGCTGTGAGCGCTGCTGTTCCTGTCCGTCTGATGAAGCGTGACCTGCTTTTCATTCTTGAGAAGCTGGTCAGTGTGATGGATGAGCGCCGCGTCGAGTCCCTTGCCCGGCAGCACGGCATCCGACAGAAACGTGATGACGGAGGCATTGCAAAAACGTTCAGTGCCTTCCTTCGCCGCGCCGACGAAGGGACACTTTCACGGATGCTGGTAGAGGGGGCCATCATGCTTGCCGCGACGAAAGCGAATCCGGCAGTGGTTCTGCGTGATGCCGCCGCCGCTTATAAGGTGGATACTGATGCCATTGCAGCCAAGGTCAAGCTGGAGTTCGCCGCGAAAATGAAGAAGCAGGCTGCGCGAAAGGAAATACAGAAGCCGCCCGCCAAGATCGCCAAGAATGCCGCAGCGGCTTAACAGGAACCAATTGAAGCAACTCGCGGAGCCTGAAACCCCAGGCTCCGTTATTTTCTCCTCGTTACCCGTCTTCCCGCCCTCATTTGCGCTCCATAATAGCCGGAGGCCATGTTTTTCCCACCCGACGGGCAGGCACCTTCCCACGCCACGGCTCAAGGTGACGCGAAGCCAATTGCAGATCGATCATCCGGTTGCCTCCAAGCCACCTTTACACGAGAAAGCTGGATGAGCGACACTTTGACCTGTAATTCATTTGAAATCTTGGCTCGAAGACTGTGCGCTAGCTACATGAAACCCCACGGATGACGACGTAAGAGCCAAAGGGACTCAGCTCGGGTCGCGCCTTGAGGAAGAATTTTGTCGAACTTCAGTGAGCGAGTCTCCTTTATCTGGTCGGTTGCCGACCTGCTTCGTGGCCCTTATAAGCCTGCACAATATGGCAAGGTGATCCTGCCTCTAACGGTTCTGCGCAGGCTTGATTGCGTCCTGGAGCCTACCAAACAGAAAGTCTTGGACAAGGCGGCATCTCTCAAGGCAAGCGGAATCAAGGACATTGAGCCTATTTTGAATAAGGCTGCTGGGCAGAAATTTCACAATACCAGTAAATGGGACTTCCAGAGGCTCAAGGGCGATCCGGATAAGATTTCAACCAATCTGGCCCACTACATCAAGACCTTTTCCTCAAAGGCGCGCCAGATCTTCGAGTTTTTTGAATTTGAGAAGGAAATCGCCAAGCTGGCAGAGGCCAACCGGCTCTACCTTGTCGTTTCCAAATTCGCCGAGATTGATCTTCACCCGTCCGTCGTTCCCAACTACGAGATGGGTTTGATCTTCGAGGATCTGATTCGGCGTTTCAATGAAGCTTCGAATGAAACAGCCGGCGATCACTTCACTCCGCGCGAAGTGATCCGTCTTATGGTCAACCTGCTCTTTACTCCAGATTCCCAGGTTTTGCGGACTCCAGGCACCATCCGGACGCTGTACGATCCGGCCTGCGGAACCGGCGGCATGCTCAGTGTGGCGGAAGAGTTCCTTCGCGAGTTAAATCCGGACGCCAAGCTGGAAGTCTTCGGCCAGGACTACAACAACGAAGCCTTCGCCATTTGCTGTTCCGACATGATGATCAAGGGGCAGCATTCGGACAACATCAAATTTGGGGACAGCTTTACTCAGGACGGACTCGCCGGAAAGAAGTTCGACTACCTGCTTGCTAATCCTCCCTTTGGTGTCGAGTGGAAGCCGCAGGCGGATAAGATCGTTGCCGAGCATGAGGAGAAGGGATTCGATGGCCGGTTCGGTCCCGGCCTTCCCCGCATCAACGATGGTTCTCTCCTCTTCATCATGCACATGATTGCGAAGATGAAGCCGGAAGGGTCGCGCCTAGCCATTGTCTTCAATGGCTCGCCGCTCTTCACCGGCGACGCCGGATCGGGTGAAAGCGAGATTCGCAAATGGATCATCGAGTCGGATTGGCTTGAGGCCATCGTCGCGTTGCCGACCGAGATGTTCTACAACACGGGCATCGCCACCTATATATGGATACTCACCAACCGCAAACGCCGCGAGCGCCGCGGCAAGGTTCAGCTCATCAACGCAACCGATCTTTATGTGAAGATGCGCAAGAACCTCGGCAATAAGCGTAACGAACTCTCTAGCGAGAACATCGCGGAGATTGTCGATTTATATGGCGACCTCACGAAAAATGGCCGCTCAAAGCTCTTCGACAATCGAGACTTCGGCTTTCACCAGATTACGGTTGAGCGTCCGCTCAAGCTGGCATTCCAGGTTACGCCGGAGCGCATCGAGGCACTCAAGGAAGAGAGCGCCTTCCAGAAGCTGGCAACCACCAAGAAGAAAGGCCGTGAAGGCAAGAGCGAGATCGAGGTCGGGCAAGCCCTCCAGCGTGAAATTGAGCAAATGTTGAAAACGATGGACGCTTCCGTCGTGGACAAGAGCCGTTCCGTGTTCGAAGAGCGTCTGGTTTCTGCTATCGACGAAGCCGGGATCAAGATTCCCGCGCCGTTGCGCAAGGCCATCTTCAATGTCATGTCGGAGCGCGATGAATCTGCCGAGATTTGCCGCGACACGGACGGTAACCCAGAACCCGACACCGAACTGCGCGACCACGAGAACGTCCCGTTGAAAGAGAACATCCACGCCTACTTCAAGCGTGAGGTTCTGCCGCATGTGCCAGACGCTTGGATCGATGAGTCGAAGACCCGCGTCGGTTACGAGATTCCCTTTAATCGCCACTTCTATGTGTTCAAGCCGCCGCGCCCGCTCGATGAGATCGACGCCGAGCTGAAGGCCGTCGCCGGCCGCATCATGACTATGCTGGAGGGACTAGCCGAATGAGCAAAATCCTCGATCCCCGTAACGGCGCTCCCGAAGAGCAGGGATTCGTCGAGATTCTTCGTTTGATCGATGCTAGTAGAGGCCGTGTGATGCAGGCCGTCAATACGGCGCTCATTGACCTTTACTGGCAGGTGGGTGAGTCCATCAGTCGCCGTCTGGCCACTGCCGAATGGGGCGAAGGCACCGTGGACCGGTTGGCTACGTTTATCGCCATTCAGATTCCTGGCCTGCGTGGATTCTCTCGAAGTAACCTCCTTAGAATGAAGCAGTTTTACGAGACCTACCGGAATGATCAAATTGTCGCACCACTGGTGCGACAATTGCCGTGGTCCCTTCACCTCATCATTCTGGGCCAGAGCAAGCGGCCGGAAGAGCGCGAGTTCTACCTTCGCATGGCCGTTCAGGAGCATTGGTCAAAGCGTCAGCTCGAACGCCAGTTCAAAGCCGCGCTCTTCGAGCAAGCGGTTCTCAATCCGCCAAAAGTGTCGCCAGTGGTGGCACAAATTCATCCCGAGGCGATCTCCATCTTCCGCGACAGCTACACCCTTGAGTTTCTCGGCTTGCCGCCGGAGCACTCAGAGGCCGATCTGCATCGCGGTCTGATTGCCCGCATGAAAGACTTTCTGCTCGAACTCGGGCGCGACTTCTGCTTTGCAGGTTCGGAGTATCCCCTGCAGGTAGGCGGTCAGGACTTCGCTCTCGACTTGCTCTTCTATCACCGGGGCTTGAATGCGCTCGTCGCAATCGAACTCAAGGTGGGCCGCTTTGAGCCTGAGTACTTGGGCAAGCTCAACTTCTATCTGGAAGCCTTGGACCGCGACGTGCGCAAGCCGCACGAGCGGCCCTCCATTGGCGTCTTGCTCTGCGCCAGCAAGGACGATGAAGTGGTCGAGTACGCGCTCAGTCGAAGCCTTAGCCCGACGCTGGTCGCCGAATACCAGACCATGTTGCCGGATAAACAACTTCTCCAGGCCAAACTCCACGAGTTCTACAGGCTCAATGCCGCGGAAGGAGAAGAGGCATGAAGCTGCCACGCTACCCGAAATACAAAGACAGCGGCGTGAAGTGGCTGGGGCAGGTGCCGGAGCACTGGGAGATTAAGCGCCTAAAGCGCTGTGTTCGATTGGTGACTAAGCGGGCGACAGAGCAGACAAACCCAATTGCGCTTGAGAACCTTGAAAGTTGGACTGGCAAGTACGTTCCTAGCGACGCCACCTATGAAGCAGAAGGAATTGCCTTCGGGGCTGGCGACATTCTCTTTGGCAAGCTGCGCCCTTACCTAGCCAAGGCATATTTGGCCACTACGGCAGGTGAAGCGGTCGGAGACTTCTTCGTCATGCGGCCTAATAAGTCCGTTCGAAGTGACTTCCTGAAGCACTTCATCTTGACGAAGAATTCTATCGATATCATTGACGGTTCAACCTATGGCGCGAAGATGCCAAGAGCAAGCTGGGATTTTCTCGGAGGTATTCCAATCCCTGTGCCTTCTTCCGATGAACAGGAGTCAATCTCTGAATTCGTGCGTATTGAGACTGCCAAGATCGATGAGCTGATCCTCGAACAGCAACAACTTATTGAACTGCTGACGGAGAAGCGGCATGCCGTCACCTCCCAGGCCGTTACCAAGGGCCTCGATCCCGACGCGCCCATGAAGCCATCCGGCGTCAAATGGCTAGACGAAGTACCAGCACACTGGGAAGTCTACCGACTTACAACTCTCTATAGAGAAATCATTGAAGCCGGAAACGATGAACTTCCGATTCTCAGCGTATCGATTCACAGTGGCGTATCGGACCGGCAGCTCGATGAAGACGAAATGGACCGAAAGGTCAATCGCAGCGAGGATACTGCAAAGTACAAGAAGGTTCTGCCGGGCGATCTCGTCTACAACATGATGCGCGCGTGGCAAGGGGGATTTGGCACGGTGACAGTGCCCGGGCAGATAAGCCCGGCCTACGTGGTAGCGTGTCCCAAAAGCGATTTCCATACTCGATTCATTGAACTGCTTTTGCGCACACCGCAGGCCATTGAGGAGATCAGGTGCAATTCATATGGCGTGACTGATTTTCGTCTACGCCTTTACTGGGACAACTTCAAGATCATTCGTGTTGCATTGCCTCCGAAAGAGGAGCAAGAGAAGATTCTTGCCCGCATTGAAAAGATGCACCAGAAGTTTGACCAGCTCATTGAAGCATCGAACTCGTCTATCGCATCGCTACAAGAGCGCCGTTCTGTCCTTATCTCCGCCGCCGTCACCGGCCAAATCGATGTGCGCAACTATTATCCCGAGGAGGTTGCCACCGTATGCCAGTAGACCACAAGGAAAAAGCCTTCGAGTCTGCAATTGAGCATCATCTGGTTACCAGCGCCGGCTACGTCAAAGCCGAGCAGGGCAACTTCCATCAGGAGCGCGCGCTCGACCCGACGCAGTTCCTTCCCTTCGTCCAAGAGACGCAGCCAAAGACCTGGGAGCGGCTGCGCAAGCTCTTGGCCGAGCGTACTGACGAAACACTGCTCGATGATCTAGCCAAAGCAATGGACACGCGCGGCTCGCTCGATGTGCTGCGCCATGGTTTCAAGTGTTATGGCGAGCCGGTCAAGGCCGCCTACTTCAAGCCAGCCACGCGCATGAATCCGGACGACCTGGCACTTTACCAGAAGAACCGCCTCACCGTAGTCCGCCAACTTCTCTTCAAAGCCACGAGTTCGCAGGCGCTCGACCTGGCGCTTTGCTTGAATGGAATCCCCGTGGTTACCGCTGAGTTGAAGAACCCGATGACCGGGCAGAGCGTTCAGAACGCAATGTGGCAGTACCGAAACGACCGCGACCCGAATGACCTGATCTTCCAGTTCAAGAAACGCGCGCTGGTTCACTTCGCAGTCGATCCCGACCTCGTTTATATGACCACGCGGCTCGCAGGCAAATCGACTTACTTTCTGCCCTTCAACAAGGGCGACGGCATGGGCGCTGGCAACCCTCCTGCGGCAGAGGGCAAGTACAAGACTTCGTACCTGTGGGAGGAAGTCTGGCAACGCGATAGCCTGCTCGACATTTTGGGCCGCTTCATGCACTTGGAGGTCACGCAAGCGGAAGTCGGCGGCAAGAAGATCAAGAAAGAGACAATGATCTTCCCGCGCTATCACCAGCTCGACGCCGTACGCAAGCTGGAAAGCACTGCTCGTGTGGAAGGCGTAGGTGCAAATTACCTGATTATGCACTCCGCCGGCAGCGGCAAGAGCAATAGCATCGCGTGGCTGGCGCACCGCCTCTCGAATCTGCACGGCGAAAATGATGAGCGCGTCTTCGATTCGGTGATTGTCGTAACGGATCGCCGCGTTCTTGACCAGCAGTTGCAGAACACGATCTATCAGTTCGAGCATCAGAGCGGCGTCGTGCAGAAGATCGACGAGGACTCGACGCAGTTGGCGGAAGCGCTCAAGTCTGGCGTGCCCATCATCATCACCACGCTTCAGAAGTTCCCCTTTGTTACAGACAAGGTTGTGGACCTACCTAACCGCAAATATGCGGTCATCGTGGATGAAGCGCACAGCTCGCAAACCGGCGAAGCTGCGGCGGAATTGAAGGGCGCGCTGGCGGGAAATGCCCTCAGGGAGAAAGCCAAACAGGAGGCAGAGGAAAGAGGGCTCGCCGATTACGAAGAAGAAATCGTTAAAGCGATGGTGAAGCGTGGCCGTCAGCCGAATCTGAGCTTCTTCGCCTTTACAGCTACACCGAAGTACAAAACGCTGGAGACCTTTGGCCGCAAAGACGAGAGCGGCAAACCGCAGCCATTTCATGTTTACTCCATGCGGCAAGCCATCGAGGAGAAATTCATTCTCGATGTGCTCCGGTATTACACGACCTACAAGACGTACTTCCGGTTGATCAAATCCATTGAGGACGATCCAAAGCTGGACAAGAAGAAGGCTGCCCGTGCGCTCGCGCGCTTCGTCAGCTTTCACCCATACAATCTGGCTCAGAAGACGGAAGTGATGATTGAGCATTTCCGCACGTTCACCAAGGCAAAGATTGGCGGACGCGCAAAGGCCATGGTGGTGACCGGCTCTCGGGAGCACGCTGTCCGCTACAAGCAGGAATTCGACAAATACATCGCAGAGAAGGGCTACCACGATATCAAGACTCTGGTCGCATTCTCGGGAACGGTGGAGCTCGACACCGGAGACGAGTACTCCGAAGTGGCGATGAACAACGGAATTCGTGAAAGCCAGTTGCCCAAGGAGTTCGCGAAGGATTCGTACCAGGTCTTGATTGTTGCAGAGAAATACCAGACCGGTTTCGACCAGCCGTTGTTGCACACGATGTACGTAGATAAGCGCCTGGACGGCGTGCAGGCCGTACAGACTCTATCGCGCCTGAACCGCACGCACGCCGGCAAGGAAGACACGTTCATCCTCGATTTCGTCAACGAGGCGGAGGACATCAGGCAAGCGTTCAAGCCGTACTACGAGATTCCGGCAATCGACCAACAGGTTGATGTGCAGCAGCTGTATGGGCTCCAGAAGAGCCTAGCCGATGAGCAGATTTACTGGGCGAACGAAGTCGAGGAGTTCGCAAAGGTCTTCTTCAGACCAAAGCAATTCCATTCGCAGACCGACCACGCGGCGATGCATCGCATTCTGAACGGCCCTGTAGAGCGGTTTGAAGCACTGACCGAAGAGAAGCAGGAGCAGTTCCGTAGCAACTTGGTAGCGTTCCGGAACCTGTACTCGTTCATGTCGCAGATCATCCCATTCCAAGACGCCGATCTTGAGAAGCTCTACGCGTTCGTTAGGTTGCTTGTGCCACGGTTGCCCAAGCGTGGCATTGGGCCGGCCGTGGTGCTTGAGGATGAGGTGGCCCTTCGGTTTTATCGTTTACAGCAGACGAGTGACGGCTCCATTGCTCTTGCGGCCGGCGAGCGGGGAACCGTTCCCGCGCCTACGGCAGTCGGCACGGGCAAAGATCGTCATGAACAGGTCGAGTTGTCTCGATTGATTGATGTCGTTAACGAGCGATTCGGGACTGACTTCAAGCCGGCTGATCAATTGTTCTTTGAACAGATCAGAGAGGAAGCCATATCCGACACCTCAATCCAGCAGGCCGCTATGGTCAATTCGCTGGAGAACTTCGGATACGTCTTCGACAAGGCGCTCGAAGATAAGTTCATCGATCGCATGGACCAGAATCAGGAGATCTTTGCTCGCTATATGAACGACAAAGACTTCCAACGTGTGGTGGCCGATTGGATGCGGAGACAGGTTTACGACGAAGTGCGTGCTCAGACATCAGAGGGTGTACCCGCAGCGGAACTGCGTCCTTAAATCAACGCTGAACTGGCACTGGGCTGGCCGACTCTTCAGTCTGTAGACCTTTCAAATCAATGATGTGGCTGCGATTGTACCGCGAGCAGTTGTCTGGATTTGAACTTTCTGACATGATTGACAGCAAGTGAACGGGTTCTGCTATGCGAGTTGCTCTTCCCCCAAGCCTTCGCATCGCTTCCGGTTTGCTTTTGGCCGCCCTGCTGAGCATTGCCGGGTATCAAGTCTTCCTGCGCACTTCTCATTCTCCAGAGGCGCTGCTGAAGCGAGCCGACGATTTGTCATGGCTCAATAGCTGGATTGTAGCGGCTCCACTCTATCATCAAGCCGAGCTTGAATTCGTCAAAAAGGGCGATACGTCACGGGCTCTCTATGCGCATGTCAGCCAGGTAATGGCGCAGAGCGAATCTTCCAGGACAATTCCAAGCCAAATTGCGGAATTACGAGGCGACCTGAACCGCCCCGAAGCGAGCGATCCGGAAACCCGTCTGCGCATTCTTACAATTCTGGGGATGCTGGAAACGAATTACGACGCCGGCATGGCCCGCGATACCTGGTCGCAGGTTGAGTCGATCTCAATTCGGCGGCAGCATTATCTTCTCGCCTCGCGCGCGATAGGTGAACAGGGAATCGCGGCGTTCTTGCTTGGCGATCTTGCGATGGCGAAGAAGGATGTTGAGAAGGCATGGATGGTGGCGAAAGTCGCAGATCCAGCAGCCCACATCCGTTATGCGAGCATGTACGGCACCGGCCTCGTTGAACTTCATAAATACAAAGAAGCGCTCGGCCCGCTGAATGAAGCGATCGACGTCGCCAGCAAAACTCGTGATGCCGCTTATCCGTCGATTGCCGTCAATGCCAGAATCGAGGCGCTCAGCGGCACCGGGCAAAATGACGAGGCACTTGCGCTCGCAGGTGACGCGATGAAGAAGATTTCGGAGCTTCACTTGGCAGGTCACCTGTATGAGCTTTATCAAGTGCGGGCACGTGTCTACGAGGAGAAGAACGAATGGAACGAAGCGATATCGGACCTCAATCAGTCAGTTCAGTATGCAAAACAACTCTCATATTGGCGTGGGATCACCCAGGCGGGCGGCTTGCTTGCGGAAGCATATCTGCACCAAGGCAATCTCCAGTCCGCTTTAGCAGCCATCAACGAAGCCATCGATGCAAACAGGCAAATCCCAGATGAGCTGTACCAGGTCCCCAAGAATCTGGCGATCAAAGCACAAATCCTTGCGCGGCTAGGCGATATCCGAACCTCCAACGACCTCTATGAAAAGAGCGCAGATTTGCTCGATGCGCTTCTCGGCAAAGTTCCAACTCCCACAATCGAGCGGCAACTCTTGAGTGACCTCAGCACCGTGTATTCCGGTTATTTTGCCTCGCTGTGCAATCAAGACAGGATTGCCGGCGCATTTCGAGTCATCGAGCGAGCCCGTGGCCGCGTCGAAGCGCAGGGCCTTTCGGAGCACGCGCCCGTTGTTCCACAGCAACCGACGCCGGCTGATCTTCGACTAACCGCGCTTAACCTCCAGTTGCTCAACGCGGATGACCCGGTTAAAAGGTCGAGTTTGCTTGAAGAGATATACACCGCTGAGCAACAGCTCGGTGGGCAAGTCAGCCAGAGCATCCCCACTCCAGTTTCTCTGAGTACGCTGCAGAAAGATTTATCGTCGTCCGATCTCTTCATCGAATATGTCTTGGATAATCCAGCGTCATACGCATTGGCGGTGACGAATGCTACGGTTCACCGCTACGAATTGCCAGCCAAAGATCAGATCGAGCGGGATTCAGGACAGTACCGTTCTGAGATCATCAAACGAGGAGTTGACCCCGCACTTGGCGCGAAGCTGTTTGGAGAACTGCTTGCCCCAATCGAGGAATACAAGCAGAAAGCCCATCTCATAGTGGTTCCGGACGGGAAGTTGCATCTGCTTCCGATCTCAGCCCTGAAGGATTCGGGCCAATATGTTCTGGCTTCGCATGTGGTCAGCGTGGTGCCATCTGGTTCGGTGCTGGATAAGCTGCAGCACCGCAGAATTCGAACGGAGCGAAGGGAACTCCCATATGTCGGAGTGGCAGCTTGGATATCCAAGCCGCCACCGACGACTCTACTTGCCACCATTCGTCGTGCGGTCTCGGGACCAGAGAGGCGAGAGCTGGTCGCACTGCCCGAAAGTCGCAATGAAGTGGAGACCATTGCAGGCGATCTTCCGAAGCCCAGCACCGTTCTCCTTGGAGATGACGCGACAAAAACGGCATTCGAACGGCTACCGCTCAATCAGTATGCGGTCATTCACCTTGCGCTACACGGCTATGCCGATCCTGAGTTCCCCGACCGCTCAGCCCTCGTCTTTGCGCCGCGTTCCTCACCCGCGGACGACGGCCTGCTCCAAGTACGGGAGATTCGTACTCTGTCACTGAACACCGACCTCGTGACATTATCGGCTTGCGATACAGGAGTTGGTCCGGTAGGCGAAGAGGGCGTGGCGAACATCGTCAACGCGTTCATTGAGGCGGGCGCTCAGAGCGTGGTTTCGACCCTGTGGGAAATGGAAGACCATTCCACTGCGCAACTCATGATCGCCTTCTATGGAAACCTCAGCCGTCGAGAGACGAAAGCAGAAGCGCTGCGAGATGCGCAACTCCGGTCCCTGAAGTCAGGAGACGCACCATACTTCTGGGCGGGTTTCGAACTGGATGGCGAACCAAGAGCAACCCTCTTTGCCGATTCGATATCAACATCCTCGTTCAGGAGTGGTCAATGACAACAAATGTCGCTGCCGTCGCGCAGGTGCCAATCGAGCTTTCGGTTGAAAAGAAGCACAACATTCTCGAGAATGTCCTCAGCGCTTTGCAGAAGCGGTTTTACTCGCCCGAGAAGTTGAATGCAGACTGGCAGGCAGCAGTACAAAGGCACCGGGCCACGATAGAGTCCGCTCCTACCGCTGATGCGTTCGAGCAAGCTGTGGGCGACCTACTGAAAGAACTAAATGCCTCTCACCTTGGATTCTTCCATCAGAGCGCTCGGCGGGCATCGAGTCGCGCTGCGCTCAGTGCTACCTACTTGGCCGACGAAACGGGTTACGGAAAGCGGTGGATTTTTCAAGATGTTCACAGTGGAGGGGCGGCGGCCATTGCGGGCATTGAGCCAGGCAATATTCTCCTGACTGTGGAAAGGCAAGAAATCATTCCCCCGGAGCACCCGGTATTCCCAATGGGCAGGCAAACGAATGTCGAGCTAATCGACAATCAGGAAAACCGGCGGACGGTGATGGTGGACGTAGCCAAACCGAAAGGCAAGAAACTCCATTTCATCGAACCAACGCTCGTCGAAGCGCGCGTGATCGGAAAGGGCATCGGCTACCTGAAGGTAGCCATGTTCCCCGGCATGGTGGGGGTCGTCGTCGCCAATCAGATATCCAGCGCAATCGTAGATTTGGGTATGATCGACCGACTCATCATCGATCTTCGGGGGAACACAGGCGGCGGCATCGGTGCGCTCCGCGTGATGGGCCTTCTAACACCCGACAAGATTCCGGTCGGTTTCGCTCTCAACCGCCGTCGAAAATCCGCCCACATCGAATCCGAGAAGTTAGGATTCCCTCGCTTCTCTCGCATCCCTGACTCTACAAAGAAGCTCTGGCCACTTGCGCTACGTTTCGCGGGTCCGATGCTGGCAAAGAAGCCTATCGTCCTAGAAACCGAAGGACTAGGCGTGAAGCCATTCCATGGAAAGATCAATCTGCTCGTCAATCGCCATACAGCCAGCGCGGCTGAAATGGTTGTCGCCTTTGCACGAGAAAACAAGCTCGCAACCATCATTGGAGAAAGGACAGCTGGCCGCCTGCTCTCGGCTACATCTGTCAAGGTGGGGAGTGGCTTCCGTCTCGCAATGCCAACAGGTGCCTACCACACATGGAAAGGCTGCATCCTCGAAGGAACTCCTATCGAACCGGACTATCTGATTGAATTCGACTGGCAAGGGCGACGAACCGGCAATGACCGGCAACTTTGCTACTCTACTGAGAGCTTTCAAAACGCACAGAGCCGGAGAGTCAGACAAGAGCTTGGTGACGCTGGGGCATCGAGCAACTAGATTGTACGAATTGCCAGCGTAATGTGCAGGATGACATCTTTAACCTTCACGTTCTGCGAATATTTCATTTTGGTAGCGATGGTTGGTGTAGACGATGGCGTAAATGACAGGGGTTGAGCGCTTGATCCCACCGCAATTGCCCACTCTCCAATAGGGCTAACATTATGAAGTGACAAAGAGCCTACAGTGTCGGGCGCACGTTGGCTATCCAAACGCTGTACTCGTCCTATTCTTGTCGCTGGAGCTGCGCTCTGATCGAGTGTTGCGCTCGATCCATCTAGATGGACGACAGTTCCTCTCTGCGGAACTTTGACTAATGACTGAAAAAGAGCATTCGCGTCGTCAGAGTCAACCGTTACACTGATCCCCCTCAAGCGGACGTGTGCTTGAGAAGGAAATTGGCCGAGAGGTATGGTGAGATTCCATTTTCCACCCTGTTGATCGGTATCGAGGCCATCCGCCCACTTCGAACCCACTAGGCTGCGTACGGAAAGTGGAAGAATATAGTTTTGCTCTTGGGCACTAAAACGCAGCAGCCATTCCATTGCCGCCCGAACCGATATCAAGGTGGAATCGAAAATGGAATTCGAATCAATCGCAGGAAAACTGTAACCGTAGAGTTGATCCAATCCCTGCTTGATTGCTGGTATACGGGCTAATGCATTCTGAAAATCTTGCTTGAATCGGTCTTGTAAGACAGTGCGTCGCTCTTCGAAATTGATCAGGCCACCCTGATCTGTGAAAGCTTTGAATCTCATCGCGTTTATTCTTCTCGCCGCTTCGGTTCGGCTACGCCGAAAACCGATATCGACGTTATCGTAAGCAGCTTTGGAACATGCGGCAGTTGCTCGATCCCACGAGGCCCACTGATTGGCTTCTGCAATTGCAGCCTGCATTCGGGCTCCTGCATTGGGAAGATCACTGGGAAGGGCGTTTCCGGACAGCCCCTTGCTTGCGATCTCGGCGACATTATCAATTATCCGTTGCTGCGGATCAGGATCAGTTTCGCATTGAGCGATATATTCTCCGGTCGACTGAATTGATGGAAATGCATAATAGCCGCTTGTAACTTCGGCGGCGTGGACATCATCGAGATCAGAGAACTGTTGCAATTGAAGCTGAGTTGCAAGGCTCTTCTCACCGAGCCCTTGCCATTCGGCACGTGTAGCAATGCCTCTTTCAAGCAAGACAGCCACTTGGCCCAGCAACTGCTCGACTTGGTGGTAACGAAACTCGGTATTGGGGGTTGAAAGTGGTTTAATGCCATCGTCGATCCTTAGGCTGCGAATCCCTAATTCTCTGATCTTCTTTTTATGCTGTGCTAACGAATAGTCCGGATCCAGATTCTCTAGGGGGGCAAAAGGATCGACGGGTGCTCCAACAGGAACGAATGAAACTGGGCCGGCCCAGTCTTGGTTGACCCAGGGAGTGAAATTCTGGGGTGTTGGAACGCCGCTAGGAATCTTCGTCTTTAGGAGCTGACTCTTGCGATTCGGGGCCGCCTGCGCAGCCGCGATCATTGCTAAAAAACCTCTGCGAGAGATGCCATTCGACATTCTTTTCCTCCTCTATTTCAATGTGTTCAGTTGCTGCCGATCGTCATTCGCCATATTGGGAGACGGACTCGGAAATCCCGTGGGTGTATGGCTTGCATCCTCGGAATCGATCGCGTTTTCGATTCCCATCACTGAACTGGATCTGGTTAGTAGATCGTCGAGAGCTTCGCCTACCTGGAATCCAAACACGAAGCCCGGCTCAAGAAGGGAGTCTGCTCCGGCGATGGCTCCAGGTATCCCTCCCACCATCCCTCCTGCGACAAAACCTACCAATCCGCCGACTGCGGCTCCTGCTACCCCGGCCCTAAGGCTGTTCATGTCTGGCACGAACACACTTGGAATATCGGTGTGGCCCGTAGTTAATCCTGCAATCGATTGGGTCAATGGGTAGAAACCCAGCGCATCAGGCGCAAATTGCTTGTCGAAACCTCCGAACGCACCTGCAAATTCAGGATCCTGTCGATCTATTAGATGGAATCCTTGTGGGGTTTCGGAGAACTCATCGCCAATCTTCGGCAATGTAAGAGGTCCATGACTGGAATCATCGTCTCCTGAGCTTTGCTGGTTTACAGAAACATCTGTGTCATCTTGGCACGCCACCGGAGTGTTGTTGCCAGACACACTCGTGTCGTCAATGAAGGGATCGAAAGTTGAATCATCTGGATGGGACGAAGATTGGTTTGAGGAGCCTGAAAGTCCTAGCCAAAAACCATCGTCGTCATACTCATCGTCGTCGAAGAGCATTGATAAGAGATTCATACCCAACTCCCTTTAACTTTAGAAGCCCGCGATGGGTGTACCCCGCGGAATTGCTGCAGACGCGGAGATGCCTGCTCCGCGCGGTAGATCGTGCAATTTGGTAATAGGCTCCTCGTGAGAGGCAGTGACTCGGCTATAAGAATCTAGCTGCGAGATTTATAGAACTATCGACATGTATGCAGGATTGTCAACTCGAAGAGCAGTTCTACAATTTTAGAAACGACAGCGAACGTCATTTGATCTGAAGCGGGTAATAGTATGCGGCCTGATCCTGTTCGTGCGTGGTCGAAAGGAAGTATTGGCCAGCCTGGGCTTTGCTCAAGTCGATGCGGGTTGTAATTTGCTGCTTGTCGCCCGTTGTCGCGGTGGGAGCAAGACCCTCCGCGAGGAGACCATTGCCGCTCTGGTCGCGAGTGATCGCGACCAGATACTGCCCAGGAGCGCTATGCCGCGGCAGCACAATAGTGAGATTGATGTGGGCGGCGGGCAACGATACAGCTTGCAATTGGCCTGGCTGTTCGCCGCGAACGGTTCCAGCGTCCCAGAGATCCACTGTTTGAGAAACGGCTATCGCATTATCCGTCGTCGGCGTGTGACGGGTTGTGTATATTCCAACGAGCGCTGCGGTCACGAGAATGGCGCAGGAAGCGGCAACTGCGGCAATCATGACTTTCCGCCGACGCGAGCGCTGCTCTTGTCGAAGTGCCAGAAGCCGGCTCATGCATGTGGGGCAGGTTGCCGCGTGGTCGACACGAGGATCAGAAAGCAATATTTTGGGGGATCTTCGTGCCAAGTCCCGGAGAAACTCCTCGCCAGGACATGGGCCTGAGGGAGTCGTTTCCCCTGCGAGTACTCTTCGCTGATGTTGCTGCGCAATCCATTGCTCAAACCGGCCCTCAGCGTCTGAAGACCGGCGCCAACTCAGTCGCATTTCGGGGATTCTCCGGGTCGGGATAAATTTTCAAGCAGCAACCCCAACTCACGGAAGTATGCCTTGCGGACCTCCGAGTAGTCCATTTCCAAGTCACTACCTATCTCTCGCCACGAATAACCGAGCCAGCGCCGATTGATAATGCCTTGAGCAAATGGCGACAGTTTGGCGAAAATCTCGCTCGCGTAGATGCGTTGCTCGATTTCTGGCTGAGCCGCACAAACCGCTTCGAAGTCCGATGCCGAGCCGCTTGGGCGTTCGCGCCTTTGCTTGAAAGCCAGGTGTTTCGCTTCGCGGCGAATCTCGCTTTTTACCCGAGCGTTTACCTTAGCCGAGCTGGCATCGGGATGACGGGAAATGTACTCGGTCGCGTTTCGGATGGCATGCTCCATCAGATCATGGGCGACATGGGCGTCATTGAGGAATGTCCAGGCACACAGCAGAGCGTAGGGCCAGGCTGCGTTAGCAGCGGCCTCCAAAACCTGATCAGAAGCAGGGTGTCCGGTCGTGCAGGCCCAACTCCACGTCAGCACTTGCCAGCTGCGACCATTAGGCGGCATTCGGGAGCATTTGCCCGGAGGGGGAGGAACCACCAGGTACCCGTAGTATAGGCCAGATTCTCGCAAAAAACTTCAATTTCGCCCCCACACTCGGCCCTCGAAAATGCCTTTAGTAGCCGCAGGGCTTCTGGCGTGCAGCGGACAGCGACATCACGAGCAAGCGAAGATCTTCTTCGGGAAGATGACCGCGTTTTGCCTGAGCGTCTCCTAATTGGCACTCAGACTCCGACGGTGTTCGTGATCGATCAAAGGGGAAGGCAAGCGAACAAATTCTCGCTGTGCGAGGAGTTGGCCGCCCGGTCCGCGATCACCTTGGTTGAAGGGAAGTGGAGGGTGCCGATCCTTCGACATCTTCAGAATGGCCCTACACATTTCGGCGAACTTAAGAGACGGCTTTCGCCGGTCTCAAAGAAAGTGCTCAATCAGCATCTTCGGCAGATGGTGAATCACGGACTGATCATTCGGACTGAGTACGCCGGAAAAGTGCCGCGGGTAGAATATGCCCTGGCGAATCCTCTTGGATATGCGCTTTTGGACCTGCTCCAGACAGTAGCCAACTGGACGGAGCTGGTTCTGAGTGGCCGAGATCGATAGTAAGAGGTCCCTTAGCCAAGGAGATTGGATTTGCGGCAGCACCTCGATTTCAAACCGTTCTGTCCACGACCAGGTTTCCAGAAGCGGTTAGGCTGGCATTTTGACCGTTGGCCAAGTTGTTATGAGGGGCAGCTTCGCCGAATTATTCGCCGAATTGCGCGCCGTGGAGGCTCCAATCACTCCGATCGCTCCTCTGTACTCCATTGAAAACACGTGTACTCCGACGTTTATCATTCGGCTGTTAACCGAAGGGTTGTAGGTTCGAGTCCTACCTGAGGAGCCAATAAATCAAGCGCTTACAGCCACCCTTCCTTCAGTGCTTGGTCCAAGCTGGTCCAATTGAGTTTCGACCTTGACGGTTCTCCTGTTCGGAGCTGCGTCGCTGATCAGTGTCTCCTTCCCATCCAAAATTGCAGGTTTCCAGTCCGCGAGGATTTGACCTTGTGGCAGAACTAGAACGATCAAACGAGGAATGAACGGATCTTTATTGTGACCTGAAGAAGAATCGTATCGCTCCACTACAGGGAATGGACCGTCTTAAACGCGCGTGTGCAAGCCTCAAGAATATGGAAACCCTCTTGCAGCGTCCCGGTATCGAACTGCTCACCTTCGTGATCCACAGCGTTACTCACCATCGCGATAGAGGTGACCGCAATGCCTCTGGCGGTGCCAAACGCGAACAGTGAAGCGGCCTGCATTTCGACTGCAAGAACGCCTTCAGCGGCCCAATGGTCCAACTGAGCCTGTGTTTCTCTATATGGAGCATCTGTCGTCCAGACTTTGCCCGCACGGACAGGCCATCCTGTTGTATTCAATTCTCGCTCGATTACGGCTGCAACATCCTTAGCTGGGCAGGCGATCTCCTTACCTGCCGGCACGTAGTGAAGCGATGTCCCCTCATCACGGATTGCGCTGGTCGCAACCACTAGACATGGCACCGGCAATTCGCGTGAGACGCGACCGGCTGAGGTCAACCCTATGATCAACTTCGCACCGGCCGTTGCCAGTTGTTCAGCAATCAGTACCGCGTAAGGTCCGCCAATTGTGCGCGGGATGATTCCGCACGTTACCCCTTCAACGGCGAGCGAGTACATTGTGGTGTGAAAACAGGGCCAGGAAGGGAATGGCTTCGCCAGACCCTGAGCGATAAGCCAGTCGGTCAGATCACCGTCAAATTCCAGTAAACACAGCTCTGGAATTGGTCCTTCAGGAATCTGCCGGGAACGGCGGACGCTCTCAATCAGGTTGTCCGGCGTAAACACGCTCGGTTGATCGACCGGATGGTTCAGCAGAGGTAGTTTGTCCATTCGCTTCCTTCTCTCTTGACAATCTTACCAATACTATTCAAGTATTTCATTGAATACTCATGAAGAGATCTAAGCAGCTTTACGAGCAGCTTGCACGCCTCGGCAAGGCAGTTGCCAGTCCTGCTCGACTCGAATTACTTGACCTGCTCTGTCAGGGGCCGAGGTCTGTAGAGATCCTGGCCAAAGAAGCAGGGTTAAGCATTGCCAACACATCGCAGCATCTACGCGTTTTGCATGGTGCGCGGCTGGTGGAAAGCGAAAAGGCAGGGCTGTTCGTGACCTATCGGTTAGCGGATCCCGCGGTGTGCGACTTTTTTCAATCGCTCCGATCATTGGGAGAGAAGCGGCTTGCTGAGGTTGACGCGATTCTTCGGCGGTTCAGGGAAGCCCCAGAGACTCTTGAGCCCGTCGAAAAGGACACGCTGCTCGATCGAATCCGGAGCGGAGAGGTCATTCTGCTGGACGTGCGTCCAGAGGAGGAATACCGCGCAGCACACTTGCCCTTTGCGATTTCCGCGCCCCTCAGGGATCTCGACTCTGTTCTGGGCAAGTTGCGCCGCCGCAAACCAATTGTGGCCTATTGCCGGGGGCCGTATTGCGTTCTCGCAAAAGAGGCCGTCAAGATTCTGCGAGCCAAGGGGTTCCGTGCATTCCGTCTTGAAGACGGTGTCCCGGAATGGCGTGCGCAGGGACTTCCGGTTGTTATTGGAGAGGCTTCACGATGAACAACAATCGGAAGCAGACTGTCGTGATCGGCGGCTCATTCGGTGGCATCAATGCCGCGTACTACCTGGCACCGATTCGCTACGATTTGCCTCCGCTCGATTTTGGATGGTGAGTGGGAACAAGAGAAAGAAAGGAAAGCGGCCATGAATTATCTCGTCATTTTGAATGATGCACCATACGGAACGGAACGCAGCTATAACGGACTTCGTCTCGCGGGATCACTAGCAAAACAGGAAGGTGAAGCAGTGTCCATATTCCTGATCGGCGATGCCGCAAGTTGCGCAATCGGGGGACAGACCACACCAAACGGGTACTACAACATCGAGCGCATGTTGAAGGCCCTTGCGGCCAAGGGCTCGCAGATTGGCATATGCGGAACCTGCATGGATGCGAGAGGGATTCGCCAGGAGATGATCGTCGAAGGGACGAAACGAAGCACCATGGATGAACTCACACAATGGACCATGAAGGCAGACAAGGTCCTCGTTTTTTGAAACAGCCTGTGGCCCGAGAAGCGGACCATTCTGATGCCAAGACATTAAGACCGGACTCCTACGCACGCTGGCGATCTTCTCTTCTTGGCAGCATAACGGAGCGAATCGAGCAGGAAGCGATTTTAGCTACCGCCGGCGAACTCAGAGGTCTCTCTGTTCTCGATGCCTGTTGTGGAGGCGGAGCATATTCGCTACTGGCTTGGAGACATGTTGCGAGAGTCACTGCGATCGACACGTCGGATGCAATGCTTGAAGCCGCTCGCGTTAGTGCACTCGTTGAAGGAGCTACGATTTCTTCTGCTCACGCGTCCGCGGAGAGTCTGCCCTTCGCGGGCGAATCATTTGATGCTGTCTTTATGGTGACGTTGCTATGCCTGGTCAATGATGCATCGCTTGCGCTCGGAGAAGCTCACCGTGTTTTGCGGTCCGGAGGCAGGCTCATCGTCGAACTCGGAGCATACAGTCTATGGGCACTGAAGAGGCGGCTCAGTGGCTGGCTCGGCAATTCATTTTGGAGGAAAGCTCACTTTTGGACTGCGCACGAACTGCATGGGCTGATCGCCAAGGAAGGTTTCAAAGTTGAATCAACGAGAGGCAGCATCTACTATCCACCCATTGGCTCTGCCGCTCGGACGATGCGCGGCGCTGAACATGTATTGAGCCATCTAGGGGCATTGGGTGCCGCATTCCTGACCGTAAGAGCAGACAAGGTGTAATCCATATGAGTGACGGCATGAGCAGAATCTATCTCGACTTCAATGCAAGCACACCGTTGGCGCCTGAAGTGCGTGCAGCGATGGCTCGAATCCTTGAGGAGCCTTACGGGAACCCATCCAGCAACCACTGGGCCGGCAGACCGGCGCGACAGGCAGTGGAAGACGCCCGCGCCCAGGTCGCCCATTTGCTGGCTTGCAAGCCGAGCGAGATTGTTTTTACGAGCGGGGGCAGCGAAGCCAACAATCACGCCCTCAAGGGCGCGTTCTTCGCGGCGGCCCGGCGTGATGTTCACATCATTACGACGCAAGTCGAGCACCCGGCAATCATCAATCCCTGCCGATTCCTGGAGAGGCTCGGGGCCAGCGTGACCTATCTTTCGGTTGATGGATATGGCCGCGTAAACCCGGACGATGTCCGCAGGGGATTACGGCCTGAAACCATTCTGGTTTCAGTGATGCATGCCAACAATGAAGTGGGCACTATTCAACCCATAGCGGAGATTTCGCAACTCATTCGCGACACCGGGATTCTGCTGCATACGGACGCTGCTCAATCGGTAGGCAAGATTGCATGCAATGTCACGGAATTAGGTGTCGATTTGTTATCCGTGGCAGGGCACAAGCTGTATGGTCCCAAGGGAGTTGGTGCGCTTTATATTCGCGAAGGGGTTTCCATCGAGCCACTCATCCACGGCGCAGGCCATGAGAGCGGCCGGAGAGCCGGAACCGAAAATGTGTTGTTGAACGCAGCTCTAGGCGTCGCCTGCGAAGTGGCAGGAAACTGGATAGGTATGGAGCCGGTGAGGATTCTCCGCGACTACTTCTGGGAACGGCTTCAATCGGCATTTGGCGAAAGAGTGGTGATGATTGGCCATCCGACTGAGCGTTTGCCGAACACGCTGAACGTTGGCTTCGTCGGGTATGCCGGCGCTGACATTCTCAGCCGGATGCCGCGGGTTGCCGCCTCGACCGGATCAGCCTGCCATTCTGGTTCAGTCGAATTGTCACCTGTATTGCAGGCGATGAGGGTTCCACCGGAAATCGGAATGGGGGCAATTCGTTTCAGCCTTGGTCGCGGAACGACTCAGACGGAAATTGATGCAGTCATGAATGATCTCGTTGGAGTTGTACAGCGTTAAGGAATTGAAGCCGGTTTAACCGCAGTGGTTGCGGATATGAATCGAGGGCAACACCAAGGCCGTCACGATGATGGGGTGCCACTGCGAATCTAATAATTATGCCAACTGAGCGAGCCCTTGATAGGTGTATGTCATGGGACGTGGCCCGACAGTGTAGAAAGTATTCAAGGCCGTTACGCGGAACCCCGCTGCTGAAATGAGGTCGTCAACCTTGCGGTTCAGATGGCATCCACCCGCAATGAGCCTCCATGCGGGAGTGAGCCGGTCCTGCCAAGCCACTATGCCGGAATCGCGAGATAGGCCGTGCTCCATAAAGAGAAGCTGGCCGTCCGGCTTGAGGACTCGTTTCATCTGGCGGAGTGCCTCATCGGGGTTCGGAATGGAACAGAGAGTCCATGTCATGACAATCGTGTCGATACTCGCGTCCGGCAGCGGCAATTCCTGTTCGGCTGATTGGCTGAGGAATTCAACATCCACGTGGCCGCTTACTCTCTTCTTCGCTATATGCTGCAGTTCAACAGAAGGTTCAACGCCGAACACGCGCTTTACCTGCGCTGAATAGAATGGCAAGTTCAAACCGGAACCGATGCCAATCTCTAGCACGTCCCCCTTTGCTTGAGGAATCCAGGCCGCACGAAGACGTGTGGCCTCCCCATTTCTCATCGCGAGGTCGATCAAATGCGGCAGAACGTATCGAGAGTAAAGGACCACAGAATCACCTAAAAGAAAATCCTAACTTATCGAATCCAATGGCCGACCAAAGCACGTATACCGAGTATGTGGCCAGAAGATGCAAGCAGGCCCAAATGATATAGAAAACCGCGCCGATCTTTGAAGCTGCTATGGAACTCTTTGTTTGTTTGTGCCGGATCCCTCGAAATCCGACTCGGGCGGCCACAAAGCCGCCGTCGACCGGCAAATCGATTCCAGTAATGTAGCTGCTCTCGTCCGAAGCCAGGAGCACCGTTGCGGAAGCAATCTCCTCAGGCTTCCAGGGGGCACTCGCATGCAGCACAGATGCGGAACCTGTAAAGCAGATGCTTTCAGGCAGCTGGACGTCGCGATCGTGCCCCACGTCTCAAGACATGGGGCACGATCGCGACCTTAGCTCTTGTTACTCTTTGAACAAGTGAGACGCGTGCGTGACCGCTGCGCCCGCACGCATTGCAGCGGCAACCATGGCTGTTTCTGTGAGCATCGCGTCATTTGCGCCGGCCTGGCGCGCTGCTTTTACATGCAACTCAATGCAGTAGGGGCACTGCGTAGTCAGCGCAACAGCCACCGCCGTCAACTGCTTGTGCAGAAGATCGATGGCGCCGTCTTTGAACGCCTCTTTATCAAAAGCCCAAAAGGCCTTCATCGTTTCAGGTGCATTCTCATCGAGTTTCTTCAGCCGAGTGAGATTTTTCATATCAAACATGCGAGTAGCTCCATTCTTGGTTTTGGGCGCTCCCGACGTTGAGAGGTGTGGGGAGCGCGGCTGGTTACACGCTTCAGGGCATCAATGTGACCCCAAAACGCACGGGAATGGCGAGATTTGATCCGACAAAATTCCCATTTAGAAATGTCATCGCTTCGGCAGAGGTTGATAGCCACCACACTGGGTGTGCCCCTGTGTCCTCCGCTTCATTCACTCGCCTCTGTTTTCCAAAGGGAGAGCCTTGTAGCCGAAATAGCAGATCAGGTAGAGCGATACCCCGAGCGAGATGACATCCTTGTAGAGGAACAGGATCCGGCCCAAAGAAGCATAACGATCATGCCAAGGCTGGTCACAAGGAAAGGAGCGTTATGGTCGTATATCCATGCGGCCAATCCGGTTAGGCTACGTTGAGTTGATTTAAAAGGCGCGGTCGAGGAATCCTGAGAAGGCGCGGCGGCAACCTGGTTGTCGATGTTGAGTGCGATAACGGGATCGATACGGGACATATTCTTCTCCAATCTTGGGTGGCGCTTCTGCGCGCTGCGCAGGAAAGCTTTTTCTGAACGTGAGATGAGACGCATGGTCGGCATAGAGCGGCATTGAGATATCTTGTAGTCTCAAATGGATTGATTTAACTCAGTCGACCGATTCCGCCGAAGTCAAGCAAGCGAAACGGGCGTTGAGTCGCAACATCTCAAATCCCGCATCAGGAGACCGACGGAGGGTAGCTGCGATTTCAACCCGTGGCTACCCGGACGGTTATGCGTTCCAGCCGCCGTCCACGGTCAGGTTCTCGCCGTTGATGAAAGCTGACTCCGGATGAGCGAGGAATGCGACAGCAGAAGCAATCTCTTCCACGTGACCGTAGCGCCCAACGCTGGTCCGCTTTTTCGCGACCTCCGAATTGGGGCCGTCGGCGGGGCTCAATTCAGTGTCAATCGGGCCAGGTTGTACGCCGTTGACGGTAATTCCGCTAGCTCCCAACTCTCTCGAGAGTCCGCGCGTGAAGCCATGAACTGCAAATTTCGTTGCGACGTACATGGTTGCGCCCGCGAACGGTGCGGCCTCCCCGACGCAAGATCCGATGTTGATAATTCGCCCCCACTTTTGCGGAATCATCCGGCGTGCAGCGTCCTTCGACAACGCGATGAGCGACCGAACGTTGAGATTGAAACGCTTGTCGTAGAAGTCTTCGGCACCCTCCACGAACGGCCCGAAGATCACCGATCCTGCATTATTTACGAGAATGTCGAGTCGACCGCCGAAAGAGCCGCCGAAAGCCCGGTCGATCGACGCGGCTAGCGCGTTGACCCCCTCAGGAGTGCTCAGATCTGCGCCACGGCTTCTGCTTTACCGCCGGCATCGCGGATTTCCTTGACGACCTTCTCCGCACGATCGCGACTGGCCGCGTAATTGACGATTACGGACGCGCCCTCGGCGGCCAAACGGATAGCGATGGCAGCTCCGATTCCGCGCGATGACCCTGTGACGAGTGCAATTCTGTTTTCTAATGGTTTTGACATCCCTATTCTCCTGTCCTGGTTCAATCGTTAGAATTGTCTTTCTAGCGATGAGATGGGACGGATTGTCACATGGAGTCTCGTTGGGATACCTTATAGTCTCATATGGATCGGCTCGCACCCTTCTTCGAACGGTTCTCCCTCACGGCTCGGATGTTTTATTCGGGACTCTTGTGCGGAAGCTCCGCGGATCAAAGCGAACATGCCGCATATCTTCATGTGCTCAAAAAAGGAAGACTGAAGGTCACACGGCAAGACGCTCGTCAGATCGTCATTGATACACCGAGCATCCTGTTTTTTCCCCGTCCTCGCTTTCATCGTCTTCACGGGCCAGAGCAAGAAGGAGTCGAGCTCGTATGCGCGACGATCGAATTCGGCGCAGGGATGCTGAATCCTGTCCTCGCGTCGTTTCCAGAACCGCTTGTGCTTCCGCTCGACGCTCTTCCTGAACTTGGACCGACGCTGCAGCTTTTGTTTTCGGAGGCTTTCTCTAAATTGCCGGGCCGCCAAACTGCCTTAGATCGATTATTCGAATATCTCTTCGTGCTACTCATCCGATCGGCAATGAATGCACATCTAGTCGACAGCGGAGTTTTGATGGGACTCACCGATCTGCGTTTGAGCAAGGCGATAGAATGCATGCATAGGCATCCTGAAACTTCCTGGTCGCTGGAAGAACTTGCTCAACGCGCCGGTATGTCCCGGGCGCGTTTTGCCGCTTATTTTCGGGAAGTCATCGGCATGACACCGTTTGATTACCTGACAAATTGGCGGCTGGGGGTTGCCCAGACAATGCTGCGTAAGGGCAACTCGCTAAAGCTGATCGCATCCGCCGTGGGATATACCAATGCGACCGCTCTGACGCGAGTCTTTACGCAACGCATAGGAATTTCTCCTTCTGAATGGCTCGCTCGGAACCGGGAACACAAAGAAGAACCTTCTCCGGCTTAGTACTGGCGAACGCGGTTCAGTCCAGCGATCTCCCGCTGCTCGTCAACAAGTGCGTTATCGTGCCATCTGTCGATATAAAGATTGCAGTAGCGACAGCGGAGGAGAAGATATTGAGGACTTTTGTCATGGCAATCGCTTCGCGGAAGGACGATCGAAATAATCCTCAAGAGGATGAGCAGCGTTCCCGCCTGTCCTGACCAGGCCTGACTTGGATCCATCCCTTCTCGATCATGAGAGAAAGGGTCCGCGTCAGCATCGTCCTATCTATTGCAAAGCCAACTCAGCCGTTTCGGATTGGTTTCTCCGGTCCTTCCAATCGCCGTAAGGGGGCCGAATTGAGTGGTTTCAAGTCCCGTCTTCTGTAGTTCGCGGTCATAGATGCGCGTTGTGACGCGGGTGAGACGGTGCAGATTCTGGCATGCTTGTGCTACAGACGCTTACAAAGCGTGTGCCATTGTGCGATGTGGGAAGCACCACCCATCTTCACGCTTGCAGTGTCGGAGTGAGCGTCCTGGCTTCTAACACGTGCACCACCTTTGCTGCCGAGACTGGCTGCGAGAATAAGTAGCCCTGCAGGATGTCGCACCCGCCTTTGCACAGGGCTTCCATCTGGCTCAGGGTCTCGACGCCCTCGCCCACTACGCGGAGCCCAAGCACCTGAGCCATCGAGATAATGGCCTCTATGATTGGCAGGGTGCCCTCCGATTGGTCGATCATTTCAACAAACGAGCGGTCGATTTTCAATACGTCGATGGGGAGTCGATGCAGATAGCTGAGGGATGAATAGCCGGTTCCGAAATCGTCGATCGCGATGCGGACTCCCAACTTCTTCAGTTTCTTCATCTGGCGCGCCGATTCGGCAAAGTCCTTCATGACGATGCTTTCCGTCAGTTCCAGTTCCAACAGCGACGGCATAACACCTGCATGGGCCAAAATCTCCGCCACTTCCTTAGAAAAGCCTTCGCGGACGAATTGAAGTGAAGAAATATTAACCGCTACGGGCACAACCGGGTAGCCAGCATCCTGCCAAAGGCGTATCTGGCGGCATGCCTGCTCCAATACCCACCGGCCGAGCGGCAGAATCAACTGCGTTTCTTCGGCAATGGGAATAAAGCGCGACGGCGGGATGCTTCCTAACTCGGAATGCTCGAGCCGCAGCAGCGCTTCCAATTTGATGACTTCACCTGTGGCCAGGCACTGCGGTTGATAAGCGAGGCTGAATCCGCCGTGTTCGAGGGCGCGCGCCATCTCGGTTTCGAGCGCCAGCCGCTCGACACGCTCCTCGTTTAGCACGGGTGTGAACGAGCGCACACCAACACCGCCGAACTTGGCCTTATACATGGCTACATCGGCTCGCTGCTCGAGAGTGTCGGCCGAATCACCATCCTCGGGATAGAACGAGATACCGACGCTGGCGGTCACGCTGAGTTGAAGGTCGTTTATAACGACGGGTTCGGATAGAAGGGTCAGCAGTTCATTTGCGACCTGTTCAGCCGCCTTCCGGTTCTCCATTCGTTCCATCACGATCATGAACTCGTCCCCGCCCATCCGTGCCACGGTGTCACAGGAGCGTATACCAGAGGTCAGGCGTCGGGCGACCTCTTGTAATACTTGGTCGCCGGCGGTGTGGCCGTATGTGTCATTGATCTGCTTGAACTTGTTGAGATCCATCCAGAACACGCCCAAGCCTTCGCCGCTGCGCCGAGACCGCCGAATTCCATCCTCCAGACCTTCCTTGCCCAATCGCCGGTTCCCCAATCCGGTCAATGGATCGTGGTAGGCGCGATGAATCAACTCCTCATTCATGCGTTGCCGTTCCAGAATCAACGACGCCATCTGGCAGCTCATCTTCAAGAGCTCAATGTCGGCTTCCCTGGGAGGATAGCGGAGCAGGGTGTAGATCGTCATTGTGCCCACGGGCTTACCTTCACGCAGAAAGGGGGCCGACCAAGCCGATTGAGCGCCATTGGCCCGCAGAAGTTCGATCCAAGGTCTATGCTCCTGGTTAAGATCGGGAAGCACGAAGACTTCCTCTCCGTTCAGCACCGCGATCTCGGGAGCATCCGTGATCTTCGCAGCGATACGATCCAGCCTTGCTGCCAAGGTTGAGGGCAGACGGGATTGCGCAGTCAGCTTCAGAGTCTCCCCATCGAGCAGGTGCAATGCGCAGGCCCAGGTCGAGCGGTGGGTGGCCACTGTTTCGACCAGGGTTTCGAGTATCGTTTGCGTCGGCTCATCGCAGGCCAACATCTCGAGTACCTGGTTCCGTCCGCGGTTCAACTGCTCGGCCCGGCGCCGCTCCTGTACTTCGGTTTGCAGTTCCGCCGTGCGCTCCTTCACGCGCTGTTCCAGCGTATTGCGCTCCCGGCGCAGTTCTCGTTCGGTCTCTTCGCGAGTCGTCACTTGAGACTGTATGGCGCGTTGCAACCATGCGACATAAATCACGGTCAACAGGATCAGCAGGAGCGTGGTCGTTTCCAGAACCTCGGTCCAGCCGCCATAGCGCGCTTCCAGTTGAAGCTGCTCAAATTCGTGCGCTTCGAGCGTATCCGCTTCTTCGCCGAGTCGCCGCATCGCGGCTAACAAATGCGCTTGCGCCTGTCGCAACTTCCGCTGGCCAGCATCTTCCGGATGAGGGACGCTTGCCTCCTGAGCCAGTTGTTGCGCTTCGATCGCGACGGTCTGCAAACTTGCTTGCGTCAGATCCGTATCCGAGCCGTCAGTAGCCGGACCAAGCGGCCACTGGGCCGTAACGGCCTGCGCGTCCTGAGCCAACTGGACAAGCACTTTGGAAGTATTCCCATCTTGAGGTGCTATGCCCTCGATGGATTGCAGCTTCTTCGCGATCGCTTCCACTCGCTGGCGATACGCGCGTAACTCCTGATGCCGAGCCAGTGAGTTTCTGTACACGCGATGGACCGAAGAGGTCATCCATAGCGCGCTTATCGCTACCAGGATCTGTACCACTACCAAGGTGCGAAACACGCGAATATGGAAATTGCCAGGCAAAGCTCCCCCAATGGAGATGGTTATTTAGTGAGCGGTTGAATGTGCGGGTGATTCCACTTTGTCTATCGGCAGATGATCAGCGGTGAAATGTTAATATTACGTTTTTTTAGGTTTGGAATACTGCTGCTGAATGTCGGCGTTAGACATCATCCGGCGACAGAGTTCTGCTTGACTCCAAGGGAACGCGATTTTATAGTCCAAACATCTGGTGTTCGGGAAGGCGGTGCGAGTCCGCCACTACCCCGTAACTGTAAGCACCGAGAACTGAGCAGGGAAGAACCCAGCCACTGGAAGTAGAGCTTTCGGGAAGGCGCTCGAGTTCGCTTGAGGTGTAAGTCAGGAGACCGGCCAGATCATTTCCGGGCGAATCCAGCTTCGATGGGAGAGTTGGAGAGCAATCCTCGCGGTCTGTTCACCGCATTGAAAGCTGCCTGTTAATCCCGCTTCGCCGAGGCACAAACGTGTCCGGTCAGAGGCTACATATGCAGGAATCTCACCGAAATTCGGTGACGCTCGTACTCGGTGGAGTACGCAGCGGCAAAAGCAGCTTTGCGCTTCAAATTGCATTGAGCGCAGCGAGTGTGACGTTTGTGGCGACGGCTCGCGTCTCGGACGACGAGATGCGTCGCAAGATCGAACGCCATCGCGGTGAAAGGCCTTCACATTGGCGCACGCTGGAAGTACCGGTGAATTTGGCTGGCGCGATCGCGGCTGAGGAAGATGCCACCGAACTGCTGGTGATCGATTGCCTCACGCTGTTTGTCGCGAACCTGATGGAAGCCTACGGCGACGACATAGACGCTATTTCAGCTGCCATGGATGTATTGTGCTCCGCGTTGCGCAAAACAAAGTGCCGCATCGTACTGGTTTCGAATGAAGTAGGCAGCGGTATTGTTCCGGCATATGCTGCGGGGCGTCAGTTTCGCGATCTGCTCGGCGAGTTGAATCAGCGCGTGGCCGCTGTTGCCGATGCTGTCGTGCTAATGATTGCAGGCTTGCCATTGCCGGTTAAAGGACGCATCGAGGGATTGCAATGAGAGGCTTTCTCATCGCCGGTCCGGCAAGCGGAGTGGGGAAGACAACGATATCGCTGGCCATCGCCGCAGGCCTGGACGCTCGCGGATTCTGCGTGCAGGCGTTCAAATGCGGTCCGGACTTTCTGGATACTGGGCACTTGAGTGCGGTCACAGGCCGCCCGGCCCTGAACCTGGATGGCTGGATGCTCGATCGCGACGGCATTTGCGAAGCGTTTGCTGAGGGCAGTGCGGATGCGGAGATCGCGATAGTCGAGGGCATGATGGGCCTTTTCGATGGCATCTCCAGGGAGGGTGAAAGTGGCAGTTCGGCAGAGATTGCGAAGATCCTCTCGCTGCCGGTGATCCTGGTCGTGGATGCTTCAAAGAGCGCGCGCAGCATCGCCGCCGTGATTCGCGGATTCGAAGGGTTCGATTCGGAACTTCGCTTTGCCGGCGTCGTCCTGAATGGCGTCGCTTCCGATGGGCACTATCGCTTGCTGGCGGATGCCGTTGTCCGGAACTGCACAACGCCTGTTCTTGGCTGGGTGCCACAGCAGCAATCGGTGCACATTCCGGAGCGTCACCTGGGATTGCATACGGCTGCTGAAATCGACTGGAACGAGAAACGACGTGCGCTCGAGATTCTTGCAAAAGAGCGATTGAACCTCGATCTCCTGTTGGGGCCCGAATTTCAGTTGGAAGCACACAAGGTTTCTGTGAGTACGGCGAATGCAGCACGCAGTGCAGCCAGCAATATAACCATCGGAGTGGCTCGCGATGCCGCGTTCTGCTTTTACTACCAGGACAACCTGAATCTGCTGGAACGTGCAGGCGCGAGACTTTTCGAGTTCAGCCCGTTGCAGGATGCACACCTGCCGCCAGCGTTGGACGCGCTTTATCTTGGCGGCGGCTACCCTGAGCTCCACGCAGAGCAACTGAGTTCGAACGCGGCTCTCCTAGAGGAAATTCGAAAGTTCGCTGTTTCGGGCCGTCCTGTATATGCGGAGTGCGGCGGAATGATGTATCTGGGCGAGCGGCTGCGCACGTCCGACGGGCAGGTGCATACGATGGCCGGCGTGCTTCCTCTCGAAACGGAGATGACCGAAAAGCTGGTGCGCTTTGGCTACGTTGAGATCAATCTGCTGCAGGACTGCCTGCTCGGAGCGCGTGGCACAGTTCTGCGGGGCCACAGCTTCCATCATTCACGATGCACGAACACCCGCGACATTGGCCCAGCTTTTCAGGCCCGGTACACGCTTGCCAATGCGACAGACGAGGAGGGATATGCCCGCGCGAACATATTTGCGAGTTACATCCATTTGCACTTTCGCGGTGCTCCTGAGATTGCGAAACGTTTTGTTGTCTTAGCGAAGCAGGCGGCAAGCCGCATAGCGGAGGTGCGATGAAGCGTCTGCTGTTACTACTATTGCTGCTGGTGTTCTTGAGTCCTGCAACGTGCGTGGCTTCGCGAACGCTGACGGACGAACTCGGACGTACCGTGGTGGTTCCTGACCATCCTCACAAGCTGGTTTGTCTTGCGCCCAGCATCGTGGACGACGTGTATAGCCTTGGAGCGGGATCGGATGTAATTGCCGTTTCTGAGTACACCACCTACCCGGCCGAAGCTGCGAAGAAGCAGACCATCGGCGCTCCGCTCAATCCTTCGCTCGAAAAAATTATCGCGCTGCACCCGGACCTGATCCTGGGCACGGGAGGCATGAACCGAATCCCTGCGATCGATCAGCTTGCCCGTTATGGGATTCCGGTGTTCATGGTCAATCCTCACGGGATCGATGGTATTCACAAATCGATTGCGAGTCTTGGAAATGCGTTGAACAGGCAATCGGAAGCGGCAGCTCTATTGCGTGACCTGGGAGCGCGCGAACAGGCGGTGCGCGTACGCATTCACGGCAAGCCGCTCGTCCGGATATTCATGCCTGTTTGGTATGACCCGATAGTGACAATCGGCAGACATGCATTCCTCACAGAGCTGATAGAGGTGGCAGGCGGAAGTTCGATTACAGACGATATCGCGCAGGAGTGGCCGCAGGTAAGTCTCGAAGTAATTCTCGCTCGCCAGCCCGATGCTTTGCTCTTGATCAGGAATTCGAAGTTCTCGCTTGCCGAACTAGCAAACAAGCCGGGATGGCAGGCGCTGAAACCCGTGAGAGAGGGGCGCGTTTTTTACGTGGATCAACGCATTGAGCTGCCAAGTCCGGCCGCGATCTATGCGATGGAGGACTTAGCCAAACAGCTTCACCCATAGGACGGTTAGTGATCCGTCTGAAACCAATAACATTCAACTCGCAGAATGTCGGGAAGCGCGGTGCAAATCCGCCACTACCCCGTAACTGTAAGCGTGGAGAATCTGTCCGGAATGCCACTGGAGACACACTCCGGGAAGGTGGACAGGTTCGAGGAAGCGCAAGTCAGGAGACCGGTTCTGCGCAATACATTCCGAGGGGAATTTATGATTCGTGTTCGACGATTTTCGTGTTTGTCTTTCGCTCTCTGCCTCAGCATGAAGCTGGCCGCACTCGGTGGCAGTGCGTCGATCTCCGGCACCGTAGTCGATCCCACTGGCGCCGTTGTCCGCGGAGCAACCGTCGACGTGTTGGCGCACAACACCACAGTGGTGGCGGTGACAACAGATGAGAGCGGGCACTACACCGCCGCCGTTCCGTCTGCGGGAACCTACGAGGTTCGCGTTCTTGCGCCCGGTTTTAACGCGAGTGAATCCGAGGCTGTTGTTTCTGCGAGCTCCGAAACAACCGTCCGCAATATCATGCTGCGCCTGAATCGCTTGTCTCAGGAGGTGACCGTTACGGCTACGGCCATTCCCACGCTCGAATCGCATCTGGGGGCCGCCGTAACCGTGCTGGGTGAGAACCAGATTGGCGGCACGGATGAGGTTCAGGAGCCATTGCGTTGGATTCCCGGCGTACAGATGGCGCAATCCGGGCGGGTCGGTGGAACCACGGCACTCTACATTCGCGGTGGAAACAGCGATGCCAACAAGGTGCTCATCGATGGCATTCCGATGAATAACATCGGCGGCTCGGTGGAGTTCGCCGATATCTCCTCCGCAGCTCTGAGCCGGGTGGAAGTCCTGCGCGGCCCCAACAGCTCCGCTTATGGCGCCGATGCCATGGCAGGCGTCGTGAGCCTGACAACGCGCTCGGGTTCCACTCCTCTCCCGGAGATCACGTATATCGGAGACGGCGGCAATTTTGCGAGCTTCCGTAATGAAGCCAGCGTGGGAGGGAAGTGGAAAACGGCAGATTACTTTGCCGACTTCTCGCGGCTCGACACTTCGAACGATCTTCCGAATGACCGCTTCCACATTGCTACCGCCAGCGGAAACGTCGGCTGGAACCTGTTCTCGAACTCCAGCCTTCGCGCCACGCTGCGCCACGATCAGCTTGCGGGAGGCCAGCCCAACGCGGTTCTCCTGTATGGCATTCCCGACGATGCCAAGCAGGTGAACGAAGACTCCTACTTCGGCGCTACATTCGAAACCCAAACCACCGCGGCGTGGCACAGTCTGGTCCGTTACGGAGGACTGCGGCTCCGGTCCAATTACACCGACTTTGCGCCAACAGGAATTCCCCAGTATCAGGACAGCGTTACCTACGCCAGCTGCACTCCCCAGACAGATCCTAACTGTGCTGTGGCGGACTATCTCGGCGCGCCCGTGACGATTCATGGTGCGAATGGCTACACCGTATCGGGACAGGCCATCTTCCAGTATCCGATGCAGTATCCGTACAGCTATCCGATTTCAACGGATCGGGACCTCGTGCAGGCGCAGTCGGACTATCGCGTTCGTCCTCATCTGCTGGCGCTGGTCGGGTTTGAATATGAAGATGAACGGGGCTACTCGGGAGGACGTTCCAACTCGATCGAGCGGAGAAACTCGAACTACACGCTCTTGTTTCAGGGCGACATCAAGGGCAGGCTCTTCTACACGATGGGTACCGGTGTTGAGAACAACGCATTGTTCGGCGTGGTACCGACCCCGCGCGCTTCGCTCTCGTATATGTTGAGACAGCCGATCCAATCCGCACTACTGGGTGGAACCCGCCTGCGTGCCAGCTTTGGCAAAGGCATTAAAGAGCCGAGCATCTTTGAGCAGACCGATTCGCTGCACGACCAACTGGCAGCGCTGCCGAATGGTTCGCAGATTATCTCGCAATATCACGTGGGGAAGATCGGACCGGAGTGGTCGCGTACATACGATGGCGGTGTTGACCAGGAACTCTTTCACGGACGAGCCAAAATAGGAATCACCTACTTCCATAACCAATTCACAAACGGTATCGAGTACATTCCCAGCGAGGGGCTCATCCAGCTAGGTGTCCCGTCGTCTGTGGCTAAAGCCGCAGCATACGGGGCAACTGTCAATTCGCAGGCATTCCGCGCACAGGGCGTTGAATCCGAGGCACAAGTTCAGATTCTTCGGGACCTGTTTGTGCGCGGCGGCTACACATACCTGGATGCGGTGGTCGAGCGTTCGTTCAGCTCCGACGCCATCGGACCAACCTACAACCCGAGCTTCCCGACCATTGCCATCGGCGCCTACTCACCTTTGATTGGATCGCGTCCGTTTCGCCGCGCACCGCACTCCGGCTACTTCGGCGTCAGCTATGCGCATGGAAGGTTTTCCTCGCAGATGACCGGAACGCTGGTGGGCAAGCGTGACGATAGTGACTTTCTTGCGTACGACGCAAACTACATGCCTACCATGCTGCTGCCGAATCGCAACCTGGATGGCGCGTACCAACGCGTCGATCTGAGTGCAAGCTACACGGTGACCTCGCATCTTCAGATGACCAGTCAACTCCAGAACCTGCTCGCGGAGCATTACAGCGAGTCGTTCGGCTATCCGGCTTTGCCGTTTACATTCCGCTCGGGTGTGAAGGTTACGTTCGGAGGTGAGTCCTGGAAACTGAGGTAGTCCGTTCAGAACAGGAGATAGACGAGCATCCGTCGAGCGTGCGTACGGGGGCAGTTTTGGCTGCCCTCGTGCTCGCCTTGCTGGCTACGATTGTGTTGGGAATTACCTGCGGAGCAGTTCGCGTCCCATTGCACAGCATCGTCCTCGCATTTCTGCACTCGCGTGCGCTGTCGCCGGATGACCACGTCATCCTGATGGAGATCCGGCTGCCTCGCATTCTTGCTGCTGCCATGGTGGGAGCAGCTTTGTCCGCGGCGGGACTGCTCTTTCAGGGACTCTTTCGGAATCCGCTGGCCGATCCTTACGTGATCGGCTCATCGGGTGGAGCGGTGCTGGGTGCGACGATTGGGATGGTGCTGCTGCCCCAGGTCACATGGCTCGGATTCAGTGCCATCGCGCTGTTAGCGTTTGCCGGTTCTGTGGCGACCATTGCAGTGGTGTATAGCCTGGCAAGAGTCGGCGGTACAACACAGGTGGTCACACTGTTGCTTGCCGGTTTTGCCGTCAGCACAATGCTGAGTTACTCGTCGTACTTCGTTGAGGTGCTGGATCGGGATTATGGCTTGGGATTGCGTGTGCTGGCGTCCTGGCTGCGCGGATCCGTGGGTGTTCCCCGATGGACGCAGCTTGGATTTATGGCGCTGCTGCTGGCAAGCTCGCTGGCTGCTGCGGCTATCCTTTCGCGACGGCTGAATACCCTGGCACTCGGAGACGAGTATGCGCAACAACTCGGGATCGATGTGGAGCGCATTCGGATCGGCATCATTCTTACAGGCTCATTGCTGGCGGCGGTGGCTGTCTCGCTGGGAGGGCTGATTGGTTTCGTCGGGCTCATCGTCCCGCATCTGGCACGCCTGGTCGCAGGGCCAGATCATGTGCGCCTCCTCCCTATCACGGTATTTACCGGAGCCGCATTTCTGGTTCTTACGGACACGCTGGCTCGCACTCTCCTGGCTCCTTCAGAAATTCCCGTCGGCATCCTGACGGCATTCCTGGGCGGCCCGTTTTTCCTCTATTTGCTGCGGCGAACGAAACGAGGATACAGCGTATGAAAGCTCTCCTCCGCTTCGAGCGCGTTTCGTTTCTCTACGGCCATCGGCGGGTGATTGCGGGCGCGGACTTCAGCCTGGAGCAGGGTGTATGTGCGGCGCTCATCGGGCCCAATGGAGGTGGTAAAACCACGCTGCTTCGCCTCGCCGCCGGCTTGCTGCGGCCATCCAGCGGCAGAGTAATGTTTGAGAACGAAGAACTCCAAGGACGCTCGTGCCGCGAGATTGCACAGCAGATAGCGCTCGTCCCCCAGCACCTCGACATCCCATTCTCGTTCACAGTTCAGCAGATAGTGGAGCAGGGCCGCACTCCATATCTGGGCCTGTTTGGCGGACTGAGTGCCCGTGATCGCAGGGCCGTTGGACGGGCCATAGAACTGACTGGTATCGGTCCGCTGCGATATCGGATCTTTAACGAGCTGAGCGGAGGAGAGCGTCAGCGTGTGAAGATCGCACTCGGATTGGCTCAGGAGCCGAAGCTCTTATTGCTCGACGAGCCCACACAGAATCTTGACTTCGGGCGGCAGATGGAACTGATGGCCCTCATTCGGCAGCTTCGCGCGCAGGGGATAAACGTGTTCGCGGCGGTGCATGACCTTGCGCTCCTTTCCGGCACATTCTCGTCGGTCATTCTGATCAGTCCTCATGACCGACTCCGGATCGGCCCCCCGGAAGATGTTCTTCAGCCCAATATTTTGGAGCGGGCCTTTCAATGTCCTGCTCCCAACTTGAACTTTGAATTCGGTGTCCATCCCAGAAGGGAATTCGTACTATGAAGCTTTCGCAACCTTCCACAGTCGAGCGCATTCGCGTCCTCGCGGAATCTATTCAGCCCCTCGACCAGGCGGATCTGGCAAAGGCCGCGCGTCATCTCGATCAGTTGACGAAGCCGTTGGGAAGCCTGGGGCAACTCGAGACGATCGCCGCCCAGTTGATTGCGATTCGCGGAGAAGGCGTCGAGCTTCCGTTGCGGAAAGCGATATACGTATTCGCTGCCGATCATGGTGTGGCGCGCGCCGGCGTGAGCGCCTATCCGTCTAAAGTAACCGCGCAAATGGTGATGAATTTTCTTCAGGGTGGAGCAGCGATCAATGTGCTGGCTCGACAACATGGAGCAGCGTTGACCGTGGTGGATACCGGAGTTGACGCGGATTTTGACGAGAGCCCCGGATTACGAGCCATGAAGGTGCGGCGAGGAAGCCGCAATTTTCTGGAAGAGCCGGCGATGACCGATGAGGAGATGAACGCGGCACTTAGCGCTGGGCTGGCACTAGCCGACGAAGCCCACACACAGGGAAGAGACCTGGTAGTCGCAGGAGAAATGGGCATTGGAAATACGACTGCAGCAAGCGCCATCGCGGCCATGCTGACGCAGTGTGATCCGGCGGAGGTAACCGGCGCCGGTACCGGGCTCGATGATGCTGGAAGGATTCGCAAGCTGGACGTAATTCGCCGAGCCCTGCGGAAGCATTTCCCGGAAGGCTCGCATGCGTCTGCCCTTGAGGTGCTGCAGTGCGTTGGAGGACTTGAAATCGCCGCGATGACCGGCTTTGTTGTGGGAGCGGCGCAGCATCGGATGATTGTGGTGTGCGACGGATTCATCTCTACCGCCGCTGCTGCGATTGCCGCAGCACTCGCACCAAACGTGAAGGATTACCTTGTGGCAGGGCATTGCTCCCAGGAGCCGGGGCACCGCCTTCTGCTGCGTCATCTGGGCATCGATCCCGTGTTGCGCCTCAACATGCGGCTCGGCGAAGGCACGGGGGCTGTTCTCGCATTCCCGATCCTCGAATCGGCGCTGCGCCTGTACTTCGAGGTCGCCACCTTCGGGTCGGCAGGCATAAGTGGGGCGAGCGCATGATCTGTCTCCTTCAGGACATCGCGCTTGCGGTGCAATTCATGACGCGTGTGCCCGTCCGCTTCAACGGCCTCGATCCCTCGCGATTGAGTCGTGCATCGGCATGGTTTCCGGCGGTTGGGCTGCTGGTGGGCGGCGTGGCTGCATTGGCGTACATGCTTGTAGTCGCGCATCTTGGGAGACTGCTGGCGGCACTCATTGCAGTACTTGCCATTGTGATGATTACTGGCGGTCTGCATGAAGATGGACTGGCCGACTGCGCCGATGCTTTTGGCGGAGGATGGACGCGCGAAGACAGATTGCGCATTATGAAGGACAGCCGCATCGGAAGCTTCGGAGCGCTTGCGCTCATCCTGTCTCTTGGCAGCCGTGTTCTGCTGCTGGCAACCATCCCTGCCGATGCGGTGATCCACTATCTGATCTCAGCTCATGTGCTCGCGCGGTGCACTCCTCTGCCTTTAGGCGCTCTGCTGAAATCCGCAAGGGGACCTGAAGGCCAGGGCGGCCGAATTGCGGGTGGAGTTTCCTGGTCCACGACGACATTTGGCGCAGTTCTAGGCCTGGCGCTTGCCTTCTGGTTTCTGCGTTCCCTGGCATGGGAGCCCATCGTTGCCGTCACAATCCTGACTGCTGCAAGCGGGGTCTACTATCAGCGTCGCCTTGGAGGAATTACCGGCGACTGCATGGGCGCCACGATCCAGCTTTCCGAGATTGCGGTATATTTTTGCGGAGCGTGGGTGCGATGAAAGCGTTCATTCTCATGCGTCACGGGGCAACCGACATGGCTGGGCGGTTTTGTGGGCACTCCGATCCGCCGTTGAACGACGGAGGACGGGCCCAGATCGAGCGCGCTGCATCCTTGTTGCACGTACCTCCGGAAGTGGTATATACCAGCGATCTTCTTCGCGCACGACAGTCAGCCGCCATCATCGCGGCGCATTTCGCTGTTCCCGTGAAGGTGCGTCCGGACCTGCGCGAAATCTGTTTTGGGCAGTGGGAGGGCTTGTCGTGGCAGGAGATCGAGCGTTGTTTTCCGGCGGAGTCGCGTGCCTGGGTAGAACGCTTTCCAGCGGGAGTGATTCAGTCCGGCGAAAGCTATAAAAACTTCCTCGATCGCGTGAAACGTGAGATGGCGTTTCTTATTGACCAGGCCGAATCGCAGGCGCTGTTAGCCGTGACGCATGGCGGAGTTATCCGAACAGCGTTGAGCGAAGTGCATGGTCTCTCCGCAGAAGAGGCGCATCGAGCCTCAGCTGAGTATGGCTCCGCCGTCGACCTCTCGCGGCTGCATTTGGGGGTGGGATGATTCGCGAGAACCTGATCCTCGAGATTGACACCTGGGGCTTCGATGAGAATCTCGACCGCCCCGTTTTTACTGAAGTGGTGGAGCGAGCGCAGGCGCATGTCGAGGAGGTTCTTGCATCGCTTCCTGAATGGAACTCGCGCGCGGCAGTCGTAGAGGATGTCCCGGAAGAAGTTCAGAAGGCTCTGACCCAAATTGCGGAACGCAGCGACTTGCAAGTGGAGTTGCAGGGGCTCGATTGGACGCTCGGCGTCGTGGATCTTCGTCGGCTTGTGAGCTTCCAGCGCCGATTAGTTCTGCGGCACGAGATCACGGAAAAGAAACAATTCGTGGACTGGCCGAAGCGCATTGAAGTGGCCTTGCCTCCGAGTCGCAGGTCGAGCTTCACTCATAGGTCGCACGGCACCGGTCTGACACTGACTTCAGAAAATCCCGATCTCACCGTGCGATTGCATGCGCTCTCCGAAGACGCGGAGACTTTTGGATTGAAGGTTCACCACGGCAGCCCCTTCATGGAAGTTGGTTGCTATAGAGGACGCTGGTTTCTTCGAGATGGCTATCACCGGGCATATCGTCTGATGCGCGCAGGTGTCTTTGAAGTGCCTGCAGTGATCGTGCACGCCCGCACTCTCGAGGAGTTGGGTGCAAATCAGCCATATTTTTTCCCGGAAGAGGTTCTCTTCAGTCATCGGCCACCGCTTGTCACGGATTTTCTATCCGTCGATTTTGTGGTGCGCTGGCGTCGTCCTCCAAGACGAAAGGTGATTCGCATCGAGATCAGGGAAGAGTTTGAATTGTCAGGTCCCGAAGATGGGCAAGGAGCAGAGTATGAGCATTGCAACCAAGCGCGGTGATACCGGCCAGACGAGCCTGGCTGGCGGAGTCCGCGTGTCTAAATCCGACCTGCGGGTGGAGACCTACGGAACGGTGGACGAATTGAATACGGTGCTGGGATTTGCGCGAAGCATCTGCCAGAACGCCGAGATCAAGGGATGGACGGAAGAAATTCAGCGTTCGCTTTTTCGCCTTGGCTCAAATCTGGCGACACCGCCGGATAGCAGGAAGCAGCCGCCGTTAATCACAAATGAGGATGTGAACTGGCTGACGGAAATGGTCCACAAGATCGAGGCAACTGAGGGGCTGATCTCCGATTGGTCTTTGCCCGGCGCCCATCCGGAAGCAGCGGCATACGAGATGGCTCGCACGGCTTGCCGACGAGCAGAGCGGACCGTGGTGCGTTTTATCGAGTCTGGCGCTTATGTCGACCCAAATGTGTTGGCGTATTTGAACCGGCTTTCCGATTTGATATGGCTGTACGGACGTTTGCTTGAGGTAGAAGCAGGCGTGGACTCAAGACTGCGCGATGCGCAGAATCCCGGAGCACGGTGGTCGAGGGCATGGTGATGAAGAACTTTTCGAGTGAGGAGCGGGCAGGCGTATATCGGGCCATCCGCGAGCGGCGCGACGTGCGCTCAGATTTTTTACCAGACCCGTTGCCGCAGGATCTTCTGCTTCGGTTGCTCGGGGCGGCTCATCAGGCTCCATCGGTGGGGCTCATGCAGCCCTGGCGCTTCCTCGTGATTGAGTCCCGCACTATCCGGGAGGAAATCTTCGAAATCTTCCAGGACGCAAGCGCGCAGGAGCACCAGACCTACTCTGGTGAGCGTGAGCAACTTTACTCTCGACTTACATTGCAGGGAATTCTGACAGCACCCGTGAACTTGTGCGTAGTTTGCGATAGCGATAGCTCCCGAGGCCACTCACTTGGGAGGCACACGATGCCTGAGACAGCGCTCTACTCGGCTGTCTGCGCAATTCAGAATCTTTGGCTCGCCGCGCGCGCCGAAGGAGTGGGAGTTGGCTGGGTGAGCATCCTTCACCCTGAGCGGGTGAAGGCAGTCCTGAAAATTCCTGCCTCGATGACTCTGGTCGGCTACTTCTGCATGGGATTCGTAAAGAACTTTGCGCCTGAACCGGAACTCGAGCAAGCGGGCTGGGAACGCAGGCTGAATCTTGAAGAGGTTCTCCGGCATGAAACGTTTAACCAGGCGTGGAGCGCGCTCCAGCGATGACGCGTACTCCCGCGATCATGGTGCTGGGAACCGGCTCGCACGTCGGCAAGTCTCTGATTACGGCGGCTCTCTGCCGGGCATTTTCGCAAGCGGGGTTTCGTGTAGCGCCCTTCAAGGCACAGAACATGTCATTGAACTCCGCTGCCACACCGGAGGGGCTGGAGATCGGGCGGGCCCAGGCATTGCAGGCTGAGGCCGCCGGCATACCCGCTTCGGTGCATATGAATCCCGTGCTCCTCAAGCCTTCCAGCGACACGGCGTCGCAGGTGATCGTGAGAGGAAAAATCTTCGCCCAATTCTCGGCGGAAGACTATTTCCACCGCAGGAATGAGGAGCTTCTCCCGCTTGTTCAAGATAGTTACGAGATCCTCGCCGCCCAATATGAATTGATGGTTCTGGAGGGAGCGGGTTCTCCGGCTGAGATCAATCTCAAGGACCGGGATATAGCGAACCTGCGCATGGCACAGTTGGCGCATGCACGCTGCATTCTCGTGGGAGACATCGATCGAGGCGGTGTGTTCGCTTCGATCTTCGGAACGCTTGCACTTCTTGAACCCGCCGAGCGAGACCTGATCGACGGATTCGTGATCAATAAATTCCGGGGCGACCTGCGTCTTCTTTTGCCCGGCATTCGCCAGGCCGAAGAACGTATTGGAAAGCCGTGCCTCGGGGTGATTCCATACATGCCAGACCTGCGCCTGGACGAAGAAGACAGCGTGGCGCTCGATTCATTAGGAAGAGCACGTTGGAGCGTGGATGACTCGCCTGAGCGGCGTTTGCGCATCGCAATCGTACAATTTCCGTCTATCTCCAACTTCACGGATTTCGATCCGATTCTGGCGGAGCCTTCCGTCGATGCACGCTTCTGTCAGAAGCGGGAAGAGTTGCATGCTGCCGATCTGATTATCCTGCCCGGTTCGAAACAAACCGTGAGCGACCTTCGCTGGATGCGAGCCAACGGATTGGGCGAGGCCATTCGATCAAGGTCGGATAGTGCATTGCTATTTGGGATATGCGGCGGCATGCAGATGCTTGGAGCCTCCATCGACGATCCATACGAAGTGGAAACGGAAGGAACGGAGCAAGGGCTGGGCCTGCTTCCGATCCGCACGAGAATGAATGCAGAGAAGGTCACGCGCGAAGCTGCCGGAGATCTGGCCGTCTCCAGCCTGTTTGGAGAATCGCTGGAATGCGCGACCGTGCAGGGTTATGAAATCCATGTAGGAGAAACGGAATATCTGGAGGGGGCGCTTCCGCTGTCTCGTATTTCTCGCAGCGGAAATATACGCGACGTGGTGCTGGATGGATGCGTAAGTCGAAGTGGCCGTGTGGCTGGCACCTACCTGCACGCGATCTTTCAGCAGGATGCATTTCGTCACGCCTTCCTGTGCGCTGCCCGCTCGGCGTGCGGTCTAGCACCAGCGAAAATGCTTGCATGGAAGCAGCTTCGGGAACGCGAATTTGAACGTCTGGCGCATACAGTTACAAGCTCTGTTGACATCAGCCGCTTACTAGGATTTGTCGGCTTAAAGTGGCCAGCCGATGCGCGAAAGGATAGATCATGCGCGTCGGGACACTAACGGCGTCGTATCTTCTGGATTGGGTACTCGGTGATCCCGAGTCTCTCCCGCACCCCGTGAGGGGCATCGGACATGTTATCCAAACCGGGGAGTGGATGCTGCGTGGCGAAGGACGATCTGCCGAGTTCGTTGGTGGAACTCTGCTGACGGGGGTTGTGGTCCTGGGGTCTGCATGCTCGGCATCGAAGCTGCTTAAAAACGCCAAAGGATGCAATGCGCCGCTTGGACGGGCTGCCGAGATTTGGCTGGCAGCAAGCTGTCTGGCCACGCGCAACTTGCTGGATGAAGCTGGAGCGGTCGTAAGGTTGCTCGATGAATCCGATCTCGATGCTGCGCGCCGGCAACTTGCGCGCATCGTGGGACGTGATACCGCCACTCTGAGTGCGAACGAAATTGCTCGCGCCGTTATCGAAACCCTTGCGGAGAGCCTGTGCGATGGAATCATTGCGCCGCTGTTTTATCTCACGCTCGGCGGTGTTCCACTGGCGATGGCTTACAAGGCAACGAACACGTTGGATTCGATGATCGGTCACCGCGATGAGAGATACGAGTGGTTTGGAAAAGCTGCAGCACGCCTGGACGATGTAGCTAACCTCGTTCCTTCTCGCATTTCCGCAATTCTGATCTGCGGAGCCGCAGCGCTTCTTTATCGCGGTAGGTATAAGCCCGCATGGAGAACCTGGTGGTGCGATGCGCGAAAGCATGCGAGCCCCAACGCGGGGCAGCCCGAGAGTGCTATGGCGGGCGCGCTGGGAGTTCAACTAGGCGGTGTGAATCAATACAGTGGTGCACGCGTTGAAACGCCTTTGCTTGGAGCCGGACTTCCAACCCCGGATGCCAGGGCAGCCCGCAGAGCCCTGCATATTACCGCTGTAGCGTCCTTGCTGGGCTTTGCTTTCGGCTGCCTCGCGCTGGCCAGGAGGAGCAATGGTTAGCCATTCAAGCACCGCTCTTCTCCCGGAACATGGTGGCCAGTTGCGCGCGATTGCGGCGCGGTTCTCCATTCCCGAGTCCAGGCTGCTGGACTTCAGCGCCAGCATCTTTCCGGATGGGCCTTCGCCCCGCGTACTGGAGGCTCTAGCCGATGCACTTTGCGATTTGGAGCGCCTCCGCGCATATCCAGATCTCGAATCGCATGAACTGCGTGCGAAACTGGCGAGCTATGCCGGGGTTTCCGTTCACAACGTTCTGGTTGCCCACGGCATGGTGCCGCTCCTCGCGGCTACGCTTCGCGCTATCGAAGCACGGAAGTGCATGCTTCCAGTTCCTGCGTTTGGGGAATACCGCCGCATCCTTCACCGCGAGGGTGTAATTCCCGAGACATATCGCCTCAAGGACGAAACGAATTTCCAGCCCGATCTGAAACAGCTCGTGATGCATTCCGCTGAGCGGGGATGCGACGCGCTCATCCTAACCAATCCGCATAATCCCACGGGCGCAACGCTTCGAAGTGATGAAGTGCACGTGCTCGTGCAACTGGCAGAGACTTACGGCATTCGCGTTCTGCTCGATGAAGCGTTTATTGATTTCGTTCCGGAGGAGAGCTTTTCTATGCACGTGCTGGAGGCGAACCATCTGATCGTTTTCCGCTCCGTTACCAAGTTCTTTGCGATGGCGGGACTGCGCGCGGCCTATATGCTTGCTCCGCAGCATCTCGTAGTGGGGATTTCTCGCCTTCTGGATCCGTGGTCTGTCTCAACGCTCGCTTCGATCGCGGCCATTGCGGCTGTGGAAGACACTACTTACATTGCGAGCACAGTTGCCCGCAACCAGAGCGAGCGAGAGGTGCTGCGTGCGGCACTCAGCGCACTGGGCCTGAATGTGTATCCGAGCCGGGCGAATTTTCTCCTGTGTCGCCTCGCCCACGCGCAGCGAAATCAGGATGTGTGGGAACGGCTCATCCTCGATCATGGAATCGTAGTACGGAATTGCGCCACGTTTGAAGATCTCGATGAAACGTATTTTCGTATCGCGGTGCGTGGAAGGGACGATAACGAGCGGCTCATTGGGGCTCTTGATGCCGTGTTGAACTGTCCTGCATAAACTCTGGAGGCAAAGTATTGGATCTGACATTCGCAGCAAAGTCTCAAGCGTTTCCTTCGCGTATCGTTTGCCTTTCCGACGAAGCGAGTGAATTGCTGTATCTCATGGGGGAACAGGAACGCATTGTTGGCGTCTCGGGTTTCTCCACGCGCCCGCCGGAGGTGAGGAGTAAACCGCGGGTGTCAACATTCCGGGATGCCAACTTCGAGGCCATCGAGAAGCTGGATCCCGACCTCATCATCACATATTCCGATGTGCAGGCGGAGATCACGAAGGAGGCGATCCAGCGCGGCCTCCCGGTGCTCAACTTCAATCAGCGGAGCGTCTCTGAGATCTTTGAATTCATCGCTTTGATAGCTCGCCTGGTGAACCAGCAGGACAAGGGAAGGCAGCTCATCGCCGCATATGAAATGGAGTTACAAGGTATTGCGAACGCCGCGGCAGAGTTTGCACGCAGGCCGCGGGTCTTCTTCGAAGAGTGGAACGATCCCATCATCAGTGGAATCGGTTGGGTAGAGGAACTGATCGAAATTGCTGGTGGTGAGCCGATCTTCCCCGAACTCCGCAAGGCTCCTAAAGCCAAGGACAGAGTTGTATTTCCTGAGCAGGTGATAAAACGAAACCCCGATGTCATCATTGCTTCTTGGTGCGGGATGAAGGTGAAGAAGGAGAGCATCTGTTCGCGCGCTGGATGGGATAAGATCCCGGCAGTTCGTAACGGGCACGTGTACGAAATACCTTCGTCCCACATCCTTCAACCAGGCCCGGCTTGCCTGACCGATGGAGTCCGCGAACTGCATCGCATCCTCGCATCTGTGACGATGAGTGCATCCTAAAGCAGTGACGGCGAAATGACTCTATGTTGTAGCGCAGCCTCCCCTTAGCAGACAGATGCTGCGGCTGAAGGCGCACGAAAGATTCATAATTTGTCAACGTTAAATCTTCCAGGCGCGGTTACACTATGGAGCGACGATGCTCCTTAAATGCGCTGCTGCCGCTTTTTTCTCTGTCGTATTTTTTGCTTCTGCATTCGCTCAGAATCCGGTTGCTCATCCGCATGAAGTTGTCCTGCCAAACGGCCGCGTAATTCAGCCAGAGGGCAAGTGGATCAAGCTCGCCCCCTTTCCGTTTGCGCTTACTGTTCGTCCGGATGGCAGGCAGATCGCAGCGCCTTCGATCGGGTGGCCCTTCTCGTTGAATGTGATTGATGATCCGTCTGGCGAGTCACCGGAAATACATCGGGTTCCCGCAAGAGATGACAACGATCCGACCGTTCAGGTCCACATGCAGGTGGCATATTCGTTGGATGGAAAGTTGCTCTATGATCCGACAGGCGATTCAGGCGCGGTAGACATCTACGCCTCCTCGGACTGGCGTCATATAGCGCGGATCCCGCTCGATGGTGCAATTGGCGGCATAAACTTCAAGGAGAGTTTTGCTGCGGCGGCTGTGCTGTCTCCCGATGGCAGGCTGCTCTATGTTCTGGACCAGGGAAACTGGCGCGTTGTGGTGATTGATCTTAGCAGCAACAAGCCAGTGGCTAGCATGGCTACAGGTTCGAATCCGCTGGCGATTGCGCTGTCCTCCAATGGACGCCGTCTCTACGTGGCGAATTCAGGATTGTTCGAATACCAGCTGGTAAGCGGGGCGAAGCCATCCGGCCTACGCTTTCCTCCCTTCGGTTATCCGTCGAAGGCCGCACGCGAGGGAACAATTGCTGAAGGGCACAGCGTCCCGGCTCTTGGCGATGAGAACAATCCGCGGGGCAGTTCACTCTGGACGTACGATGTAGCCACGCCACAGTCGCCGCGGCTGATGGCGGAGCTTCGTCTGGGAAGCCGCATTGCGGAAGGCCGCAATAACGTGGTCGGCGGCGCATCTCCTTCCGGCATTGCAACCAGCACAGAGCACGTCTATGTTTCGCTGGCACATGAGGATTCAATTGCCGTTGTCTCGCCCGATGGGGCAAAGCTCGAGCAGGAAATTGCTCTCTCGCCATTCACTGGTCGGCGCTACGAGGACAAGAGGGGCCGTCCGCTGCGTGGCGTAATGCCCTTCGGGCTTGCGCAGGCGGCGGGTAGGCTTTACGTCGCTGAGTCAGGCATCAATTCCGTAGCGGTGATTGATACAAATACAAATCATGTGCTCACACATATCCCCGTTGGCTGGTATCCGGCGGCAATTGTAGTTTCGCCCGATGGCCGATCTCTCTACGTCGTCAATAGCAAAGGGAAGGGAAGCGGGCCAAATATCGGACCAGACCTCACCCACATAAGCCGTCAGTACATTGGCGAACTGGAGTTCGGCAGCCTTTCTGTCATTCGATTGCCTGTGGCGGAAGATAGCTTTGCCGCTTCATCGGCTGCGGTCGTAAAAGCGAATGAAGCCTCGGTTGCAGAATCCAGGCCTCTGCCACGCATCGGCCATGTTTTCCTGATCATTCGCGAAAACCGCACTTATGACGAAGTCTTCGGCGATCTTGCAAAGGCAGATGGTGAGCCTAAACTCGCACGCTTCGGCCTGCATGGGTGGGCTGAGGAGGACCCGGCAATACATGATGTCTCTGTGACTCCGAATGCCCATGCGCTGGCCGAGCGATTTGCAACCAGTGATCATTTCTATGTCAATAGCGATGTCTCTGCAGACGGGCACCGCTGGGCCGTAGGCATTGCACCTGCTCCGTGGATGAACATTGCCTGGGCCTCAGGATATGGCGGCCGCCGGACCGGGAGTGCATCCAGCGAAGCGCCAGGGCGTCGTGCGCTTGGCGGCGGCGCAGACAGCCCCATGCCTGAAGACGAGCCCGAATTTGGGTCGTTGTGGGAACATGTTGCCGGAGCGGGCCTGCCGTTGATGAATTACGGCGAAGGCCTGGAGGTCGAGGGCAGCGATGAGCGTGAAGGCACGGAGCCGGAAGGCCAGCGTCTCTTCCTCAACGCTCCTGTTCCCGAGCCTGTTTTTGTTTCGACCGATCGTCACTATCCAACTTTCAACCTCGGCATTCCCGACCAGTACCGCTATGCTGAATTTCTGCGAGACTTTACGCGCCGCAGTAAAACGGGATATCGCGCGGCACTTACTGTAATCCGATTGCCGAACGATCACATGGCCAGCCCGCGCCCCGCAGATGGATATCCTTACCGCGTATCGTATGTTGCCGACAACGATCTCGCTCTCGGCAAGATTGTCGATACCATTTCGCATAGCGCAATCTGGAAGGATTCGGCGATCTTTGTCATCGAGGATGATGCGCAGGGCGGAGTCGATCATGTCGATGCGCATCGCAGTCCGGTGCTCGTGATGAGTCCCTACGTGCGCAAGGGATACATTTCGCATCGCCATACCAGCATGGCCAGTGTGCAAAAAACAATTTATGAGCTGCTACGTCTAGGTCCGCTCAACCTTGAAGATGCGCTCTCCGCAGACATGAGCGATATGTTCACTGATACGCCTGACCTTGCACCGTACCGCTTCGCCCCGTCCGATAAGCGTATCTTCGATTCGGTGCGCGCACGGCTTGCCCATCCGAAGACGGCTGCGGAGAAGGCGGAATTGCTTGACATGGACGATCCTGATGAGATCGCTCGCGAGTTTCACAGCAAACCACATATCTCCCATCCTGACTGAAGCGCTGAGAAGACTGGCGCAACCTCCTACCGCAAAAAATATTGTCCCGATTGTGTGTCGTGGCACAATTTGTAAAATTCCTGTCACGCATCTGTGAAAGTGTTAGTGCTGTTAGACCACTCCGCTAACCAGACGTGAGTTCCCCTAACCTCGAAAGAGGTTTTCTCACACCAACCTATAAATACAGCCATTTTGAGAAGTGCAAGTAATTCCAGGAGATCTGTGACATCTATGAGAAGTGTATTTACCGCTAAGTCTTCTTACGCGTTCTGTAGGAGCGCGCTATTCGCTCTAGCAACCGCTTTGTTGCTGGCACCCGGCAACCTGCCAGCGCAATCTACGCAGGGAAGCATTCTCGGCACTGTAAGAGACACGGCCGGCGCTGTGGTTCCAAGAGCGACGATTATTCTGAAGAATCTAGACGAAGGCTCGATCCGCACTACCATATCCAATAGCATCGGCGATTATCAGTTTGTAGATGTGAAGGCCGGGCACTATACCGAAGAGGTTTCCTCTGGCGGATTTCAAAAATGGTCGGTAACGGGTCTTGTCCTCGCCGTTCGTCAGCAACTCCATTTGGATGCATCTCTTACTGTAGGAAGCGTTCAGCAGGAAGTTCAGGTTTCAGGAGACACAGTCAGCACGATCGACACGGAAACGCCGTCGATTAGCGCCGTATACTCGAACGCTGATGTGTCCAACCTGCCGGTCAATACGCGCGCCAGCGCTGCCGGCACAAGCGCATTGAACATCGTCGGCACTCTGCCCGGTGTGCAGGCTGACCACGGCGACTTCGCACTGCAAGGCGGCTTGCCGTTCCAGACAGAGGTCTCCGTAGACGGCATTACCATCCAGAGCTCGACGGGCAATTCGCCGATTTCCGATGCCTTTCCTTCGAGTGAATCGATCTCCGAACTGCGCGCGGATGGCGCTCAGAACAATGCCGAGTTTGGTCAGCCTGGCGAGATTACGGTGACTACCAAGGGCGGCGGAAACACAATTCATGGATCGGCGTTCTGGTATCACCAGAATGCTGCTTTCAATGCTATTCCATATACCAATCCAGTCACCACGAAGAAGCCGAAACTCATCGGCAACACGTATGGCGCGAGCTTCGGAGGCCCGGTTGTGATCCCGCATTTCTACAATGGACACAACAAGACATTTATCTACGGCGCTTATGAGGGATGGCGGCATCCAGCTCAGACGACAGAAGCTTTCACTGTTCCCAGCACGCTGATGAAGCAAGGCAACTTCTCAAAGTATTCTTCTGCGGGATTCACGGGTCTCACCAATCCATTTACAGGCGGAAGCTATGGGAAATCGCTGCCTTCGATCAACCCGGCTGCGCAAAAGCTGCTCTCGTTTTATCCAGATCCGAATGTAGGCGACCCCACAGCTTATGTAGATGATGGGACAGCCAACTACATCGCTAATAAAGACAGCAGCGGTCACTCCGATCAATTCGACATTCGTGGCGATCAATACTTCGGCGCAAACCAGAAGTTCCTTCTCTGGGGCCGTTTTACCTGGAAGAACTTTCCTATCAGCCAGCCTCAAGCGCTTACCGTTCCTTCCGCTCAGAACGCAAACCAGTCACGGGTTCTGAAGATCAGCGCAAACTGGACCATTACGCCGCAAATCATCAACGAAGCCGGCTTCGGTTTTACGCTTTTCAGTTCTGGGCAGACCGACAGCTTTGACGGAAAAGCCTTCACGGAAGGGCTTGGTCTGAATGGGTTGCAGAACCTCTTCTACAACGGCATTCCTGAACTAGACTTTAACAATATCAGCGCACTGAATGCCGACCGTTTGACCTCCATCAACAAGTCGCGCACATTTGTTTACACCGATGCGCTGACGTGGTCGAAGGGAAATCACATATTCAAGTTCGGCCTCGATATCCGGACCCTCGAAGCAGTCACTCCACTGGGCTTTAATGGCTCTGACAACTATGGAACCTTTCAGTACAACACCCAGGGTAGTGCCGGGCTATTTACTGGCGTTGATTTTGCAGATTTCCTGTCAGGCCTGCCGTACCAGACGTTCTATGACGCAGTGCAACAGGATAACGACGGATCGTCTGTGCATTATCACTTCTTCGGCCAGGATCAATGGAAGGTCACTCCAAACCTTACGCTGAGCTACGGCGTCCGTTATGAGCTGCACCCAGGCTACAGCGACAAGGGTGGTGACATCGGCAACTTCGATGACAGCCTGGCGCTCGCTGGCCGTGCCATCTATCCGAACGGCAAGTCTCGTCTGTTGGCGCAAAGTTTCCTCGCAAGCGCCAACGCCTGCGATCCGGACGGCGTGAACTACACAAACTCGGCGGTGGTTAACGGTGCGCCTTGCATGCCGGTGCTTGGCAACAGTCAGGCGGGCTATCCTGGCGGGCTAAAGAAATATCCGCACCTTCGCTTTATGCCTCGCTTCGGTTTCGCGTGGCGCCCGTTCAACAATAACAAGACAGCCGTTCGCGGCGGCTTTGGTATGTACAACATCACATTATTGGGCGCAAACTTCTATTCTCTGACCGGCACATTGCAGGCGCAGACTACCCAATACACCAACACTCTGGATTCGACATCCCATAAAGTCGGGTATCAGTGGCCGAACATCTATGCAGGTGCAGGGAATGGCGGGTGCAGCAACTGCTATGGACAGGATTACTTCGGAACGGCAAACAGCACGAACTGGAAGGATCCCTACACTGAACAGTGGTCGTTTAGCGTTGACCACGATTTCGGCAGCGGTTATGCAGCTCGCCTCTCCTACATTGCCTCCGAAACGCATCAACTGGTCTGGGCGCCGGATGAAAATACTCTTCCGTTCTCCAGCACAATTTCGGCCAACAACCAACCGCTGAGCGCACGGCGCTTCCCGAACTGGGGGCGTATCAACAACCGCGCGACCGGTGCCAACGCAAGCTACCAATCTCTGCAGGCAGAGTTCGATCACCGCTTCCAGAGAGGGTTGCAATTGAACTCAACCTGGACGTACGCGAAGGCTCTTGCTGATAACCAGGGTCCTGCGAATACTGGCTTTGCCGGTGAGAGCGGAGGCGCGCGTGCTACTTCAATCCTTGACCGTGCGGCCGATTATGGCAATGTATATGGAACCAGGCGGCATCGCTGGAATACCACAGCGGTTTATGACCTTCCCTTTGGAAGGGGGCGCGAATTTGGCTCCGGCATGTCCAGAATGGCCGATTCCGTTGTAGGCGGCTGGCGTCTATCCACGATCTTCCTGTGGCAGACTGGGCCGTTTGAGTCGCCCTATTTCCCGAGTGGCCAGGGCGATCCTTCCGGTACTGGCTCAGGATTAAAAGGCACTGCATCTGGCTTTGATGGCGGCCACCGCAACCAATATCCAGATGTTGTGCCGGGTGCGAGCTATAAGCCACTTCATCGGACGCGCACGCAATGGGTCAATCCCAACGCCTTTACCTGCCCTGGTTATCCTGGCTGGACGCCGGGAACAGCCTGCACCACCGGCAGCGGCTCCGGTCCGGTTCCGAATCCAATCGGCCGCTTCGGAAACGCGCGGGTGGGTTCCGTTGTGGGTCCCGGTATGGTCAATCTTTCCGCGGGTCTCAGCAAGACCTTTTCCATCACGGAAGGGCTCAAGCTGAAAGCTGAAGGCACGTTTACCAATGTGCTGAATCACACCAACCTGAGCGATCCAAACATGAACGTCAGCTCAAGGAGCTTTGGGTTGATTACGAGTGCCGTCGGCTCAGACTTTGGAGGCGCCCGCTCCGGTCAGGTTTCCATGCGTCTGGATTTTTAAACTGCTGTTCTTCTGTAGAGAAAGCCTGCCTCCATGGCAGGCTTTTCTTTTGGGCATTGATGCTTCATTTTGTCATTGTTCAACAAGTGGAAGCGGCAATGTATCGGTACCGGGGGAAGCAGGATAGAGCCTTGTGTGAATAAATATGAAGCGATATGCATTCTTTCGGTGTTAGTATTTCGCCCATGCAGAAATACTGTCATCGTGACCGCCGCTATCTCTTAACGTGCGCCCTGCTTTGCAGCGTACTTCTCACTTCTTTTTCCTTTGCTGCTGAGGCGAAACATCCGGTCGCATCGATTCAGGACATGGAGACGCAGGCACATCGCGATGCGCGAATGAACTGGTGGCGGGACGCCCGGTTTGGCATGTTCATTCACTGGGGGCTCTATGCGGTTCCCGCAGGGACCTGGCAGGGAAAAGAGGTTCCCGGCATCGGCGAATGGATCATGCATGACGCCAGGATTCCTGTTGCCCAGTATCAATCATTGGCGCATCAGTTCGATCCGACTGGTTTCGACGCGCACCAGTGGGTGGCTCTGGCGAAGGCTGCGGGCATGAAGTACATCGTGATTACGGCGAAGCACCATGATGGATTCGCCATGTACGACTCAAAGGTGAATTCCTTTAACGTTGTTAGTGCAACGCCGTTTAAGCGGGATGCTCTGCGCGAGTTGGCGATTGAATGCCAAAAGCAGGGCATGCGGCTAGGTTTTTATTACTCGCAGGATCAGGACTGGACGGCTCCCGGCGGCGCAGCCTTCGGCGGCCACTGGGACAAGGCGCAAGATGGCGACTTTGCAGCCTATCTGCACAATAAGGCGATTCCTCAGCTTCGAGAACTGCTGACGAACTACGCGCCCTATCCGGTAGTCATCTGGTTTGATACTCCAACCAAGGACATGACTCCGGCACTTGCAGGTGAAGTGGTGTCTCTACTCAATAAATATCCAAACCTGATCTGGAACAATCGCCTCGGCGGCGGATATGACGGCGATACAGAAACGCCAGAGCAGACGATTCCTCCCAAGGGTTTTCCTGGCCGCGACTGGGAAACCTGCATGACCATCAACGATACCTGGGGATATAAATCCCACGACACAAATTTCAAGTCGACGGCAACCCTGCTGCATAACCTTATCGACATTGCCAGCAAGGGCGGCAACTATCTCTTGAATGTCGGTCCAGATGCCAAGGGCAATATTCCTCAGCCCGAAGTGGATCGTCTGCAGGCGATCGGACGCTGGCTCGACGTCAATCATGAAGCGATCTATGGCACAGGCCCAACCGCTTTCGGCGATGAAGACGGGTTCTACAGCGAGACGAAGAAGGATGAGAATGGCAAGCCCGCCTGGGTCGAGAAGTGGGACTGGCGTTGCACCACGAAACCCGGCAGGCTGTACATTCACATCTTTGAGTGGCCGCACGCGGCTTTCCACATCGATAAGGTGACGCAGCAGATCACCGGGGCCTATCTGCTGGCCGACGCGCAGCGCAAACCACTGAAGTTCACGCAGAAGGGCTCCGCTGTTGATGTAGTTCTACCGGCGCAGTCGCTTGATCCGCTGGCCACGGTTCTAGTGCTGGAAACGAAAAAGCCTTAGCTCGAAGAGGTGCCCAATTCACTCCGCGGATGGGCGGAAGAAAGACATACTTTCCGTCCATCGCAACCAAGGTTAAAAGCGCAGCAAAGTACCTTTGCAAGGGCCGAGGTCAAGCCAGCGTGCACTCCACGTTGTGCTCTTTCAGCATCTGTCGAAATTCAGGGTCCAAGTCCGTATCGCTCACGATCTGATCGATCTCGTCGAGGCTGGCGACGTGGATCATCGCATCGCGACCGAATTTGGAGTGGTCTGCAACGATGATGACCTTATGGGCCGCCCGGATCATCGCGCGGATGGATTCGACGATGAAGCTGTTGGAGTCGCTGATGCCGGCAGGGGTAATGCCTCGTATGCCGATCATGAGGATATCTGCGGAGACGCTATTCAGCATCTTCTCGCATACGGGGCCGAGTTCAATGCCGAGGCGGGGAAAGAGATAGCCGCCGGTTAACGTAACCTCAACCTGCTTGCTATCCCAAAAGACCTGGGCGACTGGGATCGAGTTGGTGACAATCTGGATCGATCGACCCTGCAAGTTCTTCGCAACCTCAACCACCGTGGAGCCGCCACCCATGATAACGGTTTGGCCATCTGCGACAAGCGAGGCGGCCACTTTCCCAATGCGGGCCTTTTCATCGCGGAAGCTTCCGGTCAACCGAGTGAAATCCATCAGTTCATCGCGAGTCTGGAGCGAAATCGCTCCACCGTGCACTCTTCGCAGAACTCCATTTTGTTCCAATTCGATCAAATCGCGGCGGATACTCGATTTTGAAGCTTCGAATTTGGAGCACAGCTCTTCAAAGTTCACAAATTCTTGTTGGGAAAAGAGTTCTCGAATTTTTCGGAGACGAAGCGCTTGCTGCATGGTCACTCCATCTTAGCGCAGGGCAGAGATGACTCCAATGCCTGGTCGGTTGACTGTGCTTGAAACGATGCTCTATAGTTCACCATTATTCACAGGAAGCCAATGGAAACCCTGCAGTCTACGGTTATCTCAACCATCCTCCGCAAAGCCGTGTTGGAGTGCTTTGCCGCGCGCGAGAGTACTTCAAGCGCCTCGGACGAACCTCAACAGCTCTTTCAATCTCCCGCCGTAAACGCGCTGAAGGAAGAGATCCTCGCCGCCGGACGGAAGCTTTGGGAGCGCCAATATGTTGACGGCAATGGAGGGAACATCTCGGCACGTGTGTCGTCCGACTATGTTCTGTCCACTCCCACGCTTTGCAGCAAGGGAGATTTGCGGGTTGAGGACTTGTCCCTTGTGGACATGGAGAACCGGCAGATCTGCGGCAGGCGGCCGCACACCAGCGAGATCCTGCTCCATCTGGAAATTTACAAGACCGTGCCCGAAGCGAAGGCGGTGATCCATTGCCACCCCCCTTACGCAACTGCGCATGCGGTGGCAGGCGTAATTCCGCAGGGCAATCTTGTCCCGGAGCAGGAGGTATTCGTTGGTCCTGTTGCTTTGGCTGAGTATGAAACACCAGGCACGCTGCAATTTGCGCGGACCGTTGTCCCTTTCGTCAAGCAGCACAACACGATTCTGTTAAGGAACCACGGGATTGTCTGCTGGGCAGACACGGTGACGCATGCGGAATGGTATGCAGAAGTGCTGGAGAACTATTGCAAGACACTGATGATCGCCTCGCAACTGAGGACTCCTCTGCCTGAAATTCCGCCTGACAAAATCCGCGACTTGCTGGCCATAAAGAAGAAGCTCGGCTTGCCGGACAAGCGATTTCCGTTGGAGCCGACGCCGACCGAGGATGCCGCGCCGAATGGCAACTATGGGAAACGCGACATTCCCCCCGGGAATGGCAAGCCTCATTCGATGAGTGATGCGGAGATCAATCGGTTGACCGAACAAATGACTTCTCTCGTGCTCTCGTATCTCGAGGACGAGAGATGACGGCTACAGCCAATTATGTCGCCGTCGATCTGGGAGCTGCCAGCGGAAGGGTCATGGCCGGACGCTGGGACGGGCGGCGATTTGCGATGGAAGAGCTGCATCGCTTTCCCAATGGCGGCGTTCAAGTTGGAGAGCATCTCTATTGGAACGTGCTCGGTATCTGGTCGCAGATTCAGATTGGCCTATCCCAATATCGCGGGCGTTTCCCGGAGTCACCGCTCGGCATCGGTGTAGATGCATGGGGGGTTGACTTCGGATTGCTGGACCGGTTCGGTCGCCTGCTTGCGAATCCTTCTCACTATCGCGATCGCCGCACCACTGGCGTCCCAGAAAAGGTTTTTGCGCGTGTGCCGGAACAGCGGATTTTGGCTGAGACCGGTGCCCATACCATGCAAATCAATACGCTGTTTCAGCTCTACAGCATGGTCGAAGCCAACGATCCTCTTTTGGCCGCTGGGGAGCGGTTGATGATGATTCCGGATCTCTTCACTTACTTCCTCTCCGGCGACAAGATCATCGAGTATACGGAGGCGACGACGACACAGATGTTCTCGCCGGCCCGGCATGATTGGGCGCGTGCGATGCTTGACGAACTGGGCATTCCCACTCGCATTCTTCCGCAGCCCACTCGGCCTGGAACAGTGCTCTCTCCAGTGCAGGGGCAGCTACTCAAAGAGTGTGGCCTGCAGCATTCCTTCCCGGTCATTGCCGTCGCTTCCCATGACACATCCAGTGCCGTCGCTGCGATTCCCAACATGAGCGAGGACAGCGTTTTTCTTAGTAGCGGAACCTGGAGCCTGATGGGCGTTGAGTTGCGGGAGCCCGATACATCGGAGCGCGTGTTGCAGTTGGGTTTTACCAACGAGGGCGGTGCAGACGGCTCCTTCCTGCTCTTGAAGAACATGACGGGACTATGGATTGTGCAGGAGTGCGTACGTCAATGGAAGACGGAAGGCTCTGACTATAGTTGGGCTGCCCTGACGGCTCGCGCAGGTGCCGTGCGAGCATTCCAATGCCTGATTGATCCTGATGCGGAAGAGTTTCAGGCTCCTTGCGATATGCCTGCCGCGATACGCCGCTACTGTCTGGATTCCAACCAGCCCGTGCCCGAAACCGTGGGTGAGATTGCGCGCTGCGCATTCGAGAGCCTGAGCCTGAAGTATCGCTCTGTCCTTGACTCGCTGGAATCGGTAACGGGAAGGGAATTCCGAACGATTCGTATTGTGGGTGGCGGCTGCATGAATCAGCTGATTTGTCAGATGATTGCAGATGCCTGCTGCCGGCAGGTGGTTAGCGGACCCGTGGAGGCCGGGGCGCTGGGGAACGTGCTGCTGCAGGCTATCGCCAGGGGACAACTCGCAGATGTACACAGTGGCCGTTCCGCTATAGGGGAGTCGGTGCAATGTTCAACATTCGATCCTCATCCATGCAGTGGATGGGATGAAGCGTATGCTCGCTTTCGCAGGCTGGAAGCGGATGGATCCAATCGTGCCGCGGCTAAAACTACGGCAGGCTGAAGAGACGGCAAAGGAGTCAGTCCATGGCAGGATACGTTGTTCCGGAGTTAGAAACACCAGCTCCCGTGGGAGCCAAGGAAGTGCTACTGGTTGCCAGCGGAGATTTGCGCCAATCCGCGAACCAGGTTTGTTGGCCCGCACAGTCGGCGATGGAAGCAAAGCTGACCGAGGCATTCCGTGCCGAGGGATTCACATTGCGCCGTGCCCATGCTTACGATGCAGGCCTGAAGCACGGCTTCATTTACAACCAGCGCATGGGCATGGACGTCTTCACGCATATTCCTTCGGATGCTCCTCTGGTAGTCGCCGAGGCTGTGTGGCAATACAGCAACCACGTTCTTGCCGGCTTGTTGAGCCATCGCGGGCCGATCCTTACGGTAGCGAACTGGTCAGGGGAATGGCCCGGATTGGTCGGAATGCTGAACTTGAATGGTTGCCTGTATAAGGCAGGTGCAACGTTCAGTACTCTATGGAGCAAGAACTTCGATGACGAAGACTTTCGCAAGGGTCTGCGGCAATGGCTGATCGAGCACAAAGTGGATCATGATCTGAGCCACGTGCATGATTTTGACGTGTCGGCTGCACCTGCAGCAGAGCGCGAACTGGGGCGCTCGCTGGCGAAGCTGCTCCAATCGCGCAAGGCAATTCTGGGTGTCTTCGATGAAGGCTGCATGGGCATGTATAACGCAATCATCGAAGATTATCTTCTCAATCCACTGGGTGTATACAAAGAGCGGTTGAGCCAGTCTGCGCTGGTCGCCGCCATGCGCGACATCTCCGATGCCGAAGCGCAAAAGGTTCGCACCTGGATGGATGAGCGCGGCATGACCTTCAAGACCGGTCCAAACGAAGCAACGGACCTGACCGACGCGCAGATCCTGGCGCAGTGCAAAATGTATATCGCCGCGATGCGCATTGCCGCTGACTTTGGTTGCGATGTCATTGGCATTCAGTATCAGCAGGGCCTCAAGGACATGGTTCCGGCGTCGGACCTGGTTGAGGGCCTGCTGAACAATGCGGAGCGGCCTCCGGTCTTCTCAAAAGATGGACGTGAGCTCTACGCAGGGCAACCGCTGCCGCACTTCAATGAAGTGGATGAAGGCGCCGGCCTGGATGCTCTGATCACCAACCGCGTCTGGAACTCCATGCAACTGGATCCTGCGACCACGCTGCACGATGTTCGCTGGGGTGAGCATTATAAGGGGCAGGGCATCGACGACTTCGTATGGGTATTTCAGATATCGGGTGCAGTGCCTGCGTCGCACTTGAGTGGTGGATACGCCAAGGCAGTAAGCGAGCGCCAGCCGCCGATGTTTTTCCCCCTGGGCGGAGGCACGCTGAAAGGCGTCTGCAAACCGGGGCCAGTGGTCTGGAGCCGCGTTTTTGTGGAAGGTGGACGGGTGCACGTAGACATGGGCCGCGCTACGGCAGTCGAACTACCTGCCGAAGAGACCGAGCGTCGCTGGCAGGCTACGACGCCACAATGGCCCATGATGCATGTAGTGCTGCATGGAGTCTCGCAGAGCCAGTTCATGGCCAGGCATCACGCTAATCATGTGAGTGTGGCTTATGCTCCCACACCGCAAATTGCCGATCGTGCGCTGGCTGCGAAGGCCGCGATGTTTGCCGAGCTTGGCGTTCAGGTGCATCTCTGCGGCATTTGAGCAGAGCACCTGGCAAAGTAGTTGTTGTTTTTACAAGAGAAGAGAGCGGCCTGCGCGCCCGCGTCAGGCATGGGCTGCTTTCTGGCGGCCACTCCGGCTGCGCAACATGGATCTCCCGCCGACACTAATGCGGCAACGTGCGGACGTGATCAGCGGCAGAAGCTTGCTTCGTCGAACGACTTTCGCGCTTACCTCGGAATTGGCGATGCGAAACGAGTGGATCTCGTTGCGATACACTGGGCCAGTGGTCTCATCGAAAAAGTAACTCTGCCCGCCGTGGATCGGATCTTCACCGTGGCTGAGGGAAAAGGCATCGTGCAGGAACTCTGCATTCTGTGTTCTTCTGGAAAGAGCACCGCTGCGACTCCAAAAGGAAACAGGGATCTCCGCAAGCCATGACGCTGACTGCGGGAGCGATGACGTTGGAGCCAAGCCCTCATTGGACGCGCGGGGGACCGGGAGCAGAGAGTTGAGTCCACACTGACTCTCCCAATCGCAATCCCCAAGGTGGATAGAAGATGACCCGAGGACAGACAGTAAAAGCAGTTCTAACGGACAGCCACTTCGTAATACCAATAATAGTCTTGTTGATCGGGCTCGCTCTTTTGGTCGTCCTACACTAGAGTACTTCCAGTCTCTGGTTGATCTTGTTGCGACTACCCGCCTTAGGCGCGCGAAAGGACCAACTGCACATTAAGGTGTCCTGAATGAAAGAAGTACTTCAAGTCAACGCGCCGGATACCAGGTCGGCGCTAAAGAGGTTCGCTTCTACCCACACGCTAGGCGTTTTTTGCGGACTGGCCGCGGGCGTGTGGCTGGGAGCTGCTGAGGCCCCTACAAAGCTTGTGAATTCAGGATTCTCTCCATTCGCAATTTCGCTTTGCATGGTTGCGGGTGTCTTCATTGCAAGGTGGACCTTCCCAACGCTTCTGAAGGGAACGCGCTCGGTATTCGCAGATCTGGGTGACAACAAGCACCTCATTCCCTGGGCGATTCTGGCGGGTGCGCTTTGGGCGGTGGCAAATACGCTTACTGTTTTTGCTATTCGGGACGTCGGCCTGACGATT